>DASXBN010000110.1:0-71111 GCA_036491675.1 Pseudolabrys sp. | reverse complement strand
TTGCTGGTTTGCATTGATGGTGCCGCCGGACAACACAATTGAGCCGGCCGTCGCCGTGAGCGTGCCACCGCAAACGGTGACGGTGGCATTGGGACCCGTCACCCCTGCCGGCAGGGTATCGGTGAACGCGACGCCGGTCAGCGCCGTCGAGGCATTGGGATTGCTGATCGTGAAGGTCAGGCTGGTGGTGGCCCCAACCGTGATTGTCGACGGACTGAAGGCCTTGACGATGCTGGGCGGCGATGGGCTGTTGACTGTGAGCTGAGCGGTCGTGGTGTTGCCGGTGCCCCCATTGGTCGACGTGACGGTGGTGCTGTTGGTTTTGGCGCCCGTCGTCGTTCCGGTCACCGGGACCGAGACCACACATTGCTGGTTTGCATTGATGGTGCCGCCGGACAACACAATTGAGCCGGCCGTCGCCGTGAGCGTGCCACCGCAAACGGTGACGGTGGCATTGGGACCCGTCACCCCTGCCGGCAGGGTGTCGGTGAACGCGACGCCGGTCAGCGCCGTAGAGGCATTGGGATTGCTGATCGTGAAGGTCAGGCTGGTGGTGTCGTTGACCAGGATGGTCGACGGACTGAAGGACTTGACGATGCTCGGCGGCGATATCGCCGCTGCAACCATCACGGTATCCGTATTACTGCTGTGTGAATTGAGGTCGCCGCCGCCCGACACAGTCGCAGTGTTCGACAGCGATGCCGCCGCATTGCTGGCCACATCCACCGACAGTGTAAGCACTGGAAACGCGCCGCCGGCCCCCGCCACAAAAGTCGATGAAGTGCAAGTCACGGTCTGAGCCACGATAACGCAACCCCATCCCGAGCCAGAGCCGGAGATCGGCGTCATACCTGAAGGCAACGTATCGGTGACGGTCGTCACGCCCGAGGTCGGACTAGATCCATTGTTCGTCACACTGATCGTAAATTGGAATCCGGTCTGCCCTTGGGTGGCATTACCGACATGCGCCTTAGCGGCCGACAGGATAACTTGTGCCGCGGCTGGCTGCGCGACCAGCGGGGTCAGAGCAACGCTGATTGGGATGGCAAAGGCGAGTGCTGCGCAGAATCTCCTCGCCAAACCGAAAAACCGACCAATTCGGGTGTTCGCGAGTGCGAACGACACGACTGCGCAAAGGAAAAGCGCAAGAACGCGAATGCGGTTGGCCGCAAGCCCTGTCGCCACGGTCGCCCCCATAGCAGCCCGGCAGAGTTGCAAAATTTACCCGCATGCCGGGAACCGAAATAAGGGGGTGCGCGGTTTATCCCTTCATCTTGGGTCTTCGAAACGATTTTTACAGGCGGCTGTTGCGTAATTAGCACAGTGGCACAGAAGAAAACCCCTGCGGCGGCAGGCCGCAGGGGTCATATTTTCTATTCCAGACTCGGTTCGTGGCTAATGCGCCAGAACCGCCAACAGCAGCAGCGCCACGATGTTGGTGATCTTGATCATCGGGTTCACCGCGGGCCCCGCCGTGTCCTTATAGGGGTCGCCGACGGTATCGCCGGTCACCGCCGCCTTGTGCGCGTCGGAACCCTTGCCGCCGTAGTTGCCGTCCTCGATGTATTTCTTGGCATTGTCCCAGGCACCGCCGCCCGAGGTCATCGAGATGGCGACGAACAGGCCGTTGACGATGACGCCGAGCAGCATGGCGCCGACTGCCGAGAAGCCGGCCGATTTGCCGGCCGCGCCGCCGCCCGCGATCAGATAGATCGCGAAATAGCAGACGATCGGCGACAGCACCGGCAGGAGCGAAGGAATGATCATTTCCTTGATCGCGGCCTTGGTGAGCATGTCGACCGCACGGCCATAGTCGGGCTTGCTGGTGCCCTTCATGATGCCCGGGTTCTCGCGGAACTGACGGCGCACTTCCTCGACGATCGCGCCGGCCGCACGGCCGACCGCGGTCATGCCCATGGAGCCGAACAGATAGGGCAACAGGCCGCCGAACAGCAGGCCCGCCACCACGTAGGGATTGTTGAGCGAGAAATCGAGCTGCAGGCCCTGGAAGTAAGGATGCGTCGCGGCGCTCTTGGTGAAGAACACCAGATCCTGATTATAGGCCGCAAACAGCACGAGCGCACCGAGTCCGGCCGAGCCGATGGCATAGCCCTTGGTGATCGCCTTGGTGGTGTTGCCGACCGCGTCGAGCGCGTCGGTGGCCTTGCGCACTTCCTTCGGCAACCCGGCCATTTCGGCAATGCCGCCGGCATTGTCGGTGACTGGACCGAAAGCATCGAGCGCCACCACCATGCCGGCGAGTGCCAGCATCGCGGTCACCGCGATCGCGATACCGAACAGCTGGGCTTGCCCATAGGACACCAGGATGCCGGCGATGATCACGAGCGCCGGCAGCGCGGTGGCTTCCAGCGAGATCGCCAGGCCTTGGATGATGTTGGTGCCGTGGCCGGTCACCGAGGACGCCGCGATCGATTGGACCGGACGGAAATGGGTGCCGGTGTAGTATTCGGTGATCCAGATGATGAGCCCGGTCACCACCAGGCCGACGACCGCGCAGATGAACAGCGCCGTACCGGTGAAGGGCACGCCGGGGATCGCCCCGAAACCGACCAGGCGATAGGTGATGTACCAGATGGCGCCGAGCGAAAGCACCGCCGAGGCGATGAAGCCGCGGTAGAGCGCGCCCATGATCGACTGGTTGGCAGGCAGCCGCACGAAGAACGTGCCGACGATCGAGGTGATGATGCAGATGCCGCCGATGCCAAGCGGATAGATCATCATGTTCAAGAGCACCGGCGTGCCGGCGAAGAAGATCGAGGCCAACACCATGGTGGCCACGATGGTCACCGCGTAGGTCTCGAACAGGTCGGCGGCCATGCCGGCGCAGTCGCCGACATTGTCACCCACGTTGTCGGCGATGGTCGCCGGGTTGCGCGGATCGTCTTCTGGAATGCCGGCTTCCACCTTGCCGACCAGATCGCCGCCGACGTCGGCGCCCTTGGTGAAGATGCCGCCGCCAAGACGGGCGAAGATCGAGATCAGCGATGCGCCGAAGCCGAGCGCAACGATCGCATCGATGACGGTGCGGTCGTTCGGAGCCATGTGCAACGTACCGGTGAGGAAACCGAAATAGAGCGTGACGCCGAGCAGCGCCAGGCCCGCGACCAGCATGCCGGTGATGGCGCCCGACTTGAACGCCAGTTCGAGACCGCCGGCCAGCGACTTGGTGGCGGCTTGCGCCACCCGCACATTGGCGCGCACCGACACGTTCATGCCGATGAAGCCGGTCAAACCGGACAGGACGGCGCCGACCGCAAAGCCGATCGCGACCAGCCAGCCGAGCGTGAAACCGATGATCAGCAGGATCACCACGCCGACAATGCCGATGGTGGTGTATTGACGCTTGAGATAGGCCTGCGCGCCTTCGCGCACGGCGGCGGAAATTTCCTGCATCTTGGCGCTGCCGGCGTCGGCGCCGATCACCGACATGGTGGCCCAGATGCCGTATACGATCGCGAGCACGCCACAGCCGACGATCACCCACAATGTGTTCATGGTGGTTCCAACCTCGATTGAAAATGGGCAGGCGTGAGAAACGCTCCCGCCGGCGCCAGGAGCGTCGAGGATGGCCGCTTTAAGGGCGCTTCACCCCGACCGGGAAGCGCGTGGATATAGCCAAAAAGGCCTTCGCAACGCAACGCGGAAAACATCCGGCATTTCACGTAATTTTACGCCTGGGGACGACTCAGATCGGAGCCATTCGCGTGCGCGCGGCCAGCCAGGCCAACATGGCGCCCACCACGAAGATGGTCGGGAAAACCACCTCGTTGATCGCCTGCCAGCCGAGATATTCCAACATCTGGCCGGACGAGAACGAGCTTACCGCCATACTACCGAAGATCAGAAAGTCGTTGAACGCCTGCACCTTGTTGCGTTCCTCGGACCGATGGCACTGGGTTACCATGGTGGTGGCGCCGATGAAGGCGAGATTCCAGCCGACGCCGAGCAGTACCAGCGCACTCCAGAAATGCGCCACCGTGACACCCGAAATGCCGGCGACCGCGGCGAGCGCGACCAACCCCAGGCCGATCCCGGTGATTCGCTTGACCCCGAAGCGCGCGATCAGGCTGCCGGTCACGAAGCTCGGCGCATACATCGCCAGCACGTGCCATTGGATGCCGAGCGTGGCGTCGGTGACCGAATGGCCGCAGCCGACCATGGCGAGCGGCGCCGAGGTCATCACCATGTTCATCATCGCGTAGCTCGCCATTCCGCAGGCGACCGCGACGATGAAGCGCGGCGCGCTCACGATCTGGCCGAGCGGCCGCGCGCTTTCGTAGCGCTGGGCCGGCAGCGGCGGAATCTTCACGAACATCAACACCAGCGCGGCAAGCACGGCGCAGGCGGATTGCCCGAGGTAGCTCGCCGCGAACATATGCGGCGACAGCAGGTCCTTGGTGAAGATCACGAGCTGCGGCCCGATCACCGCGGCGAATACCCCGCCGGCCAGAACCCAGGACACCACCTTGGGCCGGAACGCCTCGCTCGCGGTATCGGCGGCGGCAAAGCGGTAGGAATTATGCGCGGCGGCATAAAGGCCGCCGCAAAACGTGCCGATGAGCAGCAGCCAGAACCGACCGTTCATCACCGCAGAATAGGAAATCAGCCCGGACAGAATCCCGAACACCGAGCCGGTCTGCAGCGCGAAGCGTCTCCCGAAGTGGCGGGCGAGCGCGCCAATCGGCAGCGTGCCGAACCACATCCCGATCACCATGGCGGTGATCGGCAGCGTCGCCAACCCTTTGTCGGGCGCGAGCACGGCGCCGACGATGCTGGCGGTCGAAACGATGACAGTATTGTTGCCGCCGGCAAGCGCCTGCCCCACGGCCAGCACCATGGCGTTGCGGCGCGCCAGCTGGTCGTCAAATGCAGCGTGCAAGATGGGTTCGGCGACAGCCGACATGCAAGAGGCCCCGGAAAAGGATTCTCCTTTTACCGGCGATTGGAGCATATCGCCACTGCGCGGCGCGCAGGTCAGGATTGATCGTTGCGGTCGAAGCGCCAGGCGCCGGGATGGCGAATGACCGCGTCGCGCGCCTCGTCGAGCGAGCGGGCGCCGATCTGGCCGAGCGAAGAGCGTAATTCGTCGATATAGAGGTCGATCAGGTGCCCCGGCCCCGCGTCGCCGAGCGCGCCGACCGCCCACAGGAACGACTTGCCGGCAAAGGCCGCCTTGGCGCCGAGCGCTAAGGCCCGCATCACGTCCTGTCCGCTGCGGATGCCGCTGTCGAGCACGACCGTCGCTTTGCGGCCAACCGCCGCCGCGATCGCCGGCAGCACGTCGATCGAAGGCGTCAGCGCCTCGATCTGCCGGCCGCCATGGTTCGACACCCAGATACCCTCGATGCCGAGCGACACGGCCTTTTCGGCGTCAGCCGGATGCAGGACGCCCTTGACCAGCATCGGGCCTTTCCAGCGATCGCGATAGCGCGCGACTTCTTCCCAAGAGAAGACGCCGCCCATATTCTGCCGCGAAAAGCCGATGACATCGTTGGTGCTGGCGTTCGGCTTGCAATACTGGCGAATGGTGGCGAAGCGCGGATAGCCGTTGCGCAAGAGCGCCAGCAGCCATTTCGGCCGGATCGCCATCTCATAGATCATGCGCAGGTTGGGACGGAATTCGCGCCCGAGCCCGGCGTAGCTTTCGCGTGTGCGCGTCGTGCGCACCGGCACGTCGATGGTGAGCGCCAGCGCCTTTACGCCCGCCGCAGTCGCCCGCTTGATCAGGTCGAATCCGATGGCGTGATCGTTCTGGTAGAAGCGGTAGAGCTGCAGCCAGAACACATCGGGCGCGACTTTCGCGACCTCTTCGATGGTGGCGCCGCCGGCTACGCCGAGCGTGTAGGGGACGCGCGCGCTTTGCGCCGCCTTCGCCATCAGGAGATCGGCGCCCGGCCACACCAGCGAGGGCCCGCCCATCGGCGCGATGCCGATCGGCGCGCTGTAGCGGGTGCCGAACAGTTCGACATCGGTCGGCGGCACGGTGGTGATGGCGCCGTAGCGCGGAACTACCTTGATGGCGTCGAACGCCGCCCAATTGTCCTGGATGCCGACGTCGGCGCCGGCGCCGGTGTCGCCGTATTCGAACGAGAAGCGCGGCACGTTGCGCGGCGCCTGCCTGCGCAAGTAAGCCGAGGATGGGAACCGTCTGTGCAACGCCTCGAAATTCGGGCTGATTCCGGAGGGCATTTGCCCCTGCTGTTTTTTCGCCGTCAGGTCGTCCATGGTTATTGCCCGGTCTTTCCAATCGATCTGCCGGGCCCACTATAGCCCGGCCATTGCCGGTTTCAGAAGTGGCTGAACGAGGCGTGCTTAAACGCAAGCGCCCGGCCATCGGGACCCAGAAAGCGGGCTCCTCGATCCGCGCTTTGGGTCGCCTTGATTTCGCCGATCTCGCTCACCGCGACCTTCACCGCTTGCGCCGCGGCGCGGAAACCCTCGGCCTTGGCGGCCGGCACCGTGCAGACGATTTCATAATCGTCGCCGCCGCTGAGCGCCGTCTCGAGCATGGCGGGCTCGGCCGCGATCACCGACCTGGCGGCGTCGGAGAGCGGCACGCGCGCGACCTCGATCTCCGCCGCCACGCCGGAGGCGCGGCACAGCTTGGCGAAATCCCCGGCCAGGCCATCGGACACGTCCATCGCCGCCGAAGCGTGATTGCGCACGACCTCGCTCAGCGCATTGCGCGGCTGCGGCAGCAGGTAGCGCGACAAGAGATGCTGCCGCTGCGCATCGCTGAGAATCCAGTCGGCGCCCTTGCGCAGCACAACGCCAAGCGCGGCATCGCCAATGGTGCCGCTCACGAACACGCGGTCGCCCGGCTTGGCGCCGGCGCGCCGCACCATGGTGCCTTCCGGCACGCTGCCGAACATGGCGATCGAGATCGTGATCGGGCCCGGCGTGCGGTCGGTGTCGCCGCCGAACAGCGGACAGCTGTACTGCGCGGCATCCTCGCGCAGGCCTTGCGCGAATCCGGCGAGCCAGTCGTCGCCGATCTCTTTCGGCAGCGCCAGCGACAGCAGGAAACCGAGCGGGTTCGCGCCCTTGGCCGCCAGGTCGGACAGATTCACCCGCAGTGCCTTGCGCGCCACGTCGCGCGCGGCGTCTTCGGCAAAGAAATGCACGCCGCCGATGATGGCGTCGGTCTTGAGCACCAGGTCGCAGCCCGGCGGCGGCTTGATGAAGGCGGCATCGTCGGCAAGCCCGAGCGCGCCCGGATGGGTCGCGATCGGCTGGAAGAAGCGCGCGATCAGACGGTCTTCGGCCGAGAGTTTGTCATTCTCAGAGGTCATCGCCGCGCCGCTCTCCTACTCATCACCTGTCCCATTGGGAGAGGTCGGATTGCGAAGCAATCCGGGTGAGGGGTTATAGTCTATCGAAAATCCTAGGCCCCCTCACCCCAACCCTCTCCCCAACGAGGAGTGGGAGTTCTAAGCGAATTCCGCCGCGCGCAACTTACGCGCCAGTTGGTCGAGCACGGCATTGACCATGCCGGTCTCGTCGCGCTCGACAAAGGCGGCCGCCACATCGGCATATTCCGCCACCACCACGCGCGCCGGCACGTCGCGGCGATGGTCGAGTTCGTAGCAGCCGGCGCGCAGCGCGGCGCGCAGCACCGCCTCGATACGCTTGAGCGGCCAGCTTTTCGCCAGCGCCTCGTCAATAATCGGGTCCAGTCTGCGCTGCTCGCGCACCACGCCCGACACGATGTCGCGGAAGAACGCCGCCTCGGCCGGCAGATATTGCGCGCCCTCGACTTCGCGGCCGAGCCAGTGGCTCTCGAACTCAGCGAGGATTTCGTTCAAGCCGGTGCCGGCGAGATCCATCTGGTAGAGCGCCTGCACCGCCGCCAGCCGCGCCGCGCCGCGCTTGTTCGCTTTGCGCGCGTCCTTGGCAGTGAACGGCGCGCTCTTGGCCATTATTTGCCCGCTAGTTGGCGTTTGAGCGCGACCATGGCGAGCGCCGCGCGCGCGGCGCCGGCGCCCTTGTTGCGGCCGTCGGCGGTCGAGCGGGCGAGCGCCTGCGCTTCGTTATCGACGGTCAGGATGCCGTTGCCGATGGCAAGTTGCCGATCGATGCTCAAGTCCATCAAGCCGCGCGCCGATTCATTCGACACCAGCTCGAAATGATAGGTCTCGCCCTGGATCACGCAGCCGAGCGCAACCACGCCGTCATAGGGGACGCGTTTTTTCTGTGCGGCGTCGACCGCCATGAGGATCGCCGCGGGAACTTCGAGCGCGCCTGGCACCGCGATGCGGTCATAGGTAGCGCCCGCCTCATCCAGCACGCGGGTGGCGCCCGCGAGCAACGCGTCGGCGATATGCTCGTAAAAGCGCGCCTCCACGATCAGCATGCGCGTGGTGGCGCGCTTTTTCGCGCCGCTTGTCTTCTTGGCCATGTCTTAAGTTCCTTGTTGAGCCGCGTCGTAGCAAGGGCGCGCGCGGCGAACAAGGGCTAGCGCGTCTCCATCAGCCGCGCCGCATAGCGGGCCATGGTGTCGATCTCGAGATTGACGTCGTCGCCTTGGCGCAAGGCCCCGAAGGTCGTCACAGCAAGCGTGTGCGGGATGATCAGCACCGAGAAAGTGTCGCCTTCCACTTCGTTAACCGTGAGCGAGACGCCGTCGAGCGCAACCGAACCCTTGGGCGCGATGAAGCGCGCGAGCTCCATTGGCGCCCGCAGCGCGAAGCGCGCCATTACGACCGGACCATTTTCGGTCATATCCTCGCGCGCGATGACGTGCGCCAGCCCGTCCACGTGACCGGCGACCAGATGGCCGCCCAGTTCGTCGCCGAGCTTCAGCGAGCGCTCGAGATTGACACGCCCGCCATGCCGCCAGCGGCCGACGGTTGTGAGCGCCAAGGTCTCGGCTGCCGCATCGACCGCGAACCAGGTACGCCCCTCCTCCTCGCCGGTATCCACCACGGTGAGGCAGACGCCGGAACACGCAATCGAGGCGCCCTGCACGATGTCGGCGCGCGGGTAGCGGCAGAAGATGGTGATGCGGTGCAGATTGTCCGCGCGCGGCTTGACCGACCGCACCTCGCCGACGTCGGTGACAATCCCGGTAAACATGTCACGCCCGCTCGAAGGTTTCGAGCGTATCGGGCCCGAGCTTTTCGCGACCACGCGCGTGCAATTGCCCGGTAAAACCGTCGAGCGGCATGCCTTCGAGCGGCTCAAGGCCGTCGGCGCCGATCGTCTTCTCGCCGCGCAGCAGCACGAGCTCGTCGACCATGCCGTCTGCCGCAAAAGCACCGGCAACCTTTGGCCCACCCTCCACCATCAGCCGGGTGATACCCTGATCGGCAAGCACTTTCAGCACTTCGCCAAGATCGAGCCGCCCATCGACATCGCCGACGCGAAATACCTTGCAGCCCTTCTGCTGCAGGATTTCCTCGGCAAGGGCTGAAGGCTTGCTCGAGGTGAACACCCAGGTTGGCGTGTCGCCCACCGTTGCGACCACCGAGGTCATCAGCGGCAGCTTCAATGTTGCGTCGAGCACGACGCGCACCGGTGAGTGCTCGAACATGCCCGGCAAGCGGCATGTGAGGTGCGGGTTGTCGGACAAGACCGTGCCGATGCCGACCATAATGGCGTCGCTCGTTGACCGCATCTGGAACACGCGCGTCCATGCTGCTGCGCCGGTGATCGGTGCCGGCCTGCGACCCGCAAGTGCGGCCTTGCCGTCCGCCGACACCGCCAGCTTCAGCGTCACATAAGGCCGTTTGTTTGTGACGCGCATGATATGACCGGCGTGCACGCGCCGCGCCTCGTCGGCGCCAAGGCCCACATCGACCGTAATGCCCTTCTCGCGCAGCCGCGCATGGCCCTTGCCGGCAACGTCGGGATTAGGGTCGTCCAGCGCCGACACCACACGCGCGATGCCGGCCTTGATAATGGCGTCGGCGCACGGCGGCGTCTTGCCCTGATGCGAGCACGGCTCGAGCGTCACGTACATCGTGGCGCCAATTAACGTATTTTGCGCGGCCTTCGTGGCGTGGCGCAGCGCCTCGACCTCGGCATGCGGACGGCCGCCGCTTTGCGTCCAGCCGCGGCCGACGATGACGCCGTCCTTCACGATCACCGCGCCGACCGCCGGATTGGGCCAGGTGTTGCCGAGCCCGCGCCGGCCGAGTGTGAAGGCCAGCGCCATGAAGCGGACGTCGTCCGCGCTGTTCGCCGCGCTGGCCGGCGTGGCGGTGATAGGCGCTGCTTGCTCGCTCATTTGCGCGCGGTCGCCGGCTTGGCGTCCTCGTCGCTCGACAATTCGTCGAGCGCGGCGCGGAAATCCTTGGCCTCGCGGAAATTGCGGTAGACGGAGGCAAAGCGCACATAGGCGACATCGTCGAGTTCGCGCAAGTGCTCCATCACCAGTTCGCCGATCGCTTCCGACGACACTTCGCTCTCGCCCTGGCTCTCCAGTTCGCGCACGATCTTGGAAACTTCCTGCTCGATGCGCTCCGGATCGACCGCGCGCTTGCGCAGCGCGATCTGCACCGAGCGCATCAACTTATCGCGGTCGAACGGCACGCGCCGGCCGTTGCGCTTGATGACGGTGAGCTCGCGCAACTGCACGCGCTCGAAGGTGGTAAAGCGGAAATTGCAGGTCAGACACACACGGCGGCGGCGGATCACCGCCGAATCCTCGGTCGGCCGCGAATCCTTCACCTGCGTATCGAGGCTTCCGCAACTCGGGCAACGCATCGGACCCCCTTAGCCCAAACCGTTACTGGTAAATCGGAAATCGCGAAATCAATGTCTTCACTTTCTCGCGCACCGCGGCTTCCACCAGCGAATCCGCCTCGACCTGTTTCTGCGACAGCACGTCGAGCACCTCGACAATCATGTCGCCCACTGTGCGGAATTCGGCGATGCCGAAACCGCGCGTGGTGCCCACCGGCGTGCCGAGCCGCACGCCAGAGGTCACCGTCGGCTTTTGCGGGTCGAACGGGATGCCGTTCTTGTTGCAGGTGATGTGCGAACGGCCGAGCGCCAATTCCGCCACCTTGCCGGTGAGATTTTTCGGCCGCAGATCGACCAGCATCAGGTGCGTGTCGGTGCCACCGGAAACGATATCGAGGCCGCGCGACTTGAGCGTTTCGGCCAGCGCCTTAGCGTTTTCGACGACGTTACGGGCATAAGTACGGAAGCTCGGACGCAGCGCCTCGCCGAAGGCCACCGCCTTGGCAGCGATCACATGCATCAGCGGTCCGCCTTGCATGCCGGGGAACACCGCCGAATTGAGCTTCTTGGCCAGTTCCTCGTCATTGGTGAGGATCACGCCGCCGCGCGGGCCGCGCAGCGTCTTGTGCGTCGTCGTGGTCACGACATGCGCGTGCGGGAATGGCGACGGATGCGCCCCGCCCGCCACCAAGCCTGCGAAGTGCGCCATGTCGACCATGAGCAGCGCACCGACCTCGTCGCAAATTGCGCGGAAAGCGCGGAAGTCAATGATGCGCGGATAGGCCGAGCCGCCGGCGATGATGATCTTCGGCTTATGCTCGCGCGCGAGCTCGGCAACCTCGTCCATGTCGATGCGGTGGTCGTCACGGCGGACGTTATAGGGGACCGGCTTGAACCACTTGCCCGACATGTTGATCGCCATGCCGTGACTGAGATGACCGCCGGCGGCGAGATTGAGCCCCATGAAGGTGTCGCCCGGCTGCATCAGAGCAAAGAAGACTTCCGCGTTGGCAGAAGCGCCAGAATGCGGCTGAACATTCGCAAATCGGCAGCCGAACAGCTTTGTTACCCGTTGAATGGCCAACTCCTCGGCCACGTCGACGAATTGGCAACCGCCGTAGTAGCGCTTGCCCGGCAGGCCTTCGGCATATTTGTTCGTGAGAACCGAGCCTTGCGCCTCCAGAACCGCCCGAGAAACGATGTTTTCCGAAGCAATCAACTCGATCTCGTCGCGTTGTCTGCCGAGTTCTTGCCTGACCACCTCGGAGATTTCCGGGTCAACCTCCGCCAATGAGGCCGAGAACAGACAGTCAACATCGCTGGTGGAATTGGGTTTGGAAGTCGCCGACATTGCAATCTCCTGGCGCGGGGGCGGATCCGGCGCCGAAAACGGGAAAATCCGGGGTTGGACCCGGCAATACCATATCGCTCGCGAACGGCCAAGCATTAGCCCATCGGCAACCCGCACCCTCAATATCTAGGGTTTGGCTAGACGATTTGCGCGGCTACCCCCGTTGCCGCCGAAGCGGTACCATTGCTGGTTGAAACAAAATTCTCTGGGGGCTTCATGATCCGTTTTACGTCGTTCGCCACCGCGCTACTGATCAGCGTCGCGATCTGGGCCGAACCTGCCACCGCGCAGGACTACAAAATCTGCGAACTTGAGTCCGGCGACGTTGCGATCGCTGCCTGCGACCGGGCCATCGCGTCAGGCACTCTTTCAAGCAGTAACTTGGCGTGGGCCTACCATAACCGGGCGGTCGAATACGAGGTCAAGAAGCAGTTCGAATTGGCCACGGCCGATTATACACGGGCACTGGGGATCGATCCGAACCGTGCGGGTTCATTGGTTGGGCGCGGCAACTGTTATAGCAGTACCGGCCAATACGACCGCGCCACGAACGACTACAACGACGCGCTTCGCATCGACCCGAAGAGTCCTAATGCGTTGCAAAACCGCGGTTTTAACTTTGAAAAAATGAAGAATTACGCCAAGGCCCGTGCCGACTATAAGAAAGCACTGGAATTTCCGGCACGCGGCAATTCCGACCGAGTGTCGCAAGAAAGAGCGCGGGCAAAACTTGCCGAGCTTCCCGCCGAATAGTCCGGCCGAAGTCAGGTCGTCCTCGCCAGCGCGATTCCGGTTAGCCACCCTTACGCGCGAGGCGAGCTTTCACGAACGACAAGGCCCCGGCCGCATGACGCAGCCGGGGCAAGTCTTTCCGCCAGTAGGAGGTTAAATTACAAGCGGTAGAGAATTTGATCGGTCCAGAAGCGCTCGAGCCGATGCAGCGACTTGTTGAGCGTGGCGAACTCGTCGGCATTGATGCCGCCCACCTGCTCCACGGTGCGCACGTGCTTCTGATAGAGCGCGTCGACGATGTCGCGCACCTCGCGGCCCTTCTCGGTCAGCTTGATACGCACCGAGCGCCGGTCGACGCGGCTGCGCTGGTGATCGAGGAACGCCATCTCGACCAGCTTCTTGAGATTGTAGGAAACGTTGGAGCCGAGATAGTAGCCGCGCGTGCGCAGCTCGCCGGCGGTCAGCTCCTTGTCGCCGATATTGTACAACAGCAGCGCCTGCACCGAATTGATATCGGCGCGGCCGCGGCGGTCGAATTCGTCCTTGATGACGTCGAGCAGCCGGCGATGCAGCCGTTCGACCAAGGTCAAGGCCTCATGATACAGCGGCCTGATGTGATCGAAACGCGCCTCGCGTTCGGCGGGTTCGACCGACTTTGTAACGGCTTTCATGTCCAACGCCCCTGTTTGCGTTTTATTGTCTTCGCAACGCTCCCGTAACGAGGCCCTGTCTTCCCCGTTCCAGATGTCGGACCCTATAAGGGGCATTCTAAAATCGGCTTAAATAACACGATAAAGATTAGATTTATTTGCAACAGTGAATGTTTCGTTGACTTCGCAATTGACTCAAACGACGCAAGATTTCGTTCACCAACCGCTTTGCCATTTTGGCACAAAGAGCAAGCGCGCGGCCAAAAATCCATAACCCCTCGGCATGTTCCGAGTTTGTTTTAGGTTTTCGGGTCCGCGTTTTCAGCGTGTCCCAGAATGACGATTAACAATTCACCCGTGCACGAAGCGGAATACGCCGGAAAAATCCTTGCCCGCTTCTCCGCTCTCGACATATGCCGAATAAATCCTTGCTGCGTCGGCGCCGAGCGGCGTCTTGGCGCCCGCCGTCTTCGCGGCCTCCTGCGCCAGCTTCAAATCCTTAAGCATCATCGCCGCGGTGAAGCCGGCCTGATAGTCGCGATTGGCCGGCGAGGTCGGCACCGGTCCGGGTACCGGGCAGTAGCTGGTGAGCGACCAGCACTGGCCGGACGATTTCGAGGAAATGTCGAACAGCTTCTGGTGGTCGAGGCCGAGCTTTTCCGCCAGCACGAAGGCTTCCGACACTGCGATCATCGATACGCCGAGAATCATGTTGTTGCAGATCTTCGCCGCCTGCCCGTTG
The DNA here is from genome assembly GCA_036491675.1 of Pseudolabrys sp. Lineage (GTDB taxonomy): Bacteria > Pseudomonadota > Alphaproteobacteria > Rhizobiales > Xanthobacteraceae > Pseudolabrys. Next base: position 56,929 of record DASXBN010000110.1, on the reverse strand, counting down.
CCGGCGCCGCCGGCGTGCACGATGGTCTTGCCCATCTTTTGCAGGATCGACTCGGCGCGCGCGAAGGCCTGCGCGCTGCCGCCGACCATGAAGGTGAGGCTCGCTGCGGTGGCGCCGCCGACGCCGCCCGACACCGGCGCATCGAGCATCATCAGGCCCTTGCCCTCCGCCGCGCTGGCAACCGCGCGCGCGGTTTCCACGTCGATGGTCGAGCAGTCGATCAGCAGCGTGCCCGGATTGGCATTCTCGATCGCGCCCGAGGAGCCGAGGTAGACCTCGTGCACCTCCTTGCCCGACGGCAACATGGTGATGAACACGTCGGCGCGGGCCGCCGCCGACTTAGGCGTTTCAACGCCGGCACCGCCCGCCGCCACGAGTTTCGCGACCGAGGCCGGATTCACGTCGACGCCCTCGACCTGGTGGCCGGCCTTGAGCAGGTTCTGCGCCATGGGCAGACCCATATTGCCGAGCCCGACAAATCCTATGCGCGCCACGGTGCCCTCCCCTAATTTTCAGATTTGCTCACTGCGGCTGCTCCTGCGCGGACTTCAAGGCCAGCCAAAGATACGCCACAAGTAATCCGCCTTCCAACAAGCCGGTCGCCATACCGGCGCTGAATACCTGCGGGAAAAATATTTCCAACGCCAGCATCGACGCAATGGCGGTGAGCCAGATCACCGCGCCCCAGGCGGCGGCGAGCCACAATCCGACGGCGGCGACCAGATCGATCACCGCGAAGAACACGGTGGCGGCCTGCCAGGCGATGGAATGATATTCGAACACGTCGTTGGGATCGACGCCGATGCTGCACACCCGCGACCAGTGATAGAGACCTTTGAGCATCGACACGCCGGCCATCACCCGCAGAAACAGCACCAGTCGCTTCGTCCAGCGGCCGATGGACTCCTCGCCTTCCTGCTCTTGCACCGGCTCGAGGCTTTGCAGGTCGTCGCTGGTGAACGGCTCGCTCATGGCAGCACCAATTCGTCGCCGCCAAGCGCCGCAAAATGCCGCTCGACCTCGGCCTCGCTCACCTCGGCGAGCGTCGCCGGCCGCCAGCGCGGCTTGTTGTCTTTATCAATGATCACGGCGCGAACGCCCTCGTAGAAATCAGACCCATGGATGACGCGTGACACTATGCGGAATTCGGCGCGCATGCACGTCTCGAAATCCCAGGCTTTCCCGTGCCGCACCTGGGCCAGCGCCAATTTGAGGCTGAGCGGCGATTTTACGCGCATGGTGGCGGCTGTCTTGACCGCCCATTCGGCGTCGGGGCTGCCGGACGCCGCTTCGCGGTCGAGCGCGGCGAGAATGTCCTCGACTCGACCGTACGAGAATAAACGGTCGATCGCACCCCGCCGCGCCATGATCGACCCCTCGCCGGCCGGTTCTGCGAAGGCGGCAAGCAGCGCGTCCACCGATACCGTGCCGGTCAGTCCATCGAGCAGCGCGCCAAAACGGGCCGAGGGAATGCGGTGAGTAACGAGCCCCGCGGCGGCCGCATCGGCGTTGCCGAAGCGCTCGCCGGTGAGCCCGCAATAGGTGCCGAGTTCGCCCGGCATGCGCGGCAGGAACCAGGTGGCGCCGACGTCGGGAAAAAAGCCGATGCCGACCTCCGGCATGGCGAACTGGAAGCGATCGCCGGCGACGCGGTGCGAGCCGTGCGCCGACACGCCGACGCCGCCGCCCATGACCAGTCCATCGATCAGCGCCACATAGGGCTTGCGGAAATTCTTGACCTCCACGTTGAGGGGATATTCGTCGCGCCAGAATTGCAGCATTTCGCCGTGGCGGCCGGCCTGCCCGAGATCGTAGAGCGCGCGGATGTCGCCGCCGGCCGAGAAGGCCCGCTCGCCGGCGGCGCTGATGACCACCCGCGTAATCGCCGGATCGTCGGCCCACGCGGCAAGCTGCGCGCGCAAGCGGCGCACCATGGCGTGGGTGACAGCGTTGAGCGCCTGCGGCCGGTTGAGCGTGACGAGGCCGGCCGCGCCGCGCCGTTCGAATAGGATATCGGCTGTGTTGAGGTCGGCCACGCCGGTCAATTTCCCAACATCGCGCGGCTGACGATCAGCCGCATGATTTCGTTGGTGCCTTCCAGGATCTGATGCACGCGCACGTCGCGCAGCACGCGCTCGATCGGGTGATCGCGCAGATAGCCGTAGCCGCCGTGCAATTGCAGGCAGCCGTTGACCACCTCGAAGCCGGTATCGGTCGCCAGGCGCTTGGCCTTGGCGGCAAGCGGGGTCGCACCCGGTTCGCCCGCGCTCACCGCCACGGCGGCGCGATGCAGCAGCAGGCGCGCGGCATCGAGCTCGGTGGCGTAATCGGCGATGCGGAATTGCAGCGCCTGGAAATCGGCAAGCCGCGAACCGAACTGCCTACGCTCCTTCATGTAGTTGACGGTGCGGTCGAGACAGAATTGCGCGCCGCCGAGCGAACAGGCGCCGATGTTCAAGCGCCCGCCGTCGAGCCCGGCCATAGCGATGCGGAAGCCCTGCCCTTCGGCGCCGATGCGGTTGGCCACCGGCACGCGGCAATTCTCGAACATCGCCATGGCGGTCGGCTGCGACTTCCAGCCGAGCTTCTTCTCCTGCGCGCCAAATGAGAGGCCAGGCGTACCCTTCTCCACCACGATGCAGGAAATGCCGCGCGCGCCGGCTTCGCCGGTGCGCGCCATCACGACATAGACGTTGGAAACGCCGCCGCCCGAGATGAACGCTTTCGTGCCGTCGAGCACGTAATGCTCGCCGTCGCGGCGCGCGCGCGTGGCGAGGCTCGCCGCATCGGAGCCGGCGCCCGGCTCGGTCAGGCAGTAGCTTGCGAAATGCTCCATGCTGCACAGCTTGGGCAGGAATTTCTTGCGCGCCGCATCGCCGCCGAAGGCATCGATCATCCAGGCCGCCATGTTGTGGATCGAGATATAGGCGGCGGTCGAGGTGCAGCCCTGCGCCAGCTCCTCGAAGATCAGCGCGGCATCGAGCCTGGAGAGCGCGGAGCCGCCGACGTCATCCTTGACGTAGATACCGCCGAAGCCGAGCGCCGCCGCCTGGCGCAAGGTCTCGACCGGGAAGATTTCGCCTTCATCCCAGTCGCGCGCATGCGGCACCATCTGCTCGCGCGCGAACTGCCGCGCAGTGGCCTGGAAGGCGCGTTGTTCTTCGGTAAGGTCGAAATTCATGGAATCCCCTGCACAGGGGGATTAGCAAGCCGATGCCCTCCCCGGCAACCGGGGCCAATTTTCGGCCGAAAGACCGTATGCTGGAACTTTCCGGTTACGAAGGCATCTAATGCTTGGGTGCCCATCACGCCCCGCAGCCGGAGGATAGTTTATGGCGGACGACGACAAGAAACCGAGCGGCCCCGATCTCGCGCAAGGCATCGCTGCGTCCGCATTAGCGGAAGGGGCCATGCTAGCAGGCCATGTCGGCGGCGAGGAAGTGCTCCTGGTGCGGCACGGCGGAACGGTGTCGGCGATTGCCGCTCACTGCACACATTACCACGGACCACTCGCCGATGGCCTGGTAGTCGGCAACACCATTCGCTGCCCCTGGCATCACGCCTGCTTTGATCTGGCGACCGGCGAAGCACTCGCAGCGCCCGCGCTCAACCCGCTCGTCTGCTGGCAGGTCGAACAACGCGGCGACCAACTCATCGTAGGCGCCAAAAAGGAAATGCCCGCCGCCCAGAAGCGCGGGGCGGCTTCCGACCGCATCGTGATTGTCGGCGGCGGCGGCGCCGGTTTCGCGGCGGCCGAAACGCTGCGCCGGCGTGGCTTTGCCGGCAGCATCACCATGCTGAGCAGCGATCCGGCCGCGCCGGTCGATCGCCCCAATCTGTCGAAGGATTATCTCGCCGGCAGCGCACCGGAGGAATGGGTGCCGCTGCGCGAGGACGGCTGGTATGCCGCCAATGACATTGACCTGAAACTAAACACCGAAGTCACCGCACTCGACGCGCGCGCCAGGGAACTAACGCTTGCTAACGGCGGCACAATCAAATTCGACAAATTACTGCTGGCGACCGGCGCCGAGCCGGTAAAGCTCGACATTCCCGGCGCCGATAGCCCGCACGTCCACACACTGCGATCGCTCGCCGACAGCCGCGCCATCATTGCGCGGACAAGATCCGCCAAGCGCGCGGTGGTGATCGGCGCCAGCTTCATCGGACTTGAAACTGCGGCATCGCTGCGCGCCCGCGACATCGAGGTGCACGTAGTGGCGCCGGAAAAACGGCCGCTCGAACGCGTGTTCGGACCGCAGCTCGGCGATTTCGTGCGGACGCTGCATGAGGAGCACGGCGTCAAGTTCCATCTTGAGAACAGCGTGACGGCGATCGGCAACAACAATGTCACGCTCAGGAGCGGCGCGACGCTTGACGCTGACCTTGTGGTGGTCGGCGTCGGCGTGCGGCCGCGCCTAGTCCTGGCTGAGAAGGCAGGCCTCGCCATCGACAAAGGCGTGAGCGTCGACGAATACCTGGAGACGAGCGCGCCGGGTATCTTCGCCGCCGGCGACATCGCGCGCTGGCCCGATTCCGTTTCCGGCGAACGTATCCGGGTGGAGCATTGGGTCGTCGCCGAACGTCAGGGCCAGACCGCCGCGCTCAACATGATGGGCGCGCGAAGGCCGTTCCGCGCCGTGCCGTTCTTCTGGAGCCAGCATTACGACGTGCCGATCAACTATGTCGGCCATGCGGAAAAATGTGATGCCATCGAGATCGACGGCGAGGTGATGAAGCGTGACTGTGTCGTGCGCTATAAACGTGGCGACCGGGTGCTGGCGGTAGCCTCCATTTATCGCGACAGCGACAGCCTCAAGGCCGCCGCCGCGATGGAAAAGATGGCCGAAAAGGCCGCTTCGTCCGGCTAGTTGAAGGCGCACGCGGCGTTGCGCCCGGGCGGGTAGCGGGCCGCCACCGGAACGGCTAAAAAGAGGCCTCGGAGACCGCCATGGCAATCAAATTCGGCCGCCCCATCGAAGCCCGCACCCGTCTGACGCCAGTCGAGCACGAGGCGGCAGGTAGCGAGCGCCTGGACCTGCCCACCCGCCTGCGCCGCAACCGGCGCAGCGAATGGGCGCGCCGCATGGTGCGCGAGAACCAGCTCACCACCGATGACCTGATCTGGCCCCTCTTCATCATGGACGGCGATAATAAGCGGGCGCCGGTCCCTTCCATGCCCGGGGTCGAGCGGCTCACCGTCGACCAAGCGGTACGCGAGGCGGAACGCGCCGCCAAGCTGACTATCCCTTGCCTCGCGCTATTCCCTTACACAGATCCAAGCTTGCGCGACGAAACTGGCAGCGAGGCGCTCAATCCGGACAATCTGGTCTGCCGCACGCTGCGCGCGATCAAGAAGGAAGTGCCGGACATCGGCCTCCTCGCCGACGTGGCGCTCGATCCCTTCACCAGCCATGGCCACGACGGTCTTCTGCGCGACGGCGTCATCCTCAACGACGAGACCATCGCCGTGCTGGTCAAGCAGGCGATCGTGCAGGCCGAGGCCGGCTGCGATATCATCGCGCCCTCCGACATGATGGACGGGCGCGTCGGCGCCATCCGCAAGGCGCTCGATGCGGCGGACTTCCTCGACGTCTCGATCATGGCCTATGCGGCGAAATATGCCTCCGTGTTCTATGGGCCGTTCCGCGACGCGGTCGGTTCCTCGAAGACGCTGACCGGCGACAAGCGCACCTACCAGATGGACTACGGCAACACCGACGAGGCGTTGCGCGAAGTCGCGCTCGATATCGAGGAGGGTGCCGACATGATCATGATCAAGCCCGGGCTGCCCTATCTCGACATCGTGCAGCGCGTGAAAGACGCCTTCGCCATGCCGACTTTCGCTTATCAAGTCTCCGGCGAATACGCGATGATCATGGCGGCCTCGCAAAACGGCTGGCTCGATGGCGAACGCGCGATGTGGGAAACGCTCGGCGCCTTCAAACGCGCCGGCGCCGACGGCGTGCTCACTTATTTTGCGCCGCGCGTGGCGGAAAAACTGAAAAAGGGCTGAGCAAGCCCGCGCGCCTTTCTGCTCCTCACTGGCCGGTCATTCCTGAAATCGACAGGTAAGAGTTTCCATGGGCGAATTCGCAATCGGTCAAGGCGTGTCGCGTTTCGAGGATCCGCGGCTGGTGCAAGGCCGCGGCCGCTATATCGACGACGTCGTCTATCCGGGCATGGTTTTCGGCGTCGTGCTGCGCTCGCCGCACGGCCATGCGAAAATCAAGTCGATCGACACCGCAGCGGCGAAAGCCGCGCCCGCCGTACTTGCCGTCATCACCGCGGCCGACTGGAAAGAAGCGGGTTTAGGCGAATTGCCGTCGCATGGCGGTCTCAAGCGGCGCGACGGCTCGCCGATGTTCAAGCCGCCTTATCCGGTGTTGGCCGAGGACCACGTGCGCTGGGTCGGCGATCCGGTCGCTTTCATCGTCGCCGAGACCACCGCGCAGGCGCAGGACGCCGCCGAGCTGGTTGTGGTCGACTACGAACCGCTGCCGGCGGTCGTCTCCACCGCCAAGGCGATCGAACCCGATGCCGCCAAGGTCTGGCACGGCTGCCCCGACAACATCAGCTTCGTCGAATTGATCGGCGACAAGGCCGCGACCGATGCTGCCTTCGCCAAGGCCGCGCATGTCATCAAGCACCGCTTCGTCATCAACCGCGTGACCGCGGCCAGCATGGAGCCGCGCGGCGCCGTCGGCATCTACTTGCCGGCGGAGGACCGCTACATAATCCACTCCCCGCTGCAGCGCGCGCATACTTATCGCAGCGATCTCGCGCGGCAGGTGCTCAAGATCCCGGAAAGCAAGGTGCGCGTGATTTGCACCGATGTGGGCGGCAGCTTCGGCATGAAGACGCCGGTGTTCAACGAAGCGCCGCTGGTCATGTACGCGGCCAAGCTCACCGGGCGCCCGGTGAAATGGATGAGCACGCGCACCGAAGCTTTCTTAAGCGACGCGCAGGCGCGCGATAACATCACCGAAGCGGAACTCGCGCTCGACCAGGACGGCCATTTCCTGGGCATGCGGGTGAAGACCATCGCCGCAATCGGCGCCTACCTGCAAAACAACATGCCGGCGTTTTTGCTCAACGCCGGAACACTGGCCGGCACCTATCGCACGCCGGCGATGTTTGCCGACATTGCCGGCGTTTTCACCAATACCAATCCGGTGCGCCCCTATCGCGGCAATGGCCGCCCGGAAGCCGGCTATGTGATCGAACGCATGGTCGATCTCGCCGCCAGCGAATTGGCCATCGATCCGGTCGAGTTGCGCCGGCGCAATTACATTGCGCCCGACCAGATGCCGTTCAAGTCCGGCCTCACGTTCGTCTACGACAGCGGCGAATTCGAAAAGAACATGGACATGGCGTTGGAGCTTGCCGACGCGAAAGGCTTCAAGAAGCGGCGCGAAGAGTCCCGCAAGCGCAACAAATTGCGCGGGTTCGGCCTGTCCAACACCATCGAGCGCGCCGCCGCAGCGAGCACCGAAGGCGCCGAAGTTCGCTTCGACCGCAGCGGCACCGCAACCCTGTTTTCCGGTTCCGTGACTGCGGGCCAGGGCCACGAGACCGTGTTCAAGCAACTGGTCTGCGACAGGCTCGGTCTGCACCCGGACGAAGTGCGCTACGTCCAGGGCGATACCGACGAAGTATTCTACGGCGAAGGCACCGGCGGTTCGCGCACGTCGACGATGTCGGGTTCGGCTTTTCTGATGGCCACCGACAAAGTCATCGAGAAGGCCAAGGCGATCGCCGCGCATGCCTTGAAGGTCGACGCCAACGATGTGAATTTCGCGGACGGCGTGTTTTCCTCGCCCAAGACCAACCGCACCATGACCATCAAGGAAGTCGCCGTCGACGCCACCAATCCGGCCAAGATTCCCGCCGCTATGGAGCCCGGCCTGTTCGCCACCGCGGTCTACAAGGCGCCGGTCGCCAACTATCCGAACGGCTGCCACATCTGCGAGCTCGAGATCGACAAGGACACCGGAGTTGTCGAGATCCTCCGCTATTCCGTGGTCGACGACGTCGGCACCGTGCTCAATCCCTTGCTGCTGCACGGCCAGATCCACGGTGGCGTCGCGCAGGGCGTCGGCCAGGTGCTGATGGAAGACATCCACTTCGATGGCAGCGGCCAGCTCGTCACCGCCTCGTTCATGGATTACGCCATGCCGCACGCACACGATTTGTGCAGCATAAAGACCAAGAGCAACCCGGTGCCGACCAAGACCAATCCCATGGGCACCAAGGGCGCGGGCGAAGCAGGCAATGTCGGCGCCCTGCCGGCGGTGGCCAATGCGCTGGTCGACGCGCTCTCGGCATTCGGAGTCAAGCACATCGAAATGCCGGCGACGCCCGAGCGTATCTGGCGCGCGATGCAGCGCTGATCGGGTTTGGCGAAAAACGTCCCCAGAGCGGCCGAAAGGCCCTAAACTACCGATTGATTCGTCCAGTCATTGTGCGCCGCGTATTCACCAATCGCGCTGCGATGTGAAGCTTTTCCCGCAGCCTTAAGGAGATGCCCCATGCGGAATGTCGGGCGCAAGCTCGCTTTCGTTCTCGCGTCCGCCAACCACGGAACGATGATCGTCAATCGTCTCGACTACCGCATGTTCGGTCCCGACCGCGGCATCGGCGTCGGCTTCCAAATTCTCGAGACCGCCGGCTTCGATCCGGTGGAGGTCGAGACGGCGGTGCAATTGCTCGAATTGCGCCGGCGCTTCCACGGCGACGGGGTGGTCGGGCTCGATTGCGGCGCCAATATCGGCGCGCATACCATCGAGTGGGCGATTGCCATGACCGGCTGGGGTTCGGTGATAGCGGTCGAAGCGCAGGAGCGCCTCTATTATGCGCTCGCCGGCAACATCGCGATCAATAATTGCTTCAACGCCATCGCCATGCACGCCGCTGTGTCGTCGGAAAACGGCGTTATGAAAATTCCGACCCCGGACTATCTTACCGCCTCGAGTTTCGGCAGCCTCGAATTGCGCCAGCGCGACGGCAATGAATTCATCGGCCAGCCGATCGATTATTCGGAAGAAAATACCGTCGCGATCCGGAAGCTGACGCTCGACGCGCTGAACCTGCCGCGCGTGGATCTGATCAAGATCGACATCGAGGGCATGGAACTCGAGGCGCTCGAAGGCGCGCAGGCGACGATCGCGGTAAGCCGTCCGATCCTGCTGGTCGAATCGGTCAAAGCCGGCCGCGAGCTTTTGCAGGCATGGCTGCAACAGCGCGGCTATCACGTCGTCGAAGCCGGTCTCAATCTGCTGGCGATCCACAAGAGCGACGAGACGCTGAGCCAGCTGAATATTGCCGAGCTGCCCGCGCAATCATCGGCGGCCTGACATCCGCGCGCCGGGCATAGGTCAACCGCAAGCGTCGGCAAGACGCACGGCAGCGGGCATCGTGCTGGCGCGTAATCGGCTGCCATTCCGCGGCAGATGCAGCCCGCATTCGGTGTTGCCGCCTTGCTCCCACCACCAGCGCCCGTTGCGCTCCGGCTCGCCGGGACGCAGCGCGCGCGTACAAGGCGCGCAGCCGATCGAGGCAAAGCCTTTGGCGTGCAACGCATTGATCGGAACGCCATTGCGGCGCGCTTCCGCAAGCACCGCGTCCCGCGTCCAATCAAAGAGCGGATTGAACTTAAGGACGCCGCGACTGCCGTCAAAGCCGGTCAGTCCGGCCTCGCGCCGGTTCGAATTCTGATCCGCGCGCAGACCGGTGATCCACGCCGCCGCCCCCGCGAGTGCGCGATCGAGCGGCCTGGTCTTGCGCACGTCACAGCATGCGACCCGCGCCTGCTTCGACTCGTAGATCCCGTCGATACCCTGCTTGGCGACCAAGCGCTCCAGCGCCCCATGGTTGGGATAGATCGCGCGGATACGGCGGCCATAGCGGCGCTCGGTTTCCGCCCACAGCGCATAAGTTTCCGGAAACAGCCGCCCGGTATCGAGCGTCACCACGGCGATATCGAGGTCGCGCTCGCAGATCCAATGGAAGATAAGCTGGCCTTCGATGCCGAAGCCGTGCGTGAACACAATCGAGCCGTCGACAACGTGACGCAAATGGGCGAGCCGCTCGGCCGCCGGCAGAGCCGTCACCTCTTCGCTGCGAATTCTTGTAGCAACGTCAAGCATCCCACCTACATGGGCGCGCCATTTTTAATGTCAAACTGGAAATAGAATTCGCTTTTGCTCGCCGACGACGTGCTGCCTATGCTCCCGCCAAACGCATAACGGCAACGCTATTCCACAATCAATGCGATAATTGCCGGCAAAATTTTCATCGCCGCGCGCATGTCTCGACATCGATTGTCGCTCGCGGCATCGCAATCGTGAAAGGATATTGCCCGCCGGAGCCGAACTTTTTGTCGCAGCCGCATGCGGCGTCAAAAAATCGCTACGCAACCCCCGGCCGGGGGAATATTCGTATCCGACGCTCACTCCATCGCCGCGCCGGTCTCGATGCGCACTGGCTGATAGCCATCGGCAGTGAGCGCCGCCAGGATTTCCGCCGCGTGCGCGGCATCGCGCGTCTCGATCGTCACGTCGAGCTTGGCGCCCTTGGCCGGCACATCGAGGAACAACCGGCGATGATCGACCTCCAGGATATTCGCGCCGAGCGTGCCGAACCTTGTCGCGATCGTCCCGAGCACCCCCGGGCGGTCCGGGATGGTGAGGCGGAACGAGACGATGCGGGTCTCGCGTTCGAGTTCGCGCACCATGATGGACGCCAAGATGCGCGGGTCAATATTGCCGCCGCATAGAATGAGGCCGACCTTCTTGCCGCGGAAGCGTTCGGGCTTCGCCAGCAGCGCGGCCAGGCCCGCGGCGCCCGCGCCTTCCGCCATGGTCTTCTGCAACGTGAGGTAGGCGTTGACCGCGCGCTCCAGATGCGCCTCGTCGACCAGCACGATCTCAGCGACCAGTTCGCGGATCACCGGCAAGGTCATTTTGCCGACGTTCTTGACCGCGATCCCTTCAGCCAAAGTCGACCCGCCGATCGGGCGGCTTTCGTTATGCAACGCATTCCACATCGACGGGTAAAGCGCGGCCTCGGCGCCGACGATCTCGATCCCCGGCTTTCGCGCGCGCGCGGCAATGGCGTTGCCGGCGATCAAGCCGCCGCCGCCGATCGGGATCACCAGCGCATCGAGATCGCCCGCCTCTTCCAGCATCTCTAGCGCGATGGTGCCCTGCCCGGCGATGATGCGCGCATCGTCGTAAGGGTGTACGAGCGTCAATCCGCGTTCGCTTTGCATTTGTTCGCAGCGCTTCTGCGCCTCCGCCACGCTCTCACCGTCGAGCACGACCTCGGCGCCGTGCGAGCGGGTTGCCGCCACTTTCACGAACGGTGTCGTCACCGGCATCACGATAGTCGCCGGAATCTTGAGCCGCGCCGCGTGATAGGCGACCGCCTGCGCGTGATTGCCGGCCGACATGGCGATGACGCCGCGCTGGCGCTCAGCTTCGTCGAGCGAGGCGAGCTTGTTGAGCGCGCCACGGTCCTTGAACGAATTGGTGACCTGCAGGTTCTCGTATTTGACGTAGACGTCGGCGCCGGTAAGCGCCGACAACCGCGGCGCCGGCAGCATGGGGGTCCGCAGCACCGCGCCCTGGATCACGCGGCGGGCGCCTTCAATGTCGGCAATCGTAACGGTCACACAATGTCTCCGGCGTCCCGCGCACCATGCCGCAAGGGCGGCCGGCATTCTAGCCGGTCGGCGGGGGTCACAAGCCCCCTTGCGCGCGCCCGATTCTTTCGCCATCTCGGTGCTGACAAACGGGAGCCGCCCACGACCCAAGGGCTAAGCGCCATGTCGATCGACATCAAACCCCACGCCTACAATCCGGCCACGAACCCGGAACTGTTCGAAGGCGTTCTGGCGCGCCGGGTGGTCGCTTTTGCCATCGATTTTATCGTTATCGCCGTCCCGGTGGTGCTGGCAGCCATGTTCATCTTCGCCTTCGGGATCGTTACTTTGGGGCTTGGCTGGGCGCTCTATTGGCTGCTGCCGGCGATCTCTGTGGTCTGGGCCCTCGTTTACTTCGGCGTCACACTCGGGAGCGATCGCTCGGCCACCGTCGGCATGCGCGTCATGGACATCGAAATGCGCACCTGGTACGGGGCGCCGGCTTATTTCGTGCTCGGCGCCGTGCACGCCGTCGCGTTTTGGTTCACGGTATCGTTTTTCACCCCCTTTATCCTGCTGGTCGCCTTCTTCAACGAGCGTCGGCGGCTGCTGCACGACATCATGCTCGGCACGGTGATCATTAATAATCCGGCGCGGGCCGCGCTGCGCAGCGCGCCGGCGCGATAAAGGGCTTTGACGAGGCCCCCTGTGGCGCGCGATGCTACAGGTGAATCGGGAGCCATAACGGCCTGATGACGTGACCCAGCATTCCCGCGATACGCCGCAATTCTACCTGACCGCGCCCTCGCCCTGCCCCTATCTGCAAGGCCAGGAAGAACGCAAGGTGTTCACCCACCTGGTCGGCGAGCGCGCTTCCGAACTCAACGACCTGCTCACCCATGGCGGCTTCCGCCGCAGCCAATCGATCGCCTACCGGCCGGCCTGCGAGAGTTGTCGCGCCTGCGTTTCGGTGCGGGTGGTGGCGGCGGATTTTTCTCCCTCGCGCAACATGCGCCGCATCGCCGAGCGCAACACCGACGTCATCGGCGACATGCGCGCGGCGGCGCCCACCTCCGAGCAGTATTCGGTGTTCCGCGCCTATCTCGACACCCGCCACCGCGACGGCGGCATGGCCGACATGACCGTGCTCGACTACGCCATGATGATCGAGGACAGCCATGTCGACACCCGCATGGTCGAATATCGCCGCCGCGGGCCGGATACCGGCATCAACGGCCGCGGCGCCGGGAAATTGCTGGCGGTCGCGCTCACCGACGTGCTTAGCGACGGGTTGTCGATGGTCTATTCGTTCTTCGATCCGGACGCCGGCGAGCGTTCGCTCGGCACGCTCATGATTCTCGATCACATTGCGCGCGCCAAAGCCATGGGCCTGGCTTACGTCTATCTCGGCTATTGGGTGCCGGGCTCGCGCAAGATGGACTACAAAGGCCGCTTCCTGCCGCAGGAGCGGCTGCTGCCCTCGGGCTGGAGCCGCGTGGAGAAGTAGCGCTAGCGAAGCCCCGGGATCGGCACGCCGAGGGTCTGCACAATCAAGAACGCATTGAGCACCAGCACCAGCACGGTTGCGATCACCGCCGCGACGCGGGTAACCGGGCCGTTGACGAATGTGCCCATGATGTCGGCGCGCCCGGTGAACATTAGCAGGGCGATCATCGGCAGCGGCAGCGCGATGCTCAGGATCACCTGGCTCACGACCAGCGCGGTGGTGGCATTCACGCCATAGGCCACCACCACGAAGGCGGGCACCATGGTGATGACGCGGCGCAGCCAGATCGGAATGCGGAAGCCGACGAAGCCTTGCATGATCATCTGCCCGGCCATGGTGCCCACCACCGAGCTCGACACGCCCGACGCGATCAGCGAGAGCAGAAATATCCCGGCGGCGCCGATGCCGAGCAAGGGCGCCAGCGTGTAATACGCGGTCTCGAGCTCGGCGACATTCCGGTGGCCGGCGTGGAAGGCGCCCGACGCCATCATCACCATCGCCATGTTGACGAGCCCGGCGATCGCCAGTGCGATCACCACTTCGTGGTTGGAGATGCGCACCAGCAGGCGCCGCTCGTATTCGTCCCGACCCGGCGTGCGCGCCTGCGTCAAGCCGGAATGTAGATAGACCGCGTGCGGCATCACGGTCGCGCCGATGATGCCGACCGAGATCAACAAAGCCTCGGCGTCGGGGATTTCCGGCTTGATTGAATGAAATAGCGCCGCGCCCCAATCGACCGGCACGATGAGAACCTCGACCAGGTAGCAAAGCCCGATGATGCCGACCAAGCTGCCGATGATCAGCTCGACCGGGCGAAAGCCACGGCTCTCCACCATCAAGATGGCGTAGGTGATGACGGCCGTGACGCCCATGCCGGCGATCAGCGGCATCTTGAACAGCAGCGCCAAGCCAACCGCGCCGCCGAGAAATTCAGCGAGATCGGTGGCCATCGCGGCGACCTCGCTGACCGCCCACATCGCCATGACCACCGGCTTGGAAAAGTTGTCGCGGCACATTTCCGCGAGATTGCGGCCGGTGACGATGCCGAGCTTGGCCGACAGCGCCTGGAACAGCATCGCGATCAAGTTAGCGAGCAGCACGACCCACAGCAGGGTGTAGCCATATTTCGCGCCGGCCTGGATATTGGTCGCGAAATTGCCTGGATCCATGTATGCGATCGAGGCGACGATCGCCGGACCGGCGAAGGCCAGATAGGCGCCCGGCCCGCGACGCTCACCGCTCAGAATGGCCTGCGCTGCCACGACCGTACGATCGGTAAGGGATTTGGGTTCCGGTGCGGCCGCGTCCATTTAACTTAAGTCTTTTATTCGCCTACAAAAATCAACCTCACGATAAACAAACTAGCGAAGTTGCAAATAATTTGCAATTGCATTTGCTTTGGAACTTTCCGCCTTGGCGCCGGGTTGCCGCAGTCCTGACGGCGGCAATGGGGGCGGCTTTCCTATGACCGGTTCAAGGCGACGCTTTTACTTGCTTTGCGCGCTGGCGGGGTTCGCCCTGCTGGCGCTGCCAGCCTTGGCCGCCGAGAAAGGCCCGAAGGGCCCGTCCGAAGTCATTTTCATCGCGCAGATTCTGGCACTGATGATTACCGGCCGACTGCTCGGCGAAGCGATGCTGCGCCTGCGCCAGCCGGCGGTGATGGGGCAGTTGATCGCCGGACTTCTGCTCGGGCCCTCTTTGTTCGGGCTGCTGCTGCCCGATGTTCAGCATGCGCTGTTTCCCAAAAGTCCCGAACAAAAGGCGATGATCGACGCGATCTCGCAATTCGGCATCCTGCTGCTTCTCCTCATGACCGGCATGGAAACCGATCTCAAGCTGGTGCGTCAGGTCGGGCGTGCCGCAGTATTCGCCTCCGTGTGCGGTATCATCATTCCCTTCGTTTGCGGCGTGTCGCTCGGCGAATTCATGCCGGACTCGTTGCTGCCGGATCCGAATAAACGTCTGATCACCGCGCTGTTTCTCGGCACTGCGCTGTCGATCGCCTCAGTCAAGATCGTGGCGATGGTCGTGCGCGAAATGAATTTCATGCGGCGTGTGGTTGGCCAAGTCATTCTTGCTTCCGCCATCATCGACGACAGCGTCGGCTGGATCATCGTTTCGATCATTTTCAGCCTCGCCTTGCACGGCGCGGTCGACGCCTGGTCATTGGCGCAAAGCGTCGTCGGCACGCTGGTCTTTATCGCGGCAAGCCTGACCGTCGGCCGACGTATCGTGTTTTTCATCATTCGATGGGTCAACGATACTTTCGTCAGCGAATTTTCCGTCATCACCGCGATCCTCGTCATCATGGGCGGGATGGCTTCGCTTACACATCTTATTGGCGTGCATACCGTGCTCGGCGCCTTTGTTGCCGGCATATTGATCGGCGAATCTCCGATCCTCACCAAACATATCGACGAGCAGCTGCGCGGTCTGATCACGGCGTTCTTCGCGCCGGTGTTTTTTGGGATAGCCGGCCTGAGCGCCGATCTCACCATCTTCGCCGACCGGAAGATAGCGCTGTTAACTTGCGCGCTCATCCTGATCGCAAGCATCGGAAAATTCGCCGGCGCATTCCTCGGCGCCGAACTGGGCGGGCTCACCCGGCGCGAAGGTTTAGCCTTGGCCTGCGGCATGAATGCCCGTGGCTCGACGGAGGTCATCATCGCAACCATCGGCCTCTCGATGGGCGCCCTCAATCAAGACCTTTTCACCATGATCGTCGCCATGGCGGTCCTCACGACGCTTGCCATGCCGCCGACGCTACGCTGGGCGCTTACGCGCGTCCCCATGCGCAAAGAGGAAAAGCAAAGGCTTGAGCGCGAAGCACAGGAAGAAAAGGGCTTCGTGGCGAACCTCGAACGCCTATTGATCGCAGTCGACGACAGCCCGAACGGAAAATTCGCCTCGCGAGTCGCCGGCATGCTGGCCGGCACGCACGGCATGCCCACAACGGTGCTGCACATCAAAGATGCCGCCAAGATCGAGAGCAAGAAGCTCGAGGACAAGGATTCGCCGACCAAGATTCCGAACGCGGCCAAGGCGGCTGAGCAAAAGGATGACGCGGAGAAATCCGAGAAGCAGGACAAAGGCAAGACAGCCGACAAGGACGAAAAACCCGACAAGGCGCAGGAGAAGAAGGCCGAGAAGGCCGGCGACGCCGTCAAGCAGGCCGCCGAACTGATCAAGAGCAAGCAGAAGGCCGAGGAAAAAGTGGATACCCCGGTGCAAGTCACCACCATTGTGCACGAGGCCCCCGGCCCTGACGTCATCGCCGCTGAAGCCGAGAAAGGTTACGACCTCATGTTGATTGGCGTGGAGAAGACCACGCATCGGGGCAAAGATTTCCACGAGAGCGTGCAGAGCCTGGCAAAAGGCTTCGACGGCCCGCTGGCGATCACCGCCGCGCGCGGGGATTTGGCGGAAAAGCCTGCCGGAAAGCTCAGCATTCTCGTCCCTGTGAACGGCACTGAGCCGTCTCGCCGCGCGGCGGAAGTGGCGATCACTATAGCGCGGGCGACCAAAGCGCAAATCGCGGTGCTTTACGTCGCCGTACGCGGCAACGGCAAACGGGGCGTGCGCCGCGGCATCCGCACGCGCCGCTACGAGGAGGCGATCCTTAAGGACATTGTTGCGATTGCCGACGGCTACAACATGAGCCTGCGCACCGCGGTGCTGGCCGACGATGCCGCGAACGACGCCATCCTCAACGAGGCCGCGCGGCGCAAGCACAATCTCATTGTGATGGGTGTCGGACGCCGCCCGGGCGAAAAGCTGTTTTTCGGCGATACCGCCGCGGCTTTGCTGGAGAAGTCGGAACGCTCGCTGCTGTTCGTGGCGAGTTGAGCCGGCCGGCAATTCTATTGCCCGCGTCGTCGCCCTTGGCCGTAAGCAGAGGCCGCCTCAGGCCTTCGTGATGGTAATGGTCAAGGCGAAAATACCGTCCCCCGAG
Source organism: Pseudolabrys sp. (assembly GCA_036491675.1). Taxonomy (GTDB): domain Bacteria; phylum Pseudomonadota; class Alphaproteobacteria; order Rhizobiales; family Xanthobacteraceae; genus Pseudolabrys. The sequence continues at coordinate 39,826 of DASXBN010000110.1, read as the reverse complement.
AAGGCCATCGGGGACGACATTAGTCGGCCTCGTCGCCGCTCTTGGCACCGGGCGCGCCGCGGAATTTGTTGTTCTTCGGGAAGCCCTTGGGAACGATGCGGCCGGCATCTGCCCGGTTACCGCGCCAGTCCTTGAGCTCGTTCATCGGCAGCGTGAAGCTGCGGCCGGCGCCGTCGGTCCAGCTCAGCCCGTCGGCCGCCTTGAAGGTGGCGACGTCGGAGAGGCCCTTCTCCTTGTAGCGCTGCAGCCGCACGCCACGCCCGCGCGTCATCTCCGGGATCTGGTCGATCGCGAAAATCACCATCTTGCGGTTGGCGCCGACCGACGCGATCAGCTCGCCGTCGACCGTCGTCAGCGCCGCCGCCTTGTCGTCGCCCTTGAGGTTGAGCACTTGCTTGCCCTTGCGCGTGGTGCCGAGCACGTCGTCTTCGGGAACGACGAAGCCGTTGCCGCCGTAGCTTGCCACCAAGAACTTGCGCTTGCCCTCGTAAGCCAGCGCCGCCACCACGTCGGCGTCCTGCTCGATGTCGAAATACAGCCGCACCGGCTCGCCATGGCCGCGCCCGCCCGGCAGCTTTGAGGCTTCCAGGGTGTAGAACTTGCCGTTGCTGACGAAGATCAACACCTTGGCCGTGGTTTCGGTCGGGAACGCGAATTTCAGCGCGTCGTCGGTCTTGAAGGTGACGCCCGACAGATCGCTGACATGGCCGCGCAGCGCACGGATCCATCCCTTTTCCGACACGACGACAGTGATCGGCTCGCGCACCACCATCGCCTCCTCGATCGCGGCCTCGTCGTGCTCAGGCGCCTCGGCAAATGTCGTCCGCCGCTTGCCGATCTCCGTCTTCGGCCCGAACGCCGTCTTCAATTCCTTGATCTGGCCGGCAATCGTTTTCCACTGCTGGTCGGAAGAGCCGATGAGCGACTTGAGCTTGCTGCGCTCCTCACGCAGCGCCTTTTCCTCGGCGCGGATTTGCATCTCCTCCAGCCTGCGCAAATTGCGTAGCCGCATGTTGAGGATAGCGTCGGCCTGCACGTCGGTGAGCTTGAAGGTCTTCATCAAGACGGGCTTCGGCTCGTCTTCGCGCCGGATGATCTTGATCACTTTGTCGAGGTTGAGATAGGCGATCAGAAAACCGCCGAGCACTTCCAGGCGATGCTCGATCTCGGCGAGGCGACGCTTGGAGCGCCGCACCAGCACGTCGCGGCGGTGGTCGAGCCATTCGCGCAAGGCTTCGGCGAGGCCGAGCACCTGCGGGATGCGCCCCTTCACTAGCACGTTCATGTTGAGCGGGATACGGGTTTCGAGCTCGGTGAGCTTGAACAGCGATTCCATCAGCAGTTCGGCATCGACCGTGCGCGAACGCGGCTCGATTACCAATCGCAGATCCTCGGCCGACTCATCGCGCACGTCGGCGACCAGTGGCAGCTTCTTCTCGTTGATCAACTCGGCGAGCTTTTCGACCAGGCGCGACTTCTGCACCAGCCAGGGAATCTCGGTGATTACTATGGTGTAGGTGCCGCGGCCGAGATCTTCTTTTTCCCAGCGCGCGCGCACGCGGAACGAGCCGCGGCCGGTGCTATAGGCCTCGGCGATTTCCGCCGGCTTATCCACAATCACGCCGCCGGTCGGAAAATCCGGTCCTTTGACGTATTTGAGAAGCGTGCGGCTGCGCGCCTTCGGATTGTCAATCAGGAACAGCGCCGCGTCGCACAGTTCGGCCGCGTTGTGCGGCGGAATCGAAGTGGCCATGCCGACGGCGATGCCCTGCGAACCGTTAGCGAGCAGATTGGGGAACGCCGCCGGAAGCACCACCGGCTCTTGCCCGGTGCCGTCGTAGCTCGGGCGAAAATCGACCGCATCCTCCTCGATGCCGTCGAGCAGCCGGCGCGCGACTTCGGTCAGCCGCGATTCGGTGTAGCGCATGGCGGCGGCGTTATCGCCGTCGATGTTGCCGAAATTGCCCTGCCCGTCGACCAGCGGATAGCGCTGGGCAAAATCCTGCGCCAGGCGCACCATGGCGTCGTAGATTGCCTGATCGCCATGTGGATGGAAATTGCCCATCACGTCGCCGACCACCTTGGCCGATTTCTTGAAAGCCGCGCCGGGTTCGAGCCGCAGCGTGCGCATGACATGCAGGATGCGGCGATGCACCGGCTTGAGCCCGTCGCGCGCGTCGGGCAGCGCGCGATTCATGATGGTGGAGAGCGCATAAGCGAGATAGCGCTCCTCGAGCGCGCCGCGCAGCGCAACCTCTTCGACCTGGCCCTTGTCGGGGGGAATCAGTCTCTTGCCCATCGTTGATAGGTACTTCGTCGTTCGGCCATGAACAAGCGAGGAACGGCGGCCGAGTCGGCAAGATTCGTGCGCTATCCATTGCAAACTTGGCTATCCGGCCGCAGATAGGCGCTCTGGCTGCCGTAGAGGAACCTTGCGATGAAACTTCGACAAAGTCTGCCGATCGCGCTTGCAGCGCTCTCGACGATTGTCGTTACCGCCGCCGCGCAGGACACCGCAGCGCCGCAGTTGCACACCAATGAGGCCTACATTGCAGAGATGTCGACGCAGACTCAAAAAATCGCGATCGACGATCCGATGGCAGTGTTTGCCTATGTGCTCGGCAGCCTGCCCGAGCGAGCCAAGGTCTATCCGACCGAGAATCACTATTACTTCTGGTTCGACCTCAACGGCACGCGCTATGCCGGCAACATCAAGATCGATGCGCGGCTGCGCGCCGAAGGCAAAGTGGTGTTTTCTTATTACGAAGACCGGGCGACCTGGCTTCAGGACACCGAGGGGACCGGGCTCATTCTCGGCTCGCCGCAGGGCGTGACGGTCGAACAGGTTGAGCCGCTGGCCTATCGCGTGAGCTACGGCAAGAAGAGCGTCGTGTTTGCGCTCAACGATCTGTCGCAAATCAAACCCCCGGCGGCGGCGCTCGCCCCGAACGATCGCTTCATCGGTCCGATCTTCGATGAATCGGGGATCCGGTTTTTTCTCGTGTTCAATGCCAAGCTTAATTTATTTCACTACATCCTCGACGAAACAATCAAACCCGCCGACGTGTTCGTGCCAGCACCCGTCGGCAACGGCCGCATTCTCATCGGCAAGCGCACCGGCTTCGCCGTCTATCGCGATCAACATCGCGACCGAAAGATTCTGATCGGCGTCTTTCACGACAATGTGGTAGCGAACAATTTCCTGGATGGCCCGTTCGACCAGATGCCGGACAATTTCATTGAAGGCGATTCATTCCAGCAGGCCATTCTCGCGGTCGAGCCGAAGCTCAAAGGCCAAATCAACCGATTCGGCAGTTTTGCCGACGGCGGGCGTTTTGTGTTGGAGCCCTACATGGAATACCGCAGCCCGAAGGACCTCGCGATTTTCGATCGCTGTGCGAGCAGTCGGCATATTGCGGCGCAGCGATACGAGGCTTGTTTCGCGCTTCCTTTGGAAGGCAGCCATGACGCAGACGCGCGGCCGCTGGCCATGCAGCGCCGCGCCCCATGACGACTGCGGCCAAATGCCGCCGCCCCACGTGCCGGCGGGCTTTATGTCCGGAAAGCGCTTGGTGGCCGTTATTGAAAAGGGGCCGACGGTTTGCACCGCCGGCCCGCCAGTCAGAGCGCTAATTGCGCCGTTGCTCTTACCAACACCACCTGCGGGTCCGCCAACGATGACGGCACCGCCAACGACGATATTGAATCTTATCGAGCGGCGAGGCCCCCTTCAGCGCCGAGCCCACAGCCACGCCGTTCGCGGGCGCCGCTTGCATTGCCGGCATGCTGAAGAGGCCGAAAATCAGAGCCATCAGCGTGCCTACGACTATTCTTCGCATTAGTTTTGCCTCCCATTCCATCTGAGTTCAGGTCGGGATGAAGTCGACAAGATACCCAGCAACTTAGTAGTTCTCGCGACCGATCCATTCATTCTGGATTCACGAACCGGCTGTCCACTATTGAATAATACTATCGGCTTGCCAAGGTTCCATGTGACGTTCAAGCATCCACTCGTTTTCGTCCCTATCGGGATACCGTCGACGTCGGCGGCCGATTTGGCCCATAAATGCGGCGCGGTTCAGTCGGCCTCATCGCGCGAGCGCATCATTGATTCGTAATAGACCTTTATGAACGGCGCCAAAATCTTGTAGAGCGCAGTCTTTGCAACCAGCGTGTCGTGCAAGGCCAAATAGTCGATGCCGGTGTAGACGAAGCAATTCATCGCGTCCTGCGGCGTCTCGACGATGGGTTCACCCTTGATGTTGAACGACGTGTTGACCAAAACCGGCACGCCGGTCAGCTTCTCAAACTCCATGAGCAGATCGTAGATCCGCTCGTTATGCTCGCGGCGGACCGTTTGCACGCGAGCGGTGCCGTCGACGTGCACGATTGCCGGAATGCGGTCCTTCCATTCCGGACGAACATGTTTGGCACGCAGCATGAACGGTGATTCGTCCTCGCCGATGAAGATGTCGTTTGCCCTTTCAAAGGGCACGATCGGCGCAAACGGACGGAAAGCCTGCCGGAATTTCACCCGCTTGTTCAGGATGTCCTTCATCTCGGGCCGGCGCGGATCGCCCAAGATGCTGCGGTGGCCGAGTGCGCGCGGTCCGAATTCCGAGCGGCCCTGGAACCAGCCGAACACGTTTCCCTCCGCCAGCAATTTCGCCGCGGCTCGGCAGATGCTCTCGCCCGGTCCGTTGAAGGTCTTGCGGCTGACCAGTAGCGGATTGCCGACGTGCAGCGTGACCTCATCCGGGTATTCGATGCCGAGCGTGGCGCTCTTCATCACGAAGGTACGCGGCTTCTTCTGCACCGCCACATGGCCGTAATAGGCGCAGCCGATGGCGATGCCGTTGTCGCCGGCGGCGGGCTGGATCCAGACATTGTCGAAACCCGTCTCGCGCACGATGCGCCCGTTGGCAACGCAGTTGAGCGCCACGCCGCCGGCCAGGCACAGATTCTTGGCGCCGGTCGTTTCACGCAGCCAGCGCGCACGTGCCAGCAGCACCTCTTCGGAATCGCGCTGCACGCGCCACGCCATGTCCTCCCAATGCCGCATGGACGGGCTTGCTTCCCACTTCTTTACGCCGTCCGGCATCCAAGGCTGATTGAAGTCGGCGTCCCACTCCGGGACTTCCAGTTCGCCGCCGTTGAGCTTGAGCAAGGGCCGGAAGCTGTCGGGGCGGCCGTAGGGCGCCAGCCCCATCACTTCGCCGCATTTGTTCCAGTCGGCGAAGATGTAGCTCGCGACTCGGCTGTACAACGCGCCGAGGCCGTCCATGTTGAAGAATTCGTCGCTAAGCAGTCCGCGGCACGGCTGCAGCCACACCTTCTTCAGCGTTTTGAGATTGCTGCCCTTGAAGCTGTAACAACTCTCGGACTCGCGCGCGAGCGGATTGACGCCGTCGGTAAGCTGCCCCGGCTCCTTGATGTCCGAGCTGTAGCTGCCGACGCCATCCACAACCATGATCGCGCCCTCTTCGAACGGACAGACGGCGAACGCGCTGTAGGCGTGGGCAAGATGATGCGACACCGTCATCACCTTGTTGGACTGCGGCCGAAACAGCGCGCTCTTGGTCACTTGCTCGCGTTCACGGTCGCTGATGTCGCCCTGATAAATCAGACGGGTTTCCAGCTCCTCCACCGGCAGCACGTAGCAATTGCGCACCACCAGATCGATGTCGTCGAGCGTGATGCCCTCTGCGTTGAGACAATAATCGACGACTTCCTGAAAGAAACCGCCGGCGTGCTTCTTGCGCGTAATGCGCTCTTTCTCGATCGCGCAGGCGATTTCGCCGTCGCGCAGCAGGCAAGCGCTGACGTCGTGGTCGTAGGCGTTTATTCCAAGCACGTAACTGTGATTTTTCGGCATCGGGCTCGTGGTGCTGACAGATTTGGGCAAGCGCGACGCCGTTTTATTACGTCAATTCAGCGTAGGACGCGTCGGTTAGGTAGAGCCAATGTGCATCATGTCACGCGATATTTGCAACTGCGGCACGACGGCGCTGGGCCCGCGTGTATGGCGCAATTGCGATGGCGGACTTAGGATGCCCGTTGCGATGAAGCCAGGCGGGATAACATGAAAGCGGTGAAGCGCATTGTTCCCGATCGTTGCTGCGGCGTGATCATCGATCTCCAGAGTTTTTTCCTCTCGCAGGTGGACAAGCGCCTCGCCGCAAGGATCAAGACCAACACCGTCCATCTCGTCCGGCTGCTCAATTATTACCAGATCCCGATCGTGGTAACCCTCGAGCGGCCGGTCGATTACAAAGGATCCTTGCCGAAAGAAATCGGCAAACACATGGGCGATAGCGTCCGGACTTTCGAAAAAAACTTCTTCGACCTGTGCAAGGACACGAAGATCAAGGGTCATCTTGCACGTCTGAAGAAACGCCAGGCGGTCGTGGCTGGCTGCGAAACCGACGTCTGTGTCATGCAGTCATGTCTCGGCCTGGTCGAGCTCGGCTATGAGGTCTACGTTGTGGAGGAGCTGATATTTTCGTCAGCACGCAATGTCGAGGCGGCGGTCGCACGCATGAAGGCCGCAGGCGTCATTTTCTGCACGTACAAGATGCTTTTTTATGAGTTGATCGAGGCTGTGGAGGGTGGCCGCCATAGCGAGAAGATGTTTGCGGCATTCGGACCCTTCCCCGACGATATTCCCGATTCAGCGCTGCAATAACGCCGGCGGCCGCCGTCAGACGGCCACCGCGCTGCGCGGACCGCGCAGGACCGCCGCGATGAAATGCGCCCGCTCGTCGGAGAGCGTGAGCCCGCGCGGCTCCAGCACATGGCGCGCCAGGAAAAAGCCGGTGAGCGCAAAGCCGTCGGCGAGATCGCGCCCGGCCGGCTCAACATCGCGGTCGCGCAGGAAAGCCGGCAGCCGCAGCATCTTGTCGGCGTAAGGCGAGCCCGCCTCGCGCGAGACCGCCCGCCCCGACTTCGGCGAGACATAGATCAGGTCGGCGCGCGCGCCGGTCGAGGCGCATTGCTCGAGATCGAGGCCGAAGCCGAGCTCCGACAGGAGTTGCAATTCGAAGCGCGCCGCCATCGGCGCGACCACCGCCGGATCGTCGAGGCGGTCGAGGACCTCGTCGAACTCAGCGTAGAGCCCCGCATGCGGATCGCGCTCCGGCAACAGCCGCATCAGCGCGGCCAAATGGCTGACGCCGTAGATCGCGTGCGAGGCCGCAAAGAAGCTCGCCGCGCGCAGGTTCACGGCCTCCACCGTGTAATGGCCGAGGTGTTCGTCGAGCCGCGCCCGCCAGGTCGCACTTACGCTATTGCCGGTCTGCAGCACCGGCTTCAGGCGCGAGCCAAAACCGCCGCGCACCAGCCCGAGATGGCGGCCATGCTCGCGCGTCATCAGCTCGAGGATGGCGCTCGCTTCCCCGTGCCGCTTGACGCCGATCACGATGCCTTCATCAGTCCAATGCATTGCGGAATTCTTACGCCGAGAATCGGAGAAAATCACGGCACGCGCCGACTTATTCCTTCGGAAACTCCAGCCCCATGGCCCGGTAGCGCTCAGGGTCGTCGCCCCAGCCCTCGCGCACTTTGACGAACAGGAACAGGTGCACCTTGGCGTCGACAATTTCGGCGATTTCCTTGCGCGCCGCCTCGCCGATCGCCTTGATGGTCGCCCCGCCCTTGCCGAGTACGATCTTGCGCTGGCTTTCGCGCTCCACGTAGATCGTTTGCTCGACGCGCAGGTCGCCGCGGCGCAGTTCCTTCCAGCTCTCGGTCTCGACTGTGGAATGATAGGGCAGTTCCTGGTGCAGTCGCTCGAACAGTTTCTCGCGCGTGATCTCGGCCGCCAATTGCCGCACCGGCGCATCCGACATCTGGTCGGGCGGGTAAAGCCATGGCCCGCCCTGCATGCGCTCCGCCAGCCAGCGCTTGAGATCGCCGACGCCGTCGCCGGTGAGCGCGGAGATCATGAAGGTGGCCTCGAACTTGGCCTTGTCGTTTGCCGCCTTGGTCAGCGCCAGCAGCGTATCGCGCGGCACCACATCGATTTTGTTGAGGATCAGGATTTTCACCACTTTCACGTCGGCAAGCCGCTCGAGGATTGCTTCCGCCTCCTCCTCGAGCCCCTTGCGCGCGTCGATCAGCACGCCGACCAGATCGGCGTCGTGCGCGCCGCTCCAGGCCGTCGTCACCATGGCGCGATCGAGCCGCCGGCGCGGCGAGAAAATTCCCGGCGTATCGACGAAGATCAGTTGCGAGCAGCCTTCGACGGCGATGCCACGGATCAGCGCGCGCGTGGTCTGCACTTTGCGCGAGACGATGGTGACCTTGGAGCCGACCAGCGCGTTGAGCAGCGTCGACTTGCCGGCATTGGGCGCGCCGATCAGCGCGACGAAGCCGCTGCGCGTGTCGCTTTCTGACTTTGTCTCAACCATCAATCTTGTCCGCCGCGATACCGACGCGCGTCAGCATGGCGGCCGCAGCCGACTGTTCGGCGGCCCGTTTCGAAGAACCGATGCCCTCGGCCGGCGGCCGGTCGGGCAGCACCACCGCGACGCGGAATTCCGGGTCGTGATGCGGTCCGGTGCGCGCCAATTCCCGATAGGCCGGCGTCGGCAGTCCGCGCGCCTGCGCCCATTCCTGCAGCATGGTTTTGGGGTCGCGCAACGGGCGCAGCGGCTTGAGCATGCGCTCCTTCCAGAACCGCGCGATCAGTTCATCGGCCGACGGATAGCCGCCGTCGGTGAACACCGCGCCTACCAGCGCCTCGCACACGTCTGCCAGGATGGTGGAGCGCAAACGCCCGCCAGCGTGCGATTCCGAATTGCCGAGCTTGAGGGCGGGTCCGAGATCCATCGCACGCGCGACTTCCGCGCAGGTTTCCTTGCGCACCAGATCGGCGAGCCGGCGCGACAGCTCGCCCTCGTTCGCCTTCGGAAACGCGCGATAGAGCATGTCGGAAATGACCAGGCCGAGCACGTGGTCGCCGAGAAATTCCAGGCGCTGATAGCTGTTGGCGCGGGTAGCGCCGCCCGAAAGCGCGGAAATATGCGTGAGTGCGCGCTCAAGCAGCGCCTTGTCGGCGAACTGGTAGCCGATCCGCTCCTCGAGCGCCGCTCTGTCCTTGGCCTTCCGGCTCATCGCACAATCGTGAACAGCCTGTTCCAGCGCACCGAGAATGGCCAGCGCCAGAATTCCCAGGCGCGCTCGCCCTCATAGACGGAGAAAAAGATGATCTGCGCGCGGCCGACGATATTCTCGAACGGCACCATGCCGACTTGGCTGAAACGGCTGTCGGTCGAATTGTCGCGATTGTCCCCCATCATGAAATAATGGCCGTCCGGCACGGTGTAGACCTGGGTGTTGTCGGCAAAGCCGTTGTCGACCAGATCGAGCGTGTAGAAGCTGACGCCGTTGTCGAGCGTTTCCTTCCAGCGCTTGACGGGAGCTGCGCGCGTGCCTTCTTCGGTCTCGACGAACGGCGGCGCCGCCTCGCGCTTCACGCCCACGCCGTTGATGAACACCTGTCCGTCAGTCACCTGGATCTTGTCGCCGGGAAGCCCGATCACGCGCTTGATGTAGTCGGTCGAGGTATCCTTGGGCAGGCGGAAGACCACCACGTCGCCGCGCTGCGGCAGCCAGCCGCCCGGGACGCGTCCTGAAAATATCGGCGGCGACAAAGGCAGTGAGAATTGGCTGTAGCCATACGTGTATTTCGACACGAACAGATAATCGCCGACCAGCAGCGTCGCCTTCATTGAGCCCGACGGGATGTTGAACGGCTGAAACAGGAAGGTCCGGATGACCAAGGCGATGACTAACGCGTGGAAAATGACGCGGATTGTCTCGGCAATACCGCCTTCTTTCCGTTTTGTTCCGGATGTCACGCTCATCGGCCTCTTGTCCCGCCACTAACGGCGTCGCGCCCCGGCGACCTTGTAGCGGCTGCCCTGCCGGGGTGCAATCAAGATCGCCGGAGCCGCTGTATAAACACTTGCTCGGATTGTGTTTATTGGACTCACGCCGATCTTCGCGGCAGCGCCGAAATGATCACGATGGCCTGCGCGGCCGGTCCCTCGTCGGTCAATGAAACGTCGATTCTGGCCTCGCAGCCAGCCGGCGTGATCGCCTCTAGCCGTTTGAGCGCGCCGCCGGTCAGTTTCATGGTGGGACGTCCGGAGGGCAGATTGACCACGCCCATGTCGCGCCAGAACACGCCGCTGCGGAATCCGGTGCCGAGCGCCTTGGAGCAGGCTTCCTTGGCGGCAAAACGCTTGGCGTAGGTCTCGACCGTATTGGCGCGGTTCTCGGCCTTGGCGCGTTCGACCGGCGTGAAAATCCGTCCGAGAAACCGTTCGCCGTAACGCTCGATGCTGCGCGCGATGCGCCGCACATCGACCAGGTCGGAGCCGAGCCCGATGATCATGATGATTGGGCCTTGGCTCGGCCCCGATCCATCGCCGCGCGCATGAACTTCACGGTATCGGCCAGCCCCTCGAATACCGATTCACCAACCAGGAAATGCCCGATGTTGAGCTCGACAATCTGCGGCAGCGACGCGATGGTCTCCGCGCTGGCATAGTCGAGCCCGTGGCCGGCGTGGACTTCGAGACCCAGGCTCTTGGCAAGCAGCGCGCCGGCGCGGATGAGCTGCCACTCGGCGTCGGCCTCCGCGGTCCGGTTCTCGATCAGCGCATCGCACCACGAGCCGATGTGAATTTCGATCACCGGTGCACCCAACTCAACCGCCGCTTCGATCTGCGCCGGGGCAGCCCCGATGAACAGCGAAACCCGGATGCCGGCGTGCTTGAGTTCATGCACCACAGGCTTGAGTTGCGCCTGCTGCTTGACCGCATCGAGCCCGCCTTCGGTCGTGCGTTCGGTACGCTTTTCCGGCACCAGACAGACGGCATGCGGCTGGGTCTTAAGCGCGATCGAGGTCATCTCGGCGGTCGCCGCCATTTCGAAATTGAGCGGCTTGTCGATCTCCGCCTTCAGGCGCGCGATGTCGTCGTCGCGGATATGGCGGCGGTCCTCGCGCAAATGCGCGGTGATACCGTCGGCGCCGGCCGCGATCGCAAGCTTGGCCGCGCGCACCGGATCGGGATGGCGCCCGCCGCGCGCATTGCGGATGGTGGCGACGTGATCGACATTGACGCCGAGGCGCAAACGGGGCGCGTTCATTGATTTATCCGTTGACTCGCTCGGCCTTCGCCACCACCGGCTTGGCGCGCAACTGGGCGATGATGGCGGTGAGATGCTTGAGGTCGTAGACCTCGAGATCGATCAGCACGTCGGTGAAATCCGGCGCCCGCCGCGTCATGCGGATATTGTCGATATTGCCGTCGTGCTCGGCGATCACCTGCGCGATCTGTGCCAGCGAGCCTGGCTCGTTGACTGATTGCACCGCCACGCGCGCTGGAAAGCGGCGCGGCGTCGTGTCGTCCTCGTCCCAACGCACGTCCAGCCAGCGCTCCGGCGTGTCCTCGAATTCGCTCAACGCATGCGATTGGATCGGATAGATGGTGATCCCCTCACCCGGGGTGAGGATGCCGACGATTCGGTCGCCCGGCACCGCGCCGCCGTCCGGCGCAAAACGCACCGGCAGGTCTCCGTTGATGCCGCGGATCGGGATCGCCGGTTCTGCCACAATGCCCGGCACCTTGAATTTGACCGAGGTGAGCTTCTTCAAGCCAAACCAGCCGCTCTCCGATTTCGGCTTCACCGCCATGGCGGCGGCGCGTTCTTCCTTGTAGTCGGGATACATGGCGCGGGCGACGTCGGAAGCCTTCAACTCGCTGCGGCCGACCGCCGCCATCACATCTTCCACCGACGCGCGCGCCAGCCGCGGCAGCGCGCCGGTGAGCTTTTCGTCCGAATAGGCAATCTTGGCGCGCTGGAACAGTCGCTCGACGATGCGGCGGCCGAGCCCGGTATATTGCGTGCGCACCGCCGCGCGCGTGGCGCGGCGGATCGCGGCGCGCGCCTTGCCGGTGACCACGATCGATTCCCAGGCCGCCGGCGGGGCGGATTGCCCCTTCGAGGTGATGATTTCGACTTCGTCGCCATTGATGATTTCCGAGCCGAGCGGCGCGATCTGGCCGTTGATCTTGCAGCCCACTGCGGTGTTGCCGACGTCGGTGTGCACCGCATAGGCGAAATCGATCGGCGTCGCCTTGCGCGGCAGCGCGATCAGCTTGCCCTTGGGCGTGAAGCAGAACACCTGATCGTGGAACAATTCGAGCTTGGTGTGCTCGAGGAATTCCTCCGGGTTCGACCCTTCCGCCAGCAGTTCGATGGTTCGGCGCAGCCAGGCGTAGGCGCTCGACTCGCGCGACAGCATTTCGGTCGGCGAACCGACATTGTCCTTGTAGAGCGCGTGCGCGGCGATGCCGTATTCGGCGAGCTCATGCATTTCGGTAGTGCGGATCTGCAGTTCGACGCGCTGCTTGCCCGGGCCGATCACGGTGGTGTGGATCGAGCGGTAGTCGTTGGCCTTCGGCGTCGAGACGTAATCCTTGAAGCGTCCGGGCACCACCGGCCAGGTGGTGTGCACGATGCCGAGTGCCTGATAGCAGTCGGCCGCCGTCTTCACGATCACACGGAAACCGAAGATGTCGGACAGTTGCTCGAAGCCGACCGATTTGCGTTCCATCTTGCGCCAGATCGAATAGGCGCGCTTGCGCCGTCCGAGTACCCGCGCCGCGATGCCACGGTCGGCGAGTTTCTTGGTGAGTTGCTGTTCGATCTCGGTGATCAGATGCTTGTTGCGGTCGGCCAGTTCGTTGAGCCGGCCGCTGACCACCTTATAGGCTTCCGGATAAAGCTCGCGGAACGCCAGGTCGTCGAGCTCCTCGCGCATCGCATGCATGCCCATGCGGCCGGCGAGCGGCGCGTAGATTTCGAGCGTTTCTTCGGCGGTGCGGCGGCGCACCTCGACCGGCATGTACTCGATCGTGCGCATGTTGTGCAGCCGGTCGGCCAGCTTGACCAAAAGCACGCGCACGTCTTCGGCGATCGCCAACAGGAGCTTGCGTAGGTTCTCCGCCTGCTTGGCTTCCTTGGTGACCAGGTCGAGTTTTTTGAGCTTGGTTAATCCGTCGACCAGCGTGCCAATGTCGTGCCCGAACAGGCTGTCGATCTCGGCGCGGGTGGTTGCGGTATCCTCAATGGTGTCATGCAAAAGCGCCTCCGCGATGGTGGCGTCGTCGAGCTTGAGGTCGGTGAGAATCGCCGCCACCTCGATCGGGTGGGAAAAGTATGGGTCGCCTGAGGCGCGCCGCTGCTCGCCATGCGCCTTCATGGCATAGACGTAGGCGCGATTGAGCAGCGCTTCGTTGGTATTGGGATTGTAGCGCCGCACCCGTTCGATCAGATCGTATTGCCGCATCATCGGCGGCTTACGCGATTGCACCGGCTTTTCAACGGCTTGAGGCGCCGCAACAGTCCGCTCGAGCGGCGCCCGGGTGGGCGACTGCTTCTGCATCCGCGGAAGATCCGAGCGCGCGCGCGCCATTCTCATGCCTCGCGACCGCCGAATCCGCATGGAAATCGGCGCCGGCGACCATTTCTATCATAGATATCACGGCAATTCGCTGGCGCCGCAAGGGTTTGCCGGCCTGGTTGACGGAAAGCGAACGGCCCGGCGTTGAGGCCGGGCCGTTACGTGAAATGCGTAGGGAAATACCGGCGAAAGGCTTACTCGGCGTCCTCTTCCGGCACTTCTTCCGGCGGCGCCAGGCCTTCGAGGCCCTTGAGCAGCTCTTCTTCGGTCATGCGCTCGGAAGTCACTTCGGTGTCGTCGGAATCCACGCTGGCGCCCGCGCCCGCCCCGATCAGCGGTACTTCCGGCTCCGGCTCGTCGACCTCGACATATTTCTGCAAGCTGTGGATCAGATCTTCCTTCAGATCGCCGGGCGATACTGTCGTTTCCGCGATCTCGCGCAATGCAACGACCGGATTCTTGTCGTTGTCACGCTCGACGGTAATCTGTGACCCGGACGAGATCATGCGCGCCCGGTGGCTCGCCAAGAGGACGAGATCGAAGCGGTTCTCAACTTTGTCGATGCAATCTTCTACGGTGACACGGGCCATCGGCTCGTCACTCCTTTGAATGGAACTTTGTCCTGAATTCGCCCGCTAGGTAACCGGTACGGGCTGAAAGTTCAAGTATTTTTGTCTTGGATTAGCCGCAAGCCTCTGTTACCCAAACCGTCGCAAGCAGGCCGACCGAACGGATTTTAGCGGCAACGGCGTGATTGCGTGGGTGCCAGCTGAATTAATCGAAGGCGCCTTCAATCGTTCTGAAACGCCGGTTCAAGGCAGTGCGCCGCGCTTCTCGCGCGTTGGGCGCGCGCTGAATCGGGAAATTGGGATCGTATTGCGAGGATCGTGAGAGACATCATGACTGTACCCGGTGAAAAAATCGCATTGTTCATCGATGGAGCCAATCTCTACGCCACCGCCAAATCGCTCGGCTTCGACATCGACTACAAGAAGCTGCTGCGCGAATTCCAGTCGCGCGGCTATCTGCTGCGCGCGTTCTATTACACCGCGGTTATCGAGGATCAGGAATATTCATCGATTCGTCCGCTGATCGATTGGCTCGACTACAACGGCTATTCGGTCGTCACCAAAGCGACCAAGGAATTCGTCGACCAGACCGGCCGGCGCAAGGTCAAAGGCAACATGGACATCGAACTCGCGGTCGATGCCATGGAGATCGCCGGCTCGATCGACCACATGGTGCTGTTCTCCGGCGACGGCGATTTCCGCTCGCTGGTGGAAGCGGTGCAGCGCAAAGGCGTGCGCGTGACCGTGATCTCGACCGTCACCACCCAGCCGCCAATGGTGGCCGACGAATTGCGCCGCCAGGCCGACATCTTCACCGACATCGTCACGCTGCAGGGCAAGATCGGCCGCGATCCGTCCGAACGCCCCGCCCGCCCGCCGCGCGACGACCGCGGCGAGTCGCCGCAGCACACCCCGCAATTCCTGCAACGCCCGCCGGTGCCGCAACGGGCCGGCGCAACGGTCGGTGGCGAGGACGACGACGACGAGACTTTCGAATAACCCGCCGATGCCCGACAGCGCGGGCAAGCCCGGGCGTGACTGTCCGCGCTGCCCGCGGCTGGCGGCGTTCCGCAAAACATGGCGCGCCGACGAGCCGACCTGGTTCAACGCGCCGGTCCCCTCCTTCGGTCGGCTCGACGCCCGGCTGCTGATTGTCGGGCTCGCGCCCGGCCTGCAAGGCGCCAACCGTACCGGCCGCCCGTTTACCGGCGATTGCGCCGGCGTGCTGCTGTACGACACGCTCGCCCGCTACCGCTTCGCGCGCGGCCAATATGGCGCCCATCCCGACGACGGACTCGAACTGACCGATTGCCGCATCACCAATGCGGTGCGCTGCGTGCCGCCGGAAAACAAGCCGACACCGGCGGAAATCAACACTTGCCGCGATTTCCTTAAAGCCACCGTCGCGGAAATGAAAAACCTGCGTGCCATCGTCGCGCTCGGCAAAATCGCCCACGACAGCGTGGTGACCGCGTTCGGCGCCAAAAAATCGGCAACGCCCTTTAAGCACGGCGGCAAGCATGAACTTGGTGGCCTGACGCTTTTCAGCAGCTATCACTGCTCGCGCTACAACACCAACACCGGCGTGCTGACGCCGGAGATGTTTCGCACCGTATTTGCCGGCGTGCGCGGCTTTCTCGAGCGCGAGGCAGGCTAGACGGTTGCGATCAGCACGCCGACGCCGTTGGCGATGTTGAAGATCGCATGGTTGCCCTGGACGCCGGCAAACTGCGCCATGGCGTTGAGCGCCGCGGCGCTGTAGCCGATGCCGATGACCCAGCGCGCGCCGGGGTTCGGCGGCGGATAGTAGGCGATCTTCTGCCGGTCCTGATTGATGCCGTTGATGATCGCCGCGCCGGCATTGGTGGCGCTCTCGACCTTCATTTCCATGGCGTAAATTCCCGAATTGTCCTGGGCAATCGCGTCCAGGCTCCAGTTCTGGTGCGGCGGCGGGTAAGGCACCTCGCGCGCGGCATGCACGCCGACGGCGCGCAGGAGCAGGATGAGCTCTACCTGCATCCAAATCTCCCACGCAGCGCCGGTCGAGATTGCGCCAGCAATACGATTGGAATCTCCGAGAATGAGGGCTTGCAGATCGACGTCTCTCATGATGCGCTCCCTGACAGTTCGTAGAAGAGATTGGTTTGGTCGTTGAAGCCGAGCATCGGCCTGCCGCTGCCGGACGCGACGGCGATCTCGAAGGCATTCGACGGCTCCGGCAGGAGTGTGCCCGGCGCATTTTCCGTCGACAGAAAGGTCGCAATCACCGCGGTTGGATTGAAATAAGCCGTTTCGTTGTAGAGCACCGGTACGACGCAGACCGGCGCCAAGATCGAGACGTTGTTGACCACCGCGGCCTGCGCAAGTCCGAAGGCGTACGATCCGGCCGGCATCGCGTTGGCGACCACGTAGGACTTCGGCGATTGCGACATCTTCTGTTGCACGAAGACCCCCTGCGTGAAGGCGTAGACGTAACCGGGCCGTATCGGCACCGCTGATTGCGTGTTCATCTCGATCACCGCATTCATGACAAGCGGCGTCGTGGTGGCGAAGCAGTAAAAATCGCTCGCCCAGGTCACCGTATTATTTTGCATCGGCGCGAAGGCCTGCCACGCAACCGAAAGCGACGAAGCGGCAACCAAATCCGAACCGACGGACTGATCGACAAGGCGCACGAGAGTCACAAGCTGGCCTGCGTTGTAAATGTTGCTCAGGCCTTGACTGTCGATCTGAATTTCCACACCGGCGTCCGCTTGGGACGTGAAGTGGTTCGGCTGCCGCTTCGGGGCACGCCTTCAGGCACGCGCACGGCTGCGGGTCGAGCGCAACATGCGCGCGAACGCGGCCGGCGATTCCGCCGACGCCGTCACCAGGTAGAAAGTGTTGCTGGAATCGGTGAAGCCGATATTGGCGATCGGGCTCTGCGACGTCAGCGTCACTGGCAGCGCGTTGCTGGCGACCTGGCTCAACACCACGCCGTTATTGACCACGTTGGAGAGGAAGATCGACACGTTCTCTTCCGGCGTGAAACTGCAGTTTTCGTTGTTCCCTACCGGAACGGCGTTGAGCGGCGCGTTGATGGCAACGTTGTTGACGGTGGCGGATTGCGACAGGCCGAAAGTGAACTGGCTGCCCTGGCTGTTGAGCATGTTGAGGGTGCCGGCTGCCCCGCCCGATGCGCCGGTAAAGACTCCGTCCTCGAACGTGTACAGCCAGCCCGTCTGCACTGGCGCGTTGGTGACGGAGGTCTGCTGGATGGTGGCGCCGGCAACTACGCTCGAGGTGCTGGCGTACATATTGTAGTTCTCGATCCAGGTGACCGTGTTTTCCTCGAGGGGCTGAAAGTTAATCCAGGCCACCGGCAGATTGCCGGTGTTCAGCGGCGCGCTCACGACGCTTTTGACGATCGTGATCGCCTGGTTCTGATTGTAGATCTGCTGCACGCCGGCCGAATCGATCGAAATGTTGAGTTGGTATTGCATCTCCCTCTCCCCATGGTTGTAATTAGCTATGAACACAACCATAGAGATATATGCTCGCCGAGTATCACCCTTCCGGTTGTGCCAGCCACAAGACGGTGGTCTTCCACTTGCGCGCGACACAAGCTCAGGTTTGGCGGCCCGAGGCGTCCGCGGTCATCGAGTCGATCATTGCCAAGAGCAGCGACAGCGAGCGTGGGCCGAGGCGCTGGGCGATCTGGCCCAACGTCTCGCTGTCCGCAGGCCGCCAGGCCGGAGCGGCGCGATGCGAGTCCATGGTGCCGCGGCCGAGCAGCAGCCAATCGAGCGAAACGTCGAGCGAGGCGGCGAGCGCCATCGCGTTGTGCAAGGACATTTGCTTGTTTTCTTTCCAGCGCGTGACGGCGCTTTCGTGCACATTGAGTTCGGCAGCCAAGGCCTGCTGCTTGCGAACGCCACGCGCCGTCAGCGCCTCACGAATTCTCTCACCGCGAGTCGACATGGTTCATCCCCCTAGTCGCCCCTGTCGATTCGTGTTGGCAACCTACGCATCGCGCGACGCCTTCCTGCGCGCTTCGATGAGCACCAGTCGCAATGCCCAGAAGTCACGGAGACAAAGCGGGCGCTTGGCCAAACTTCTCACCAAAGACTTGCGCAATGGTGACGATTGCGCCCGGATTGAACGCTTGACGCGGTTCAGCGCGGCTCTGAAAGCCAGGCGACAACGTCTTCGGCGTCCTTGTCCGGCGGGAACACCGGATAGAACGCCTTGCTAATGACGCCCGATTTGGTCGGCGCTAGCTGCTTAAAATTCGAATTTTCTCCTATCGACTCTTTTTTTATTCAAACTGATTTCGTTTAATTCAAAAGTTCCAAATAAACCACTCCTAAAGATGGGCTACCCGATTTGGGTACCGTTGCCTATTCAGGGGGGCTTACGATGGACCAACCGACGCCGCTGTCTTCGCCTGCGGAAGTTCTCTCGTTCCCGCAAAAATCGCGGATAGACGACGAGCTGTTTGAGACCGTTTTGAACAACATGTCACAAGGCGTGCTGCTTTTTGATTCGAAAACGCGATTAATTTTTTGCAACCGACGCTACATGGAAATGTACGGATTGTTGCCGGAAATTGCGCGGCCTGGCCGCTTCCTGCGCGACCTCCTCGTCCAACGTATCCAGACCGGAACTTTTTCCGACGACCCGGACGAGTACATCGTCAGACTTCAAGAAGGGATAGCAGCGGGAGAAACGTTCAATCATACGGTCCGTCTGGCCGATGGCCGGGCTTTCTCGGTCGTGAGTAAGCCGATTGCCGACGGCGGCTGGTTGGCCACCCATGAGGACGTCACCGAGCGGCAGCGGTCCGAAGGGCGAATCTCCCATATGGCGCGCCACGATGCGCTGACCGACTTGCCCAATCGCGTCTTATTGCGTGAACGATTGGAACACGAGCTCAAACGCGTAAAACGCGGTGAATGTCTAGCAGTTCTTTGCCTCGATCTCGATCAATTCAAGGGCATCAACGACACTCTCGGGCACCCCATCGGGGATGAATTGTTGAAACTGGTTGCCGATCGTCTGCGCGGTTGTACCAGAGAACCCGATACGGTTGCCCGCTTGGGCGGCGATGAGTTCGCCATCATCATGACCCAGATGCAGGAGGCAACGGACGCGGCATCTCTCTCGAAGCGAATCCGCGAATCGATCATCAAGCCCTTTCAAATCGAGGGGCACCAAATCGTCACTGATATGAGCATCGGAATTTCCGTCGCGCCCTTTGACGCGGAGGACGCCGACCCGCTTTTGAGAAACGCCGATATGGCGCTCTATGGTGCGAAGGCCGACGGGCGCGGGACCTATCGGTTTTTCGAGCCTGAGATGAATACCAAGATGAAGGCGCGGCGCGAATTGGAAATGGACCTGCGCAAGGCGCTGGTCGGCAAGGAATTCGAGTTGCATTATCAACCGCTCGTCGACCTTAAGACAAATGATGTCAACGCATTCGAGGCGCTGCTACGGTGGAATCATCCAAGACGCGGGTTGATTTCGCCGGTGGATTTCATCCCAGTTGCCGAGGAGACAGGGCTGATTGTCCCCCTCGGCGAATGGGTCCTCAAGGCCGCCTGCTACGAGGCGGTCGATTGGCCGGGTCACATCAAGGTCGCCGTCAATCTCTCACCTGCCCAGTTGAACAATCGCAACCTGCTCAATGTGGTGATAGGGGCACTGGCGGAAACCGGCATGCCGGCGCAAAAGCTGCAATTGGAAATCACCGAATCCGTTCTGTTGCAGAATACGTTCGCGACTTTGGCGACGCTGCACGAACTGCGCAAACTCGGCGTGCAGATCGCATTGGATGACTTCGGAACAGGTTACTCATCGCTGAGCTATCTGCGCAGCTTCCCGTTCGACAAAATCAAGATCGACCGATCGTTCATTCAGGATTTGTCCAACGGCGCAGAACCCGTTGCGATCGTCCAGGCGGTCGCCAATTTGGCCAAATGTCTCAACATGGCCTCGACGGCGGAGGGCGTGGAAACGCAACAGCAAATGGACATGCTGCAGTCGATGGGTTGCACCGAGATGCAAGGCTATCTGTTCAGCCGCGCCAGGCCCGCCAAAGAGATCAGGCAATTCTTTGGCCAGGCCTCTGAACGTATATCTGGCGTGGCCTAAAAAGGCTTTTGCAGCCAGGCGATGACTTCCTCGGCGTTCCTGTCCGGTGGGAACACCGGATAGAGCGCCTTGCTGATGATGCCGTCATCGATGACGAACGCCATGCGCTTGAGCAGGGTCATGCCATCGACGCCAAACGTCGGCAGCTTGAGCGCGCGCGTGAAGGCAAGCTTCTCGTCCGACAGGATCGCGAACGGCAGATGCAGGCGGCTCGCCGCTTCCTGCTGATAGGCGGTGTCCTGCGTCGACAGCCCATAGAGTTGCGCCACGCCCAGCTTTTTGAGTTCTCCGAAATGATCGCGGAATCCGCAGGACTGCGGCGTGCAGCCGCGGGCGCCCGGAATAGCATCCCAACCGGTCGGCAGCGCCACGCCGGGCACTCCGGTGCGCGGGTAGATATAGACGACCGTGCGGCCCGCGAGTTTCGACAGATTGACCGCCGGACCCGCGGTTGCCGGCAATGCCAGGTCGGGCAGCGTCATGCCGGGCAGATGCCGCGCAGCGCCGGCGTCCCGCGGCGCCGGGATATTCGGCGGCAGGATGTTTGGATTGTGGGTACCCGGCGCCTCGGTCATATGCCGCCGCCATACGACATGAACTCCATCAACGAGCCGTCCGGATCGCGGAAATAAACCGAGGTGCCCGGCCCCCTAGCGCCAAAACGTTGTAGCGGCCCGCGCTCGATGGCAACGCCATTCGCCGCGAGATGTGCAATGGCGTTCTCAATCGGCCCCATCCACTCGAAGCAGAGATCGGAATTGCCGGGCTGCACCGGCAGCCGCGCCACTTCCGCCGGCTTGACGCCAGGTCCGTGCACGTTGAGCTGCTTGTCGCCGAAGCGGTAGGCGAAGCCGACCGGCCGCGCCACGATCTCGGCGCCCATGACGTCGCGATAGAAGGCGTTCGAACGTTCCCAGCCGGAGACGTGGATGACGCAATGATCGAGTCTGGTCGGCACGTCTCCCATGACCTACCCCTTCTGCCGCATCAGCCGCCCGCGCTCGCGCTCCCAGGAGCGCTTCTTCAGCGTCTCGCGCTTGTCGTGCAGCTTCTTGCCGCGTCCAAGCGCGATCTCGATTTTCGCCCGTCCCTTCTCGTTGAAATAGAGCTTGAGCGGCACGATGGTCATGCCCTCGCGCTCGACCGCGCCGGCGAGCTTGTTGATCTGACGCGCGTGCAGCAGCAATTTTCGCGGCCGCTTGGGCAGATGGTTGAAGCGGTGCGCTTGCAGATATTCCGGGATATTGGAATTGATCAGCCAGATTTCGCCGCCGCGCGCGTCGGCGTAGGATTCCGCAATGGTGGCCTTGCCGGCGCGCAGCGATTTTACCTCGCTGCCGGTGAGCGCAATGCCGGCCTCGTAGACCTCGCCGATCTCGTAGTTGAAGCGCGCCTTGCGGTTGTCGGCGACAACCTTGAACCGGCGCTCGGGTTTCGCAGCCATGGCGGCAATCGATCAAATGTGGGCGGTCCGGTCAACCGCCCTGCGCCGAACGAAAGCGCCGCGCGTTTCTTTCATGGCTTGACGGTGCCTCCCGCCAGCCGACAAGATCGCCGCCGCCGGTGCGCCCGAACACGTCCGAGAAGCGCGCAACAATGGAGGCTTCATGCCGAACAGAGCCGTTCTGCCGATTGTCGCGGCCGCGCTGCTGGGCGCCGCCACGGCGGCCTTAAGTCAGCCGGCGAACTTCCCGGACGGTCCGGGTAAAGACATCGTCGTCGCCGTGTGCGGCGGCTGCCACGACATCAATCGCATTCGCGCCGGCTATACGCCGGCCGGCTGGAACATGCTCCAGCATATGATGCAGAACATGGGCGCCCCGGTCGCACCGGAAGATTGGCCGACGGTCACCACGTATCTCATGAAAAACTTCCCCGAGCGGCCGCGTCCGCCGGCGGCGATCATTGACGGCCCCGTGCAGGCGAGCATCAAGCTATGGGACGTCCCCACCCTCGGCTCGCGCCCGCACGATCCGCTGGCAAGCAAAGACGGCGCCATCTGGTGGGCCGGGCAGCTTTCCAACAAGCTCGGGCGCATCGATCCCAAGACCGGCGCCATCCGGGAATACTCGCTCAAGACACCACACAGCGGGCCGCACGGCCTCAAGGAGGACAAGGCCGGCAATATCTGGTTCACCGGCAACGTCGGCGGCTTCATCGGCAAGCTCGATCCGAAAACTGGGCTAACCACCGAATACGATCTGCACAACCCGGCGGCCAAAGATCCGCACACGCTGGTGTTCGATCACAACGGCATCCTCTGGTTCACGGTGCAACAGGCCAATTTCGTTGGCCGGCTCGATCCGAGAGCCGGCGCCGTGAAACTCGTCGCCTCGCCTACGCCGAAATCGCGGCCTTACGGCATGGCGGTGAATTCCAAGAACGTCGTCTATTTCGTCGAATTCGGCGCCAACAAGATCGCCACCATCGACAACGCCATGGCGATCAAGGAATACACCCTGCCCGATCCTGGCGCGCGCCCGCGCCGCATCGCGATCTCGTCGGATGACATGATCTGGTACACGGATTTCGCGCGCGGCTTCCTCGGCCGCCTCGACACGGTGACCGGAAAAGTCACCGAGTGGCAATCGCCGAGCGGGCCCAAATCGGAGCCCTACGGGATCGTCTTCACCAAAGGCGCGCTCTGGTACAACGAATCCTTCGCCAAACCGAACACCATCGTGCGGTTCGATCCCAAGACCGAGAAATTCCAGAGCTGGGCGATCCCCGGCGGCGGCGACATCGTGCGCAACATGGATGTCACGCCGGACGGCAATCCGGTGACCGCCAATAGCCTCACCAATCAAGTGGGTTTGGTCGAGGTGAAGTAGCTGCGCCTTATTCGTCATGGCCGGGCTTGTCCCCGCCATCCACGACTTTACGCGAACGCAAGGAAGGCGTGCATGCCCGGCACAAGGCCGGGCATGACGGCTTCAATTCGGATCAGCGCTGCTTCAAGAGATCGCGGATTTCGGCGAGCAGTTCTTCCTGCTTCGTCGGCGGCGTCGGCTTCTCGGCTTCCTTGGCCATCAAGCGCCCGATGGCGCGGATCGCCAGGAACAGCACGAAGGCGATGATGAGGAAATTTATGACGAGGGTGAGAAAATTTCCCCACGCCAATACTGCGCCTTGCTTTTTCGCCTCGATCAGCGTCCCAGCGGTGACCTTGGACGAGAGCGGGATGAAGTAGTTGGAAAAATCGAGGCCGCCGGTGAGCGCCCCCACCACCGGCATGATGACGTCGCCGACCAGCGAGTTCACGATCCCTGAGAAAGCGGCGCCGATGATCACGCCGACAGCGAGATCGACTACGTTGCCGCGCAGCACGAATTTTTTGAATTCGGCGAGCATGGATCAATTTTCCTTGCGCATGATCTTATCCGAAAACCGGTTCCCACTTTTCGGGATCATGCGCTAGTTGATCAGGCCGGCGTGCACCATGGCCTCGCGCACGGCGGTTTGCGCCTTTTCGCTCGCCGGCACCATCGGCAGCCGCAGCGAATTGGTGCATTTGCCGATCAGCGACATCGCATACTTGATCGGCGCCGGGCTGGTTTCGACGAACAGATTGATGTGCAACGGCGCGAGCTTGTCCTGCAGCTTGAGCGCGGTCTTGAAATCGCCCTTGAGGCACGCGCTCTGGAATTCGGCGCACAGCCGCGGCGCCACGTTCGAGGTCACCGAAATGCAGCCATGGCCGCCATGCGCCATGAAGCCGAGCGCGGTGATGTCCTCGCCCGACATCTGGTTGAAGTCCTCGCCCATCGCCGCGCGCTGCTGCGACACCCGCGACATATTGGCGGTTGCATCCTTGACGCCGGCGATGTTCTTGCACTCGAACAGGCGCTTCATGGTGTCGACCGACATGTCGACGATGGAACGGCCGGGAATGTTGTAGATGATGATCGGGATGCCGATGGCGTCGTTGATCGCCTTGTAGTGCTGGTAGAGCCCTTCCTGGGTCGGCTTGTTGTAATAGGGCGTCACGACCAGCACCGCGTCGGCGCCCGCCAATTCGGCGTGCCGCGACAATTCGACCGCCTCGGCCGTCGAATTGGACCCCGCGCCGGCAAGCACCGGCACCCGGCCGTCGACCTGGTCGACGCACCATTCGACGACCTGCTTGTGTTCGTCATGACTGAGCGTGGGGCTCTCGCCGGTGGTGCCGACCGGCACCAGGCCGTTGGTGCCCTCGGCTATCTGCCAATCCACCAGGTCGCGAAACGCCTTTTCGTCGAGCGCGCCGTTTTTGAACGGCGTGACCAGCGCGGTGAACGATCCTCGGAAGTTCGTCTTGGCGGTCATGGCACGACTTCTCCACACAGGGGCTTTATGGCAAGCCCCATAGATATCGGGTCGCGGCCAGCGATGAAAGCCCTCCCGTTAAATAGCGCCATGAATTGGCTTGATAAATTGGCTCTGCCCCGTTTTCGCCCGGCTTTCGGTTTAGCCATGCCGGATCGGGATTTTGGCTATCCTTTTGGCGGTGATATTGGCCTAATGGAAGCAGCCGGGTGGTCGCTTGAGTCGGCCCCCTTAACCCGAACGACGGCCGGGCAAGGGATTGAATGGACGTGATTAAACGGACCCGCGCGGGGCTCGCTCTGACGTTTGCGGCAGCAGGCGCGCTCGGCGCCCAGTCCGCTATGGCCGCGCCCAAGAAAGTTCCAGTCCCGCAGCCCAAGCCGGCGATCCATGCCATCAAACAGCCGCCCGCGCGGGTGGTCCAGCATGTCCCGCTGCCGCGCAAACGCCCGCTGCCCGGCGCCGTCACGCCGCGCACGGTGGCCCAGCGCGCGCCGTTGACCATCAGTACGGCCAGTTTCAGTCCGCTGCCGCTGACGTCGACGCTCACCGGACGTTTTGAGCCCGCGCCCACCGCCGCCGCCTCGCCCGAGGACATCGCCTTGGTGAAACAAGTCATCGAGGCTGCCCGCAAGGGCCGCGAAACCGATGCCGACGCCGCGGAAAGAAGCATCGGCAATCCGGCCGCGCGCAAGCTCGCCGAATGGGTGATCTTGCGTAGCGACAATACCAGGCCGAGTTTCGAGCGCTACGCCGCTTTCGTGACCGCCAATCCGAGCTGGCCGCACGCGGCGCTGTTCCGCCGCCGCGCCGAGAACGCGCTGTGGAACGATGGCGTCCCCGACGCCACCGTGCTCGCGTTTTTCTCCGTCCATAAGCCGCGCACCGCCAAGGGGCGTTACATGCTGGCGCGCACGCTGCTCGCCAAAGGCGACCGCGAGGGCGCCGCCGCCCTGGTGCGCTACGCCTGGCGCTACGAGGAATGCAGCGCCGACGCCGAGAGCAAGGTGCTTGAAATGTTCGGCAGCCTGCTCACACGTGCCGACCACAAAGTGCGCATGGACCAGCGCTTCTACACCGAGGATATCGAAGCCGGCATGCGTGCCGCCACCCGGCTCGGCGGCGACGAACTGGCGATCGGCCGCGCGCGCGCCGCGGTGATCAAGCGGCTCAACACCACCAAGGCGCTGCTCGATGCGGTGCCGCCCTCGGCGCGTCACGACCCCGGCTACATTTTCTCGCGCGTGCAATGGCTGCGCAAAGACAACAAGCCGGAAGAAGCCGGCAAGCTGATTCTAACTGTGTCGCAGGATCCGGCCGCGCTGGTCGATGTCGATCAGTGGTGGCAGGAACGGCGCATCTTGGTGCGCAAGCTGCTCGACGATGGCGATCCGCACACCGCGTATTTGGTGGCGCGCGACGCCGCCTCGCCCAAGCGCGGCTATTTCCGCGCCGACCATCATTTCACCGCCGGCTGGATCGCGCTTCGCTTCCTGCACGACCCGAAGATCGCCGCCGCCCATTTCGCGCGTATCGTCGAGAACACTGTCAGCCCCTATGCGCTGTCGCGCGGCGGTTATTGGCAGGGCCGCGCCGCCGAGGCCATGGGCCAGCGCGCGCAGGCCAAGGCTTTTTACGAAATGGCGGCGCAATATACCGCGACCTATTACGGCCAGATTGCCCGCGCCCGGCTGGGGCTGGCGGATCTGGGCCTGCGCGGCCCGCCCTCGTTCACCCCGGCCAAGCATGAGGATATGCGCGGTCTCGAAGTCGTGCGCGCGGCCGAAGTCCTTTATGCCCTCAACGAGCGGGATTTTCTGGCGTCGATGTACGCTGAGCTTGGCGAAAGCGGCACCGACGTCTTAGCCCTCTCGGCGCTCGCCGAGCTCGCCGGCAAGCACGGCGACGGCCGCGCCATGCTGCTGCTCGGCGAAGCGGCCTATGGGCGCGGACTGCCGCTCGAATATTACGCCTATCCGACCGTCGGCTTGCCGGCCTATTCGCCGATCGCGCCGGCGATCGATTCGGCAGTGACCTATTCGATCGCGCGCCAGGAAAGCCACTTCAGCCAGAAGGTCGTCTCGGTCGCCCATGCCATGGGGCTGATGCAGGTGACGCCGGAGGCGGCGATCGATACCGCCAAGAAGTTCAAGGCCGTCTATAACCGCGCCCGCCTGCTCAACGATCCCGTTTACAACATGCAGATGGGCACGGCCGAACTCTCCAACCTGCTCACCGGTTACAACGGCTCCTATATCCTCACCTTCGCCGGCTACAATGCCGGGCGCGGCCGAGTACGGCAGTGGATCGCCGCCTACGGCGATCCGCGCGACCCCAAGGTCGATCCGATCGATTGGGCCGAGCGCATCCCGATTGCCGAGACGCGCAATTACGTGCAGCGGATCATGGAAAACCTGCAGGTCTACCGCGCCCGCTTCGGCGGCGGCGGCAAGCTTATGATCGAGGCCGATCTCAGGCGCGGCGCGACGAATTGAAATCTCCCGGCTGATCGGCCACCTTGCATTGCCATGACCGGCATGACGACCTCCGTCTTCATCTCCGCGCCCGACGGGCTGCGTCTGCATGCGCGCTGCTACGGGCGGCGCAGCGCGCCCGGTCTCCCGGTGGTCTGCCTGCCGGGCCTTGCCCGCACCACGGCCGATTTCGACACCCTGAGCGCGGCACTCTCAGGCGATCCGGTCCGGCCGCGCCGCGTCATCGCGCTCGATTACCGCGGCCGCGGCCAATCGGAATACGACCGCGATCCGGCGAACTACAACTTCCAGGTCGAACTCGCCGACGTGCTCGCGGCCATTGCCGCACTCGACGCCGCGCGCGCGATTTTCGTCGGCACCTCACGCGGCGGCATCCTCGCCATGCTGCTTGCCGCCGTGCGGCCGACTGCGATTGCCGGGGTCGTGCTCAACGATATCGGTCCGGTGATCGAGCCGCAGGGGCTGATCCGCATCAAGGGCTATGTCGGCAAGCTGCCGCAGCTGCGCTCCTTCGAGGAAGCCGCCGAGGTCCTGCGCCGTCTGTTCGACGCGCAATTCCCCAAGCTCCGCCGCGACGACTGGCTCGCCAGTGCGCACCGCACCTTTAAGCAGGAAAACGGCGCCCTGGTGCCGACCTATGACGTCAATCTCGCCAAGACGCTGGAAGGCGTCGACTTCGAGAAGCCCTTCCCGCCGCTCTGGGCACAGTTTGACGCCCTCGCCCACGTCCCGGTGATGGTGGTCCGCGGCGAAAATTCCGACATCCTGTCGCCCGCCACGGTCGAAGCGATGCGGGCGCGACGCTCCGCGCTGGAGACGTTCGAGGTACCCGATCAGGGCCATGCGCCGTTGCTGGTGGAAGCCGACGTGATCGCGCGCATCGCGGATTTTGCCAACCGCTGCCGGCCTTGATTGCCGCCCGCGAAAACGGCTGACGCACCGCAAAGAGAAAACCCCCGGCGGTTTCCCGCCGGGGGTCTTTATTGTCAGCTCACCGCTATCCGATCAGGGATTGAAGTTACGATGCACGCGGAACTCAACCATGAACGCGCTCTGATCGTCGACGGTGCGAACCGCCGCCGGCTGGCTGCCGCCAGCCCCTACAGTTACAAACCCACCGGCTGTGGCACTGTTAACTGAGGCCGATTTTAGGGCTTGGTACACGACGTCCACACCGATGTAGGTCTGGCTGTCGATGTTCCACTGCGTACGGGTACCAACGTTCCACACTGCCCAGTTGTTGTCGCAAGTGAGCCCAGCGGCCGTGGACGCCAATGTGAACGTTGCGGTGTTCTCTTGAGCGCAGAGGGTCGCATTGGCGGTGGAGTTGAAGCTCGTGGCTACATAGGCGCCATAGATCGACGTCTGCCAGTGCGGGCTCCAGTGATGCTCGAAGGCCGCGTTGACGCCCCACGAGGTTGTCAGTTGGACGTCGCCACCTTGAGCGTAGACACCGTCATTCATGATGCCGAAGCCGTAGCTGCCGCCGGTGCCGCCGTTATACATCGAGTACAGACCGGCACCCGAAGCGTTCGGATAGCCGCTGGCGCCATTGGCGTAGTTGACCTGGAACTGGAAGTAGTCGCCCACACCGAAGAACGGCGTATTGATCTTGCCGCCGCCGCCGACTGCCCAGCCAACCTTATTGCTCGGATGACCGTCGCAGGTAAGGTTGTTCCCGGCGCAGGGCAAGCCAGTGTTGTTGTAGTACTGGCCGCTCGCATCATGGACAGCGCCCATGAGCTGCAGGGAACCCCACGGAGCGTCGTATCGTACGTTGGCAACGACATCAGGCCACTTGGCCGCTTCTTGCAGGTTGGTCGGGAGCGCGAGCGTCGTGAAGGCGCTCGAAGGCCCGATGACCGTGGTGTTGCGCTGGCCTTCGGCCGACAGAGAGGCCGAGAAGCCGTTGCCGAACTGCGCGGTATAAGCGGTTACCACCTTGCCGGCGTCGCCGGTGTCGCTCGACGGATTGATCAAGCCGCCGTAGTACGACGTCGCCGGTGCAGAGTAGATATCGAAGAACGACTGTGACAGACCGAACGTGAATCCAGCGAACTGGATGAACGCGCGGTTGGCGCTGAAGCCCGGGCCGGTGCCGGCGGCGAGGTCCGCCGCGGAGCCAGCGCCGAGTGCCGAGAGGCCGACCGCGATGTAGCTGCGGACCGTGCCGTATTCGGTCTGGTTACGCGCATCCGCAGTGATATAGCCGCGGGTACGGGTAGCCCAGTCAGTCGTGCCACGGGTCTGGTTGTTCGCAACCAGCGCACCGTTGGTCAAGCTGCCGTTGCCATTCCAGACAATGTATTGACGGACCCAACCGCCGATCTTCAAGCACATATCGGTGCCCGGGACGTAATAGAACCCCGCACCATACAGACTGCAAATCTTCACGTACTGGACCGGCTTGGCCTTGACGGGAAGATCGGCGGCCTGCGCCCCAGACATAGCAACGAGACCCGCTGCCGTGCCGAGGAGAAGGCTTTTCACCATCTTCATCTTGAACCTCCAAACGTTGTTTATCGAGAGGGTTCTGTATCCGCCCAGTGCGACAGCACCGTTGGAACTTCCCCTTGCTCCCCGCTGCCCGGTGGAACTTTTCACGCCGCGCGATGAACCCGAACTTTGACTGTAAAACCCGGGTCTGCCACTCGGTGCGATCCGTCTACCCGGAAAGCGCGACACGGGGATGCCCCCCTCCGTCGCACCTGAGACATTATCGAATGAACTTCGAGGCGCAACGAAGAAGCGCCGTTCCCACAGCTCCAGACGACGCTTTTCAAATGAGTGTTGCGCAAAAAACACGCAAATCTTACCGCCCATGGATTGCTTCGTATTTTCATTTATATTCAATAAGTTACGCGAAAATAATCGGCGCCGCTAACTATTCGTTAAATAATCCGACAAACGGCGTTTTGCTGCCGCAGCCTGCAAAAATGATCGAGTTTTCGGCGTCTTTTGCCGCCCAACCGGCGGGAAAGCCCATTTTCGAGGCATACGGCACAAACAGCGGCTTTCGCGTCGCGCCGGGCGCGTCGGTTATCGACGTTCGCCAATACCGCGCGCCCCGATCGTCGCGGCAACCGCAATCGAATCACTTGCGCGCACTTCGAATCACGCCAATCGCCAGAGCGCGAGCGACTCACCGGCTCATCCACAAGAGAATCTGCGCGAAGATTTTTTGCGCGCTCGACCCGATCGGCTAGCGTGCAAGAAACTAGCGACACCGCGCCGGTCGATCGTCGGCCGCTGATCAACAAACGTTAGCGATGCAAAAAGATCCGCGCACCAATACCGGGGTAAGCCAGCTCCTGGCGCAGGCCATTTCCGCGTTTCGCGCCGGCAACCCGTTCGAAGCGCATCGGCTTTGTGCGGCCGTCATCGACAAAGACAAAAAAAATACCGTCGCGCTGCATCTTTCCGGCGTGATCGAGGCACTGCGGAACAACAGCCCCGATGCGCTCCGGCTGTTCGATCGCGCCTTGAAGATAAGCCCGCATAATGCCGATATTTTAGCGGACAAAGGCAACGTGTTGGGCGCAATGGGTCAGCATCACGACGCGTTGCTTTGTTACCAGCAGGCCGTCTCGATCAATGCCGGGCATTTGAGCGCTCTGCAAAATCAAGGGGCGACCCTTCTTCTGCTCAAGCGATTTACCGAAGCTTTGGCTGTCTTCGATCGGCTGCTGCAGATCGCCCCCAACCATGCGCCGGCGTTCAACAACCGCGGCGAGGCGCTCAAGGAACTCGGGCGCGGTGAAGAAGCGATCGCCAGCTATCGCCAGGCGACCGTTTTCGATCCGCAAAATGTCGAAGCGTGGAGCAATCTCGGCGACGGTCTCTTCAAACTCAAGCGCCACGACGAAGCGTTTGGCGCCTACGACAAAGCGCTCGCGCTCAAGCCCGACCTGGCGGAGGCGTGGCTCGGCCGCGGCAATATTTCCTTCGACCTCAAACGCGACGACGATGCGTTAGGCGCTTATGACAAGGCGCTGTCGCACAAGCCGGATCTGGCGGAGGCCTGGCTTGGCCGCGGCAATGTCTTCAACAACCGCAAACGCTATCACGAAGCATTCGACGCCTATGACAAAGCGCTTGCCCGCAAGGCCGACCTCGCCGGGGCTTGGCTCGGCCGCGGCAATGTCTTCTATCGAATGGGGCGCTACGAGGAAGCCTTCGCGGCCTACGACAAGACGCTCGCGCTCAAGCCCGACCTTGCGGACGCCTGGCTTGGCCGTGGCAATGTCTTCTACGAGCTTAAGCGCAACGAAGACGCGTCAAGCGATTACGACAAGGCGCTGGTCCTTAACTCCGACCTCGCCGAGGCCTGGCTTGGCCGGGGCAATATCTTTTTCCGGCTCAAACGCTACGGCGAAGCATTTGACGCTTATGACAAGGCCTTCTCGGCAGACCCCGGCTTGACCGGTCTGGAAGGCGCCCGCCTCCATACCAAAATGCACCTTTGCGATTGGGCATCCTTCGAAGCCGAACGCGCGCATTTGGATGGGTCCGTCCGGAACGGCAAAACGAGTGCACCTCCGTTCGCCTATCTCGCCACGTCCTCATCGCCCGACGACCAGCTGCGATGCGCCGAGCTGTGGATCGCCGACAAGTTCCCGGCTTCAAAACAGCCGATCTGGCGGGGCGAGCGGTTCGAGCATGAGCGAATTCGTGTCGCTTATGTTTCCGCCGACTTTCGTCATCAGCCAATGTCTTATTTATTGGCGGGATTATTCGAGTGCCATGATCGCGCGCGCTTTGAGACATTTGGCCTGTCTTTGGGCCCGGACGACAATTCCGACATTCGCAAACGATTGGGGACGGCGCTTGAGCGTTTTATCAATGTCACCGCCGACAGCGACGATCGGATCGCCAGCCAGATTGCGGAGTTGGAAATCGATATTCTGGTCGACTTGATGGGTTTCACGGCGATGGCGCGAACCGGCATTTTCGCCAAGCGTCCCGCCCCTATTCAGATCAGCTATCTCGGTTATCCGGGGACAATGGGGGCGGACTACATCGACTACATTCTTGCCGACCGGATTGTCGTGCCGCAGATCGAGTATCGCAGTTACTCGGAAAAGGTCATTGCGCTGCCCGACTGCTATTATCCGACCAGCTATCAAATCAACGATGCCAGGCGCGCGATCGCCGAGCGAACTTTTACGCGTGCCGAGCTAGGGCTGCCTGCCGGCGGCTTTGTGTTCTGCTGTTTCAACAACGCTTATAAAATCCTGCCGCACATTTTCGACCGCTGGATGCGGATCCTCCGGCAGGTCGAGGGTAGCGTACTGTGGCTGCTCACGGATCAAGCGGCGGCCATGAATAGTCTGCGGAAAGAAGCCGCGGCGAGAGGCGTGGACGCCGCGCGATTGATTTTTGCCAACAGCATGCCGCAGCCCGACCACCTGGCGCGACATCGGCTCGCCGACTTGTTTCTCGACACCCTGCCCTATAACGCCCACACGACCGCGAGCGACGCCTTATGGATGGGCGTGCCGGTGTTGACACTTGTCGGCGAGACCTTCGCGGGCCGCGTGGCGGCGAGCCTGCTCGGCGCCATTCATTTGCCGGAACTCATCACGACTACGCCGGATGCCTATGAGCGCAGGGCGATCGAGCTTGCAACCCAGCCGGAACAATTGGGCGCTCTCAAACGCAAGCTCGGCAAAAACCGCCTGACCACCCCGCTGTTCGATACCCAGCGTTTCACCCGGCAGATCGAAGCGGCCTTTACGGCGATCCACCGGCGCCACCAGGCCGGATTGGCGCCCGATCACATCGTTGTTCCGCCCTGAGGCGGGCAAATCGCGGGGTTCGGACCGTTAAGGCTGGCGGAGCCGGAGGGATTCGAACCCTCGATACGCCTTTGGAGCGTATAACGGTTTAGCAAACCGCCGCCTTCAGCCACTCGGCCACAGCTCCGCGTGGGGCAAGACTTATGCGTTCGGCATTTCCGCGTCAAACCGTACCTTGCAATCCCGCCATCAAAGCGGCACTTGAACCGGCGCCAGACCCGGCCAGCCTTTTGGACGCCTCGGGATGAATCGAAAACAGCGCCGCGCCGTGCCCAAGCAGAGCCAAACGGCCGCCGGTCGTGGGCCCGATCCGGCGAGCGAGTTGTTCGCCGAGGCGGCTCGTCTCCAGCGCGAAAACAAGCTCAACGACGCCGCGCGCGCCTATAGGCGCCTGCTGCTGCTCAAGCCCGATCACGCCGAGGCCAACAATAATCTCGGCGCCGTGCTGCAAGCGCAAGGCAAATTGCGCGAGGCCTCGGCCTGCTTTGCGCAATCGCTGTGGCTGATGCCGCAACTGTTCGAACAATACGGCAGCGTCAATGCCACCCTGGTCGCGGTGTTGCCGGCCTTCGGGGAAGCCATGCGGCGGGCGCTGGGGGTCTGGCCGAACCGGCTGACGCCGGTCCAGCTATTCGACGCCCCCGGTCTGCACGCAATCTGCGACGACCCCATGCTGCTCTGCGTGTTGCGGTCGGCCCCCGCCCGCAAGATCGGGCTCGAATTCGTTCTCACGTCGCTGCGCGCCGCGCTGCTCGCCGAGGCCGGCAATGCGCAGGACGACCGCGTACTCGCCTTTGGCTGCTCTCTGGCGCAGCAGTGCTTCATCAATGAATACGTGTTCGCGGTTGCGCCGGACGAAGACGCGCAGCTCGAGCGGCTCAAGGCCGAACTCGGCGAAGCGCTCGCGTCGGGGGCGACCATCGCGCCGATGCGGCTCGCCGCGCTCGCGATGTACCTGCCGCTGCATGCGCTGCCCGCTGCGAACGCCATGCTGGAGCGCGCGTGGCCGCCGGCGCTCGAGGAGGTGGTGACGCAACAGCTGCGCGAGCCGCTTGCGGAGCTTGCGCTGCGCCCGACGATCGCGTGCCTGACGCCGATCGAGGATGACGTCTCGCAACGCGTCCGCCAGCAGTACGAGGAAAATCCCTACCCGCGCTGGGTCAACGCCGCCAGCGTCAATCCGCTGCCGCTCGACGCGCTCCTGCGCGCCAAGTTTCCGACCGCCGCATTTACGCCGCTCGAGAAAACTGAGACGGTCGACATCCTGGTCGCCGGCTGCGGCACCGGCTTGGGCGCCCAGGTCGCGCAACTCTACCAAGGCGCGCGCGTGCTCGCGGTCGATCTCAGCCTCAGCAGCCTCTGTTACGCCAAGCGCAAGACGCCGGCATCGCTATCGGACCGCGTTGAATACGCGCAAGGCGACATTCTCAAGCTCGGCGCGATCGGGCGCAGCTTCGACATGATCGATTGCCAGGGCGTGCTGCATCATATGCGCGATCCGTTCGAAGGCTGGCGCGTCTTGCTCTCGCTGCTGCGGCCCGGCGGATTCATGCATCTCGGCTTTTACAGCGACACGGCCCGGCGCGACGTCTTGGCGGCGCGCGCCTTCATCGCCGAACACGGCTATGCCGCAACGCCCGCAGACATCCGACGCTGCCGCTATGACCTGCTCAAGACGCCCTTGGCCAGCGTGTCGCGCTTTACCGATTTCTTCAGCGCGAGCGAGTGCCGCGACCTCTTGTTCCACGTCCACGAAATCGGCACGACCCTTCCGGCCATCAAGACATTCGTCGACGGCCACGGGCTGAAATTCATCGGCTTCGACTTCCAGGACGCCGCGGCGCGTGAATTCCGCGCCATGTTCACCGATGCGGGCTGGTCGATGAGCGACCTCGGCAAATGGGATCTTGTGGAAACCAAATACCCCAATACCTTTGGCAACATGTACCAATTCTGGGTGCAGAAGAGCTGAAGCGGGAACTGGAATATTACCCGCCACACGAAATAAACCGCCCGATCGCGGGTTAGCGCATAGGGTGCGAATTTCCTCCGATCGGAATGGCAGCCATGATCAGGTTCAATTCGGCCCTCGTTGCGGTCATTGCCGTCGCCGCCATGACAATTCTCGCCCGGCCGGCCGCGGCTATCGAGTATCCTTGGTGCGCGCAGTACAGCGGCATGGGCGACGGCGGCCGCAATTGCGGCTTTTCGACCATCGAGCAATGCAGGGCGACGGTCTCCGGCATAGGCGGCTTCTGCGAACCCAACTTGTTCTACACCGGTCCCGCCGAGCGGCCGGTCAAGCCGGTGCGCAAACGCCGCAACGATTGACGCGGATTGAGCGGGGCCCGAACTCACGACTGGGAGGCATCCGATGCGCAGATTTTGCTCGGCTCCAGCCGTTCTGGCCGCGCTGGCGGCTCTGGCAACGTTGGCCCTCATCTCGCCCGCCGCGGCCATCGAATATCCCTGGTGCGCGCAATATGGCGGCGGCGACGACGGCGACGGCCGTAATTGCGGCTTCGTCAGCCGCGAGCAATGTATGGAAACAATTCGCGGAATGGGGGGCTTCTGCGAACAGAACTTGTTCTACACCGGTGCCACCGAGCGGCCGGCCAAGCCCGCGCGCAAACGGCGGAAAGACGCGGATTGAACGGCTGGCAAGCGGCAAGTGGACACATGACCGGGAGGCATTCGATGCGCAAATTGTGTTCGATGCTCTTCGCCCTGACCGCACTCACCCTTTTCACGCCATCGGCCGGCCAGGCCGAGCCCTACCCCTGGTGCGCGCAATATAGCGGCGGCAGTGTGGGCGGCGGCCGCAATTGCGGCTTCGTCACGATCGAGCAGTGCCGGTGGACCGTCTCCGGCATAGGCGGGTTCTGCGAACCCAACTTGTTCTACATGGGCGGCGCCGAGCGGCCGGCCAAACTGGCACGCCAACGCCGGAACGATTGAGGCTCATTAGACGTTTTGCACGCGAACACCTGTCCGGGAGGTATCGATGCGCAGATCGTGTTCGGTTCTCTTCGTCCTCGCCGCGCTTGCGGCGCTGGACGTGTTCATGCCATCCGTTGGCCAGGCCGAGCCTTACCCATGGTGCGCGCAATATGGCGGCGGCCGCGGCGGTGGCGGGCGCAACTGCGGCTTTGTCAGCTTTGAACAGTGCCAGCTGACAATCTCCGGCATGGGCGGGTTCTGCGAACAGAACTTGTTCTACACCGGCCCGGCCGGGCGACCCGCCAAGCGCGTGCGCAAGCAGCGCGACAACGGCTGAACACGGCCAACCGTCGTCCCATGGCGTGCGCGGGCAAGTCCCGGCGCGGCCGCTATGCTTGCGCGCTGCGATGAACCGGGGCCATATCGCGCGCCATGGCGCAACCACCCCGTTTCAACCTGCCGCAGACGATGCAGGAAGCCGTCGCCCTGCACCAGCAGGGCCGGCTGCGCGAGGCCGAAAAGCTCTATGCGCGTGTGCTGAAGGCGGCGCCGGAGAATTTCGACGCGCTGCATCTGCTCGGGCTCACGAAGGCGCAAGCCGGCCAGATGGGCGAGGCCTACCGGCTGATGTCGGCAGCGCTCAAGCTCAACCCACAGGCGCCCGATGCCTGGATGAATCTCGCCAACGTGCTCCACGCGCTCAAGCGCGACGCCGAGGCGCTCGAGAGCCTCGACAAGGCGCTGACATTGCGGCCGGGCGATGTGACCGCCCTGCATAGCCGCGGCAACGCGCTGCTGGCGCTTGGCCGGCCACAGGAGGCGCTCACCTGTTTCGATGAGGTGCTGGCACGCAATCCGCGCCATGGCGAGGCCCGGCTCAACCGCGGCACCGCGCTCGCGGGCCTCGGCCGCAACGAACAGGCGCTCGCCGATCTCGACGCCGCCTTGGCGCTGATGCCGGGCCATCCCGTGGCGCTCTACAATCGCGGCAACGTGCTCACCGAGCTCGGCCGCGCCGGCGAGGCGCTTGTCGCCTTCGATCTCGCGCTCGCCGCCGCCCCCAACCATGTGAAGGCCTGGAACAATCGCGGCCGCGCCCTGCAAGCGCTCAACCGCCACGCGGAGGCGGCCGGCAGTTTCGACAAGGCGATCGCGCTGCAGAAGGATTATGCCGACGCGCATTTCAACCGGGCGCTCAGCCTGCTCACGCTCGGCGACTTGGGCGCCGGCTTCGCGCAATACGAATGGCGCTGGCAGCGCAGCGGCATGCGCGACACCCGCCGCGGTTACAGCAAGCCGCTCTGGCTCGGCGAATATCCGCTGGCTCGCAAGACCATCCTGCTGCATGCCGAACAGGGCCTCGGCGACACCATCCAATTCGCGCGCTATGCGCCGCTCATTGCGCGCAGCGGCGCGACCGTCGTGCTCGAAGTACAGGCGGAATTGAAAAATCTGCTCGGCGGTCTTGCTGGCGTCGCCTCCTGCCATGCGCGCGGCGAAACCTTGCCGGCCTATGACCTGCATTGCCCGCTCGGCAGCCTACCGCTGGCGCTCAAGACCGAGCCGGCAAACATCCCCGCCGATATCCCCTATCTGCGCACCGACGAGAGCCACTTGGCGAAATGGCGCGCGCGCCTCGAAGCCCTGCCGGGCAAGCGCGTCGCCTTGGCCTGGGCCGGCAATGTCAGCCACGCCAACGACCGCAATCGTTCGATCGATCTGAAATTGCTTGAACCGCTCGTGGCGCTCGGCGGCATTTCCTTCGTCAGCATCCAGCGCGAATTGCGCGGCGACGACGCCGAACGTCTGACGCGCCAGCCAAGCGTCACCCATCTCGGCGGCGAACTGGCCGACATGGCCGAGACCGCGGCCGTGGTCGCGCTCGCCGATCTCACGCTGTCAGTCGATACGTCGGTGGTGCATCTTGCCGGCGCCCTGGGACGGCCGGTCTGGGTGATGCTGCCCTTCGCGCCGGACTGGCGGTGGACTCCAGCCCGTGATCCCGAAAAGTGGGAACCGGTTTTCGGACAAGATCCCGCGCAACCAAAAACGGCTGTCGAACGTAGTCCCTGGTACCCGCAGGCGCGGCTGTTGCGTCAGCCTGTGCTCGGCGACTGGGCAAGCGTGATCGCCACGCTGCGCGAGGAACTCGCGCGCTTCGCCGCCGTCTAGCGTCTCAGGCCGCGGCGCGGATCGCCGGCGCACGCACCGGCTGCGGATGGCTTTTGAGCCAATCGCGCGCCGCGCGCTGGGCGCAGCCGATCTCGGCATCAAGCATCTGCTCGGCGATTTCACGGCGCAGCCGCGCCGCGTCGGCGTGTCCGCGCATGGCCGCGATGTTGAACCACTTATGCGCCTCGATCAGATCGACCGTGACGCCCGCGCCGGCTGAATAGTTCATGCCGAGCGCGAAGCAGCCCTCCGCGTCCTTGGGCTCGACGGAATATGCCCCCGTAATCTCGATAGCCATTTCGGCCTCCCCATGATCGCAACCGGCCGCCCCCCGACGGCCGGTCACGTCGTTTCCCTTGCCGAGCGATAACTTCTTCGTTCGACCAGGCCGATCTAAGAGAGAAAATTTGAATGACAGTTTAAGCGTTGCGATGAATCGAACGTGAATGCGCGGCGGGCCCACCCGCGCGCGCATGCGAAAAAGCCCCGTATTTCCAAGCTAAATCGAGCGCCCGCAGCGCGCCATTGAGGAAGCGCTAACCGCGCTGGGTAAGCGGCGGCTAACCACCCAAACGACTAGGCGCGGGCGCTCGCCGTTCAAGCGCTGCGCGCGCGCTGTCCGAACAGCACCGCCTGCACTTTCGGGTCCTTCATGTCGATGCCCTGGCGCAACTCGAGGCCGAGCGACATGCCGCGCTTGACCGCCGGTCGCGCCTTCACTGTCTCCAGCCAGCGCTTCATGTGCGGAAACTGGTTGATGTCCTGGCCCTGCCGCTCCCAGCCATTGGCCCAGCCGACGATCGCCATGTCGGCGATGGAATATTTGCCGGCGATGAATTCGCGGTCCTTGAGCCGCAGGTTCATCACGCCGTAAAGCCGGTTCACCTCGTCGATGTAGCGGTTGATCGCGTAGGTCAGCGTCTCCTTGGCATAGTTGCGGAAGTGGTGCACCTGCCCGGCCATCGGCCCGACGCCGCCCATCTGCCAGAACAGCCACTGCTCGACCTCGACGCGCGCGCGTTCGTCCTTGGGATAGAACTTGCCGGTCTTGCGCCCGAGATATTGCAGGATCGCGCCGGACTCGAAGATCGAGATCGGCCGTCCGCCCGGGCCGTCCGGATCGACGATCGCCGGCATGCGGTTGTTCGGCGAAATCCTCAGGAAGTCCGGCTTGAACTGCTCACCCTTGGAAATGTTCACCGGGACCATGGTGTAGGGCAGCCCGCACTCCTCCAGCATGATCGAAATCTTGAAGCCGTTCGGCGTCGGCCAGTAATAAAGCTCGATCGGCTTCGCAGACCGGGTCTTGACCTTCGCTTTCGCCTTGGCTGCCGGCTTCGATGTCGCGGACCGTTTCGCCTTCGCCATTGCCCTGCTCCATGCCCATAAAACTGCGGAAAAATCGCCGTCAGACGTAAATCCGGCGGCGGCAAACCGCAACTGTCATAAAGGCCTCACAGACCGGCATTTTCCGCGCCCCCGGCGGCACGATACTGGACGGCCACAACCCTAGATGGTATTTTTGCCAAGTTAGGTTGTAGGCCGCCGGCAAAGGTCGGGAGCCTGCAACGCCAGAACCAAGACGGGGGGATTCATGTCCAAAGCACTATTCGCCGCCCTGCTGGCGGCCGGTCTGATCGCGGCGCCGCTGGTGGCGTTGCCGCAGACCGCGACGGCGCAGACCGCGCAACCGGCCGCGCCGGACAAGAAGCAAGCCAAACCGACGCGGTCGCCGACCGCAGGCCAGCTCGCCGCACGCGAACGGCAGAAGAAATGTGCCGCCGAATGGAAGGAGGCAAAAGCCGCCGGCAAGGTCGAAAAGGGAATGACTTGGCCGAAATTCTGGAGCGCATGTAACAAGCGCCTCAAGGCGGGCGCCTGAGGCGGCGCGCAATACGCATAAACTTTTTACCGCACAAACACCGAGGGCGTCGG
>DASXBN010000109.1:0-42981 GCA_036491675.1 Pseudolabrys sp. | reverse complement strand
GTACAAGGTATCACGCTTCCTCGTTGGAGTGGAGTGGCGTGCGATGCCTACTATCAATGATTACATTCAAGTCCCGGCAGTTTTCGAACCCGAAATCATTGCCGTGATGGGCGATGCTTATGAGCGGGCCCTCAAGTCTTTGCCAACATCAGCGCCCAAGTCTGTCAGGGAGGTCATTGCTGCCCGCATAATGGACTTGGCCAAAACAGGCGAAAGCGATTCTCGCAAGCTCTGCGACGAATGTCTGGCGACCTTACATTTCCTATACGATCGGAGATGATGGTTTATGGCCATCTATCGAATAATCGCTAATGGCCATTTCGCACCCGACGACATAGCGGCGATGACCGCCGCTTATGAGGGTGCATTGCTCGACTTGGGCTTAGTCGCCCGGAACGATCCGCTGACCGAACTTGTCGCAAAATCAATTGTCAGCGTGACCGCGTTGGGCGTGCGCGATCCTGAAACTATAAAGGTTCGCGCACTGAATCTTCTGGGAGTCCGAAAAACCGATGCTGCGTGAGGCGGGTCTTAAGACCGGCTGTCGATGGTCGCCTTGAGATCCTGCTTCAGGCCGAGCGCCATTAGCACCTCCGCCATGAGGAACATCGGGCCGATGAAGGCCTGGAATAGATTATCGGCCAGCGCCGGGCGGCGGCCCTCCCAAGCGTGTCCGGCGAGCTGGAACACCCAGCCGCCGACGAAGAATATCGCGAAGACGCTCCACGCCGTCGCCGCGCCGGTATTGCGGGCGATCCATTCGGCTGCAAGCCACATCGGCAGTAGCACAATGGCCATGGCGAGGCCGATGACGCGATCGAGCGCGATCCAGCCGATCAGCGCCAGCAGCGCGACCGGCACGGCAGCGGAAATACCGGCCACGCGGACAAGCGCGAGCGGTACCAGGATCGAGAACACGATGGCCGGGATGCCGATGAAATGCGTCGCGCGGTTGCGCGCATCGCGATGATAGCTGGCATAGGTCGCAAGCTGGCGCGCGAAAAATCCATCCATGATGTTCTCCGCGAGTGGCGCCTCTCGCGCCGCCTTGCGTCAGTCTACACCATGGGCCGATTGTCGGTTAAGGTGCAAGGGCGGTGGCGACGCTCTGGAACATGGTCTGCACTTCGGTGCCCAGACTCGAGACCACGGCGATGATGGCCACGGCGATGCCGGTCGCGATCAGCGAATACTCGATGGCGGTGGTGCCGGCATCGTCGCGGATGAAGTCGCGCGCGCTGCGCGTCGTTAGAGACCTGGTCATGGACGCTTCCTGTTCAGTCGTTGGTCGGCCAATCAAAGCAATTCCATCAGGTGCGAAATCAGCGGAACGTCCGCCGCAGGCATTTCGTAGTCCCGCAGCCGGTTCGGCTTCACCCAGGCGAGTTTCTGCCCCTCGGTTGCGGTGACTTGCCCCTCCCAGCGCCGGCAGACATAGAGCGGCATCAGGAGATGAAAGTCGGGATAGGCATGGCTTGCGAAAGTGAGCGGCGCGAGACAGGCCTCATTGACGACGATGCCCAGTTCCTCCCTCAACTCCCGGATCAAGCTTTGCTCCGGCACTTCGCCATCTTCGACCTTGCCGCCGGGGAATTCCCACAAACCCGCCATCGGTTTGCCGACCGGACGCTGCGCGATAAGCACGCGGCCGTCGGGATCGACGAGGGCGCAAGCGGCGACAAGAACGATTTTGGCGCTCAAAGGCCTTCACCCTCGACGTTAAAGAAGCTTGGTTAAGGGGTTATTCCGGGATAGTGGTCCGGCGGGGGCTCCTCCCCGAGCGGTAAACGAAGCTTTAAGACCGATAATCGCCATTGATGGCGACGTACTCCTTTGTCAGATCGCAAGTGAGCACGCGGTCGCGGCCGCGCCCCAGGCCGAGTGCGACTTTCAGGCTGATTTCCGGCTTCTTCATCGCCGCGCTCGCCTCGACCTCGTTATAGGCGGGATCGCGCGCGCCTCTGTGCGCGACGCGAATGCCGTTAAACCAGATCGACAGTTTATCGCGATCGGCCGGCTCGCCGGCCTTGCCGACCGCCATCACCACGCGGCCCCAATTGGCGTCCTCGCCGGCAATCGCGGTCTTCACCAGCGGCGAATTGGCGATCGACATGGCGATGCGCCGCGCCGAGGCCTTCGACACCGCGCCTTCCACTACGATTTCGACCAGCTTGCGGGCGCCTTCGCCGTCGCGCGCGATCTGCTCGGAAAGATTGGCCAGCACCGCCTGCAGCGCGCGCTTGAAATCCCTCAGGCGCGGATCGGCGGCGCGCGCGATGCGCGGGTTGCCGGCCTTGCCGGTGGCGAAGATCATCAGGGTGTCGGAGGTCGAGGTGTCGCCGTCGACGGTCACCGCGTTGAAGGTGTCGGCGACGCCGTCCTTCAACAGCGCCTGCAGCGCGGGCGCGGCAATCGCGGCATCGGTGAAAATAAACGAGAGCATGGTCGCCATGTCGGGCGCGATCATGCCGGCGCCCTTGGCGATGCCATTGACGGTCACCGTCGTCTTGCCGATACGCACCTTGGTGGTCGCCACCTTTGGAAAGGTGTCGGTGGTCATGATCGCACGCGCGGCGGCGAGGAAATCGCCGGAGCGCGCTCGCTGGCAGAGGCCGTCCATGACCGGTGCAAACTTCGAGGCATCGAGCGGCTCGCCGATTACCCCGGTGGAGGCGAGGAATATTTCCGCCGGCTTGCAGCCGGCCGCCTCGGCGGCGATCTCGGCGGTGAGCTTGGTCGCGGCGCGGCCGCTTTTGCCGGTGAAGGCATTGGCGTTGCCGGAATTGACGACCAGCGCGCGCGCTTTTCCCGCTTTGAGTTTATCGCGGCACCATTCGACCGGCGCCGACGGGCATTTCGACTTGGTGAAAACGCCGGCCGTGGTGGTGCCGGCATCGAACAGCGCCAGCAGCACGTCGGTGCGCCCGGCGTAGCGGATGCCGGCCTCGGCGGTGGCCAGCCGGAGGCCCGCGATTGCCGGCAACTCCGGTACCTGTTGCGGGGCGAGGGGGGAGATGGCGGTCGACATGCGCAATGTATGCAAGACGACAATGCCCGGCACAAGGCCGGGCATTACGCATTCATTTGATAAATATGATCGGTCTTACTTCTGCTCCGGTGCGGCTGGCGCCGCCGGCGTCTCAGGCTCGGTCTTGTACATCTTCTCGATCTTGGCGTTGGCGCGCAGCGAGGTCACCAGTTCGGCCTGCGCTTTGCGCGCCACATATTGCTCGATCTGCGGCTTGACCTGGTCGAACGGCGGCGTCGGCTTCACGCGCTTGTCCTCGACCTTGAGCACGTGCCAGCCGAACTGGGTCTTCACCGGCCCGGAGATCTGGCCCTTCTCCAGCTTGAAGGCGGTATCGGAGAATTCCGGCACCATCTGTTCTTTGCTGAAATAGCCGAGGTCGCCGCCATTAGCCTTGCCGGAAGGGTCCTCGGTGACCTCGGCCGCGAGCTTGGTGAAATCCTCGCCCTTGTTCAGGCGTACGATGATCGCCTTGATCTTGTCCTCGGCTTCCTTGCTCGCCTTCTCGTCGCCCGGCGCGGCGCGAATAAGAATATGGCGGGCATGGACCTCCTGCTCTTGGCCCATCTGCTTGACGGCCTCGTCATAGACCTTGTGCATCGCTTCGTCGGTGAGCGCTTCCTTGGCGACCGACTGCAGCAGAACTTCCATCAGCAGCTTGTTGCGGGCAAAAGCGACTTTGCGCTTGAAATCGTCGGTGTCGCCCATTTTCTTCGCGTCGGCCGCCTTCGATACGAGGATCATGTCGGCCACGAACTGC
This sequence comes from Pseudolabrys sp., assembly GCA_036491675.1. GTDB lineage: Bacteria > Pseudomonadota > Alphaproteobacteria > Rhizobiales > Xanthobacteraceae > Pseudolabrys. The sequence continues at coordinate 39,193 of DASXBN010000109.1, read as the reverse complement.
ACCAGGTAATCCCGCTTGGCCTCCGGCGACATCGGCGGGATCTGCCCGGCCTCCTCCTCGGCGACGGCAATGTCGCTCTGGTGGATCTCGGTACCGTTGACCTTGGCGAGGAGCGGGTCCTTGTCCTGCGCTGCGAGGGGGCCGGCCGCCGCCAGCAGCAGCGCCAGAGAGGCGGCCATGCTGGCCGCGAGGACGCCGGTCCGGCCGGCGGAAAGGGAAATCGTCATGGTGCTGTCCTTGGCGCTGTCCTTGGAAATGGGGTAGTCCGCTCAGCATGCGGACGGCGGCGAACTTGTCGCCCAACAACCACGGCTTTGCAATGGCGGTAAGACGCGAAGGTCTTAACGTCCGCGTGAGCAGCGGTGCCCCTGAACTAGGCAGCGGCGCGGTTAAGGCCGTGGCAAGCCGCCAATTGACAACAATCCGACCCCCTCCTATCTCTCCGCTGACCTCGGCTGGTTAAGCTTTGCAGGCGTGTTCGCGTCGAATTTGCCCGAAAAGTGCCGTATTTCCGGAGCGCCGGAAGCAAAATCCGGCCGTAGCGCCGCGTTAGAGCATGATCCCGAAAAGCGAATGCCGGTTTTTGGATAAGATCATGCTCAAAGGAATTCTATCGACCGCCTTGAAGCGAGGAGCCCCTGAATGATCGGCGCCGTTGCCCGCAAGCTGTTCGGCTCCGCCAACGAGCGGCGGATTCGCAGCTATCAGCCGCGGGTGGCCGCGATCAATGCGCTGGAGCCTGAACTGGCGGCGCTCTCCGACGAGGCGTTGCGGGCGCGCACCGAGGACTTCAAGAAACAGGTCGCCGAGGGCGCTTCGCTCGACGACATCCTGGTGCCGGCCTTCGCCACCGTGCGCGAGGCGGCCAAGCGCACCATCGGCCAGCGCCATTTCGATGTGCAGCTGATCGGCGGCATGATCCTGCACGAAGGCAAGATTTCCGAGATGAAGACCGGCGAAGGCAAGACGCTGGTCGCTACGCTTGCGGTCTACCTCAACGCGCTGTCCACGCGCGGCGTGCACGTGGTTACCGTCAACGATTATCTCGCCAAGCGCGACGCCGAATGGATGGGACAGATCTACAATTTCCTCGGCCTCACCGTCGGCGTGATTGTGCACGGTCTCGACGACGAGCAGCGCAAGAAGAACTACGACTGCGACGTCACCTACGGCACCAATAACGAGCTCGGCTTCGACTATCTGCGCGACAACATGAAGTACCGCATGGAGGACATGGTCCAGCGCGGTCACATCTACGCCATCGTCGACGAAGTGGACTCGATCCTGATCGACGAGGCGCGCACGCCGCTGATCATTTCCGGCCCGCTCGACGACCGCAGCGAATTCTACAACACCATCGACGGCTATATCCCGGCGCTCGACAAGACCGACTACGAAGTCGACGAAAAGCAGCGCACGGTGTCGCTGACCGAAGCCGGCATGGAAAAGCTCGAGCAGCGGCTGCGCGCCGCCGGCCAGCTCAAGGGCGAGTCGCTCTACGACGTCGAGAACGTCTCCGTCGTGCACCATGTGAACCAGGCACTCCGTGCGCACAAACTGTTCCAGCGCGACAAGGATTACATCGTGCGCAACGGCGAGGTCGTCATCATCGACGAATTCACCGGCCGCATGATGCCGGGCCGGCGCTATTCGGAAGGGCTGCATCAGGCGCTCGAGGCCAAGGAACATCAGCCGATCCAGCCGGAAAACCAGACCCTCGCCTCGATCACCTTCCAGAATTATTTCCGTATGTACGAGAAGCTCGCCGGCATGACCGGCACGGCACTCACCGAGGCCGACGAGTTCCTCGACATCTACAATCTCGACGTGCTGGAAGTGCCGACCAACATGCCGCTGGTGCGCATCGACGACGACGACGAGGTCTACCGCACCGCCAAGGAGAAATACCGCTCGATCATTGCGCTGATCGAGGACTGTAAGCTGCGCGGTCAGCCGGTGCTGGTCGGCACCACCTCGATCGAGAAATCCGAGCAGCTTGCCGACATGCTGCGCGCGGCCGGCTGGGAGGCGCACGACTTCACCGATCCGAACGCGTTTTCCGCGCTTTATTCCGGCGACGAGGGCGCCACCAAGGCCAAGGTCTTCGCCATCCTCAACGCCCGCTATCACGAGCAGGAAGCCTATATCGTGGCGCAGGCCGGCGTGCCTGGCGCCATCACCATCGCCACCAACATGGCCGGCCGCGGCACCGACATTCAGCTCGGCGGCAATGCCGACATGCGCATCCGCCAGGAGATCACCGACATCACCGACTGGGCCACGCGTGACAAGGACCCGCGCGCCGACAAGATCCGCGAGCAGGTGGCGCGCCTCAAACAAAAAGCGCTTTCCGCCGGCGGCCTGTTCGTGCTCGGCACCGAACGGCACGAGAGCCGGCGCATCGACAACCAGTTGCGCGGCCGTTCCGGCCGTCAGGGCGACCCCGGCCATTCCAAGTTCTTCCTGTCGCTGGAAGACGACCTGATGCGCATCTTCGGCTCCGACAAGCTCGACGGCATGCTGCAGAAGCTCGGCCTCAAGGAGAACGAGGCGATCGTCCACCCCTGGATCAACAAGGCGCTGGAGAAAGCGCAGCAGAAAGTCGAGGCGCGCAACTTCGACATCCGCAAGAACCTGCTCAAGTTCGACAACGTTATGAACGATCAGCGCACGGTGATCTTCAAGGAGCGCCTCGATCTGATGCGCGACGAGGCGGTGGACGAGACCGTCGCCGACATGCGCCGTTCGGTGGTCGAGGAACTCATCGCCAAGCATATTCCCCCCAACGCCTACGCCGAACAGTGGGACATCGCTGGGCTCGATCAGGCGCTGCGCGACATGCTGACGCTCGATCTGCCGGTGAAGGATTGGGCCAAGGAAGAAGGCATCGCCGACGAGGAGGTGCGCGAGCGCATCGAGCGGCGCGCCGACGAACACATGGCGGGCAAGGTGGCCAAGTGGGGCCCCGACGTCATGCGCTACGTGGAGAAATCGATCCTGCTGCAGACGCTCGACCACCTCTGGCGCGAGCATCTGGTCATGCTCGAACATTTGCGCCAGGTGGTCGGCCTGCGCGGCTATGGCCAGCGCGATCCGCTCAACGAATACAAGGCGGAGGCCTTCAGCCTGTTCGAGGCGATGATGGCGCGCCTGCGCGAGGCGGTCACCACGCAATTGATGCGGGTGGAGATCGTGCAGCAGCCGCCGGCGGAACCGCCGCCGCAACAGCTGCCCTATATGGAAGCGCATAAAGTCGATCCCACCACGGGCGAGGACGAGTTGGCGCCGGCTTTGGCGCCGATGCTCGTCGGCGCCGGCAACGGCAATGGCGCGCAAGCCGCGCGCAATCCGAACGATCCCAAGAGCTGGGGCAAAGTCGGCCGCAACGAGCCGTGCCCGTGCGGCTCCGGCAAGAAGTACAAGCACTGTCACGGCAAGTACGCCTAAGCGAGCCACTCATCCGAAATGAAAAACGCCGGCTTCGGCCGGCGTTTTTTTGTTGCGCCGAGCGCGCCCGCCATGGCGTGCGCATGGTGCCGGCGGATGCATTGCCATAGTATTCGGCCATGACCTTGCTCGACGAACGCCCGCGCCTGACGCCGCAGGCCGGCGCTGAAGGCTGGCTCGCCGCCTTTGAAGCGGCCTTACGGTCACACGATGCCGCGGCGGCGGCCGACCTGTTCCTGCCCGACGGTCTCTGGCGCGACCTGCTGGCCTTTACCTGGACCATCCAGACCATGGCCGGGCGGCCGGCGATCGAGGCGATGTTGCGGGCGACGCTCACCCGTACGAAGCCGGTGAATTTCCGTATTCCGCCGCGCCGGACGCCGCCGCGTTGGGTGGCCCGCGCCGGCACCCAATCGCTCGAGACGATCGTCGAATTCGAAACCGCTTTCGGCCCGGCCAACGGCATTGTGCGCCTGCTGCCCGACGGCCACGGCCGTCTGCGCGCCTGGACGTTGAACACGAACCTGCACGAACTGCGCGGCCACGAAGAGCAATTCAAGCGGCGCGCGGAGCCGGACTCGACGCGCGATTTCGGGGCTGAGAATTGGTCCGACCGGCTCGCCCGGCAGCGCGCTTTTGCCGACCGCGATCCGGCCGTGCTGGTGGTCGGCGGCGGCCAGGCGGGCTTGTCGATCGCGGCGCGGCTGCATCAACTCGGTATCGACACGCTGATCGTCGACCGGCACCAACGGATCGGCGACAATTGGCGCAAGCGTTACCATTCGCTGACGCTGCACAACGAAGTGCACGTCAATCACATGCCCTATATGCCGTTTCCGCCGACCTGGCCGGTCTATATCCCGAAGGACATGCTGGCGAACTGGTTTGAATCTTACGTCGACGCCCTGGAGCTGAATTTCTGGACCGGGACCGAACTCACCGGCGGCAGCTATGACGAAACCCGCAAGCAATGGTCAGTTACGCTGCGCCGCTCCGACGGTACCGAACGCGTGATGCAGCCGCGCCATCTCATCTTCGCGACCGGCGTGAGCAGCATTCCCTATACGCCGGAGTTGCCCGGGCTTGCCGCGTTTGCGGGCACGCTCGTGCATTCGGGGGACTCCAAGAACGCCGAGCAATGGAAGGGCCGCAAGGCGCTGGTGTTGGGCACCGGCACCAGCGGTCACGACGTCGCGCAAGAACTGCACGCGCACGGCGCCGAGGTCACGATCATCCAGCGCAGCAAGACCTATGTCGTCAGTCTGAAAGAAGCGCAGAGCGTCTACGCGATCTATTCCGAAGGCATTCCGTTCGAGGACTGCGACCTGCTGGCGACCTCGTTCCCCTATCCGGTCCTGCAGCGCTCGTATCAGCTCTCGACCGCGCGCGGCCGCGAGGTCGACAAGGCCCTGCTCGGCGCGCTCGAAAAACGCGGTTTCCGTCTGCACTTCGGCGAGGACGAAACCGGCTTCCAGATGATGTATCTGCGCCGCGGTGGCGGCTATTATTTCAATGTCGGATGTTCCGAACTGATCATTTCCGGTCAGGTCAAGCTGCTGCAATTCGCCGACATCGATACGTTCGTCGCGCAGGGTGTGCGGCTGCGCGACGGCCAGTTGGTGCCGGCCGAGCTCCTGGTGCTGGCGACCGGCTATATGAATCAGCAGGATACCGTGCGTGCCTATCTGGGCGACGCGATTGCCGACAAGATCGGGCCGGTCTGGGGGTTCGACGAGGGCGGCGAGCTGCGCAACATGTGGCGGCGCACCAAGCAGCCGGGCCTGTGGTTCACCGCCGGTAGCCTGGCACAATGCCGGATTTTTTCGCGCTATCTGGCGCTGCAAATCAAGGCGCTGGAAGAAGGGCTGTTGAGCGAACCTGGATGATCGCCGCAACGGCTATCGTGCATAGCCCGGCGGAGCTTTTTGCCAAGAGTAGCCGGCGCGGCCTTTCTGATAGCCATAGTCGAACAGAGTGCGCATATATTCCTTGTCGAACGGGCCCTTGTAGGGAACGTCGAAATCGTCGCCGATGGACGCGAGATTGAAATCGACGCCGTCGCGTCTGGCGATGAGGTACATGCGATAGGTATCGTTCACTCCGCTCGACGTGATCATCGTGGCAATCGCCTGCTTGGCAATCGCGAATGTCTGCAGCTCGATGCTCTTCTCCGAGCGCGAAAATCTTCCGTTGCGCAGCACGTAGGCGACGCGCTTGCGCGCCGCCCTTAATTGTTCCTCGCTCACCTTTAAACTGCTCGCCGCCCGCCTGAGCGAGAACGACGGCGGATAGAGGAATGCCTGCGCGATCGTGCCGCCGTCGACGTGCATCTCCTGATATCTTTGCCCTTCAATTGTCACGTCGACCATGACGGGCGGGAATACGGCGGGAATCGACGCCGAGGCCAACAACACATCGATGATCAGTTCGCGGGCTTTCAGATTATCGCTCGCGGCAATCGCGCCGATGTTCCAGATCACCGGCCGTCCCTGGTCGAGGTTGGTCGTCAAAATGAACAGCAGCCGTCCTTTATTGTATTCCTCGGCAATCTTGCGGATCATCGCGTCGTCGACGTGCTGGCTGATCAATCTTCGCAACGGCGCGCTGTCGGACATGGCGTCGCCGGTGAGAGCGGCCAATACCGGGGGGCGCTTGTCGTAGATCTCGGCAGCGCTGGTATCGGTATAAACTTCCCTCAACTGCGGATCGTATTCTCGACCGAGAAATGCGAACGGCGCCGAAAGAGACCCGGTGCTCACGCCCGTCACGACATCGAAATTGGGTCTGTTGCCTCGCTCGCCCCAGCCAACCAGGACGCCCGCGCCAAAGGCTCCGTCGTCGCCGCCGCCGGAAATCGCCAGAAAGTTTTGCGTTGCCGATGCCGTTCGTACTTTATTTCGTCTTTGATAGGCCTGCAGCGCGATGGCGTTGATGCGCTTGGTGTCGTTCACGTAGAAGCGCGCGTCGGAAATATCCAGAATTCTGGTCTGCTCCGCTTGCGCGTACGGCACCGCAGGCAGGCGCTCGATGCTGGCGCAGCCAACCGAGGCTAGGCAGGCGGCGACGGCAATAACGAAATAAGGAGCGCGCGCGCCGCCGATACTCTGGTCAACTCTACGACCCATGCGAGCCCTGGCTGCTGCGGCGTCTGCTTTCGGCGCGCGCAGGATCATGAAATCCAAGCGATATTTGTAGAATACCGGTTAAGTGCGCATTGCGATAGGCCAACGGGCATCCAAATCGGATCGTTCGCGGCCCGATGCGGCCGGGTTATTTTGGCAGCTTGAGCGCCAGCTTTTTGCGGAATGCGCGATCGCGCTTCAAGTGCCACTCGCGGCTCATGGCTTCGCGCCGCGTCGCAAACCACTCCGAGTGCAGCAGCACCCAGGCGCGCCCGCGCGTGCTGCGCGCGCCCTTGCCGGAATTATGTTGCGCAAGCCGGCGCGTAACGTCGCCGGTCCAGCCGACATAGGTCAGGTGGCGATTTTTGCTGCGGGTTCCGAGAACGTAGACGAAGCAGTCCATGCGTCTAGCGCCTAAAGGGCGCGGCTTAGCGCAATGCCATCCAGCGGCTCTCGAACGAGCCGGTCGGCACCACCGGCTGCGCGCCCGACAGCATGCCGCCGCTGCTCGCCGGCGTCGTTGCGGAGGCCGTACGAGCATCTTGCGCGCTCGGCGTTGTATCCGGGCGGGCCTGCTGCACGCTCGCCGCCGGCGCCGTCTTCGTCTTCGCCATCGCCGTGGCTACCGCTTTCGGCTCCGCCGTTGTCGCTTCGGGCGATTTCGACGGCGCGGATGCGGTGCGCACCGAAACGACGCGTTTCGGTTTTGCCGTCATGTCTGTACTGCTGCCGCGCAAGGCGACCGTCTGGCTGTCCGCCGGCTCGGCCGGCTGGGCTTGTGCCGGAGAGCCGCCGAACATACCCAGCACGCCCGCGAATGTTTTCGGCTGCTCGGGTGGCGCTTCGCTTTCGCTGGCTTGCGGCGTCGCCACGCTTGCCGTCGCTACCGGCCGCCTGGTTGGCACCAAAGTAAACGCGGCCACCCGATTGGGTGTGCGCGGCAGCGCGCCGGGCGCGCTCGCCGCCCGGATGAGGCGGCCGCTGTTGTCGTATTCTTCCGGCGTGCCGAGCTTGGAGGCGAATACCGGGTTCATGCCGCCGTCGCCGACATGGGGCGGCGCGAGCGCGACGTCGCGCGCGATATATTGGGCCATCTGAAACTGCTCGTGCCGCCGGTGATCGAGCACCGCGTCGGCGATGGTCGGATCGAGCCTATAGACCGGACACTGGCCGCGCGGACTGAAGTTGAGCGGCCGGTTGGAATTTTCCGGCGCCGCGGCGTCAAACACGTAGTGCTTGTCGCACACCGCCACCTTCGGCTCTTGATGGGTGGCTTCGAAATTGTCGTAGCCTTCCTTGATCATCTTCCAGAACGCGAAGTTCGCGTTGTTGCGGTGCTTGGCCATGTTCAACGCGGTCATGCGGAACGGGAAGGCCTGCAGCTGGAACGCGGTCTGCCCGCCGAAGAACGACTCGCGCGCCAGCGCATAGATTTCCTGGATCTGCTCGTCGGTCATCGCGTAGCAGCCGCGCGACGAGCAGTCGCCGTGCACCATCAGTTCCGAGCCGGTGTAACCCCAGGCGCGGTCATAGGTGTTCGGGAAGCCGGTATTGAATGCGAGGTAGTAATTCGAAGCCGGGTTCATCTGCCCGGGTGTGATCGTGTAGAAGCCCTCGGGCGCCTGGCGGTCGCCTTCCTTCTTCTTGGGGCCGAGATCGCCGGACCATTTGCAGATCGGATAGGTCTTCAACAGCGCGAATTCGCCGTCGCGGGTTTTTTTCCAGATCTCCATCTCCGCTTCTTCCTTGAAGATGCGGGCGAGGATCGGAGAATCCTTGTCCATGTGCTTCGCCTCGATCTCGGCGAGCGTCCTATTGGAGATTGGGGCTTGCGCGTTGCCGCTCGGGGAAATGCTTTCCGGATTGCAGCCGGCAAGCGCAATTGCCGCGGCTACAGCCGCCGACACCAGTAGGGCGCGGACAAGCGGTCGGTTCAAACGCGGTACTCCCCGAAGGGATGGCCCCTCATTGAGTAATCGTTATCCATAAGATGTGGCATCTGCAAGGCAAACCGGGGAAGCCTGTGACTCCCGGTAAGCCTATGGTGAACCGCAAGTAAACGTCAAAAAAGCCATGCGATTCAAGCGTCTGGGGCCTCCGGAACGCTCTGCTGCGCGGTAGCCGGAGGCTGTTAAGCGGGGGTGCGGCCCATGGCGAGGAACTTCTCGCGCCGCTGCCGGCGCAGCGTTGCACGGTCGAGCGGCCGCAATTCGGCCAGGGCATTGCTAATGGCTTCGCCGGTCACGGCGATGGCGGCGGCGGCATCGCGGTGGGCGCCGCCGGTCGGCTCCGTCACCACGGCGTCGATGATCCCGAAGCGCACCATGTCCTGGGCGGTGATCTTCAAATTGGTGGCCGCTTCCTGCGCCTTGGCGGTATCCCGCCACAGGATCGAGGCGGCGCCTTCCGGCGAGATCACCGAATAAATGGCGTGCTCCAGCATCAAGACGCGGTTGGCGGTGGCGATGGCGATGGCGCCGCCCGAGCCGCCTTCGCCGACGATGACGGCGATGTTGGGCACGCCGAGCGCCAGGCAGGCGTCGGTCGAGCGCGCGATGGCCTCGGCCTGGCCGCGCTCTTCCGCGCCGATGCCGGGATAGGCGCCGGCGGTATCGACCAGCGCGATCACCGGGATACCGAAGCGGTCGGCCATTTCCATCAGCCGTACCGCCTTGCGGTAGCCTTCCGGCTTGGCCATGCCAAAATTGTGCTTGATCCGGCTCTCGGTGTCGGAGCCCTTCTCGTGGCCGATCACGCAGACGCTTTCGCCGCGCAAGCGGCCAAAGCCGCCGACGATCGCCTGGTCATCGCCGAATTTGCGGTCGCCGGCGAGCGGGATGAAATTGTCGATCAGCCCGGCGATGTAATCGAGACAATGCGGCCGCTGCGGATGACGCGCCACTTGCGTCTTCTGCCAGGGCGTCAGCTCGGCATAGAGCTCCTTGAGCGCGAGCGCGGCCTTGACCTCGAGCCGGTTGATTTCGTCGCCGACCGCGGCGCTGCCGGTCTCGCCGACGGCGCGCAGTTCCTCGACCTTGGCCTCCAGTTCGGCCACCGGCTTTTCGAAGTCGAGATAAGTGCGCATGGTTCCGGCTAGCATTTGATCGGGTAGTGACGCGGACCGGCCGCTTTAGTCAAGTTCATCGGGCAAGCAGGTTAACATGGTTCTTACGGGCCCCGGCCGCTACCCGTCCGTGAGCGGGTGCAAATCGCGCACCAGCGCCTTCAGGCGCTCTTCCAGCACGTGGGTGTAGATCTGCGTGGTCGAGATGTCGGCGTGCCCGAGCAAAGTCTGCACCACGCGCAGGTCGGCGCCGTTGTGCAGCAAGTGACTGGCAAAGGCATGCCGCAGCACGTGCGGGGAAAGGCGCGTCGGCTGGATACCGCAGGCCGACCCGAGCGTCTTCAATTCGCGCGCGAAATGCTGGCGGGTGAGGTGGCCCTGTTCGCCGAACGACGGGAACAGCCATTTCGACGGCGCGTCGCGCTCGCTGTCGGCGCGCAGCTTGAGATAGTCGGCCATGGCGCGCTTGGCCGCCTGGTTGAGCGGCACCAGCCGCTCCTTGCCGCCCTTGCCGCGCACGACAAGCATTCTTTGATCGCGGCGCGCGGCGGCGGCCGGCAGCGCCACCAGCTCGGACACGCGCAAGCCCGTCGCATAGACGACTTCGAGCAGGCACAAGAGCCGCGCCGAACGCAAGCGTGGGGCCTGCGGCTGTTCGGCGTCTTCCATGTCCTTGCGTGCCCGCGCCAGCAGACCGTCGACCTCCGCGATCGAGAGCACCTTCGGCAAAGTGCGTCCGCGCTTTGGTCCCTCCAGCACCGCGGCGGGATCGTCGGATCGTTTTCCTTCCGCATAGAGGAAACGATAAAGCTGACGCACCGCCGACAGACGCCGCGCCAGCGAGGCGGCCTTGAAGCCGCGCTCGGCGAGACTTGAGAGGAATCCGCGCAGGTCGTCGGTATTGGCGCCGGCAATCGTGCGGCCGGCGGCGCGCAAGTGCGCGCTCAAATCGGCGAGGTCGTTGCGGTAGGCGTCGAGCGTGTTCTTGCCGGCGCCGCGTTCGGCCGCCAGCATATCGAGGAACAGCTCGACCAGCGCTTCGTCGGTTGCTCGGCGGGTCATCGCCTTGCGCAAGGCTTAAGGCTTCTTGAGGAATTTGTCGGGCGGGATCGTCACCACGATCTCGCGCGGCGGGTACTTCACGAAATTGGCGAGCACGAACACGGTGACATAGCCCAGCCCGCCGATGATGCCGATGGCGACCAGAAATCTGAATAGGCTTGGCATGGTCGAAGTCCGGCGGCGGCCCGCGTCAAACGGGCGAAATTCGTGTGGACGGCCGGTTCCTTAACCAGGGCTAACAGCCGCTCCCGCGGTTGTCTCAATTGCTGGTATATGGAACCGTAGCGTCGATTTGGAACTCTAGCATGGCTAACAGTGCCATTCAAAAGACGGCGGAAAACGGACCGGAAGCGGCGATCGTGCGCGCGCTCGGGCCCCGTTCCATCGTGCTGGTCGGCATGATGGGCGCCGGCAAGTCGTCGGTCGGCCGCCGGCTCGCCGCCCGGCTCGGCATTGCCTTCGTCGACGCCGATACCGAGATCGAAAGCGCTGCTGGCATGACCATTCCAGAAATCTTCGCCAAGCACGGCGAGGACTATTTCCGCTCCGGCGAGGCGCGCGTGATCGCCCGGCTCTTGGACAACGGACCGCAGGTGCTGGCGACCGGCGGCGGCTCGATCATGAACCAGCACACCCGCGACCTCATCCACATCAAAGGCATCTCGGTCTGGCTGAAGGCCGATCTCGACGTATTGATGAAGCGCACCAAGCGGCGCAGCGACCGCCCGCTGGCGGAAAAGATCAAGGACTTGTTGCCGGTGCGTGAGCCGGTCTATGCGATGTCCGACGTCGTCGTGCAGTCGCGCGACGAGCCGCACGAAAATATCGTCGACGAAATCATTGCTTTGCTGGCAAAGCCGCTCGGCATCGCGGAGGACAAGCCATGACCGCGCCGCTGCGCCAAGCCGGACCACCCGCCGAACCGATCGTGGTGCCGGTCGCGCTGGGGACGCGCGCCTACGACATCGTCATCGGCCGTGGGCAAATCGCGAACCTGGGCGAGCGCATCAAGGCGCTGCGGCCGGGCGCCAAGACCGCGATCGTCACCGACACCGCTGTCGCCAAGCATCATCTGCCGGCCGCCGAGCGCGCGCTGAAAGCCGCCGGCATCGAGAGTTCGGCCATCGTTGTACCGGAAGGCGAGGGCTCCAAGAATTTCGCGACCTTCGAGACCGTTTGCGAGGCCATCGTCGCGGCCCGCATCGAGCGCGGCGATCTGGTGATCGCGCTCGGCGGCGGCGTGATCGGCGATCTTGCCGGCTTTGCTTCGGCAAGCGCACGGCGCGGGCTCGACTTCGTGCAGGTGCCGACCACGCTGCTGGCCCAGGTCGATTCATCGGTCGGCGGCAAGACCGGCATCAATTCCCGCCACGGCAAGAACCTGATCGGCGCCTTTCACCAGCCGATTCTGGTGGTCGCCGACACCGCGCTGCTCGACACGCTGCCGCAACGCGAATTCCGCGCCGGCTATGCCGAGGTCGCCAAATACGGGCTGCTCGGCGACGCCGAGTTCTTCTCCTGGCTGGAGGCGAACTGGCAGGGTGTCTTCGCCGGCGGTAAGTCGTCCGGGATTTTGGCGCGCGAACATGCCATTGCGGTCTGCTGCCGCGGCAAGGCCGGCGTCGTGGCGCGCGACGAGCGCGAAACGGGCGAACGCGCGCTGCTCAATCTCGGCCACACTTTCGGTCACGCGCTCGAAGCCGGCGCTGGATTTTCCGGTCGCCTGCTGCACGGCGAGGCGGTGGCGCTCGGCATCGCGCTGGCGTTCGAATTCTCCGCCGGCAAGGGCCTGATCGGCGCGGCCGATGCCGCGCGTGTGCGCGCGCATCTTTCGGCGGTCGGCCTGCCCACTTATCTCAAGGATGTCCCCGGCGGTGTGCCGGGCATCGACGTTTTGATGGACCTGATTGCGCAAGACAAGAAAGTGAAGCGCGGCAAGCTTACCTTCATCCTGGTGCGCGGCATCGGCCACGCCTTCGTCGAGAATGACGTCAATGCGGCCGAGGTGCGCGCGTTCTTGACCGATAAACTTTCCAGCGCATGATCCCGAAAAGTGGAAACCGGTTTTCGGACAAGATCATGCGCCACGTAAAAATAACATGACCGCGATCGACTGGCTCTCTCTCGTTATCGTTTTCGTGTGTCTGCTGCTGTCGGCGTTCTTCGCCGGCAGCGAGACCGCGCTCACCGCCTCCTCGCGCGCCAGCATGACGCGGCTGGAAAAACACGGCAACTGGCGCGCCGGCATTGTCAACCGCCTGCTCGAGCAGCGCGAGCGGCTGATCGGCGTGCTGCTGTTCGGCAACAACGCGGTCAACATTGCCGCCTCCGTGCTGGCGACCCACTTCCTGCTGACCTTGTTCGGCGATGTCGGCGTGGTCTACGCCACCGTGGCTATGACCATCCTGGTGGTCGTGTTCTCCGAAATCCTGCCGAAAACGGCGGCGTTCAACGCGCCCGACCGCATTGCGCTCGGCGTCGCACGGCCGATGTACTGGTTCGTCAAACTGTTCGGTCCGGTGTTGATGGCAATCGAGGCGCTGGTGCGCTGGTTGCTCAAGCACGTCGGCATTATAGTCGGCGAGGACCAGCAGGTCCTGTCCGCGCGTGAGGAGCTGCGCGGCGCCGTCGATCTGCTCCACCGCGAAGGCGACGTCGAGACTCTCGACCGCGACATGTTCGGCGGCGTGCTCGATCTGCGCGAACTGGTAGTCTCCGACGTGATGATCCATCGCACCAACATGATCACCTTGAATGCCGACGATCCGCCCGCCGAGATTGTCAACGCAGTTATCGCCTCGCCGGTGACGCGCATTCCGCTCTGGCGCGGCAATCCGGAAAATATCGTCGGCGTCGTGCACGTGAAGGACCTGTTGCGCGCGCTGCACGCGGTGGACGGCGAGCCCGCCAAGGTCGATATCGCCGGGCTGACGACGCCGGCTTGGTTCGTGCCCGAGATGCGCCCCGTTTCCGAGCAGCTCAAGGCGTTCCGCCGCCGCAAGACGCAGCTCGCGCTGGTGGTCGACGAATACGGCGAAGTGCAGGGCCTGGTCACGCTCGAGGACATTCTGGAGGAGATTGTCGGCGACATCACCGACGAGCACGATATCGCCATGCCGGGCGTGCGCCGGCAGCCGGACGGTTCGGTCAATGTCGACGGCGCGGTGACCATCCGCGACCTCAACCGCGTGATGGAATGGAATCTGCCCGATCAGGAGGCGACCACCATCGCGGGCCTCGTCATCCACGAGGCACGCTCGATTCCCGAAGTGGGCCAGAGCTTCACTTTCCATGGCTTCCGCTTCAGGGTGCTGCGACGCGAGCGCAATCGCATCACCGCGCTGCGCATCCAGCCGCTGCCGCGCAAACCGGTGGCCAAAGCAAGCTGAGAAATCCGGGGGTTGGAAATCTAGGGGGGGGGAATTCCGATGATATCGTGCAAGCCGCGTTTCGCCTGCGCGCTCGCGCTCGCGCTCGCGCTCGCCGCCGTGGCGTCGTTTGCTGGCGCGGCATCGCAAGCGCAGAGCTATCCGGACCGTCCGATTCATCTGATTGTGCCGTTTCCCGCCGGCGGTCTCGCCGACGTGTTGGCGCGCGCCGTCGCCGACGAAATTTCAAAACCGCTCGGCCAACCCGTGGTGGTCGAGAACCGCGCCGGTGCCGGCGGCAATGTCGGCGCCGGGGTGGTCGCGACCGCGGCGCCCGACGGCTATACGCTGCTGATGACCTCGGCCGGCATCCTCACCGCCAATCAATATCTCTACGCCAAGATGCCGTTCGACCCGGAAAAAGATTTTGTGCCGGTGTCGAACGTCGCCGACATGCCGATGATGGTGGTGGTGGGCCCGAAGGTCGCGGCAAAGACGCTGCCGGAATTGGTGGCATTCGCGCGCGCCAATCCGGGCAAGCTGAATTTCGGTTCGCCCGGCATCGGCACCACCGGTCATCTCGGTCTTGCGATGTTCATGCACGCCGCCGGCATCAAGCTCACGCATATCCCCTACAAAGGCGCGGCGCCGGCGATCACCGATCTTATCGGCGGGCAAATCGACGGCGTCGTCGACAATCCGCCAACCGTGCTGCCGCACATCAAGGCGGGCCGGTTGCGCGCGCTCGCGGTCGCCGCCAAGCAGCGCATGGCGCTGCTGCCCGAACTGCCGACCGCCGCCGAAGCGGGCGTGTCCGGCTACGAGGCCTCGTCCTGGTTCGGCGTGGTGGCGCCGGCCCAGACGCCGCCGGCAATCGTCGCCCGGCTGCAAAAGGAGATCGCGGCGGCGTTGCGCAAGCCCGAGACGCAGGCGCGCTTCGCCAGCACCGGCGCGCGCTTGCTCGGCAACAGTTCCGCCGAGTTCGCCCGGCAGATCGGCGATGACCGCAAGATGTGGGGCGAACTGATCCGGTCCGCCGGCATTAAAGCGGAGTAATCAGGCCCCGCCTTCTCCCGGCGCGGCGGCGTGGATGGCGAGCGCGTGGATGCCGCCAGCAAGCTCGCCCGCCAGCGTTGCGTTAATCATGCGGTGGCGTTCGATGCGGGTCTTCCCTTTGAACGCCTCCGATACGATATAGACCCGGTAATGAGTTTGGCCGCCCGGCCGGGAACCGGCATGGCCTTCGTGTTTGAACGATTCGTCCACCACCTCGAGGCTTTGGGGTGCGAAAGTCTCGGTCAACTTCCTTGTGATCAGATCGGCGGTCCGCATGCGCCCTCGATTAGGAGAGGACGAGGTGCGGGTCAATGCCTGCTTTGCGGCGATTCAGTGGTGCCGCATCACTGTCAAGTCTTGAAGATAGTATCGGCAAAAGCGCATAATGTTCGGTCATGAAATTCGACTCGCCCCTTTTTGATCGCGTCCGCGTCAAACCGGACAAGGACCGCCGCCCGAAAACCGGCGGGCCGCTTTGCCAATGGGCGGGCTGCAAGGAGAAGGGCAATCATCGCGCGCCCAAGGGCCGCGAGAACGAGAAGGAATACTGGCGGTTCTGCCTGGAACACGTGCGGCAATACAATCAGTCGTACAATTTCTTCAAGGGCATGAACGACGCCGCGGTGATGGCCTACCAGAAGGACGCCATCACCGGCCACCGCCCGACCTGGAAGATGGGAACCGGCAAGCGCAATGTACGCCCGGACTTGGGCGCCACCGGCGCTGATCCTTTCAGCCTGTTCGGCGACGGTCTGCGCGCCGAGCAGCAGGCGCGCGCGGAAACCGCCCGGCCGGTCCGCAATGCCGAACGCAAAGCGCTCGACACGCTCGGGCTCGATGTCGACGCCACGCCGCATCAGGTGAAGATGCGCTTCAAGGAGCTGGTGAAACGCCACCATCCCGACGCTAATGGCGGCGATCGCTCGACCGAGAACCGACTGATCGAAGTCATCCAATCGTATAACTATCTGAAATCGGTCGGTTTCGGCTGAACGGGGCGTTGCCTTACATCTTATGCGCGTCATTTCAACGATCGTGATGCTTTTCGCGCTCGCCGTCGCGGCCGCGGCGCAGACGCAGCGCGATCTCATCGAGGACGCCGGCTTTCTGCGCGTCACGATCGGCGGCAGGCTGGTTCGGCTCGAGTCGCTGACGGTCAAGCGCGCCGACGCGACCGGCCGGCTGCCCATCGCGCTGATCGCGCACGGCAAGCCGACTACGCAAGGCCGGATGAGCGACCAACACGTGCAGGATAATCTCCGGCAGGCACGCGACCTTGCCCGCCGCGGCTGGCTCGCCGTTGTCGTGATGCGGCGCGGGTTCGGTGCGTCCGATGGACCGCAACCGGTGCCGCTGACATGCGCGAGCACGTCGCTGCTCGGGCGCTTCGACGGCGACGCCGACGACCTGGCGGCGACGCTCGCCGCGATCGCGCAGCGGCCGGACGCCGATCCAACGCGCATGGTCGCCATCGGGGTATCGGCCGGCGGCGCCGCGGTGACCGCGCTGTCGGCGCGTAATCCGCCGGGCCTGCTCGCGGTCGTCAACGTCTCCGGCGGACTGCACTTCGAGGGCTGCTCCAAGGAAGACGTGCTGGTGTCGGCGTTTCGCGGCTACGGCGCCAAGAGCCGTGTTCCCAGCCTGTGGATCTACGCCAAGAACGACAGCTTCTTCGGACCCGAACTGGTCGAGCGCATGCGCGGCGGGTTCCTCGAGGGTGGCGGCGACGCCAAACTGGTGATGCTGGACCCGGAGGGTAAGGACGGCCACGATATTTTTTCGACCGCCGGCGGCCGCACGAAGTGGCTGCCCGAGATGGACGGCTTTCTGCGTTTCCACAAACTACCAACCTGGACGCGCACCGACGTGAACGCGCTGATGCAGAAGCTCGGCACTCCGGAACGCGGCCGTGGTTTCATCGAGCGCTACATCGCGGCGCCATCGGAAAAAGCATTGGTGCGGGAAAAGGGCGGCGGCCCCTATTTGAGCCAGACGGCCGGCACGGCCACGGTCGAGCAAGCCCGTCAACGAGCATTGGATTTCTGTCAGCGCACAAAGCCCGCTTGCGAAATCGTCATGGAAAACGATCGCTGGCTCGTGCCGTAGCAGCGAGCTGGCGGCAGTTGATCAAATAAAATTGCGTTTACACCTCTTGGTCGGCCGGGCCGCCGGCATTTTTTATTAACTATTCGAAGACAGAACATACGCAGACCGGTTGTCGCCTCGGGGGAGCCCATCCGATGAAACTGCTGTTGCTCGTCATCGTCATTGGCGCGGTCGTACTGCTTTCCTATTTCGGCGAACCCGTCAGCCAGCAACCGGCTGACCAAGCCGCGTCGCCAAGCTGATTGGTCGCGGCTTTACGAATTTAAAGCGGTTGTTAGGTATCGAAACGACCATAAGCAAATATCCGTAGTTGCCATGGCCAAGAGTTCCCTGGATATTACTGCCAAAGCGCACAGCGGTAATGGTCAATGGGCTCGCATTTTACTGTCCGGTTTATGATTTTTGCGTTTGCGGCGGCTTGGCTTCTGACCCCGATGATCCGGCATTGGATGGCGGGCAAGAGGACGATCCAGCAATAAGCGAAGCACCAACATTCGCCGAAGGAAGCAAACTATCGGAGGTCGCCTCGCTTGGCGGCCTCTTTCGTTTCAAGCCGAATCGGCCATTTCGCGTCTTCAGAGCGCTTGCGCCTTAGCCCCCAGGAGCGGCCCGCAAGCAACCCAGCCCCGCCTTCCGCTCAGGCCTGATCGTAGCTATCTCATTGATATTATTGATGGTGCTATTCGTGGGGCCCGGGTTTTTCGTCGGCCTTTGGTCTGCTAAGTTGCTCCGCATCATCAGCCGGACCGGACGAGTCGGGGCGTAAACAGGCTTCGAGGTATCGCGAAGCCACGGAGGTTCAATTGACTGCTGCAGCGCAAGAAATCGTTGGCCTGCCGGACATGAAGGTGTCGATCCGGCAGGTGTTCGGCATCGACAGCGACATGGAAGTGCCGGCCTATTCCAAGGCCAACGAGCACGTGCCCGATATCGATTCTGACTACCGGTTCGACCGGCCGACCACGCTCGCCATTCTCGCCGGCTTCGCCAAGAACCGCCGCGTCATCGTCACCGGCTACCACGGCACCGGCAAGTCCACCCATATCGAGCAGGTGGCGGCGCGGCTCAATTGGCCGATGGTGCGCGTCAACCTCGACAGCCACATCAGCCGTATCGACCTGATCGGCAAGGATGCGATCGTCATCAAGGACGGTCAGCAGGTGACGGAATTCCGCGACGGCATCCTGCCGTGGGCCTATCAGAACAATGTCGCGCTCTGCTTCGACGAATACGACGCCGGCCGCCCGGACGTGATGTTCGTGATCCAGCGCGTGCTGGAATCCTCCGGCCGGCTCACGTTGCTCGACCAGAGCCGCGTGATCAAGCCGCATCCGGCGTTCCGTCTTTTTGCCACCGCCAACACGGTGGGCCTCGGCGACACCTCGGGCCTCTATCACGGCACCCAGCAGATCAATCAGGCGCAGATGGACCGTTGGTCGATCGTCACCACGCTCAACTATCTGCCGCACGACAACGAGGTCGAGATCGTGCTGGCCAAGGCCAAGCACTATCGCAACGAGCAGGGCCGCGACATCGTCAACAAGATGGTGCGCGTCGCCGACTTGACGCGCAACGCTTTCATGAACGGCGACATCTCGACGGTAATGAGCCCGCGCACGGTGATCACCTGGGCGGAGAATTCCGAGATCTTCAACGATATCGGGTTCGCCTTCCGGCTCACCTTCCTGAACAAGTGCGACGAACTGGAGCGGCCGATCGTTGCCGAGTTCTATCAGCGCTGCTTCGGCGTCGAGCTGCCGGAGAGTTCTGTGAACGTGGCGCTGTCCTAAGTTTACCTCTCCCCGCAAACGGGGAGGGGGAGAAGGACCATGGCTTCCAACATCAAGTCGAAACCGTCCTCCAAGGACTCGCCGACCGAGCCGTTCAAGCGCGCGATTACCGGCTGCCTGCGCGCGATCGCGCGCAAGCCGGACCTGGAGGTCAACTTCGCCGCCGAGCGCCCCGGCCTGATGGGCGGCAAGGTGCGGCTGCCGGAGCCGCCGCGCAAGCTCAGCAGGGCTGAGGCCGCCATTGTGCGCGGCCATGCCGACTCCATTGCACTGAGAATTGCTTGCCACGATCCGGCGGTGCATCGCCGCTTGCAGCCGGGCGGCCAGCAAGCGCGCGCCGTGTTCGAGGCCGTCGAGCAGGCGCGCGTCGAGGCGATCGGCGCGCGGCGCATGGACGGCGTCGCCAAGAACCTGACCGCCATGCTGGACGAGCGCTTCCACCGCGGCAAATTCGAAGACATTACCGAGCGCGCCGACGCGCCGATCGAGGATGCGTTGGCGCTTCTGGTGCGCGAGCGTCTCACCGGCATGGCGCCGCCGCCGGCGGCCAAGAGACTGGTCGATCTCTGGCGGCCGCTGATCGAAGACCGCGCCGGCCGCGATCTCGACCGGCTGGAAAACGTGCTCGAGGACCAGCGCCAGTTCGGCGACGCGGTGCACGACCTGCTCGACGCGCTCGAAATGGGCGATGACCGCAGCCGCGACTCCGAGGAGGAAGACGAGGAGGGCGAGGAGGATCGCCGCAAGCAGGATTCCGGCGAGGACGGCGAGGCCGCCGATAGCGACGAGATGCAGCGCATGAGCACGGAGGACACGCAAGTGTCGGCCGAGGACATGCCCGACGCCTCCGCCGAAGCGGCCGATGCGCCGACCGCCGACATGGCCGACGACACCGACATGGGCGACGCCGAAAATCCGGGCGAGCCGCAGCGGCCGCGTCACTTCGGCGACAACCAGCCGCGCGGCCCGGATTATCGCGCCTTTACCTTGCGCTTCGACGAGACCATCGCCGCCGAGGAACTGTGCGAGCCGGAGGAACTGGACCGCCTGCGCGGCTATCTCGACAAGCAATTGTCGAACCTGCAAGGCGTGGTCGCCCGCCTCGCCAACCGGCTGCAACGAAGATTGATGGCGCAGCAGAACCGCTCCTGGGAATTCGACCTCGAGGAGGGGCTGCTCGACCCGGCCCGGCTATCGCGCATCGTCATCGATCCCATGCATGCGCTCTCCTTCAAGCAGGAGAAGGACACGAAATTCCGCGACACCGTGGTCACGCTGCTCTTGGACAATTCCGGCTCCATGCGCGGGCGGCCCATCACGGTCGCCGCCACCTGCGCCGATATCCTGGCGCGCACGCTCGAGCGCTGCGGCGTGAAGGTCGAGATCCTTGGCTTCACCACACGCGCCTGGAAGGGCGGCCAGTCGCGCGAGCAATGGCTCACCGCCGGCAAGCCGGCCAATCCCGGCCGGCTCAACGACCTGCGCCACATCGTCTACAAGTCGGCCGACGCGCCCTGGCGGCGCGCGCGCAAGAATCTCGGGCTGATGATGCGCGAGGGCCTGCTCAAGGAAAACATCGACGGCGAGGCGCTCGACTGGGCGCATAAACGGCTGTTGGGGCGCACCGAGCAGCGCAAGATCCTGATGATGATCTCGGACGGCGCGCCGGTCGACGATTCGACGCTGTCGGTCAATGCCGGCAACTATCTCGAGCGCCATCTGCGCTGGGTGATCGAGGAGATCGAGACCCGCTCGCCCGTCGAGTTGATTGCCATCGGCATCGGCCACGACGTGACGCGCTACTACCGTCGCGCCGTCACCATCGTCGACGCCGAGGAGCTCGGCGGCGCCATGACAGAGAAGCTCGCCGAGCTGTTCGAGGAGCACGGCGCGATCGAGCCAACGCGCCCGGCGCGAAGGAGACGCGTGGCGTGATCGCGGCTTGGCTGCGCCGCCGCCGGTTCGTCGCCGGCATCTTGGTGGCGGCGCTGCTGACGGCGGCCGGCTCTTATGCGCTGGCGGCCTCGATCCGTCACAGCCGGACGCTCACGCGCATCGAGGTGCGCGCCACGCCGATCCAGTCGTTCGACAACCGGGATTCCTCGCGCGTGCGTTTCGGCGAGCTGGAATTCCGCGGTGGCCTCGCGCTCACCTCGAGCTTCGAAGCCTTCGGCGGCATTTCCGCCATCCATGTCGAGCCCGACGGCAGCCATTTCCTGGCGCTCACCGACAAAGGCTCTTGGCTGCGCGGCCGCATCGTGTACGAAGCCGGCAGGCCCGCCGGCATCGCCGACGCCGAGATGGCGCCGATCCTCGGGCCGGACGGCAAGCCGCTCGCGGCCCGCCGCTGGTACGACGCCGAGTCGCTCGCCGAGATCGACGGCACGCTCTATGTCGGCATCGAGCGCGTCGAAAAGATCGTGCGCTTCAACTACGCCCGCGACGGCCTCGCCGCGCGCGGCGAGCCGATCAAGGTGCCGGACGATTTCAAAACCTTCACCTACAACAAGAGCCTGGAATGCCTGGCGGTGCCCCCGAAAGGCTCAGCGCTTGCCGGCCAGCTGATCGCCGTCACCGAGCACAGCCTCGACGCGCATGGCAATCATCGCGCCTATGTGCTCGACGGCGACCGCGTCGTGCGCTTTTCCGTCAAGCGCAGCGACGGTTTCGACGTCAGCGACTGCACCATCCTGCCGCCCGCGGATTTGCTGCTGCTCGAGCGCAGCTATTCGCCGCTGCGCCGCGTCGCCATGCGCATCCGCCGCATCCCGCTCGATCGCATCAAGCCGGATAGCGTGATCGACGGCAAGCCGCTGATCGTGGCCGACATGGGCTATCAGATCGACAACATGGAAGGCATCGCGGTGCATCGCAACGCCGAGGGCGAGACCATCATCACGCTGGTGTCGGACGACAATTTTTCATTCCTGCAGCGCAATCTGCTACTGCAATTCGCGCTGGTGGAATAACCTGTCATTCCGGGGCGCGGGCGAAGCCCGCGAACCCGGAATCCATAATCTCGGACATCTAATTCTGTCATCACCGGGCTTGGCCCGGTGATCCCGCTTAGATTGGCACGGTGCGTCCCTAAACGAGATGGCCGGGACAAGCCCGGCCATGACAGAGGTTAGCGCTGGTTGAAAAGCTCAGGCCGCCGGCTCAGCGGCCGCCTTCTTCTTCACGATCTGCCGCTTGAGCTCAAGCATCTTGGGCGCGAGTTCCGCGTCCTTAGCCTTGAGCAGGAACGCGTCGAGCCCGCCGCGATGGTCGACGGTCTTGAGCGCGTTGGCCGACACCCGCACCCGCACCTTGCGCTGGAGCGCGTCGGATATCAGCGTGACGTTCCGCAGGTTCGGCATGAATCGCCGCTTGGTCTTGATATTGGAGTGGCTCACTTTGTGCCCGGTGAGCGGGCCCTTGCCGGTCAGATCGCAGCGCCAAGACATGGCTCATCCCTCAAAAATGCGCCGACGCATGCGGCGCCGGGCAGGTCGTCAATCGTGGAAGTCGGGCGCACGTATAGAGAGCGGGGAAACGAGCGTCAAGCCGCGCAATTACGCTCGCTTTTAACCGTTTTTACGCGCCGGATATGCGCCCTCCGCTATGCTTCAGAACCGCCCGTGACCAAACATTCGACTTATTCGACGCCGACCTAGTTGAATCTAAACCCAGGCGACCGCCCCTATCCTTTGGGGCGACGGGCCGGCAATCCGGCCCGCCGGTTGCATGCCGGTTGCAACCGCCGGTTATAGTATCGGCGCCGGCCGGCACCGAGCAAAGCCGCCGCCCCGGTGCAAGAGAGGATCATTCTTCGTGTTGGCACCGCGCCGCCATTTTGGTCTCGTCCTGATGCTTGCCGCCATGCTGGCCACCGCAATACCGGCCGCCGTTCGTGCCCAAGGCAAGCTCGATGCGCACTACATGATGACGCTGGCCGGTATCCCGATCGGCAAGGGCAGCTGGGTGGTCGATATCACCGATACCAATTTCATGGCGGCGGCGAGTGGCGCTACGATCGGCCTGATCCGCGCCTTCACTGGCGGCGAGGGCACCAGCGCCTCGCACGGCACGCTGCACGCCGGCCAGGTGATGTCCTCGATCTTTGCCTCCACCATAGTCTCCAGCCACAAGACCGACGACGTCCACCTGACGGTCACCAACGGCGTGGTCACGGAAGCCAGGCTCGATCCGCCGCTCGAAATTGAGCCGGATCGCGTGCAGATCACCGATGAGCACCGTAAAGGCGTCCTCGACCCAATGACCGCATCGTTGATGCGCACGCCGGGTACCGACAACCCGCTGTCGCCGCAAGCGTGCCAGCGCACCATGGCGATCTTCGACGGACGGATGCGCTACGATCTGCAATTCGCCTACAAGCGCATGGAGCACGTGAAGGCGGAAAAGGGCTATGCCGGTCCGGTGGTGGTCTGCGCGGTCTATTTCTCGCCGGTCGCCGGCTACATCCCCTCGCGCTCGGCAATCCGCTACATCGCCAGGCTCCGCGAAATCGAGGTTTGGCTCGCGCCGATCGCCGGCACCCGCGTGCTGGTGCCTTACCGCGCACAAGGGCCGACACCGATCGGCCGGATCGTGCTGGAAGCCACCCAGTTCGTGGCGACCCCGCTCCCGACCCGGGCCTCTGCCAATGGTTTGAAGACGCAATGACGGATTCGGGCCTTGACTCTTTTGCCAAGCGGAGTCCTCGGCGTGCGTTAACGTTTAGGGGCCTCTAATGGCCCTTGAATCCGACCTGGGCTACCCGATCTTGTAGCCATGAGGGTGCCGCTTGCCAGATGTGGCCGTGAACGAACCCGTACAGCCCCCGAGTCAGTGATTCGGGCGCGGTTCGTTCCAGACTCGTTCCAAAGCTTAACCGCAGCCTTGTCTGTCGTCGCATTGTGATACAGGAATGCCTCTCTCCCTCATGGCCGGGCTCGTCCCGGCCATCCACGCCTTGCTTCGCCGCCCGGTTTCAATGCGTGGATGCTCGGCACATCGCCGGGCATGACCAATAAGTTAAGTTGGACGCGTAATGGCCATCTCCTTTTCACAGCAGCCCAATCGGGCGTCGCGGGCCCGCGGCGCCGGCGTCACCGCGGTGCTCGGCCCCACCAATACCGGCAAGACCCACCTCGCCATCGAGCGCATGCTGGCGCATTCCACCGGCATGATCGGGCTGCCGCTGCGTCTGTTGGCGCGCGAGGTCTACAACAAGGTGGTCGATCGCGTCGGCGCGGACGCAGTGGCGCTGATCACCGGCGAGGAGAAGATCAAGCCGGCCAACCCGCGCTTCTGGGTCTCGACCGTCGAAGCCATGCCGCGCGATCTCGACGTGGCATTCCTGGCGATCGACGAGGTCCAGCTCGGCGCCGACTTCGAACGCGGCCACGTGTTCACCGACCGCATGCTCAATATGCGGGCGCGCGAGGAGACGCTGGTGCTGGGCGCCGCGACGGTGCGCCCGATGGTGGAGCGGTTGCTGCCTGGCGCGCATATCGTCAGCCGGCCGCGGCTGTCGATGCTCACCTTCGCTGGCGAGAAGAAGCTTACCCGGTTGCCGCCGCGCTCGGCCATTGTCGCCTTCTCGGCGGAGGAGGTTTACGCCATCGCCGAACTGATCCGCCGCCAGCGCGGCGGCGCCGCGGTGGTGTTGGGCGCGTTGTCGCCGCGCAGCCGCAACGCGCAAGTGGCGTTATATCAATCGGGCGATGTGGATTATCTGGTTGCCACCGACGCCATCGGCATGGGTCTCAATCTCGACGTCGATCACGTCGCATTTGCTGCCGACCGTAAATTCGACGGTTACCAGTTTCGCAAGCTCAACCCCGCCGAGCTCGCGCAAATCGCAGGCCGCGCCGGACGCGCCACGCGTGACGGCACCTTCGGCACCACCGGACGTTGCGATCCGTTCGAGCCCGAACTGGTGCAGGCCCTGGAAAGCCACACCTTTGAGCCGATCCGCATGCTGCAATGGCGCAATTCGGATCTCGATTTCACCTCGATCGGCGCCTTGCAGGCGTCCCTTGCGACCTCGCCGAGCGAGCCGGGGCTCACCCGCGCGCCGACCGCGGAAGACATTCTCGTTTTGGAACACGCGGCACGCGATGAAGACGTGCGTGCGCTGGCGGTCAAACCGGCGGCCGTCGAACGGTTGTGGGATGCCTGCCAGGTCCCCGACTACCGCAAGATTGCGCCCGCCACCCATGCCGAACTGGTGGTCACCCTCTATGGATTCCTGATGCGAGAGGGTAACATCCCCACCGATTGGTTCAGTCAACAAGTGGCGCAAGCCGACCGGACCGATGGCGGCATCGACACCCTCTCCAACCGGATCGCGCATGTCAGGACCTGGACTTTCGTTGCCAATCGCCCGGATTGGCTCGCCGATCCGGAGCATTGGCAGGACGTCACGCGCGCGGTTGAAGACAAGCTGTCCGATGCATTGCACGAACGCCTGGCCGAACGCTTCGTGGACCGCCGCACCAGCGTCTTAATGCGGCGGCTACGAGAGAACACGATGTTGGAAACCGAAATCGGAAAGTCTGGCGAAGTCACCGTCGAGGGCCATGTGATCGGCCGGCTCGACGGATTCATGTTCGCGCCCGATGCCTCTGCCGCCGCCGGCTCCGAGGCCAAGGCGCTCAATACCGCCGCGCAGAAGGCGCTGGCGGGCGAGATCGAAACCCGCGCGACCAAGCTGTCGCAGTCCTCCAACGATCATATCGTGCTGGCGAATGACGGCGCCTTGCGCTGGACCGGCGACGTGGTCGGCAAGCTGATCCCGGGCGACGACGTGTTGCGTCCGCGGCTGCGCATTATCGCCGACGAGCAATTGACCGGGCCGGCGCGCGAACTGGTGCAGACGCGGCTCGATCTGTGGCTCAAGACCCATATCGAGAAACTACTGGCGCCGCTGTTCTCGCTCACCGCCGCCGATGACGTGACCGGGATGGCGCGCGGCATCGCGTTCCAGCTGGTGGAATCGCTCGGCGTGCTGGAGCGCCAGAAGGTGGCCGAGGAGGTCAAGGGCCTCGACCAGCCGGCGCGTGCGACATTGCGCAAATACGGCGTGCGCTTCGGCGCCTATCACATCTATCTGCCGCTGCTGCTCAAGCCGGCGCCGCGCGCGCTGGCGACGCAGCTCTGGGCGCTCAAGCACGAGAGCCCGGACGCCAAGGGCGTTTCCGAATTGCTGCACCTCGCCGCGTCGGGCCGCACCTCGATCCCGGTCGACAAGGAAACGCCCAGGCCGCTCTACCGCACTGCCGGCTACCGCGTTGCCGGCGAGCGCGCGGTGCGCGTCGATATCCTGGAGCGGCTCGCCGATCTGATCCGCCCGGCGCTGTCCTGGCGCGAGGCTTCGCCCGGCCCCAAACCGGACGGCGTGTTCGACGGCCGCGGTTTCGTGGTCACCGGCGCGATGACCTCGCTCACCGGCGCCTCCGGCGAAGACTTCGCTTCCATCCTGCGCTCGCTCGGCTATCGCATGGACCGCCGTCCAAAGCCGCCCGAACCGGCGGCGCCAGCCGCGGTCGAGACCGTGCCGTCCGCCGAAATTCCGGCGACCGAAGTTGCCGCGCCCACCGCTGAAAGTCCGGCAGTCGAAATTGCCGCACCCGATTCGACCGCGACGCCGTCGGAACCGGTAGCGGCCGAGTCGCCGCCGGCCGAGGCTGCGGCGAGCGAACCCGCGGCGGAAACGCCGGTCGCTGCCGCGCCGCCAGGCGAATCAGAACAACAAAAAGAAGAACCGGTTGCTCCAGTGAGTGCAGAAGCCAGTTCTGAACATGCCGAGCAGAAGAACAACGAAGCTCCGGCATCTCCTGTCGCTGCCGCCGAGCCGGCGATGATCGAGGTCTGGCGTCCGGCCGGCCGCTTCGAAAAGCGGGGAAATCGTCCGCGCCGTTCGCCGCGTGCACAAAAAACAGCCGCGCCAGCAACGGCCGAAACGGCCCAAGCCGTCGCCGCTATTCCCGCCGAAACGACAGCAGCGCCAGCGACTTCAGAAGCCGCGCCGGCACCGCGTCCTGAACGCAAAGACCGCGATCAGCGCCAGCAGCGTCACGAGCGCCAACAGCGTATCGAACGCCAGGGACAACGTGTCGATCGCAAAGCCCGATCCGACCGCAGCGAGCGCCCGCGCCGCGACAAAGGCGACCGCGTCGATCGCGCCGAGCGTGAGCAATACTACGCCAAGCCTTTTGGCGGTTCGGAAAACCGCAACAAGCAGCCGGATCCTAATTCACCCTTCGCCAAGCTCGCCGCCCTCAAGCAGCAGCTTGAGCAGAGTACAAAAGAGTCCTAAAGCGATTTGGACCGCCAACGAATCGACAAATGGCTCTGGCACGCGCGCATGGTGCGTACGCGCAGTGCCGCCGCTGCGCTGACGGAATCGGGTTTTGTGCGGCTCAACGGCAAGCGGGTGACCGCGCCGGGCCATCTGGTGCGCACCGGCGATGTGGTGACGCTCGCCCTCGACCGTGCGGTCAAGGTGCTCCAGGTCGAGGGCTTTTGCGAAAGGCGTGGGGGGCCGCCGGCCGCCCGTGCGCTTTACCGCGATTTGACAACAGGTTCCGGGGCTAAGGCCTGCACTCAGGCCGGTATTCCCCCTAGAGTCTGGGCCGGAAAAGGCCGCTAAATGGCACCCCTGGCGCGGCAAAAAGGGCCATGGCTTGCGGTAAAATGAGCGGTACGATAGGGAGCGCTGCTGATCTCGGCCCGGAGCCTTGAATGACCTACGTCGTCAACGAAAGCTGCATTAAGTGCAAATACATGGACTGCGTGGAGGTGTGTCCGGTGGACTGCTTCTACGAAGGCGAAAACATGCTGGTCATCCATCCGGATGAGTGCATCGATTGCGGGGTTTGCGAGCCGGAATGCCCGATCGAGGCGATTAAGCCGGATACCGAGCCTGGCCTCGAGAAGTGGCTGGAATTAAACGCCGAATACGCCAAGGTCTGGCCGAATATCACGGTCAAAAAGGAACCGCCGGCGGACGCCAAGGAATGGGACGGCGTGCCGGACAAATTCAAGAAATTCTTTTCGCCCAAGGGCGGCAGCGGCGATTAAGTCTCATTTCACCGTAATTTGACGCCGTCCGGCGCTGCCCGGAACCCTCAGTTTCGTGCTGGCGTTAACCGGTATGGCGAAATTGTAGGGTGATTGCCGCAGAATTGCGCATTTGCGACCGCATAAGGCTTTGATTTTGGCCAAAAATGTGCTATATAAGAGAAATCCGATGAAGATAAAAAACGCCGCTACGGATGCGCTCCCCCGCTCGGGAGCCTTATTTTTCGCGGCTGCACCCAAGGGTCTTGAAAGAGGGCGTGAATTCCACGCGTGAGCAGTGGCAGGAAAACCGCGTCAAAAAGCTAAGAAAGGTTCCACCGGCATGAGCCGGAGACCGAAAAAGTCTGCCGAAGCGCGGCGGACCTCGCAAGCCTCGCGCGGCGCCGTCCGCAACGGGGCTCCCGCAGCCAAAATAGCCGGCAGCCACAAAGCCGCCGGTGAAGGAGTTTTGCCCGGAATGCCCAGCAACAAGAAGACTACCCAACGACAAGGTTTCAAGACCAACGAGTTCATCGTCTATCCGGCTCACGGGGTGGGCCAGATTCTGGCCATCGAGGAGCAAGAGATCGCCGGCGCCAAGCTCGAGCTGTTTGTCATCAACTTCATCAAGGACAAGATGACGCTGCGGGTTCCGACCGCAAAGATCGTGTCGGTCGGCATGCGCAAGCTCGCGGAAGCTCCGCTGGTCAAGCGCGCGCTCGATACGCTCAAGGGCCGCGCGCGCATCAAGCGCACCATGTGGTCGCGCCGGGCGCAGGAATACGAAGCCAAGATCAACTCGGGCGACATCGTCGCCATCGCCGAGGTGGTGCGCGACCTGTACCGGTCGGAGACCCAGCCGGAGCAGTCCTATTCCGAGCGCCAGCTCTACGAAGCCGCCCTCGACCGGCTGTCGCGCGAGATCGCGGCGGTGCAGCGCGTCACCGAGACCGAAGCGATCAAGGAAATCGAAGGTGCGCTGGCCAAGGGCCCTAGGCGTGGGCCGAAGCCCGCCGACGAGGCGGACGCAGAACCCGCCACCGAGGAAGAGGCGGCCTAACGGCCTCTTCCATCGCGGCGCCAAAGAATAACGGAAAGCCCGGCAGCGATGCCGGGCTTTTTGATTCTGGAAGCGATTGTCTGGCGTTGTCCTCGGCTATGCGCCTGAAGCGGTCATCGGCAATCTCATTCGATCACCTCATCGGCGCGGCCAACCAACGGCAACGGAATGGTAAGGCCTAGCGACTTGGCGGTCTTCATATTGATGGACAGCTCGACCTTGGTCGCCTGCATGACCGGCAAGTCGGCCGGCTTCTCACCCTTGAGAATCCGGCCCGTATAAACACCGGCTAGACGGTGCGATTCTGAAATGTCGCCACCGTAGCTCATCAGGCCGCCCGCCGCGACGAAATCGCGTGACTGGAAGATTGTTGGCACCTTGACGAGGCGCCATGGCGGCAAATTGTGTTGTCCGACTGTTGGTGAAGGCATCAGGGATGACCACCAGCCCGCCAGCGCGCCGCTCGCGCAAGTTTGCAAACACCGTGTCGATATCGCTATCGCTGCTCGCTTCCAAGACAACGAGATCGAGCCTCAACGCGCGCGCCGCTGCCTGCATATCCTGCGCTTGGTGCGTGACAACGTCGCCGGCCGTGGGATTGAAGACCGTGGCCACCGGGTTGGCTGCGGGAACGAGTTCGTGCAGCAGTTCCAAACGCTTCGGCCCCAGCTGGAAGGCCAACGCGGTGATGCCCGTGATGTTGCCGCCAGGCCGACTCAGGTTGCCGACGATGCCCGCTGCGACCGGGTCTGCTCCGGTCTCGAAGACGATTGGTATGGTCGTGCTCGCCGCCTTCGCCACCAAGGCTGCTGGGGCGCTCCCCGGCGCTACAAGTACATTCACCCCGCGACCGACCAGATCGGCCGCCAATGCCCGCAAACGGTCGTAGTGATTCTCCGCCCAGCGATATTCGATCACCACGTTACGGTCCTCCTCGAAACCGGTTTCGCTCAGACCTTGGCGGAACGCACGCAATCGGCCCGCCCATTGATAGGCCGACGCAGTGCCGAGATAACCAATCACCGGCATCGCTCGCTGCGCGCGCGTCGTGAGTGGCCACGCCGCTGCGCCGCCGAGAAACGTCATAAACTCGCGGCGTTTCATAAGGCCCATGTGAAAAGCTCCCTTCCGTCTGCCAAATCATAGTGCGAACTTGACACGCGCCTATAGTAGGATTATATTCACACATTGTTTATGCTCGCACGGGCGCGCTTCTAGAACCGCCCGCGTCGAGTGATGGAGCGTCGGGAGGCGCCGGGCCCTTGCGCCAAAGGGCTCGCGCGTCTCGCCAGACGCGCAGGCGGGTTGCGCCAAACCCGCCTAAGGGCGCTTCGCCAGCGTCCTGGCGCCTCCCGGCGCTCCATTCCCTTCGGAGAAGGAAAAGGGAAGCCGGCGTGTCCCGCGCCTTCAAAGAATAGGGACGGCGAAGCGTTGGCTAACGCTGATTTTCGCCAATTGACCGGCAGGCTAAAATGCCGCCCAATCGCACGAGGCGAGACGCAAGGGATCGAACGATGACCGCCAATCCCGGTTATGTGGCGCCCACGACGGAGACCGATGCGCTCGGCGTGCATTCGCTCGACCAGTTCGTGCTCGCCGTGCCCGACGCCAATGTCGCGCAGGAATTCTACGGCAATTTCGGCCTCGACATCGCGCGCGCCGGCAACACGCTGGCGATCAAGACTTTCGGCCACGAGCATCGCTGGGGCTCGATCGTGGAAGGCAAGCGCAAGGCGCTGCATCATCTCTCATTCGGCTGCTATGCCGAAGACCTGCCGCGGCTCAAAGCGCGCATCGAAGGCAGCGGCGTCACGCTGATTGATCCGCCGCCCGGATTCGAAAGCAACGGCTTCTGGTTCCGCAATCCGGAAAATGTCCTGATAGAGGTGAAAGTCGGGCCCAAGGTGTCGCCCAGTTCAAAGTCGGAAAGCCAATGGACGCCCGCTCCCGCAGGCACGGCCGGTGCTGCGATTCGCGCCAATTGGCCGCCGGTGCGGCCGCGCCGATTGTCGCACGTGCTGACTTTCACCGCCGATGTCGACGCCTCGATCAAGTTCTATGAGCGCACGCTTGGCCTGCGCCTGTCCGACCGCGCCTCCGATCTGGTGGCATTCATGCACGGCATCCACGGCAGCGATCATCATCTGCTGGCGCTGGTGAAATCGAGCGCGCCCGGTTTCCACCATTGCAGCTGGGATGTGGCCGGCATCAACGACATCGGGCTCGGCGCCATGCGCATGCATGACAAGGGCTGGACCAAAGGCTGGGGGCTCGGCCGCCACGTGCTCGGCTCGAACTATTTCCACTACGTGCGCGACCCGTGGGGCAGCTTCGCGGAATATTCCTGCGATATCGACTACATCCCGAAAGAGCAGCTCTGGCCGTCGGCCGACCACAAGCCTGAGGATTCGTTCTATCTCTGGGGTCCCGACGTGCCGCCGGAATTCACCATCAATTACGAAGGCGGGGAGGGTAAATAGACCCTGCACCCGTAGACGTGCTGCCATGAGGACGCATGCGCGCTGTAGGCATAGCGGATGCGAGGCGATAGGATACCGAGCGCGACGCTCCGGCGACAGTGCGGGATCACCCGCCAAAAGTCAGGCGGAGGCCGTCAAAGTCTTCATGAGCTAGTCTTTGCCTCCGGTTATCTCATGGCTTTGAGTGCCGGTGCTGGAGTATCGTTATGATAACCGATGAGTTATCGGTGCTCGCGCGGGGATTAGGCCAAGCTGACGCCGAAAGCGATCTCGTGCGTATGCTGGCGTCGCTTGTAACCGCCTCCCATGAATTTATTGGCATCGCCGATCTCGAAGGCAATGCAATATTCGTGAATGATGCAGGTCGCAGGCTCGTTGGATTAGAAGATTTGGAAGCTGTACATTCAACGCGGATCATTGATTATTTTGCAGCAGATGACCAATCCAAAGTTCTCCAGAAGGCCTTACCCGCCGTTCGCAATACCGGTTATTGGCAAGGCGAACTAAAATTTCGGAATTTCGCGACGGGAGAGCTTATACCGGTACTGTACAACATCTTCCCGATTCGCGACGCTTCCGGCGCAATCACTGGCTACGGAACTGTAACGCGCAATCTGACCGAAATTAGGCTCTCGGATCAGCGATTGCGTTCGCTGGCATCCATTGTCGAATCCAGCGATGACGCAATTGTAAGCAAGAACCTCGATGGCGTCATAACAAGCTGGAACAAGGGTGCGGAGCGTATCTTCGGCTACACTGCCGATGAAGTGATTGGCCAGTCCGTTACCATTGTCATTCCAAAAAATCGGCAAAACGAAGAGACTCAGATTCTCGAACAGATTAGAGAAGGAATGCGTATCGACCATTTCGAGACCATTCGGCAGCGCAAGGATGGCAGCTTAATCGTCGTTTCACTGAGTGTTTCTCCTGTCAAAAATGCGGAAGGCAAGATCGTTGGAGCATCAAAGATCGCAAGGGATATTACAGAGCAGAAACGAAGCCAGGAACAAATCGCCACCCTCGCTCGGGAAGCGGAGCATCGCAGCAAGAACTTGCTTGCGACGGTGCAGGCGGTCGTCAAACTTTCTAATTCCGACACGCCCAAAGGCTTGAAGGAGGCAATCGAAGGACGCATCCACGCACTCGCGAATGTACACTCGCTGTTTATTGAGACGCGGTGGGTCGGCGCCGAATTATCGGCTATCGCCGCTCAGGAGTTTGCTCCTTATTTGGAGAAGGACCATCGTGTGAGCATTAACGGTCCACCTTGCTTGTTAGAGCCGAACGCGGCCCAAACTGTTGCTGTAATCATCCATGAGCTGGCGACCAACGCTGCCAAATACGGGTCGCTGTCCGTGGCCAAGGGCGACATTTACCTGACATGGGAGCGCAGGACCGACGGACAATTGATACTTCGCTGGACGGAGGCGGGTGGCCCGGTGGTGCAGACGCCTAGCCGTCAGGGATTTGGGAGTCGAGTCATCGAACAAATGGTTGGACAACTACAGGGCAAAGTGCGGTTCGACTGGCGTCCGGAAGGGCTCGATTGCGAAATCACTCTTTGGGCATGAAATTGATTCTCAGGCACGCGGTCGTCGCGTCCTAATCCACCACGATCTTCACCTTCGTGCTCGCCTTCACCGCATCATGCGGCCCAAGGCCGTTGAGAACGCGGAAGCGGTCGAGCGCGTGGTCGGCAATCGCCATGCGGTGCGCCAGCGATTCCACGGTGTCGTTGGGAGCGACGGTGACGATCTTCAGGCGCAGCGGGTGGACCTGCTCGCTTTCCTGCAGGCTCATGCGGCGGAAGGTTGCAATCGAAGCGCGGAACGAGCGGTCGACCTGCGCGGTCCTGTTTTTCGCCGCGAAGATGAACCGGTAGACGTCGCTGCCGAATCGCACGGCGAACAGGCGGAACGACCATTCGTCGCCGGCCGCGGTCGCGGTCGCGGTCGGGAATCCGTTGACGTTGAATTCCTCGATGCTGGCGGCATCGACCTTCTCCATCCAGCCCGATTTCAAATAATCGGGCAGGGATTGCTCGGCCGGCACGCTGACCACGTCGAGCCGCATCGCTTCATCGCCGCCCTTGAGGCCGAGCACCGCCTGCGCGGTATTGTCGAGCGTATATCCCGGCGGCGCCAAGAAGGTGAAGCCGAGCTTGGGATGCAAGAAGCGGCGGCCGCGCGCAAAGCCTTCGCTCGGATCTTCGCCATAGGCCAACCCATCGACATCGCCGAGATATTCATTGCGGTCGCGTTCGCCGGCGCCGGGGCCGCTGAATTGCCGGGCATTGGCGAGCGCGTTCTGGACCCGCTCAGGCGTCGCGGGGTGGCTGGTCAGAAAGTCGGGCATGCGCGCCTCGGCGCTGCCGGCAGCAGGCTTGAGGTCGGCATTGCGCTGCATGTCGGTGAGGAACCGAGAAGCGCCGAACGGATCGAAGCCGGCGCGCGCCGAAATGCCGACGCCGATGCCGTCCGCCTCGAATTCCTGCGCGCGCGAGAAGCTCGCCAGCGTGAGTTTCGACTTGGCGAGCGCCAGCGCGCCCATCTGCGGATCGCTGAGCACGTCGCTGACCACGTGGCTGATCAGCGCGGCTTGCCGCGCCTGGTCTTCGCGGATTGCGGCATGGCGCGCGATCACGTGGCCCATTTCGTGGGCCAGCACGGAAGCAAGTTCCGCCTTGTCGTTGGCGAGCGCGATCAGGCCGCGTGTAATGTAAAGGTGACCGTTTGGCAGCGCGAAGGCGTTGATGGCGGGCGAGTTGAGGATCGTCACCTTGTATTTCAGGTCCGGACGTTCGGAGGCCGCCACCAGCCGATCGACCGTTTTCTCGATCGTCGATTGCAGACGAGCGTTTTCGTAGATGCCGCCATAGGAGGCCAGGATGCGCAGATGCTCGCGCTCTTCCGCCGGCTGCATCTCAGCTTGCGTGGCGGCCTGCGGCACCGGCAGCGAGATCTGCCGGATATCCGGGGTACTGGTGCAGCCGCCCAACAACACGGTCAGCGCGAATGCGAGCCCGCACCGCCGATTTCGCGTTGTCATCGTTGCAGCCATGGCCGCGTTGCCCGCTTCGTTTAGTCGACCAATTCGATCTGCTCGGGTGCTTCCGCTGCGATGATCGGACCGCCGCGCTGCTCGATCCATCCGCGCACCCGGATGCGGCGGCCCTCGAGGTTTTTCGGCTCGACGCCGGCGGCGACGAATGTGCGCTGTTGGCGTTTAAGAATGATGACCGTGAAATCCCGGCTCCAGCGCCGCCCGAAGTTCACATATATAGTGGCCCCGCTCTCGCGTACCGACAAGACCTTGCCTTCCACCAGTGCGAACTGGCCCCGTATAGCCTGTAGCCGGCTGAGGTTTTCGGCCGACAAAGGGGCGAAATTTGGATCGGCCCACAGCCCGCGCCGGGCCGCCCGCGCGGCGCTTTCCGCACGCAAAAGCGCGTCGGCGCAGGCCTTGCCGCCCATGCGCATCGCCCCGCGCGCGCGGCCTTGCTCCAGCATGGTCTGCTGCAGGGACTCTCGCGCATCGCCCGCAAAAGCAAATGCGACCAGGCGGCCGTAGCGGTCATGCTCGGGTCCGAGCCATTCGAGCCGTAACGAACGTCCCGCCACCAGATCTTGCAATGCGGCGCGGCTATCATCGGAGACTTCGATGCCGGCCAGCCGCAGCTCATGGCCGTCGGCGAGCAATAGCGTGCGGCCATCGCGCACGGCAGCGACCTTTGCCGTGCCGATTGTCGCAAGCTTGCAGGATTCCTGCGCTGCCGCATTGCACACAAGCAACGTGCAGGCTGTGGCGATCGCAAGATTACGGCGCGTTCGACGTTTCATGATAGCGGCCGGTCGCCGGAATTCGCTACAATGGCTGGCCAGCATAGCCGCCATGACGCCCGTCGGGGAGGGATCAATGCCATCGCAACACCGATCGTCCAATCGTCGCGTGTTTCTACAGACGGCAGCGGCCGCGAGCCTATTGGTCGCCACGGCTGCGCGCGCCCAAACCGCCTGGCCCGACCGTGCGGTGAAGATCATCGTGCCCTATCCGCCCGGCGGGTCGACCGACGTCCTGGTGCGCATCCTGGGGGAGCGGCTGAATCAGATGTTCGGCCAGGCCTTCATAATCGAAAACCGGCCAGGCGCTGGCGGCAATATTGGCATCGCCACGGTTACCGGCAGCGCGCCGGACGGTTACACGATCGGTGCCGCCACAATCGGGCACTTCGCGATCAACCGGTTCCTCTACAAGGACATGCCGTACGACCCGGAACGCGACATGATCCCGGCATCGATGACCTGGGAATTGCCCAACGTCTTCGTGGTCGCCAGCGAACATTGTTCGGCCAGAACCGTGGCAGAATTTCTCACTTGGGCAAAACAGAAGGGCAAGATCAGCTTCGGCAGTCCCGGCGTCGGCACCTCGCCGCATTTGTCGGGCGTCTTGTTCGCCAAACGCAGCGGCCTCGATGCCGTGCATGTGCCGTTCCGCGGCGCGGCGCAGACCATCCCCGCCATGCTGTCGGGCGCGGTGGATTACGCGATCGACAATCTCGCCTCCTATATCTCGCTCGTCCAGTCGGGAAAGATGCGCGCGCTGGCGGTGACCTCGGCGCAGCGCTGGCCCACGCTGCCGGATGTGCCGACCATGGGGGAGGCGGGCGTGAAGGATTTTGTCGTCACCTCGTGGGCGGCCTTCGTGCTGCCGACGGCCACGCCGCGCCCGATCGTCGACAAGCTCGCCGGCGCCATGAAACAGATCGCGGCCGACGAAGCGATGCAGAAGCGGTTTTTGGTGGCCGGCGCGCGCATTCTTTCCAGTACGCCGGAAGAAGCCATCGCATTTGCCGCCAAGGAGCGGGCGATGTGGAAGGACGTGGTCGCGCTGTCGGGTCTGCAGCCGCAATAGCGGAGCCCGTGCGCGCCGCGCTCAGCTGTGGTAAATCGTGCCGAACGGTCCCGTAGCTCAGCAGGATAGAGCAGCGGTTTCCTAAACCGAAGGTCGGAGGTTCGACTCCTCTCGGGACCGCCATTAAATCAATGAGTTAGTATTCGGACGAAAATCGTTTGTCTCTTTTTTGTCTCCGCGATGGGCAAGAAAAATATTCTCTTCCGAGATAGGAGTTCATGGCTCGTGCTCGCGGATAACGAGTACGGGCGGCGAGACTAGCCGGTACTGGACAAATCAGTTTTTTGGGAAAAGAGCGTGCGCCGCGATCCGCAACGCGGACAATTCAGACGGCTTTCCAATCGTGCGAGGGGGAAATCTCTGCCCCGCGTCCAAACGAGAGTCTGCAGGTTTAGCTCCGCAGTGTAGACGCACCCTCTCACGCGCTTCATGCCGTCGCGCGGACCCCAGGCGCAACGCGCATGAACGCGCCAGCATGCGCCATAAGTGTCGCTTATGGTCTTGATTGACATAAGAACAAAGAGAGAACATCGTGTCTTTGATGTCAACTCGGCTGGGACTGTTCATTACGCAACGGGTAGCCGCTGCGCGTGTCCTTTGCCCTCAGCCTTATGGCGCGGCGTGCTAGCATACTGATGATGGATTACGCGCAGCCAATCATTCCCAAATCAGCGCCCAGTTCGTAATTCACCACCCGCCCAAGTTTTTCCATCGATTCGAACATGGCACTCAAAAAATCCGAACTCTACTCGTCTCTCTGGGCAAGCTGCGATGAATTGCGCGGCGGCATGGATGCTTCGCAGTACAAGGACTACGTCCTGGTTCTTCTGTTCGTGAAGTACGTCAGCGACCGTTACGCCAACCAGCCCTACGCGCCTATTAGTATCCCCAAGGGCGCTAGCTTTGCCGACATGGTCGCGCTCAAGGGCAAGACCGACATCGGCGATCAGATCAACAAGAAGATTATTTCTCCGATAGAGCAGGCAAACCGACTTTCATTTGGTGGAATCGATTTCAACAGCGCCGAGAAGCTCGGCAGCGGCAAGGAGATGGTGGAGCGACTTACCAATCTCATTGCCATCTTCGAAAATCCTGCTCTCGACTTCTCTAAGAATAGAGCCGATGGCGATGATCTTCTTGGCGACGCCTACGAATACCTCATGCGCCACTTCGCGACGGAAAGTGGCAAGAGCAAAGGGCAATTCTATACCCCAGCCGAAGTGAGCCGCGTCATCGCGCAGCTTCTCGGCATACGCCGCGCGAAGACTACCAACGACACCACTGTTTACGACCCGACCTGCGGTTCAGGTTCATTACTCTTAAAGATTGGCGACGAAGCCCGCCACGGCGGCGAAGATGTAAAGGTTTCGCTCTACGGCCAGGAGAAGGACAACGCCACAGCCGCCCTCGCACGCATGAATATGATCCTGCATGATTACGCTACGGCGGATATCAAGCAGGGAAATACAATTGCCAACCCGCTTTTCCTCGACGGCGACGCGCTAAAGACTTTCGATTACGTCGTTGCGAATCCACCCTTCAGCGATAAGCGCTGGAGCACGGGTCTCGATCCCGAACACGACCCCTGGAAGCGCTTCGAGCACTACGGCATCCCACCCGGCAAACAGGGTGATTATGCGTACCTTCTGCACATCGTGCGCTCACTTAAGAGCAAGGGTAAAGGTGCGTGTATTCTTCCGCACGGCGTGCTGTTTCGAGGTGGTGCAGAGGGTGTGATCCGTCGCAATCTCGTCCAGCGGGGCTACCTGAAAGGCATCATCGGCCTACCGCCGAATCTTTTTTACGGTACCGGTATTCCCGCCTGTCTGGTGGTGCTCGACAAAGAAGGGGCGAGCGCCCGCAAAGGCATCTTTCTGATCGATGCCTCCAAGGGATTCATAAAGGACGGCAACAAGAACCGTCTCCGCGAACAAGACATCCATAAGATCATCGACACTTTCGCCAAGCAAGCAGAAATCCCGCGCTACTCGCGTCTCGTTCCCGTCAGTGAAATCGCCGACCCGAAGAACGACTACAACCTCAACCTCCCGCGCTACATTGATAGCACCGAGCCGGAGGACTTGCAGGACATTGACGCACACCT
The DNA here is from genome assembly GCA_036491675.1 of Pseudolabrys sp. Classification (GTDB taxonomy): domain Bacteria; phylum Pseudomonadota; class Alphaproteobacteria; order Rhizobiales; family Xanthobacteraceae; genus Pseudolabrys. Next base: position 575 of record DASXBN010000109.1, on the reverse strand, counting down.
GCGCGGCGGCATTCCGAACCGCGACATTGATGCGCTCGGAAACTACTGGAGTGTCATCCCCGGCGTGCGCGCCACGTTGTTTCAGAACGCCGACCGGCCCGGTTACTCCCAACTCAAGCTCCCCATCGCTGAGGTGAAGTCCGCCATCTTCGGCCACGCCGAGTTCACCGCGTTCAACGATTCAGTCAGCAAGCTCTTTGCCAAGTGGAAGAAAACCGCCGTCCCACACCTTAAGAGTTTCGCCAAAGACGGCCATCCAAAGGAGTTCATCGAAACTATCTCCGAAGATTTGCTGGCTACCTTCCGGGCCGCGCCGCTGCTCGATGCCTACGACGTGTATCAACACCTCATGGACTACTGGGCCGAGATCATGCAGGACGATTGCTACCTCATCGCCGACGACGGCTGGCGTGACGCCGCCAAGCCCCGGCTCATCGTCGAGGACAAGAACAAGAAGACCAAAGCCAAGCCCGATTTCACGCTGGGCAAGAAAAAATACCAAGCCGAACTCATCCCGCCCGCGTTCATTATTCGGCGCTGGTTAGCGGATGAACAGGCCGCCATCGACAAGCTGG
>DASXBN010000108.1:0-3723 GCA_036491675.1 Pseudolabrys sp. | reverse complement strand
TGCCCTTGTAGGTGTTCTGGTCGACGACCTCGGTCAGCTCGGCGCCGGGCATGCACGGCGCGATGCGTTCGATGTCGAGCAGCACCTTCCACGCCTCATCTGGCGGCAGCGGCACTTCGAATGAATTGTCGAATTCCATGGAGCCTCAATTCTTGCCCGTGCGCGCGGCCGCGCTGCCCGCGATGCGGCCGAACACCGCGCCGGAGGTCAGCCCGGACCCACCGGGATAGTTGAAGTAAAACAATCCGCCGACCAGTTCACCGGCGGCATAGAGGCCGCGGATCGGCTGGTAGTCGGTATTGAGCACCTCGGCGTCGCTGGTGATGCGCACGCCGCCGAAGGTGAAGGTGAGGCCGCAGGTCACCGCGTAGCCTTCGAACGGCGGCGCATCGATGGTGTTCGCCCAGTTGCTCTTGTCGACGGCGAGGCCCTCGGTGCGCCGGCCGTCCTTGACGTTGGGATTGAACGGAATGTCGCTGCGCACGGCGTTATTGTATTCGGCGACGGTCTTGAGGAACTGCTCCGCGTTCACCCCGTCGAGCTTGTGCGCGAAGTCCTCGATCGTATTAGCGACGACCTTGGTGATCTGTCGGATCTTGTACTCGTCCCGCTGCAGATGCTTCACCTTCTGGTCGAAGATCTGCCATGCGAATTGGCCGGGCTGCTCGAGCACCACGCGGCCGTATTTGGCGTAGGTGTAGTTGCGGAAGTCGGCGCCTTCGTCGACGAAGCGCTTGCCGGTGGCGTTGACGAGAATGGCGAACGGGTAGGAGTGTTTCTGAAACTGGTCGCCGACCGCGAGGTCGCCGAACTCGGGGGCATTCATCTCCCATTGCACGGCGTGGCAGCCGGACCAGTTGCCGCAGGGGCTCGCGCCGATATCCATCGCCATGCGGATGCCGTCGCCGGTGTTGAAGCGCGTGCCGCGCACCTTGGCGAGGTCCCAGCCAGGTCCGAGATAGCGCGTGCGCCACTCGGAATTGGATTCAAATCCGCCGCATGCGAGCACTACCGACTTGCTGCGCAGCTCGCTTTCGACGCCCCCATGCCGGACGCGCACGCCCATCACCCGCACACCGTCGCAGATGAGGCTGAGCGCGCGGGTGCTGTAGCGAATCTCGATGCCGCGCTTGGTCGCGGCATCGGTGAGCATCTTGATGAGGCCGGGGCCGCCCCCAACCGCCTCGACCGTGAGGCCGCCCCAGAACTTGAACTTGCCGCCGATCTTGAACGCCTGGCGGCCATAGATCGGGATGAAGCGCACGCCCTTGTCGCGCATCCAGCGAAAGGTATCGAAGCTCCTGGTCACCAGCAGCTCGACCAGGTCGGGGTCGGCGCGATTTTGCGTCACCCGCGCCATGTCGTCGAAAAATTGCTCCTTCGTATAGGTGCCGAAATCGGTGGTGGCGATTTCCTGCTCCGTCAAATCCGGCACCAGCGCCCTGATGTCGTCAACGCCGTTATAGACGACCCGCACCGATCCGGCGGTGAAACGGCTGTTGCCGCCGGATTCTTCCTCGGGCGCGGCCTCCAGCATGAGCACCGATGCGCCCTGTTCCTGCGCCGCCAGCGCCGCGCAAAATGCCGCGTTGCCGCCACCCACGACGATGACGTCCGCCTCCGATTTCGCCATCTCACCTCTCACACGGTACTTACGTCTCGTTGGCACCGATTTGGGGCGCACGGGCCGCGGCGGTTGCCAGCACAGCCATCTTCCCTGCTACTCCGCCGCAGCGGTGGCGACGCCGCCATGGGCCTTCGACCAACCCGCCGGGTCGTGCATGAACCTTTCGATTTCGGCGAGCTTTGCCGCGTCGAACTTGCCGCTCGCCTTGGCAACCGCGAGCACGTCCCACCAGGTCGCCAGCGCGTGCAGCGTCACGCCGAGATCGCCCAGGATTTTCCGCGCCTCGGGAAAAATGTCGTAGAAGAAGAATACCAGCGCGTGCTCGACCTTGGCCCCGGCCTGGCGCAACGCGGCGCAGAAATTGACCTTGCTGCGCCCGTCGCTGGTCATGTCCTCGACCAGCAGCACCCGCTGCCCTTCGACGAGATGACCTTCGATCTGGCTGTTGCGGCCGAACCCTTTGGGCTTCTTGCGCACATAGAGCATCGGCAATCCAAGCCGGTCGGCCATCCAGGCAGCGAATGGAATGCCGGCGGTCTCCCCGCCCGCGACGGCATCGAACTGCTCGAATCCGACCTCGCGCATGATGGTGGCGGTGGCGAAGTCGGTCAGCGTCGCGCGCACGCGGGGAAACGAGATCAGCCGCCGGCAGTCGGTGTAGACCGGGCTGGCCCAGCCGGAGGTGAAGATGAACGGCCGGTCCGCCATGAAGCGCACGGCGTCGACCTCGAGCAGCATTTTGGCCGTGAGCTCGGCGATCACTTTCTTGTCAGGGAAGCCGCTGCCGGCAGTCATGATTTGATCTCTTTAGCTCTGCGCGGCCACTGCATGCCCTGCTTCCGCGGTGGATGACAAGCGGAGATTTCAGTTCGACATGCCGCGCGTGGGCTCGAGCGGTTTCAGCCGATCGGCGCCGCGGCTGCGGCGTAGGTTTCGCGCGGCGCCTCGTCGATCATGGCGCCGGTGAGATCGGCGACGCGGGCAAAGCCGCGCTTGGCGCACCACTCTTCGAGCCCGTCGATGATCGCGATGATGCCGGAAGGATTGCGGAAAATGAGATAGCCGATCATCACCGCGCTCGCGCCCGCGAGCATGTATTCGACCACATCCTCGACCTTGACGATGCCGCCGCAGCCGATGATCGGAATCTTCACCGCTTTCGCGCACTGATAGACCATGCGCACGATGATCGGCTTGATGCCGGGACCCGAGAGCCCGCCGAACTTGTTGCCGATCGCGGGCCGGAAACTGTTGATGTCGATCTTGAGGCCGAGAATGGTGTTCGACACCACGAGCGCGTCGGCCCCCGCCGCTTCGGCCGCCCTGGCGATGGCGACGACGTCGCCGGCGTTGGGCGAGAGCTTGCACCAGATCGGCTTGTCCGTGGTCCTGCGGATGAGGCTCATGACGTTGAACGTGTGTTCCTCGTGCAGCGCGAAATTGCCGCCTTTCGGATCGCGCGTGGGGCACGAGATGTTGACCTCGAGGACGTCGATCTCGGACCCGCTGACGTCGCGCGCCATGGCTTCGAAATCCTCGATCGTCGTCGCCGAGATCGAGCCGACCAGCGGCGGCGTGAAGCGCTTGTAGTCGGGAACCTGGTGGCTCAGGAAATATTCGATGCCCTTGGTCGGCAGGCCGATGGAGTTGATCATGCCGCCTTCGACCTCGGACACGCGCGGCGGCGGATTGCCGGCGCGAAACTCGCGCGACACGGTCTTCGCGACCAGCGCACCCAGCCGGTTCAAATCGATCACCTGCGCAAGATCGGTCGAGAAGCATCCCGACGCCGGCATGATCGGGTTCTTGAGTGCGACGTTCCCGATCTTCACGCGCATGTCTACCATCCGACCGCCTCCTGCAGATCAAATACCGGCCCTTCGATGCACACCCGGCGAAGCTCTTTCTTGCCGTCGACCTCGAAGGTGCGCACGCAGACGTAACAGGGGCCGAGCCCGCAGGCCATGACCTGCTCCATCGCTACTTGGCCGGGAATGCCGTGCGCCTTGCCGACGCGCTTCATCAATTGGAGCAGCCGGTTTGAGCCGCAGGTGTAGAGCGCGTCGGCCCTTCGGTCCGCGATCAGCCGCTCGAGG
>DASXBN010000107.1:0-2494 GCA_036491675.1 Pseudolabrys sp. | reverse complement strand
ATAGGCGGCGAGAAAATCCAAGTAACCCTGCAACGTGTCGCGTTCCAACGCCGCGACATAGGCGTCCTGCGCGCCAAGATCGCGCATCGGCCGCGCGCGCATCGCTGCCACCTGTTCGCTCGAAACGGCAGGCGGCGGCGCGCCGGACGCCCGCTCGAAAAACACCAGCGACGTCTCGACCTTCGACGCGTACCACGGAACCTCGGCCCCCTTGGTCATGTCGTTGACGCGCAGCCGCGCGCGATCGAAGACCCCGGCGAGCGGCAGGCCGCCTTCGCGCATCATCTCGGCCAAAGCCTGCGCGTAAGGTCCATACGGCCCCTGGCCCTCCGGCGCGACCGTCCCCGGCGCGGCGTTGAACGCCATCAGCACGCCCGGCTCCGGCTCGACCAGCGCGAGACCCCCGGCGAGCGGTGGGCCGGACTTGGCGAATGAATTTGCTCGCGCCGCGTCGAGGACGACGATGCTGGCCTTGAGCTTCAGCGCCGCCAACGGCCGGATGTAGTCGGACAGTCGTATCGCTTCGGCCGCCACGTCGGCATCGCGCGTGATCTTCGCGTCGACCGGAACGAAGTAGTTTTCGCCCTCGAGCTGGACGCCGTAGCCGCTCACATAGATGAACGCGACGGTGTCCGCCCCTGCCGCTGTGGCTTTGTCCAAGAAATCGCGAAAGGCACGGCGCAGCGAATCCTGATCGAGGTCGCGCGCGCCGACGACATCGAAACCCGCCGCCTGGAGCGTTTGTGCGACGAGGCCGGCATCGTTGGCTGGCGTCGCCAGCGCGCCGACTTGATAGCCGGCGTTGCCGACGACGAGGGCCAGGCGTTTTTCAGCCCGTGCCGCGCTCGCTGTGAAAACCAATGCGAGCGGGATCAACGCAAACGCCATCGCAATCAGCTTGCGGATCCGTGGCATGACATCCCCCATTGAGAGCGCAAGCGCATGTCGGCGAGAAGCTATGACACGGCGGCGCTGAACGGCATCTGAATGCCAGAGGAGGTCAATAGTAAGGCGTCGGCTGCGGGTTCCACCGCAAACCGATTAGGAGTTCCATCGCAAAACCGATTGGAGGACCGCGGGCTCCGGCGACGTCGCCTTCGCCACGCCGCCGGATTGCGGGGTCCACTTATCGAGGTATCGGGCTACGATCTGCCGAATGGGGTTCCATGAAGCGCGCCAGGCAATTCGGGACAAATGACCGCAAAATGAGTTCACACCTGCGGCTGGCTCAGCCCTGCGGCTAGCTCAGCATGACAAACGCAAGTCCGAGCACGACGGTCGCGGCGACCACGGCTCCGAGCTCGGAAAATACCGGCCGGAGTCCGCCAGGTCCGAATTGCAGTGCCTCGCCCCCTGCTCGCCTACCAAAATCGTTCATGTCGGTCTCCATGCGGCGACGTCGTGCTGGGCTCACCGCCCAGCCACAGCCGGCGCCCGCGCCAAAGGTGGTGGGTCGACGCAAGGAAATAATAGCCCGGTCAACAAACGCACCGTTCGCCCTCGGCGCAAAATCGGCGCATGGCGCGCAGCCGCCGCGGCGCGCCGGTCGACCCGGCGCCGTGTTTCCGCCGTGGTTGTCCGGATTGCGCGCTGGCGAGCGCCGGGCGCTAGCGGCAAATTAACGACGCCGATATTCGATCGGTCACGAGCAAGATCCGCATCCATCACGACGTTTATCGTCCTTTATCGGCCTCCATCGGCCTCTGCCGCCGCGTTTGGCCGCGACGCCTGAAGGCTCCGCATAAATACGCAGTAAACGCTTCCCTACCAATCGGTAAGTTGTCCGGCGCCCCCTTCGCGACGATATTTCATGTAAGCAATATTGATTGGTGAGACTCGGGGGTAATCACCGTGATGACAAAGGGGAACAGTGCAACGTCGCGCGGTCGTCGCCTCGTTTTGATGGTGACCTGCCTTGCGATCTTCGCGGCGGGCGGCGCCGGCTATTGGTATTGGGGACAAGGATCCGCCGGAGCGCAGGCGGCGCGTACGGCTGCACGCGCCGCCGTGCCGGTCACCGTCGCGATCGTCCAGCGGCAGGATGTGCCGATTTACTTGAGCGGACTTGGCACGGTGCAAGCGTCGTTCACCGTCGGCATCCATTCCCAGGTCGACGGCAAGCTGCAAGAGGTGCTGTTCACCGAAGGCCAGCAGGTCAAGAAAGGCGACGTGCTCGCCAAGATCGACCCGCGCCTGTTCCAGGCCGCGCTCGACCAGGCCAAGGCCAAAAAGGCGCAGGACATCGCGCAGTTCGTCTCGGCGAGCAAGGACCTCGAGCGCTCCAACACGCTGGTCAAATCCAACATCACCTCGCAGCAGATCGTCGACCAGCAGCAGGGCAAGGTCGATCAGCTCCGCGCCATGATCGATGCCGACGAGGCGATGATCCAAACGGCGCAAACCAACCTCGACTACACCAGCATCACCGCGCCGAACGATGGACGCATGGGCGTGCGCCTCGTCGATCCCGGAAACATCGTGCATGCCAACGACC
>DASXBN010000106.1:0-105152 GCA_036491675.1 Pseudolabrys sp. | reverse complement strand
CCCGCCGCAATGCGTTTGTGCCCGGTTAAGCCGGAACTCCAAGGCTTGCGCGCGGCCGTGCATCATATTATGACTGACTAGTCAGTCATTTTAGAGGCAACATGGCGGCGGCCCGAAAACAGAGCAGAAGGCGTCGCACCGGGCGCGCCGGCCAAGCCGCGGCGCGGCAGGATCGACGCGCCGCGCGGCGCGAGCAACGGCGCGCAGCGATCCTCGCTGCCGCCTTGGAAGAGTTCGTTGCGCGCGGCTTTGCCGCAGCGCGGCTCGACGACGTCGCCCGCCGCGCGCGCATCGCCAAGGGCACGATCTACCTCTACTTCCGCGACAAGGAGAGCCTGTTTCAGGAGCTGATCCGCGCCATGCTCACGCCGCTCATTGGCACTATCGAGGCCTTGGGCGCGGCCGACGCGCCGATCGGCGTTCTCGCCGATCAGATCGTCGATCTGTTCGTACGCGAGGTCTACGAGACACGGCGCAAGGATGTGATCCGCCTGATGATCTCGGAAGGCCGCCGCTTTCCCAAGCTCGCCGAGTTCTATTACCGCGAAGTGCTCTCGCGCATCATCGCTGCGGTGCGCGCCCTGCTGCGGCGCGCCGCCGCGCGCGGGGAGGTGCCCGAGGCGCTCGCCGAGTTTCCGCAGATCATCGCCGCGCCCGGCCTGGTCGCCATCATCTGGAGCGGCTTGTTTGAACGCTTCGAACCGCTCGACGTTCGCAAAATGATGAAGACGCACGTCGAACTGCTATTCGCGCCGAGGAGAGCGCCATGACAATGAAATTAGCCGCAGGGGCGGCGCTCGTGCTCGCCGGCCTCGCGCTCGCCGGCTGCGACAAGGGCAATGGACGTCAGTTGCAGGGCTGGATCGAGGCCGAGATGATCTTCGTTTCCCCCGACGAGCAGGGCCGCGTGGAGGTCTTGAAGGTGCGCGAAGGCGACCAGGTCAAGCAAGGCGTTGTTCTGTTTACGGTCGACGACGACCTGCAGAAAGCGGATCTCCTGGTCAAGCAGACAACCGTGCTCAATGCGCAGCAGAATTTCGACCGCGCCAAGGAGTTGCTGCGGTCCGCGGCCGGCACGCAAAAAACCTATGACGACGCCGAGGCGGCGCTGCGTCAGGCCAAGGCCAATCTCGAATGGTCGCAGACGCGGGTCACGCGCCGCGACGCGCATGCCCCGGCCGACGGCACTATCGAACAGGTCTATTTCCGCGTTGGCGAGACCGTGTCGGCCGGCAAGCCCGTGGTGGCGCTGCTGCCGCCGAAAAATCTGAAGATGCGCTTCTTCGCGCCGGAGACGATCCTGCCGCAGATCAAATACGGTCAGACCGTTGCCGTGTCCTGCGACGGCTGCGAGCAGGGTCTGACCGCGAAGGTGAGCTTCATCGCCCGCAGCGCGGAATACACCCCGCCGGTGATCTATAGCCTCGATGAGCGTTCCAAGCTCGTCTACCTGATCGAGGCGCGTCCCGATCAGCCGGAAAAATTCCGCGTCGGCCAGCCGGTGACCGTCACGCTGGCGAACGGGGCGCCGCCATGACCGCACAAAACGGCGTGTCAAATAATGCACAAGACGTCGTCATCGACGTCCGCCATCTGACCAAGAAATTCGACGGCCGGGCGGTGGTGCGCGACCTGTCGATGCAGGTCAAACGCGGCACGATTTACGGCTTCCTGGGTCCGAACGGTTCCGGCAAGACCACCACCATCCGCATGCTGTGCGGCCTGCTCACGCCAGACGCAGGCGAGGGCACATGTCTCGGGTACAATATTCGCACCGAGTCCGACAAGATCAAGCGCCAGGTCGGCTACATGACCCAGCGCTTCAGTCTGTACCAGGATCTGTCAGTACGCGAGAACCTGGAATTCATCGCCCGCATCTACGGCATCGCAAAGCCCGCCACCGCCGCGCGCGCGGCGATCGAGCGCCTCGGCCTTTCCGGCCGCGAGGAGCAGATCGCCGGCGAATTGTCTGGCGGCTGGAAGCAGCGGCTGGCGCTCGGCGCCTGCACGCTGCCGAGCCCGCAACTCCTGCTGCTCGACGAGCCGACCGCCGGCGTCGATCCCAAAGCGCGGCGCGAGTTCTGGAATGAGATCCATGCGCTGGCCGCCGACGGCCTCACTGTGCTGGTTTCCACCCATTACATGGACGAGGCCGAGCGCTGCCACGAGATCGCTTACATCGCCTATGGTGACTTGCTGGTGCATGGCAGCGTCGAGCACGTGATCGAGTCGGCGCATTTGAGCACTTATGTTGTGAGCGGCCCTGAGGGCGCGCCCTTGGCCAAGCTGTCCGACGAACTCAGCGGCAAGCCGGGCGTCGACATGGTGGCGCCGTTTGGCACCAGCCTGCACGTCTCAGGCCGCGATGCTGCCGCGCTCGACGCGGCGATCGCGCCCTACCGCAAGCGCGAGGACCTCGACTGGCAACGCTCGGAGCCTTCGCTCGAGGACGTGTTTATCGACCTGATGGGTAAGGCACGGGACAACTTCCAATGACCCACCTGCTTCCCACGCAAGCGCCGCGACGGCATTCGGGCGACGGATTCTGGCGCAAGACCTGGGCCATGCTGGTGAAGGAATTCATCCAGTTGCGGCGCGACCGCGTGTCGTTCGCCATGATCGTCGTGATCCCCATCGTGCAGTTGATGCTGTTCGGCTACGCCATCAACACGACGCCGCGCGATCTGCCGACCGCGGTGCTGTTGCAGGAGCAGACCGATTTGTCGCGCTCAATCCTGGCAGCGCTCCAAAACACAAGATACTTCAAGGTCACCAAACTGCCGCACACCGAGGCCGAGGTCGACCAATTGCTGGCCTCCGGCACCGTGCTGTTCGCCATCGAAATCCCAGCCAATTTCGAACAGTCAGTGCGCCGTGGCGACAAGCCGGCGATGCTGGTCGAGGCCGATGCTACGGACCCGGTTGCCTCGGGGACCGCGCTCGGCGCGCTCGGTCAGGTATTGCAGACGGCGCTCCAGCACGACCGCGACGTGCCCGATCCGCCGGTGCTGCCTTTCGAGATTCGCACGCACGCGCGCTACAACCCCGCGGGCGTTACCTCGCTCAATATCGTGCCCGGCCTGGTTGGCACCATCCTCACCATGACCATGCTCATCTTCACAGCGCTGTCGGTCACACGCGAGATCGAGCGCGGTACCATGGAAAGCCTGCTGTCGATGCCGATCACGCCGGTCGAGATCATGCTGGGCAAGATCACTCCTTACGTGCTGGTCGGTTTCGTGCAGGCGTCGCTGATCATCGGCATCGGCGTCCTCTTATTCGGCGTGCCCATCATCGGCAGCCTTTTGCTGCTGGCGGCGCTCTCGACGCTGTTCATCGCCGCCAATTTGTCGATCGGCTACACCTTCTCGACGGTGGCGCAGAACCAGCTGCAAGCGATCCAGATGTCGTTCATGTTCTTCCTGCCGAATATCCTGCTGTCGGGTTTCATGTTTCCCTTCGCCGGCATGCCGCTCTGGGCGCAATACATCGGCGAGGCGCTGCCGCTGACGCACTACCTGCGCATCGTGCGCGCGATCATGCTGAAAGGTTCCTCGATCGGCGATCTGCGCTACGACGCCGTGGCCTTGTTCATCCTGATGCTGATCGCGATGACCATCGCCGTCAGGCGCTTCCGGCGGACCCTTGATTAGCCTATTGCCGGGTCAACACGCCGAGGCGCAGGTAGAGGCTGGATCGATGGTCGTTATCGCCGGCCCAGCCGGCCGCCGCCGACCACTCCCATTGCGCGGTCTTCAAGGCGGTCAGGTGGGCTCCGAAGCGCAACTGACTATAGCCGACACAGGCGAAAGTCTGCGCCTCCGGGCCGAGATAGAACCAATCGTTCAGCCGCCAGCCATAAGCGCCGCGCGCCGAATAGCCGGTGGCGATCGTGGTCAGCGACGCGTCGGCGGCGATCATGGTGGTGGGCGTCGGTTCGAACCACAGATTGACCGTGGTGCGGACGCCGACGGCCGTGCCATGCAACCGGCTGGACGGATCGTTGGGACTGGTGACATCGTTCTTGATGTTGAGCCCGGCGAAAACTTTGACCTCAAGCCGGTCGCGCTTGAACCGCCAGCCCGGCAACAACTGGCCCTCCTCTTCGGTGCCGATCACCGTCGCATTTCCGAGCGCGCCGGAGCTGTAACGGTAGACGCCGCCGGAACCCATGAGCTTCAGCGTGAAACCCTCGCGGTCGAGCCCGCCGGGCGACCACAGCAGGCCGCCATGCAGGAAGCGGCCGTCGCGCCACAGGTCGGCGCCGGAAAACAAAAGGAACTGCGCGCCGTCGTCGCCGGCCCAGATAGGTCCGGCGGACACGCAAACACAACACACACTGAAGGCCGCGGCGACAATGATCGCCGCGCTCACGCGCCTTCCGCCCCACATTGAGGCCCCCAAGCCCCAGAGCAATCCCGTGAAAACGCACCGGGTTACCGTTTCAACTTAAGCGGGAAGCCAGGTTGTGTCCATTAGTTTAGCGGCCGCAAGGCGTTGCGGGCTGGGCCTTACGCTCGGCGAAGGGCAAGGGCTATATTGCGATTCTTATTGAGATTTTGACCCTATGACCGCCATCGACCAGCCCGCCAAAGCGGTATCCGAAGAGGCGGCCCGCCGCCGCTCGATCGCGTTCCTCAATTGGGCGCACGCGCTCGACCATTTCGTGCTGCTGATCTATCCCACGGTCGTCATCGGCCTGCAGGTCGTCTACCAGCGGCCCTACAGCGAATTGATTGCGCTTTCGAGCACCGCCTTTCTTGCCTTCGGCATTTTTTCGCTGCCGGCCGGCTGGCTCGCCGACCGCTGGAGCCGCCGCAACATGATGGCGGCGTTCTACATCGGCTGCGGGGTCTCGCTCGTCGGCGTCGCGCTGGCGCCGAACCTCGTGATGCTGTCGGCGGCGATGTTCGCGCTGGGCATTTTCGCCGCCATCTATCATCCGGTTGGCATGGCAATGCTGATCGAAGCGTCGAACGCACGCGGCCGCACGCTCGCCTTCAACGGCGTCTGCGGCAATCTCGGCGTTTCGCTCGCCGCCGGCATCAGCGGAGCGCTGGCATACTGGGTCGGCTGGCGCACGGCCTTCATCGTGCCGGCGGTGATCTCGATTGCGACTGGCGCTGTTTATCTTTGGTTGACGCCCGACGATCGCCATCACGCCAAGACGCGCAAATCGGCGCCGGCGGTTGCCCTCACGCCGCGGCTGGCAGTCATGCTGTTCGGCCTGTTCATCGTGATCGCGCTCAGTGCCGGCCTGGTCTTCAACGTCCTGACCGTCGCGCTGCCAAAAATCGTCGATGAACGCCTCTCGAGCGATCTGCCGCTGGTACTGGTCGGCGGTATCGCGACGGCGGTGCTGATTTGCGGAGCGCTGGCCCAACTCACGGTCGGGCGGCTGGTCGAGCACATCACGCCGCATATGCTGTTTGCGATCATTACCGGGCTCGGCTTCCTCGGCAATCTGTGGGCGGCCTATGCCAACGGCGTCAGCCTGATGATCTCGCTCGCGATCGCGGTTGCCGCGATTTACGGGCAGGTGACCGTCAACGACATGATCATGGCGCGCTACACCGCCGACGCCTGGCGCGGCCGCGTCTATGCGGTGCGCTATTTCCTGCTGTTCATCAGCGCGGGCGCGGCCATCGGCATGATATCGCTGTTGCACAGAACGGGCGGCTTCACGCAGGTGTTAAGCGCGAACGCCATGATCGCGCTGCTGTTGTTCGTGACCACACTCGCCCTCGTTGCGATGATCGTCAATGTCGAGGGCAAGCAAAGCGCGCCGCAGCCTGCCGAATAAGACGCGGAGGCGACATTGGTTGCACCGACTTGGATTGCCGTAGCGGACGATGCAGTTAAGGTGGGATTGGGCGCTCTTATAGGCGGCGGTATCGGCATTATAGCGACTTATCTTTCGCAAAGACGTGAGAGCACGAAACATTACAATGATAAAAAACGCGAGCAGCTACTCGATGTGGCATTGCAATTCGATAAATTTTACGCGGCACTAGGAATTTATTGGGCAAATATTCGCAACGCGGCCTTTAAAAAGGAAAGCGAAGCCAACCTAGGCAAGAAAGATCTGCTGTCGAAAAAAGAAAAGGCGGCAATCGCGAAAGCTGAGGCTGTATTTTTTGAATCATTTCCGATTTTGAGCCAATGCAATACAAAGCTACTGCTCATAGGCGATAAAGAGTCCAGCAAGAAGCTTTCCAGTTTTCGGGAAACTGCCGACCAATTTTTTAAGGAATCCCATGTCGACAATGAAAAATCCACTCAAATGAATTTAGACAATTATCAGAAAAAACTTGCAGCCCAAAAGATCAGTTTTCTAGACAGCCTGCACGAAAGGTATAAGTCGGATAAATAAGTCTTGTAGATGAGCGTACGCGCGTCGTGCGGCCGGCGGAATAGCTAGAATAACGGCGGGATCAGGTCTTCGACCTTCACGCGCGTGCGTTTCTGCACCAGCGCGGCGATGCGGCTACGATGGCATTCGTTCGGGTCGCGCTCGTAACACAATAGACAGACGCGCTTGCCCGACTTGATCAGCGTGACCAATTCGCCAAGCGCTTTCTGCGCCTCCGGCGTCTTGATGTGCTTGTCGTAGATGCGCCAGAGCGTGTCGAGGTCTCCGCTACGCGCGGCCTGCCGGCCTTCCGCCGGGGTGCCGAGCTTTTGCAAGTGGATGTAGGCGATGCCGGCCTCATCGAGCGAGGCGGCAAGCTGGCGCTTGGAAAACCCGGGGCGGCGCGAGGCGGCGACGGCGCGGGTATCGACCAGTAGATCGATTTTGGCACGATTAAGTTCGCCTAATACCGCAGCGGGCTTGGCTTGTTCGTAGCCGATGGTGAACAACGGCGCGGATTTGGGCGCGGACTTGGGCGCGGACTTGGGCGCGGACTTGGGCGCCGATTTGGGCGCCGATTTGGGCGCGGATTCTGCGCTGGCTTTCTTCGCCATCGTCACTCCCTTATGTTTTCGATCAACGCCATGGCCGCGGCCGGCGCACGCACTTTACCCTCGTGGATCACATAAGCGAACACGTCGCGCGGTGCCGCCTTTGGTTTGTGCTTGGCATCGACGACCGACAAATCCTTGGGCGCTTTGCCCTGCGCCCACGTTTGCAAGCGCCCCGCCCATTCTGCCAGCTGCTTGGGCGGATAGGCGGTCGGGACCGTGTCCTTGCCGCGCTGTAAACGGGCATAGACAAAATCGCCGGTAAGGTCGGCGATATTCGGGTAGATCGCATGATCGGTGTAAACCGCCGCCATGTTGAATTTGCGCAGCAGCGCGATGAACTCCGCTGTCCTGAAGCTGTCGTGTCGCACCTCGATGACGTGGCGCAGCGTCCGGCCATTAAACTGTTCCGGCAGGGCTTCGAGGAATTTGCCGAAGTCGGCGGGATCGAATTTCTTGTGCGGCGCGAACTGCCAGAGCAGGGGGCCGAGCCGGCTGCCGAGCTCGGTAATGCCGGAGTTGAGAAAGCGTTTGATCGAGTCGCCGGCTTCCGCCAGCACCCGGCGATTGACCGCAAAGCGCGGACCTTTGAGCGCAAATACGAAACCGTCCGGCACTTCGCCCGCCCACTTGCGGAACGTCGCGGGCGTCTGCGAGCGGTAGAACGTGCCGTTGACCTCGATCGAGGTCAGATGCTCGCCGGCGTAGGACAGTTCCTTCGCATGGGCCAGCCCTTTCGGATAGAACACGCCGCGCCACGGTTCAAAGGTCCAGCCGCCGACGCCTATGTAAATCTTGCCCTTTTTCGGATTCATCGTGCTGTCACAATTATCAGCTAGCGATACTGGCAAGTGGTGATGGACGCGCCTGTTGTCCATTGCCCGACGGCCACGATGAGACCAAGGCGACGGCGGATGTAACCGCGCCTCTCATTTGTGGTCGTTTTCATTTTTGGCGCCACCCGAAAAGAAAAGGCCCGGGACTGCTCCCGGGCCCTTGTTATTTTGTGTTGAGCGAAGGACCTAGAAATCCATCCCGCCGCCCATGCCGCCCGGCATTCCGCCGCCGGGCATTCCGCCGGCCGCTTTCTTCTGCGGAATTTCGGCGACCATCGCCTCGGTGGTGATCAGGAGGCCGGCGACGGAGGCTGCGCCCTGGATCGCAGAACGCACGACCTTGGCCGGGTCGATCACGCCCTTGCTGACGAGATTGCCGTACTCGCCGGCCTGCGCGTCGAAGCCCCAGTTGTACTGATCCTTCTCCAGGATCTTGCCGACCACGACCGAGCCGTCTTCGCCGGCATTGGTCGCGATCTGACGGGCAGGGGCCTGGATCGCCTTGCGGACGATCTCGACGCCGTGCTTCTGGTCTTCGTTGGCGACCTTGACCCGCTTGAGGGCTTCGGTGGCGCGCAACAGCGCGACGCCGCCGCCCGGCAGGATGCCTTCCTCGACCGCGGCGCGGGTGGCGTGCATCGCGTCATCGACGCGATCCTTGCGCTCCTTCACCTCGATCTCGGTGGCGCCGCCGACGCGGATCACCGCAACGCCGCCCGCGAGCTTCGCGAGACGCTCCTGCAGCTTCTCCTTGTCGTAGTCCGAGGTGGTTTCCTCGATCTGCGCCTTGATCTGCGCCACGCGCGCCTCGATGTCGGCCTTCTTGCCGGCGCCGTTGACGATCGTGGTGTTTTCCTTGTCGATCATCACCTTCTTGGTGCGGCCGAGCATGTTGATGGTGACGTTCTCGAGCTTGATGCCGAGATCTTCCGAGATCGCCTGGCCGCCGGTGAGGACCGCGATGTCCTGCAGCATGGCCTTGCGGCGATCGCCGAAGCCCGGAGCCTTGACGGCCGCCACTTTGAGGCCGCCGCGCAGCTTGTTGACCACGAGCGTGGCGAGCGCCTCGCCCTCGACGTCCTCGGCCACGATCAGCAGCGGCTTGCCGGTCTGCACGACCGACTCGAGCAGCGGCAGGAGTTCCTGCAGGCCCGACAGCTTCTTTTCGTAGATCAGGATGTAGGGGTCTTCCATCTCAACGCGCATCTTGTCGGCGTTGGTGATGAAATAGGGCGAGATGTAGCCGCGGTCGAACTGCATGCCTTCGACCACGTCGAGTTCGGTCTCGAGGCTCTTTGCCTCTTCAACCGTGATCACGCCCTCGTTGCCGACTTTCTTCATGGCGTCGGCGAGGAACTTGCCGATCTCGGCGTCGCCGTTGGCGGAGATGGTGCCGACCTGGGCGATCTCTTCGTTCGAAGTGACCTTCTTCGAGTTGTTCTTGAGGTGCTCGACGATTGACTCGACCGCGAGATCGACGCCGCGCTTGAGGTCCATCGGGTTCATGCCCGCGGCCACCGCCTTGGAGCCTTCGCGCACGATCGCCGCCGCGAGAACGGTGGCGGTGGTGGTGCCGTCGCCGGCCTGGTCGGAGGTACGCGATGCGACTTCACGCACCATCTGCGCGCCCATGTTCTCGAACTTGTCCTCCAGTTCGATTTCCTTCGCCACCGTCACGCCGTCCTTGGTGATGCGTGGGGCGCCGAACGACTTGTCGAGCACGACGTTGCGGCCTTTCGGGCCGAGCGTGACCTTCACCGCGTTGGCGAGGATGTCGACGCCGCGCAACATGCGGTCGCGTGCGTCGACGGAGAATTTGACGTCTTTAGCAGCCATAGTTCGAATTCCTTCGGTTGGATGTCGGAGAAGCGATTAAGCGGCGCGCTTCTTGGCGGCGGCGCCGCCTTCGATCACGCCCATGACGTCGGACTCCTTCATGATCAGGAGATCCTGGCCGTCGATTTTCACTTCGGTGCCCGACCATTTGCCGAACAGGATGGTGTCGCCGACCTTGAGATCGATCGGGATCAGCTTGCCGGCCTCGTCGCGGCCACCGGGGCCAACAGCGACGATCTCGCCCTGGCTCGGCTTCTCTTTGGCGGTGTCGGGAATAATGATGCCGCCGGCGGTACGTTCTTCGGCATCGATGCGCTTGACGACAACGCGGTCGTGAAGCGGGCGGAACTTCATGGCAGTCCTCCTCAATTATTGGACGATTTTGCGATTTGGGTAGCTGGCTGGTTCCCTGCCAGCACCTAGGGCCGAGATGGGTTACCGATTTTTCACCCGCAAGGGCCTCCCGGAAATTTTTTAGCACTCAATCGAGATGAGTGCCAAGAATTCTCACAAGTCCTTGACCTGGCGTGGTTAACGGGCCAACGGCCGGAACTGGCCGTTCGTTCGTCGCGTTGATCCCGGCTGCGGGCATGGGGCACGCTGCTGAGGTTGCTAGCAGGCGGGCAAGGTTGCTGCTATCGCCTTGATTTTAAACAGTTTGTTTACCTTTTCGGCTTGCAATGTCGAGTGCCGGAAATGGAAACTTGTGTCCGACTCGGAATGGAGGGACGCGATGGTTTCGCAAGGCTTTGTGTCTGACGATTTCCGTAAACAGGTCGCCGGTTTTGGCCTGACCACCGCCCACATCCTGTATCGGCGTCCCGATCACCGCTGGCTGCTGCAGTCCTATGTCTGGCAGGCCTACGACCTGTTCCCGAAATTTCCCGAACTGCAGAAGTTTCTCGCATTCTGGCAGGAGAAGCTGGAAGGCCCGCTGCACTCTGTGCAGGTCGCACATTGCAAGCTGATCAAGCCGGCCGAACTTAGGGCCATCAACGGCGAATTCCGGCTGCATTAAATTTTTTTCTTAATCCCTGCCCCGCCAGCGGGGAAGGGATGAGAAAGCCAACGCTCCGTCGCCCCTATTCTTTGCGGCGCGGGGTACGCCGTAGTCCTTCTTCCTCGCCCTCGCATAAAGCGAGGGAATGGAGCGCCAAGCGGCGCACCAGGTCTTTAGTCGCCGCATCCTCTTTTGAAGGATGCGGGCGCCTCTCGGCGCTCCATCGCGGCTTTTCTGTCCCCGGGGCCGTAGCTTCCGGGCACGGACCCGGGCGGCTTTCGGCTCAACCCGATCCGGCAGGCTTTCGCCCGCCTTCGTCCGTGCCGCGTCCAGCCGACTGAAGGGCAGTCCCCCATAGTAGGGACGGACGGCCGCCCGGGGCCTCCCGGGAGCGGGGTTACGAGCCCCGCCCGCGGGCGCCGCACTTGGCTCCATCTCCGAAACGTCTCGCGAAGACGCCCTCAATGAGCAAAGCCTGTGGAATATAATCCTAGAACTGCAGCCTGTCAAGTAGCAAGCGGAATTAAGTCATTTGCGCGTCACGCGCGCGATCAGCGTCTCGACCTGCGGCAGCATGCGCTCGATGACAATTTTGTAGCCTTCGGCGTTGTAATGGGCGCCGTCACTGGCGCGGTATTTTCCCTCCGGCAAATTCCATTGTGCGTAGAGCACGTCGTTGGCGCGGGCGACGTCCGCGAGATCGAGACTGCGCAGGCCGATGAGCAGCACCTCGATGCTGCGGGCGCGCAGGGAGCGGATCAACTCGGTCAGGCGCGCCCGCAAGGTCTGCATGGACGCGCCGGCGCGCAGATCGTTGGTGCCGAACTCGACGATCGCAATGTTGGTGCCCGGGGCGATCGCCCAGTCGAAGCGCTTGAGCGCGCCGGCGGTGGTATCGCCGCTGATGCCTTCATTGGCGACGTCGACGTCGTAGCCTTTCTTGCGCAAGAGCGCCTCTAATTGCGCCGGGTAGGCTTCTTCGTACTGCACCAGCCAGCCGGCGGTGGAACTGTCGCCGAAAGCGACGATGTGGATGGTGGCAGCCGGTGCGGTAAAAGCCGTGGCCAGCAGCCATGCGAAAGCAGTGAGAATTATATTCAATAGTGACGCAGGCCGCATTGTCGGATGCCGATTTCTTGCGATTTCTCTTGGTGGCGTGCTCCTGGACCCTTGACGCAAATTGGCCGGTCTTTCACTCGGTACGCAAACGCAATATCATGCAACGGCTGATTGAGGGGGCTCAAGATGCCGAAAGTACTGAAGGCGAAAACCAGTATCGGCGGTCAAACGCCGAAGCTTTCAAGCGACGCAAAACAAAATTTAGGACATGCATCATTGCTGGCCATTTGGTCCGCCATCAAATCCTTTTGCAGCGCCTGTTACAATATCACATCAAAGCTGCTCTGGCTCCTCGTCGTTCTCGTCGTCTTGACAATCGTGGTGCAGGGCCTTTCAGAGCATGCAACGGTGATCGAACCCATTTCAGTGCCTAAGTTCTTGGCCGACAGCGGTTACACGCCAGAAGTCGCCGGCCGGCGATTGCGCGGTGCGATCTTTCATTTTGCCACTACTCTCAATACGGCACCGAAGAATCCCGATAGCCAAAACAACACCGAAGAATCCGGTTTTGGCGTATCCGGTTTTACACTGCAGGGCGATCTGCCCAATATCATTGTTCCAACGGTAGGGATCTCAATCGATGCCGTGGTCACGACGATGCGCACGTTGTTACACAGCACCCGAAGTAAAAGTATCTCTGGCGAGTTTACGATCAAAGACAAGCTTCTTTGGCTACACCTTCGTATCGATGGCAATGAACTCTACGTCAGTCCCAGCGGCGTCGATCCGGAAAAGCCCGACGAATTATTGGAAATGGCTGTTCCCAGCATCCTGGAAGTCGTCCAGCCTTATGATTTCGCATTGGCGCAACATAAAAAGGATCCCACGACTTCGCTTGAGACGGTCAATGAAATCATTGACCGGATACCAAAAACGGATCCAGGCGTCGCTTCATTATATAATTTGAAAGGCAACATATATCGGGAACGCCATGACTATGACGATGCGATTAAGGCTTTTGATAAAGCGCTGAGTCTTAACCCCGATCTCGCCAATGCGCATTTCTCCCGGGGATATGTTCTCAAAGAGCAAAACAAAATCGATGAGGCGATCGTGGAGTATCAAAAAGCGATAAGTCTCAATTCAAAGAACGTTGCGGCGTATAATAATTTAGGCGTCATCTACAATTTGCAGGGTAAACGTAAGGAGGCGCTTGCTGAATACAACGCAGCCGTCAAAATCAATCCGAAATACGCCCTGGGCTATTTCAACATAGGCTTCGTGCGCGATGCTGAGGGTGATCATGTTGCGGCGAGGAATGAGTACCTTAAATCCATCGAACTCAATCCGAAGTACGCGCCGGCTCATTTCAGATTAGCATACCTGTTGAGCGGGCAGGGCAAGCTCGACGAAGCGATCGTCGAGTATCGCAAGGCCATCGAAATCTATCCAAAGTATGCGTTGGCCCACAACAATTTGGGAAACGCCCTAGCCGACCCGAAGGAAAAAGAAGCCGAGTACCGCAAAGCTATCGAATCCAACCCGAAACTCGCATCGGCTCACAACAATTTGGGGAGAGTCCTTACCGATCCGAAGGAAAAAGAGACCGAGTATCGCGAAGCCATCCGGCTCGACCCTAAATATGCGGTCGCCCAAGACAATCTCGGGCTGCTGCTGGCGCGCCAGGGCAAGCGCGACGAGGCGATCGCGGCCTATAAGGCGGCGATTGCGATCGATCCAAAGTATGCGATAGCCCACAACAATTTGGGGGCTGCCCTAACCGATCCGAAGGAAAAAGAGGCCGAGTATCGCAAGGCTATCGAACTCAATCCGAAACTCGCATTGGCTCACTTCAATTTGGGGAATGTCCTAAGCGATCCGAAGGAAAAAGAGGCCGAGTATCGCGAAGCCATCAGGCTCGACCCTAAATATGCAAATGCTCAAAACAACCTCGGGCTGCTATTGGCGCGCCAGGGCAAGCGCGACGAGGCGATTGCGGCCTATAAGGCGGCGCTGGCGATCGATCCAGATTATGCGAATGCAAGCCAGAACTTGGCTCGTTTGATAGGGGCGCCGGCAAAAGTAGACTAACCGCAGCGGCGAGCTTATTTGACGTCGGTTCGTAGCGCCAATGCCCCGATAATGAGAGTCTTCATGGCCCGCATCCGTTTCGATTTCGGCGCGCTCACGCTCGACGCCGAATTGCTCGATACGCCCACCGCCAGGGCGATCGCGGCGGTGTTGCCGATCGCGTCGTCCGTGCTGACATGGGGCGAGGAGGTCTATTTCGACGTGCCGGTCGAGGTCGCGCGCGAGGCGGACGCGCGCGCGGTGATTGTGCCGGGCGAGATCGCCTATTGGCCGCAAGGGCCGGCAATTGCGATTGGATATGGCCGCACGCCGATTTCCAGGGGCAACGAGACGCGGCTCGCCAGCCCCTGCAACGTCTTCGCCAAGGCGCTCGGCGACGTCAAAGCGCTGGCCAAGGTCAAGGGCGGAACCAAGGTCGCGGTCAGTCTCGTCATCTGACGGCCGGTGGAGAGAGATCGATGCCGAGACCGATTATGATCGCAGTCCTCACGGCCGCTTGCGTCGCCTTGCTTGCGCCGCCGGCCGCGGCCATCGAAGTGGGCAGCGCCGCCTGCAAGCGCGAAATGCAGGCGACCCAAAAGATGATGCAGGACTCCGCCGCGCTGGTCGACAGCGGCATGCAGGCATCGGGTGCAGAGCGCTGCAAGGCGCTGTCGGAGCACCTCGATCTCGCCGAGAAGATCCGCGAAACCTTCGCCCGCTGCGAGGGGCCCAAACAACGGACCAGCGCGGTGCGCGACGCCGACGAGGTGATCGAGGCGTCCAATCAGGCCTATAACAAATGGTGCCCGGCGCGGCCGGGCATGGTGCGCGTGCGCATGACCGTGGTCGAGCGCGTCACCCGCGACAAACTGCCGAAGCCGCTCGCGGCCGTGCACCGTTGCGCTGGCGACGGTCAAACGATTTATTTGACCAACGAACGTTTCGATCTCGGTCGTCTCGTCGGACTCGGCTGTCCCGGCAATCCGGACCCGACTGCGGAGCAGATCAAGGCGCGCAACACCAAGGCCGAACTGCTGCGCAACGAGCAGATGGCCTACTACGTCACGCGCGACCGGGATGGCGACGATCCGCAACGCCTGACCTTCCCGATCCTTAACGCCGACGGCCGCGAGACGATGACCGACCTCTTGGTCGCGAGCCGCAACCACATCGGCGACACACCCGACCGGATCTCGGCGTTCTGGGAGCCGGCGAAAGACGGCGTCTGCCGCGTGCACGCGGTCTGGCGCGTCGCCGACGGCAAGGCCGACTTGATTCTTTGGCAAGAAGCCACCGACTGCTCCGCCGGCGCCAAGACCGAATTCAAGACGCTGCTCGACCGCCGCTGAGCGGCGTCAGCGCCGTTCGGTCTGGTGGCGCACCATCGACAGCGTGAGATCCCAGGCGTTGCGGATATTGACCACCAGCAACAGCAGCAACGCGCCGGCCAGTACGTCGAGCGCGAGGTCGTTGCCGTTCCAAATCAAATAGGCGGCCACTAGCAGCGCGATATAGGCAAGCGTCGGCAGCAGCGCAAAGGACAGATGATCCTGCGCGTAGCGGGTCCAATCGTGGCGCAGGAGCTGCACCGCGACGAATAGCGACACCAGGGTGCCGATGACGGCACAGGCGCCGATCATCGCCGCAAAGAAAACGGCGCGATGCGCGGGCACCAGCGAAATCGCGGCCAGGAAGAACACCGCGGTGAAATGCACCACCACCGGGCTGTAGAAGGCGCGCGTCGCCGCGGCGCGGCTTTCATCGAGAAAGCCGGCGCCGAGCGAGACGGCGACGAACAGCAGCGCCAGCAGCGTCGCGCCGGCGGTGCCGACCAGCACGTAGAATTCATGCCAGTGCTCGAGTTCGGCGATCATCGCCTCTTGCCTAACCCCGTCCGACGAACGGCATCTTATTCGCCATCACCGTCATGAACAGCACATTGGTGTCGAGCGGCAGGCCCGCCATGTAGACCACCGCGTTGCCGACATGCTCGGCCTCCATGCGCGGCTCGATCTTCTTCGTGAGGTCGGCCTGCAAGATGCCGTCGCCCTGCACCATGCGCTCGGTCAGCGGGGTCGCCGCGTTGCCGATGTCCACTTGCCCGCAGCAGATGTCGTAGCCCCGGCAGTCGAGCGAAGTCGACTTGGTCAGGCCGGTCACCGCGTGCTTGGTCGCGGTATAAGCCACCGAAAACGGCCGCGGCGCGTGCGCGGAGATCGAGCCGTTATTGATGATGCGGCCGCCGCGCGGTTTCTGATCCTTCATGATCTTGATGGCTTCCTGCGTGCACAGGAACATGCCGGTGAAATTGGTCGCCACCACGTTCTGCCAGGTCTCGAAGGGGAGTTCCTCGAGCGGCACCGGCGGGGCGCCGATACCGGCATTGTTGAACAGGACATCGAGCCGGCCGAAGCTCGATTTCACGGTGGCGAACAGCGCCAGGATCGACTCGCGTTTCGACACGTCGGTCGGCACCGCCAGCGCCTGCGCGCCGACCGCGTTGATCTCGCCGGAAACCTTGTCGAGCATTTCCTTGCGCCGGCCGGCGAGCACCAGGCTGTAGCCGGCCTTGGCCAAGGCTATGGCCACCGCCCGACCGACGCCGGTCCCGGCTCCGGTCACCAGCGCGATTTTCGCGGACGCAGTCATCGGATGTCCTTCCCTGAAATAACTGGAAGGACCGCCATATCACAAAATAGCGCGCCTCGGCACGCCGCCGCAAAGACGCAACGATAAAAGCTGCGTTATCCGGTCGTTACGGCCGTTTCCACATCGGAGGGATCGATCTCGCGGCCCATCGCTTTGTTCAGCTTGGCCCGGTCCAGTTCGCCTTCCCACCACGAGACCACGATCGCCGCGACGCCGTTGCCGCTGATATTGGTCAGCGCGCGGCATTCGCTCATGAACTTGTCGATCGAGAACACGATCGCCATGCCGGGAACGAGCGCCGGATTGACCACCGTGAGCGTGGCGGCCAGCGTGATGAAGCCGGCGCCGGTAACGCCGCTGGCGCCTTTCGAGGTCAGCATGGCGACGATCAAGATCGTCATCTGCTGCGTAAAGCTGAGCTCGACCCCCATCGCCTGGGCGATGAACAGCGTCGCCAGCGTCATGTAGATGTTGGTGCCGTCAAGATTGAACGAATAACCGGTCGGCACGACGAGGCCGACGACCGACTTCGAGCAGCCCAGCCGTTCGAGCTTTTCCATGAGCTGCGGCAAAGCGCTTTCCGACGAACTGGTGCCGAGCACGATCAGCAATTCGTCCTTGATGTAGGCCAGATAGCGGAAAATGTTGAATCCGACGAAGCGCGCAATCGTACCGAGCACGACGAAGATGAACAGTGCTGCCGTCAGATAGAAAAGCGCGATCAATCCAATCAGGTTGCCGAGCGCCGTCGGCCCATATTTGCCGATGGTGTACGCCATGGCGCCAAACGCACCGAACGGCGCCGCCTTCATCACAATGGCGATGACGCCGAAAACCGAATGCGCGAGATCGTCGACCAGGTTGCGCACGGTCTTGCCGCGCTCGCCCAGAACCATCAGCGCGAAGCCGAACAAGATCGCGAACAGCAGCACTTGCAAGATATCGCCTTTGGCAAAGGCGCCGATCACGCTGTCGGGGATGATGTTGAGCACGAAGTCGACCGACTTCTGTCCGGCAGCCTGCTTGGCAAAGCCGGCGACCGCGGCGGCATCCGCCTTGGCGCCGATGCCGTGCCCGACCTGGAACAGATTGCCGACGACCAGACCGATGACGAGGGCGAAGGTCGAGACGACCTCGAAATAGACCAGCGCCTTGATGCCGACCCGCCCGACCTTCTTGGCGTCCTGGATGTGCGCGATGCCGGAGACGACCGTGCAGAAGATGATCGGCGTGATCACCATCTTGATCAGCTTGATGAAGCCGTCGCCGAGCGCCTTGATCCAGTCGTTGGTGGCGACTTCCGGCGCGAGCCAGCCGAGCACGCCGCCGATCAGAATGGCGGCGAGAACCTGGACATAAAGAATCGAATAAAGAGGTTTCTTATGTGCTTTGCCGCTCCCAGCCGCGGCAGTTGATGCAGTCATCCTCTGGCCCTATCTACTTTGGTCTAACCACAGAACTCCCCCATGGAATTCCGATCTCGACGGGGCGGTATATAGACAGGCGGATGCGAGAGAATTTGTTTTACCTCAATTGTGCCCGCATTTCCAGAGCGCACGCACGAGCAAACACTGCGATTAGCGCACGTGCGGGCCGCTCACGCGCGCATGGCAGTTATGCCGCGGTCGAAACCGAGCGACGCCCGCGAATTGCCGGCAGATGAGGCCTAGCTCGCCCGCGCGGTGCGTGTGTCGATCGGCTTGAAGGCGTCGGCCGATTGCAGGCGAGCGGAGATTTCGGCGGCGGTCACCGCCTTGCCGAAACGATAGCCCTGCATGAAATGCACGCCGGCCGCGCGCAAGAACAATTGCTGGTCGGCGGTCTCCACGCCTTCCGCCGTCACTTTCATGCCGAGGCCCCGACCGAGGCTCACCACCGCGTGCACGATTGCCGCGGCGTCGGCGGCCTTCTCGATGCTCAGCACAAAGCTGCGGTCGATCTTGAGCTTGTCGAACGGCAGGCGGCGCAAATAGAGCAGGCTCGAATAGCCGGTGCCGAAATCGTCGAGCGCCAGCCGCACGCCGAGCGCCTTGAGCCGCAACATGCCGGCTTCCGCAGTGTCGACATTGCCGAGCAGCACGCTTTCGGTGAGTTCGATCTCGAGCCGGGTCGGGTCGAACTCGGTTTCGCTCAAGGTGTGCTGTACGACGTCGTAGAAATCGGCGCGGCGGAATTGCAGCGGCGAAACATTGACCGAAATCGACAGGGCCGGCCAGGCGCGGCCGTCGAGGCAGGCGCGGCGCAGCACCCAGGCGCCCAGATCGATGATCAGTCCGCTGTGCTCGGCGATGGCGATGAATTCGGTCGGCGGAATTTCGCCGCGCGTTGGATGCGTCCAGCGGCAGAGCGCTTCGACGCCCACCACGGTCTCCCCGCTCTTGTTGACGATCGGCTGGTACAGCAATTTCAGCTGGTTGTTCTCGATCGCCTCGCGCAGATCGGCTTCCAACAGTTTGCGATTGGAGAGATCGGCGTCCATCGCGGCGTCGTAGATGCAGGCGCGGTTGCGGCCTTCGTTCTTGGCGCGGTAGAGCGCCATGTCAGCGTAGCGCATGATGTCGGCGGCGGCGCCGGATTTGCGGTTGATCACCGCGATGCCGATCGAGGCGCCGATCATGATGTTCTGCCGGTTGATCGTATATGGCGCGCAGATCGCGGCGATCAGGCGCTGGGCGAGCGCCATCATCTTGCCGCTGTCGTCGCCGATCGAGGAAATCACCGCGAACTCGTCGCCGCCGAGCCGCGCCACCAGATCGTCGCCGCGCAGCGTGTGCGAGAGCCGCAGCGTGACGTTGCGGATCAATTCGTCGCCGACGGGATGGCCGAGCGTGTCGTTGACGTCCTTGAAATGGTCGAGGTCGATATAGAAGACCGCGGCCGGCGATGAGCCGGCCCGCACCTCCTCGATCACCGCCTCCAGCCGTTCGCCGAAGAAGACGCGGTTGGGCAGGCCGCAGAGCGGATCGTGCATGGCGAGATGGCGCAGCCGCGTTTCGCCGGCGGCGATCGCGATCGCGGTGCGGCGCATGTAGCGCAACACGAAGGCGGCGAGCAGGGTGAAGCCGGCGAGCGCGACAGCAATGAACGGGATGACGCTGTCGACGATCTCGGCGCCGGGTTGCCGCGGCGTCCAGGCGAAGCGGGCGATCGGATGACCTTGCGGCCCATTCAGCTCATAGGTCAAATCGGCGGGCGGTGCCGGCTCGTCGCCGAGCTTGCGCAGATGCGTCAGCCGCAGTTGCGCGGCTATACCGGCGAGCGCGTCGTTGTCGATGAATTTCACCGCCATCATGATCGGCGCCGCGTTGCCGCCCGCGCTGAGGAGGCCGCCGAGCGGTCCGACCGCGACCGCGGCAATGACCGCTGGCCGGCCTGCGAGACTGCGGATCACCGCGGCTTGCGAGTGCGGGTTCTCGTCCGTCACGTTCGGTTCGTTGAGGCGGAGCGTGCCGTGCAGGGCCGGGTTACGCCCGCGCATGTAAGCGAGCACCGATTCCAGATCGCTCAGCGCGGTGTCGACCCATGACGCGTCGAGTTCGTCGCGGCCGAGCTGCGAAAAGATCGGCTTGTCGCTGCCGTCGAAGATGAAAACGTAGTCGTGATCGAAGTAGGTTTTCAGCCAAAGGCCGACGCGCTGCTTCGCCCAGACCGGATCGTACTTGGCGCGGATATTCAGCAACGCCTGTTCGGAGGTGGCGACGCTTTTGACTTCGCGCAGCACGCGCTCGGCGTAATTGCTCAGCGAGCGCGAAAACAGCTGCTTTTCGTGCTCGACGGCGACTTCGTCGGCGCGCTGGGCGGAGGACAGCACGGCGACGACGATGCAGACGATGGCCACGGCCACGATGACGCCGATCGGGACCACGACGCTTAAGCGCGCGCGATCCCAACTCGTGTATTTTTCCGACGATGCGTGCGGGCGAGCCACAGCCGGCAAGATCAAGCCCCTTAAACCATCCCACCCATTAGGTTTTTCGGGGCGGACGCTAGGGCAGAAAGCTTGCTTTTTCGCTTTCGCTTCGGCTTTTCGGCGGCTTCGCGGCTACCGGATACCACAAATCGCGTGGTGCTGTTAACCGAGGGTTAAAAGGAGCCTCAGCCCGGGCTGCGGTATGGGGGCCGCGGTATAGCTATATGGGCGGCGCGCAGCGCGGCCGACCAGCGCTCGCGCAGGTCCTGGAAATAGGGCTCGCCCGGCTCGATGCGATAGTTAACCTCAGAGTTACAGGTGTCGCGGCGCACAACCAGAATATCGATCGGCAGCCCGACCCCGAGATTGGAGCGCATGGTGGAATCTATGGAGATCAGCCCGATCTTGAGACCGTCATAAAGGTCGGTGTCGAACATGATGGCGCGGTCGAGCACCGGCTTGCCGTATTTGTGCTCGCCGATCTGCAGGTAGGGCGTGTCGGTGGTGCATTCGATGAAATTGCCGGCCGAATAGATCATGAACAGCCGCAGGCGGTCGCCCTTGATCTGGCCGCCGAACAGGAAGGAGACGTCGCTCTCGACATCGGCGGAAACAAGCGCCTTGCCTTCCATGTTCTGCACCGAGCGGATCGCCTTGCCGACGCGCTGGGCGGCCTTGAACATACTGGGCGCGTTTATCAGGGTTTCGATCTCGCCGGTCTCCGGATTTTCCATGCCCTCGGTCAATGTCGAGCGCACCGACTGGCTGAGCGACAAATTGCCGGAGGAGGCGAGCGCCATGATGCGTTCGCCCGGTTCGGTGTAGACGTACAGCTTGCGGAAGGTGGAAACGTTGTCGAGGCCGGCATTGGTGCGGGTGTCCGCGATCATCACCAGGCCGTCCCGCACCAGAATTCCGCAGCAATATGTCATGTGACCCGACTTGTTCTTCCGCGACCTGCCGCAGGGTTATAACGATGAGAGCCCATGTCGGGCAATGTCGCAGCGGATGATCGCAGAAAGCGAGCAAAAGTCTCCGGGTAAGATCCAGAGCCAGGTCAGTTTTGCCCCTGCTGGCGGGCCTGGTCGACCTGCACTGCCACCTTGAGGGTTTCGCCGCTGCCACCAAAACGGGTGCCGCGCACCGGCGCCGCCCCGAGGTAATCCAGCCCGATCGCGACCCGCACATGGGCTTCGGTGATGCCGATCCCATTGGTCGGGTCGAAGCCTACCCATCCAAGGTGTTCGACATAGGCTTCCACCCAGGCGTGGCCGGCCTCTTGTGCGGTCACGCCGTCGACGCGGTAGAAATGCCCGCCGACATAGCGCGCCGGGATGCCGAGCTGCCGCGCTGCCGCGATGAAGATATGGGTGAGATCCTGGCAGACGCCGCGGCGCAGCGCGAAGGCTTCCGCCGCCGTGGTCGTGGAATGGGTCGGATCGGTGTCGAATTTCATTTCGCGATTGAGCGCGATCATCAACCCGTGCAGCAACGCCAATGGTTCGTTTCCCGCGCTGGCGCGCGCGCTGCCGGCGAAATCGATGATGGCCGCGTCCGCTTGCGTCAGCGCGGTCTCGCGTAGGTATAGCCCGGGCGGGAAACGCTCGACCGCGCCGCTGACCACGCTTCGGGCGTCCATGGTATCGACCTCGCCTTCGACCGCGACAGACAATTTGCGAAACGGTCCCTCGGCAGTGAAGAAATGGCTGATGTTGCCGAAGGCGTCCTCGTGCTGGTGCAGCAGGCAGTCCTCCGACAGGTCGACGCGCCAACTCACCACATATTGTCCGTCGTGATTGCGCGGAGTCAGGCGCAGCATCTGGATCACGCTGTTGGGCGGCGTGTCGTAGTGATAAGTCGTCGCGTGGGAGATGCGAATTCGCATGTGCTATCGGCAGGTTAACGTTAGCGGTGGCGTTCCAGCACGCTCATAGCAGGAATTGCTCGGTGATAGTGGCGCCGAGCCTGTTGTTCTCGGTGATGAATTCGCCGATGTATTCGTGCAGGCCGCGCTGGAAGATGCCGTCCATGCGGCTGTTCTGCAGTCGGGCGCGGATGCCGCGGGCCTGGCGCTGGGCCGGACCCTGCCGGCCATAGGCGCCGCTGATCGAATCGAGGTTGCGCACGATCGCCTCGTAGCAGGAGGCAAGCGAGCGCGGCATCTCTTCTTTCAGGATCAGCAGGTCGGCCACCAGCCAGGGCTGCAGGCTCTCGCGATAGACCCAATGATAGGCGGTGAGCGCGGAAACCGAGCGCAGGATCGCCGCCCACTGGAAATAGTCGAGCGGGCCGCCGACGCGTTCGTTGTCGGGCAGCAGCAGATGATATTTCACGTCGAGGATGCGCGCGGTGTTGTCGGCGCGCTCGAGATAGACGCCGAGGCGGGAGAACCAGTAGGCGTCGTTGCGCAGCATGGTGCGGTAGGCGGAGCCGTCGTAGCGCAGCGAGGATTCCTGAACCCAGCGCAGGAAGCGGGAAAATTCCTCGCGCGAGGCCGGACCGTTGCCGTAGCGCTTGAGCTCGAGCCAGGTGCCGTTGATCGAGTCCCACATTTCCATCGTCAGCGCGGTGCGTACGGCGCGCGCGTTGCTGCGCGCGAGCTCGAAGCAGTTGCGGATCGAGGAGGAATTGCTCGTGGAAAAGGCAAGGAAATCGGTGACGTTTTCCTCGTTCGCCTCGTCGTATTGCTTGAAGAAGGCGTTGGCGCAGCCGGCGGTGAGCACCGCGGATTCCCATTCGTTGCTAAAGCCGACATAGGCGAGCGGCAGCGCGGAGAGCCGCTGCGTAGCGTCGAGAATACGCGCGAGATATTCCGCGCGCTCCACGTAGCGCGAAAGCCAATACAGATTATCGGCGGTGCGCGAGAGCATGGCTAGCCGTCCAACACCCAGGTGTCCTTGGTGCCGCCGCCCTGGCTGGAATTCACCACCAGCGAGCCCTCTTTCATGGCGACGCGGGTCAAACCGCCGGGCACGATGCGCGTGCCCTTGCTGCCGGTGAGTACGAAGGGGCGCAGATCGACATGGCGCGGCGCCACGCCTTGCTCCACGCAGGTGGGGCAGGTGGATAACGCCAGCGTCGGCTGCGCGATGAAATTCTTCGGCGCGGTCTTGAGCTTGGCGCGGAACTGCTCGATCGCGATCTTGCTCGCTGCCGGTCCGATCAGCATGCCGTAGCCGCCGGAACCGTGCACTTCCTTGACCACCAGTTCGTGCAGGTGGTCGAGCACGTAGGCGAGATGCTCCTCCTCGCGGCAGCGCCAGGTCGGCACGTTCTTCAACAGCGGTTCCTGGCCGAGATAGAATTTCACGATCGCCGGCATGAAACTGTAGACCGCCTTGTCGTCGGAAATACCGGTGCCGACCGCGTTCGCCAGCGTCACATTGCCGGCCTGGTAGGCCGACATAAGCCCGGCCACGCCGAGCGCGCTGTCGGGGCGGAAGGTGAGCGGATCGATGAAGTCGTCGTCGATGCGCCGGTAGATCACGTCCACCCGGCGCGGGCCTTGGGTGGTGCGCATGTAGACGAACTCTTCCTTCACGAACAGGTCGCGGCCTTCGACCAGTTCAACGCCGAGCTTGTCGGCCAGAAAGGAGTGTTCGTAATAGGCTGAGTTGTAGACGCCGGGCGTGAGCAGCACCACGGTCGGATCACGCGCGACCGGCGCCGGCGCCACCGATTTGAGCGTGGCGAGCAGTTGGTCCGGATAATTCTCCACCGGCGCGATGCGGTGGCGCGCGAACAGTTCCGGAAACAACCGCATCATGATCTCGCGGTTCTCCAGCATGTAGGAGACGCCGGACGGCGTGCGCGCATTGTCCTCGAGCACATAGAAAGTGTCGGCATCCACCCGTACGATGTCGATGCCGGCGACGTGGATGTAGATGTCATACGGCACGCTCTGCCCGCTCATCTCCGGTCGGAATGCCGGATTGCGGAATACCAGGTCGTCGGGCACCACGCCGGCGCGCAGGATTTCACGCGCGCCGTAGATGTCCTTGAGGAACAGATTGAGCGCGGTGACGCGCTGGTTGAGGCCTTTTTCCAGGCGCCGCCATTCGGCGCCCGGAATGATGCGCGGGATGACGTCGAACGGGATCAGCCGTTCCTGCGCGTCGGCTTCGCCATAGACTGCGAAGGTGATGCCGATGCGGCGGAACAAGAGCTCGGCCTCGCGCCGCCGATAGTCGAGCACGTCGGCCGGGACTTCATCGAGCCAGCGCGACAGTTCGCCATAAGCCGGGCGTACGCCGCCGTCGGCTTCCTTCATTTCATCGAAGGCGGCAATCATCTCAGACCCCCAGCGCGCGGCCGCTGATGCAACGCCCGGCCGCGTAACTTTGTGCCAATTCCTTCACGGGATACAGCGAGCGCTGCCCCCGGCCATTAAGTAGCAAGCTTCACGCCAAGAAAAACAACATAAAAACAAGTAGTTGCGTCCGACTGCGGCAGCATTTCCTGCCTAAATAATGGGCGGAGAGCGGCCTCGCGAGGAGCCATCGTGGACATCGCGCGGCCGCGGCAACTTGAGTGGCTGGCGGGGCCACGCTAGGTCTTCGGCCAGGGCTTTGAAGGACTCGGTGACCGGCCATGAGCGTTAATCCTGAGATCGTCACTGCGGCGGTCCTGGTGATCGGCGACGAGATCCTGTCGGGCCGCACCAAGGACAAGAACATCGGCTTCATCGCCGATTATCTGACCGCCATCGGCATCGACCTCAAGGAAGTGCGCGTCATCTCCGACGACGAGGCGGCGATCGTCACCGCGGTCAACGCACTGCGCAAGCAGTATACTTACGTGTTCACCACCGGCGGCATCGGGCCTACCCATGACGACATCACCGCCGAATGCGTGGCCAAGGCGTTCGGCGTCGGCATCAGCCATCACCCGGAGGCGGTTGCGATCCTCAAGGAGCGCATGGCCAAGATCGGCGGCGAGCTCAACGAGGCGCGCCTGCGCATGGCGCGTATCCCGCACGGCGCCGCGCTGGTGAAGAACAAAGTGTCGGGCGCGCCCGGCTTCTGGATCGAGAATGTGATCGTGATGGCGGGCGTGCCCTCGATCATGCAGGCGATGGTCGATGAAGTGGCGCCGAAACTCAGAACCGGCACCAAGCTGTTGTCGGAAACCATTCGCGCCGACGCCAAGGAGGGCGACGTCGGCACCGAACTGGGCGCCATCGCCAAGGCCAACCCGGACGCCATCATCGGCAGCTATCCGTTCTTCGACGAGAAGCTCGGTCCCAACACCAATATCGTGGTACGCTCGCGCGATGCGGCCAAGCTCAAGCAGGTGAAGGCGGAAGTGGAGGAAATGCTGGGACGGGTCAGAGCGAGCTTGTGAGCGCGCCTGTTTCGAAGCGAGATGGGACGAACGCCGATAGCAAGCCTGAGCGGACTTTGACCCAGGTCCCGACCATTCACGTGGTGATCGTCAATTGGAATGCGGGCTTGCAGCTTGCGAAATGTCTGCGATCGTTCGCAGCGGTATCGCAAGACGCCGTGGCATTGTCGCGAATTACCATCGTCGACAACGGCTCAAGCGACGATTCTGTTTCGGCGCTGGACGACCTGCACGGCAAGCTGCCTTTGGAGATCATCCGAAATAGCGGCAATCGCGGTTTTGCCGCGGCCTGTAACCAGGGCGCGCGTGGCTCAGAGGCGGACTTCTTGTTGTTCCTCAATCCGGACACGCTGCTTTATTCCGGCTCGCTCGAAACGCCCGCGCGTTTTCTTGCCGACGCCACCAACAGCCGCGTCGGCATCGTTGGCATACAGCTCGTCGATGGACAGGGAAATGTGGCGCGCAACTGCGCCCGGCGGCCTACCGTTTGGTCGATGATCGGCCAAAGTGTCGGTCTCGATCGTCTCGGCTCCTCGATTTGTCCCCCGCATTTTCTGATCGAATGGGACCATGGCGACACGCGCGTCGTGGATCAGGTGATGGGGGCGTTCTTTTTTCTGCGACGCTCAATGTTTGAAAAAATCGGCGGGTTTGACGAACGGTTCTTTGTCTATTTTGAGGACCTCGATCTGGCGGTGCGTGCCCGCGAACAGGGCTGGACGAGCGTCTATATCGCCACCGCGCGCGCATATCACCGGGGCCAGGGCACCACCGAGCAGGTGAAAGACGTGCGGCTTTTTTATAGCTGGCGCAGCCGTATTCTCTATGCTTTCAAGCATTTTAACGTTGCGGGTGCGGCAGTAATCGCGCTCATGACTTTGTTGATTGAACCGCTCATTCGCGCGTTGGTGCTTTTGGCGAACAACCGCCCAAAAGAGATAGGCAAGGTGCTGCGGGGGAATTACCTTCTTTGGTGTAATCTTGCAAAGATCATGCGCGGAGACTTCCGCTCCCCGGTCGTTTGATTGAGCTTACGGAGACCAACGTATGTCGAGCCCGCAAGCGCAAGGGACGCCGCGCCCGGAGAAAATCTTTCCGGTCTCCTGGGACCAGTTCCACCGCGACTCGCGCGCGCTCGCCTGGCGGCTGCACGAGGCCGGGCCGTTCGAGGCCGTCGTCGCCATCACGCGCGGTGGGCTGGTGCCGGCGGCGATCGTGGCGCGCGAATTGAACGTGCGCCTGATCGAGACCGTGTGCGTGGCGAGCTACCAGAATTACCAGAACCAGGGTGAGTTGAAGGTGCTCAAAGGCGTGGCGCCCGAGGTGCTCGCGATGCGCGCCAAAGGGCAGCGCGTGCTGATCGTCGACGACCTGGTCGACACCGGCAAGACCGCGCGCGTCGTGCGCGACCTGCTCCCGGATGCGCATTTCGCCACGGTCTACGCCAAGCCGATGGGGCGGCCCCTAGTCGATACCTTCATCACCGAGGTGTCGCAGGACACCTGGATCTATTTTCCCTGGGATACGGCGCTAGCTTTTTCGCCGCCGATCCGGGAGGGCGGCGACTGATGAAAAGGAAAGCAGGGGAGGATCGCATGCTGACCCGGCGCACATTTGTCGCGAGCGCCAGCGCTTCGTTTCTGGCAGGACCGGCGCTGGCGCAGTCGTATCCGACGCAGACGATCCGCATCATCGCCGGTTTTCCGCCGGGCGGCGGTATCGACATCTCGGCGCGCCTTATGGCCGAGCCGCTCAGGGAGGCGCTCGGCCAGACCGTGATCGTCGAGAACCGCACCGGCGCGGCCGGGATGCTCGCGGCCAATACGGTCGCCAAGGCGCCGCCCGACGGTCACATGCTGCTGATGGCAACCTCGGGGGAGATCGCCATCAGCCAGCATCTCTACAAAGAGAAGATGTCGTACGACCCGCGCCGCGACCTCACGCCGGTCGCGCTCATCGGCGTGGTACCCTGCGTCGTCGTGGTCGCGGACGCAACGCCGGTGCACGATCCGAAGGAGTTGATCGCCTACGCCAAGGCCAATGCCGGCAAGCTTTCGTTCTCCTCGTCCGGCGTGGGCAATCCGCAGCAGCTCGCCGGCGAACTGATGAACATGATGGCCGGTACCAACGTGCTGCACGTGCCCTACCGCGGCGCCGCGCCGGCGGTGACCGATGTTGCGACCGGCGCGGTCACCATGAGTTTTACCAGCCTCGCCGCGGCGCTGCCGCTGATCAACGGCGGCAAGCTGCGCGCGGTGGCGGTGACCTCGAAGGAGCGCATGCCGCAATTGCCGACCGTCGCGCCGCTGTCGGAAGGCGCGCCCGGCCTGGCCGGCTACGAACTGCTCAACTGGTTCGGCATGTTTGCCACCGGCGGCACGCCGCAGCTAATCGTCGATCGTCTCAACGGGATCGTCAATGCGGCGCTGAAAAATCCGGCCATTTCCGACAAGCTCATCCCGCAGGGCATCGTGCCGCGGCCGATGAATGCGGCGGAATACAAGAAGTTCGTGGAGGCGGAGACCGAGAAGTTCGGCAAGATCGTGCAGCAGGCCAATATTAAAGTGGCCGACTAATGTGTATTGTCGCGAGCGATCCGGGAGAAGAGCAATGAACGTCAAGCCGAATACCCAGAACGCCAAAGCGGTCGAGGATTTGCGGTCGCATCACCTGCGCCCGCAGGACATGCCGTGGCAGAAGTTGCGGTTTCCCGGCTGCGAAATGAAGACGCTGCTGTTCGATCCCGAAAGCGGGCTCGCCACCATGTTGATGAAGATGGAGCCGGGCGCGGTGCTGCCGGACCACGAGCACGTCCTGATCGAGCAGACCTATGTGCTGGAAGGCTCGCTGGTGGACAAGGAAGGCCCCGATGCCGGCATTGAGGTCGGGCCCGGCGAATTCGTCTGGCGGCCGGCGGGCAGCCGGCACGTGGCCTGGGCGCCGAAAGGCGGTACCTTCATCGCGATGTTCCAGATTCCCAACAAGTTCTTCGAGCAGGACGGCCGGGTGGTCGACGCCAGCGGCAAGGATTGGGAATCGGTTTGGGGCGGGCTGTTATCGAAATAGTTTGACGCGCCGCCGCGTGGTGCTTATCCGCGCGCCGGCGCGGAGTGGGTAGCATGTGCCACGCGGACGTGGCGGAATGGTAGACGCAAGGGACTTAAAATCCCTTGGGAGTAATCCCGTCCGGGTTCGAGTCCCGGCGTCCGCACCACTAAAGAAAAGACTTAGGCTCAACCCTACAGACCTCTCATAACGCGCAATGCGCTAGAGGTCGTCGATCCAGCGAGAGGCAGGTAACGTCAAGTTGCCTTTTACGAAACCGATGGCTTAGAGGAAGTGCCATCCAACAAGGACAAGAGCAAAAGCACAAATCGACATGACAACGATGCGGTTGGTCGCCATTTGACCCTCCTATCTTTTTGGCGGATCGATCCCCATTCCTGGCTTATTCTTCTGAGTGTCGTTACGTATAAAATCCTACGCCGTAGAACGGCACGGTAAAAGACAGCAATGCTAACCTTTTATTTCAGCCGTCACGGCGGCAAGAGCGCGCGCGGCTTTTGTGACTGCGAATTGGCCTAACGCTCGTATCGCATGGTGTTTGTTGGCGGCCGTCGATCCAGCGAGGCCCGCATCGTGACTTAATCCGACGGCTATTTCTTGATCGCAATACGTTCCACAAGCAGGGCGCCGAAACCGATAATTACGAGCCCGAGGAAGAAAACGACGAGGCTCAAAGGAAAATCCAGCACCGTATCAACGATATCTTGTACGCCTTCCGAACCGACCTCGTCCGGGCCACCGAAGAAATCCCAAATCACGCCGAGGTCTATCGGCGTCCAATTGCCGGTTCGGAGCCAAATGAATGCCTGAGCCAGCACTATTAGAACGCCTGCTACGGCAACGAGACCGCCGGCAATAGAAATAGCCTTGCCAATCTTGCTTGTACGCGTTTTCACGACCTCTTCCCCGTATCGACGGATGCCGCTCGCCTTAGTATCTCCTATGATTGTAACCTGTTACCAATGCAAAATTCTATCGCTGTAATGATCATTGCGAATAGCGTCGCGTTTTTCGTTCAATGCGGCGGTATGGACGATGGCTTTCCTGCCGCGTCCAATCGGTGAAACTTGTCACTGGCGACCGGTACGAATTTGCATTCACAATGGTCGCGTGTGCATTGGGGGAGCGGAAAATCGGGCAGCTCGTTGCCGGGGTATTCGGAGCCGAACTGCGCAAGCGCCGCTTCGCAGGCGTCCCGCCCAGGCAGCACGCTGACGCGACGTAACAGGCCCAGCCGGTGCGCGTTTCGAAGCGCACGCAAGGCGCGGGCAATTTGCGACGGTGTCTTGTGCATCGGCCGCCAACTTGAGCGCACCGATTATCAATTGCGCCCGAGGAACGGCCTCAAAGCTCAGATTCACGCTAATCGTTAGCCCTCATGCCGAATGGGCGCGCCATTCGATGTATCGTCTGCTCGTCACTTGCCTTCGTGACGAAATACCTTGCCCACTTCGCGCAAGCGTATGACGTCCATTCCTGCCGGCGTGTTTTTTTCTGCGAGTTGATTACTTGCTTCGCCGCAGTTGACGTAGCCCTTATCAACCAATTTCCCGGTGCGAT
This sequence comes from Pseudolabrys sp., assembly GCA_036491675.1. GTDB lineage: Bacteria > Pseudomonadota > Alphaproteobacteria > Rhizobiales > Xanthobacteraceae > Pseudolabrys. The sequence goes on along the minus strand of DASXBN010000106.1, from coordinate 74,857 downwards.
TGTCGAAGATCGCTGCCAAGCAGCGATCTCCGCGATCGGGCAGGATCAACGAACCGCTATAGCGTTGTTCGGTGGTGGGAGGGTTCATTTTGCTTGCCGACGTGTCGTGCCGGACTAGGGACCAATCGATAAAATAAATTAAACCGCCGGCGATGAACGCCGCGCAGACGACCACGACATACGCCCGCGGAAGATCGCGCAGGAACCAGCGGCGGGATGGTGCTCGCGAAGCCATGACGGATGCTCTAACAGCAGGCGGACCCAGAAATTTTGAGTTCGCGTGCTGCTCATAGTCTAAGGCGGCCGTAGTTAAGGGATGGTTTAATCGTTGTAATGGCCGCGAACCGCCGGCCCGCGCACCGAAGGAGTGTCGTCGCGTCTGTTTGGATTGCTAGCCGGCGTGCAGCAAAACAGGCGCATCACCGTTTTGAATTTCGCTGGCGGGCCTGTCTTCGAGGGCTTGCGCGAGCTTTCGCCAGTTTTCGGCCAATAGCAGCCAAAAGGCCCGGTCCGCAGTTTTGGCTGAAGCTTCCGCCCGCTTGCAACAAGCTTCGGCCTGCTTTCGGTATTCGTCGGTGACGCCTGACATTCCACTATCTCTCGGTCGCGCGTGGATCGAGAATCTAGAACTTCGACCCGGTCGTTTAAGTTCCGAGCGACCGCCTTCCGGTTCGTCCAAAAGCCGAGTACAAATCCGCGCCATGAACTGCTCGCAAGCTGTGGTTTTTCAATGACGTTTGAATGCGCCGGCCGTCTCCCGGCGTCCGCACCGGTTTTTGCCGTTTTTGCCGCGCCTCGCTGGCGATCATGCCTATGCGTCGATCAGTGAACGTGTTCTTCGGCGCGGTGTTTGCCGCACTGGTATCCGGGTGCGCCATGTCGGAAGACCCCATGGCGTCGTTCCTGGTGGCACCGGGCGGTTACACACTCTTCAGCTGCGACGATATCGCGCGCACCAGAACGGGCGTGCTGGCGCGTCAGAAACAATTGGAAGAATTGATGGCGAAAGCCGGCACCGACGCCGCCGGGCGGATCATCGCCGAGACGACCTACGGGACGGAATACGCCGCGACGCGCGGGCAACTGCGGAGTTTGCAGGCCGCCGCCGCCGAGAGAAATTGCAACGTGCCGGCCGCCGGCACTCCCGGCGCGCCGCCGAGCACCCCCAAAGCCCGCTGACGGCGCTACGGGAATTACCGCGAGCGTCGGATCACGGCGAGCGAGCCGTCGGCGAGGCCGACCGCGATGGCGGGCGGACCTGACGCTTCCGCGATCAGTGCGAAATCGGTGACCGCCTTGGCCGGCAGCGGCACGCTTGCGATCTCGCGTGGCTGCGGCGCAAAGCTGACGATGCGCAGGCGGTTGCGGTCGAGCGAAGGCGCCGCGATATCGGCGATGCCGTCGCCGTCGAAATCGGCGGCGGCCGCCATGTGAATCGCGCGCGTGCCAGCAATGTGGTTGGCGATGTCGGGAAGCTCGGCGACTTTACGCAAGGCGCCGTCGCGCCAGCCCCATAACTCAAGCACGCCGATCACATGCGGCTGGCGCACCAGCGCGATGCCGGTTTTGCCGTCGCCGTTGAAATCGGCGATACCGGCGGGATCGAGCCAACGATGGGCCGCGCCAAGCGGCGGCGTTTCGGCGACGATCTCGTATTTGTCCTTGCGCAAGCCGATCACAGCCAGCGCGGAACCGCGCTTGAGATAGGACTTCACGACAACAATCTCATCGTGGCCGTTGCGGTCGAGATCGGCGAGCCGCGGCTCTAGATCCTCGAACACGGCGTCGTCCTTGAGCCGCACCGCCTGGCGTTTGCCGTCGCGGGTTTCGATCACCAGGCTGCCGGCCTCGATCTTGTCGCCGAGGATGCCGTGGTCGTAGCGCGCGGTCGGCTCGGCGAGCCAGGCGCGCGCGATCTTGCCTTTGCCGGTCGCGATCTTGCCGTCGGGGAGGGCGCCGTCCGGAAGCGCCGGCGGTGCCGGCGTGTCGATGAAGGCTAGCGAAACGTTCTCGCCGGCGATCGCGAGTTTGTACCAGAGCCCGCCGGCGTTGACCTGAGCCACACCTGCGACGGTTTGGATCGCGCCCACGCGCGCCGGCACATTGACCATTTGCACGCGCCACTCGGCGGCCTGCGCGGTGCCGGCCCATGCCGCGAGCAACGTTGCAAAAAGGATTCGGTGCATAAGCGGGTCTACAATGCCGCGCGGCGCAGCCGCAAGGCGTTGCCGACCACGCTCACCGAGGACAGCGCCATCGCCGCTGCGGCGATGATCGGCGACAGCAGCAACCCGAAGGCGGGATAAAGCACGCCGGCCGCGATCGGCACGCCGGCGGAGTTGTAGATGAAGGCGAAGAACAGATTCTGCCGGATATTGTGCATGACCGCCTTCGACAGCGCGCGCGCCTTGACGATGCCGGTGAGGTCGCCTTTGAGCAGGGTTATACCGGCGCTTTCGATCGCCACGTCGGTGCCCGTGCCCATGGCAATGCCGACTTGCGCCGCGGCGAGCGCGGGGGCGTCGTTGACGCCGTCGCCGGCCATGGCGACCGTGCGGCCTGCGCGCGCGAGCCGCTCGATCACGGCGCTCTTCTGATCGGGCAGCACGTCGGCCTCGACGTCGGTGATGCCCAGACGTTTGGCGACCGCAAGCGCGGTGGTGCGGTTGTCGCCGGTGAGCATCACCACGCGGATGCCCTCCGCGGTAAGCGCCTTTAGCGCCGTCGGCGTGGTGGCCTTGATCGGGTCGGCGATGGCGATGACGCCGGCGAGCTTGCCATTGATGGCGAGGAAGATCGCAGTGGCGCCGTCGCCGCGCAGGCGCTCGGCTTCGTCGCCAAGCGCCGCGGTTTCGATGTTCAATTCCGCAAGAAACTTCGCGCTGCCGAGCGCAAGCCGCTTGCCTTCGACCATGCCGATCACGCCCTTGCCGGCCGGGGCGTCGAAGCCGCGCACCGTTCCCAAGGCGATGTTGCGTTCGGCGGCGGTCTGGACGATCGCGGCCGCCAGCGGATGCTCGCTGCCGCGCTCGAGGCTGGCGGCAAAACGCAGCACCTGCGCCTCGTCGAAGCCCGCGTTCGCCACGAGCGCCACCACCTTCGGCTTGCCTTCGGTCAGCGTGCCGGTCTTGTCGACCACCAGGGTATCGATCTTCTCCATGCGCTCGAGCGCCTCGGCGTTCTTGATCAGCACGCCTTCCTGCGCGCCGCGGCCGACGCCGACCATGATCGACATCGGCGTGGCAAGACCGAGCGCGCAGGGGCAGGCGATGATCAGCACGCTTACCGCCGCCACCAGGCCGTAAGCGAAGCGCGGTTCCGGCCCGAACGTGGCCCAGGCGGCAAAGGCACCGAGCGCCACCGCGATCACCGCCGGCACGAACCAGCCGGCGACCTGGTCGGCCAACCGCTGGATCGGCGCGCGGCTCCTCTGCGCGTTCGCCACCATCTGGACGATTTGCGCCAGCAGCGTGTCGCGCCCGACTTTGTCCGCCCGCATCACGAAGCTGCCGCTCGCGTTGATGGTGCCGCCGATCACGTGTGAGTCTTTTTCCTTGCTCACCGGCATGGACTCGCCGGTGACCATCGACTCGTCGAGCGATGATCGGCCTTCCAGCACGACGCCGTCGACCGGCACCTTGTCGCCCGGGCGCACGCGCAATTTGTCGCCGACCGCGACAGCGTCGAGCGAGACTTCCTCGTCGCTGCCGTCGTCCTTGACGCGGCGCGCGGTCTTGGGCGCGAGATCGAGCAACGCACGGATGGCGCCCGAGGTCGCCTCGCGCGCGCGCAGTTCGAGCACCTGGCCGACCAGCACCAGCACGGTGATCATGCTGGCGGCTTCGAAATAGGTTGCTGGCGCGCCGGTATGGCCGCGAAAGGCGTCCGGGAAAATACCGGGGAAGAAGGTGGCAATCACGCTGTAGACGTAGGCCACGCCGGTGCCCATGCCGATCAGCGTGAACATGTTGAGGTTGCGCGTGATCAGCGACTGCGCGCCGCGCACGAAAAACGGCCAGCCGGCCCACAGCACCACCGGGGTGGCGAAGGCAAACTGAACGTAATTCGACAGCGTGGGATCGACCCAATTGTGCGCGCCGACGAAGTGGCCGCCCATTTCCAATACCATCACCGGCAGCGCCAGCACGAGACCGATCCAGAACCGGCGCGTCATGTCGGCGAGTTCGGGATTGGGGCCGCTGTCGGCCGTGGCAATCTCGGGCTCCAAAGCCATGCCGCAGATCGGGCAGGCGCCGGGGCCGACTTGCCGGATCTCGGGATGCATCGGGCAGGTGTAGATCGCGCCCTCGACCACCGGTTCGGGCTCGCGTTTGCCCAGATATTTCTGCGGGTCGGCGGTGAACTTGCTGCGGCAGCCAGCGGCGCAGAAATAATAGGTGTGGCCGCGATAGTCGGCACGGTGCTTGGCGCTCGCCGGATCGACGGTCATGCCGCAGACCGGATCGATCCTGCCGCCCTCGGCCGGGACGCCGTGATGGTGGTGATGTTCGGCGGTCATGGCCATGGCGGACGACTTTCGGCGGCGGCGGTATCTTGGGGCTCTTGTCTTATATACCCCTAGGGGGTATATAAGCGGCATGCGCAAACATGGCAAGCCGTCGGAAAAGGGCCCCACAGTGCAGCGGCTCAACCGCATCGAGGGCCAGGTGCGGGGATTAGCCCGCATGGTCGAGGACGAGCGCTACTGCATCGACATCGTCACGCAGATCGGCGCCGTGCGCGCCGCGCTGCGGCGGGTGGAAGAGGAAATCCTGCGCGACCACGTCGCCCATTGCGTCGCGCACGCGATTTCGAGCGGCGACAAGGCCGACCAGCGCCGCAAGGTGGCGGAATTGATGGACGTGATGGGAAGGGCGGGAAGGTAGCTTTTCTTACCTTCTCCCCTTGCGGGAGAGGGGAAGCGAATGCGCCGCTAGTTTGTCTAACTAAATCTTTCCCGTGCCAGCTTCGCCCCGGCGCCGAGCGCCAGCAACTTGGCCTGCGCGATATCGCGCCGCATCGGCGCCATGCCGCAATTGGTGCAGGCGACGACGCGCTCCTTCGGCACGACTTTCAGAACCTCGCCGATTACGTCTGCGACCTGCTGCGGCGTTTCTACTTTGTCGGTGGCGACATCGATGACGCCGACCAGCACATCCTTGCCGTCGAGCAGCGACAAGAGTTTCAGCGGCACGCGCGAATTGATCGCCTCGAGCGAGACCTGCTTGACGCGGCTCTTGGCCAGCGTCGGAAAGATCTTCTCGTATTGCCGCCACTCGCCGCCGAGCGTGTTCTTCCAGTCGATATTGGCCTTGATGCCGTAGCCGTAGCAGATGTGCACGGCAGTCAGGCAGGTGAGGCCGTCGATGGCGCGATGCAGCGCCTCGATGCCCCAGGTCGGCACCTCGTCCATGAACACGTTGAAGGCCGGCTCGTCGAACTGGATGACGTCGACGCCGTCGGCTTGCAGCGCGCGCGCCTCCTGGTTCAGCAAATTGGCAAATGCCATCGCCATTTTTACTTTGTCGCCGTAATGGGCGTCGGCGATGGTGTCGGAAATCGTCATCGGTCCCGGCAGCGTGATCTTCAATTGACGCTTGGTATGGGCGCGGGCGTGGCGCGCCTCGGCCTGGTGCACGCGGCCCTTGAGCGCGAGCGCGCCGCGCACCACCGGCACCATCGCCTTATAGCGGTCGGCGCGGATGCCCATCTCGACCTTGTGGGCGAAGTCGATGCCGTCGACGAATTCCAAAAAGCCGTGCACGAAATGCTGGCGCGACATCTCTCCGTCGCAAACGATGTCGATACCGGCATCTTCCTGCATTTTGATCGCCAGCAGCGTAGCGTCGAGCTTGCCCTGCGCGAGGTCGTCGCCTTGCAGCCGCCACTGCGGCCACAACTTGTTCGGCTCGGCGAGCCAGGATGGCTTCGGCAGGCTGCCGGCGACAGTCGATGGAAAAATCATGCGCGCTCGCCTAGGAAAGTTTCCGGAGGTCGCCAACTATAGAGCCAGTCGAAGCGGCTGAGCAGTTTTTCTCCGCCCATCGCGCGCAAGGCGAGATTGCGGACCAGCGCCTCCGGGCCGCTCAGCCCATAGATGCGGCCCTGCTTGCGGGACACCTGTTGGGCGCGTGCGGTGCGATGCCAGCGGGCGCCTTCATAGGCGCGCAGCGCGTCGGCGGGATCGTTCCGGTATTTCGCCAGCATGGCGGCGATGACCGCGGCATCCTCGATCGCCATGCCGGCGCCTTGCGCCAGAAACGGCAGCATCGGGTGGGCGGCGTCCCCGATCAGCGTCACCGGGCCGCGGCCGCCGCGGAACGGCGCCTTATGGTCGTACAGCGCCCACTTGAGCCATTGGTCGGGGATCGCGATCAGCGCGCGCGCCGGCTCGGCCCAGGACCAGCGCGCGAAATGGCGCAGGATTTCAGCGCGGTTGCCGGCGGCCGACCAGCCGATCTCTTTCCATTCGTCGTGCACGATGCCGACGATGTTGATCAGGCGTCCGCCTTTGACCGGGTAATGCACCAGATGGGCGTCTTGCCCGAGCCATAGATGCACCAGCGGCTGACGAAATTCTTCCGGCACCGCATTGGCCGGTACCAGCGTGCGCCAGGCGGTGCGATGGCGAAAGCGCGGCGGCTGCTGCCGGCCCTGAATTTGCGCGCGCAGCGTCGACCACACGCCGTCGGCGCCGATCAGCGCCAGCCCGTGCTCCTCGAGCCCGCGCCCGTCGCTGCGCGCCCGCACGGTGATGCCGTTGGTGTGGGTGGCGAAGTCCTCGACGCGGGCGCCGAGTTTGAGCGCGATATCCGGCGTCGCTTGCGCGGCGGCCGCGAGCGCCGATTGCAGGTCGCCGCGGTGGATCGTCCAGTAGGGTGAGCCGTAGCGGCGCTCGGTTTCGCTGCCGAGCGGAATGCGCACGATCTCGCGCGCCGAGCCACCCGCCATCACGCGGATCGCCTGCGGCGTCATAACGGAAGACGCCAGCTGCTCGCGCAAACCGAGCGCGATCAGCACGCGGGTGGCATTGGGTCCGAGCTGGATGCCGGCACCGGTCTCTTCGAGCTTGGCCGCCTGTTCGAGCAGCGTCGTGCGCAAACCGGCGCGGGCCAGCGCCAGCGCCGTCGTCAGCCCTGCGATGCCGGCGCCAGCGACGATGACATGACGCGCGGACGCCAAGGCTCGCAGCTCCGAATGTGGATCAGGCGGCGGTGACCGCCAAGGCGCATTCCGCCGGACGTGCGGCATGCGAATCGAGCTTGGGGTCGAACCGGTACAGCGTCGAGCAATAGGGGCAGATGATCTCGCTGTCCTCGCCCATGTCGAGGAATACGTGCGGATGATCGTAGGGGGGCGTGGCGCCCACGCACTGGAATTCCTTGGCGCCGATCTCGATCACCGGCACGCCGGGATCGTTGTGGAAATGGGGGACGACGTGCTCCGCCATGGGGAACCCTCTGTTACCGGAATCGTGGCGATTTCGGCCGCACCATAGCGAGGCGTCCGCGCCGTGCCTAGCGTCTCTTGCCGCCGAAACGCCTTGGTTGCCCGCCAAAGCTAGGCGGTATTTTTGTCCGGAACCATGGCAAGGCTGAGTCATGCAGGAACAGCAACCCGGTCAAAGCGTCGTGCGCCGGTCGCATGTTCTGCCGGCCGTGCTTGCCGCCGTGCTACTGGCGGCGATCGCCGTCTTTGCGGTGCCACAGGCGTTCCATGCCTTCGCCGGCATGAACGATCCGGACCGCGCTGTCGATAACGCGCTTGACGGAAAGCTCGATAGCTCTGTGGCGACACGCGAAATCAATGGCGCGCTCGCTAGCGGGGATGCCGATCTTGCCCAGAGTTTCGTCGCGCTGGCCGCCGAACGGCACGTGACGCTCGATCCCGCCTTGACCGATGCGGTCAAGGCGGCGAGCGGCGAGCGCCGAGGCCGCCAGCGTGCGGCACAAGGCGTGGAGCTTCGCGCGCGGTTTCGTCACCGGCGTCCCCGATGACGCGGCCGCGCTCGGCGGCGCCATGCTCGGCGATTTGTTCGTGTTTGGCGATGTTCGCGACGTGCTGCGCGAGGCCACGCATCTCGCGACCGGGCAGAAGACCGATGAGCTTGTATTGGGTCTCGCCACGGTCGGTTTGGGGGTTACGGCCGTCACCTACGCAAGCGTGGGCGCGGCGGCGCCAGCCCGGCTTGGTCTTACGCTGTTGAAGACCGAGCGCAAGATCGGACTTCTCGGCTCGAAGTTCGCGCGCGAAGCAGTAGTGGCCGAGCGCGGCGGCCGCTTGCTGTACGTCGCGCGCGACGTCGGCCATATCGGGGAAGCGGCGGGCTCGCGTGCCGCGCTCGATGGCTTGAAGATTGCCGAAGAGCCGCGCGATGTCGCGCGCGTGGCCAGGCTCGCGGAGAAAGAAGGCGGCCGCACCCGTGCGATCCTCAAGGTGGCGGGGCGCAGTGCCATTATGCTCGCCGCCTTTTCGTTCGACGTTCTCTGGTGGATTCTGGGCGCAATCTTTGCCGTCTTTAGTTTCATCTGCGCGATCAAGAGCGCGGTCGAACGCGCTTCGTTGCGCTTCTGGCGCGCCCGCGATGCGCGGCGCTGGCAGCGCGAGCGCCTGCGGTTTGCCGCCGCCGCAATGCGCGGCTAAAAAGCGCGCATGGCAAATTTCACGCATGACGGTGTCGAGACCGCTTTTCTCGACGAAGGCGAGGGCGAACCGATCGTCCTGGTGCACGGCTTCGCCTCCACCAAGGAAGTGAATTGGGTCAATCCGGGCTGGGTGCGGACGCTTAACGGAGTAGGGCGCCGCGTGATCGCGCTCGACAATCGCGGCCATGGCGCTTCGAGCAAGCTGTACGATCCCGCCGCTTACCAGATGGTTCTGATGGCGGAGGACGTCGCTGCGCTGCTCGACCATCTCGGAATCGAACGCGCGGACGTCATGGGTTACTCGATGGGCGCGCGCATCACCGCGTTCCTCAGCGTCAACCATCCAGAGCGCGTGCGTTCGGCAATTCTCGGCGGCCTCGGCATCAGACTGGTCGAAGGCCATAGCGACGCTATAGCGGGCGACATCGTGGCGGCGCTGGAAGCGCCTTCGCTCGCCGATGTCGTCGACCCGATCGGCCGCGCGTTCCGCAGCTTCGCCGAACAGACCAAGTCGGACTTGAAGGCGCTCGCCGCCTGCGTGCGCCGCCCGCGCGAGACCTTGGGCCGCGAACAGGTCGGCGCCATTCGCGCTCCGGTGCTGGTTGCGGTCGGGACCAACGATGAAGTTGCCGGCAGCGCTCGGAAATTGGCCGCGCTTATTTCGGGCGCGCGCGCGCTCGACATCCCGAACCGCGATCACATGCTGGCGGTCGGCGACAAAGTGTTCAAAGCCGGCGTGCTCGATTTCCTTAACCAACGCGCATAAGCCATGCGTCTTAGCCCTTTGGTGCCCCTCTTGGCCCCTCGAAAAATGTGATAAAAGACACATCTAGGGGTTAGAGAGGCGCTGGAGAACTTAATCCATGGCTCAGTTTCAGACGAAAGCTTCGAAAGGCCTCGACAAGGTCGATCCGGTCTGGGCGCGCATCCGCAGCGAGGCGGAGGACGCCGCGCGCCGCGAGCCGGAGTTTGCCACCTTCATCTACGAAAACGTCCTGCACCACGACACGCTGGAAGCCGCGGTGATCCACCGCGTCAGCGAGCGGCTCGGTAATGGCGATATTTCCGGCGATCTGATCCGCCAGGCCTATAGCGACGCCCTCGATAACGCGCCGACGATCGGCGAGGCGTTCCGCGCCGACATCGTCGCCACCGTCGACCGCGATCCGGCCACCAGCCGCTTCATCGAGCCGGTGCTCTATTACAAGGGCTTCCACGCAATCCAGACGCACCGGCTGGCGCATTGGCTGCTCGGCAAGGGCCGCAAGGACTTCGCGCTTTATCTGCAAAGCCGATCCTCGGCGGTGTTTCAGTGCGACATCAACCCGGCCGCCCGCATCGGCCGCGGCATTTTCCTCGATCACGCCACCGGCCTGGTGGTGGGCGAGACCGCGGTGATCGAGGACGATGTCTCGATCCTGCATGACGTCACGCTTGGCGGCACTGGCAAGGAACACGAGGACCGCCATCCGAAAATCCGCCATGGCGTTATGATCGGCGCCGGCGCCAAAATTCTGGGCAACATCGAGATCGGCCATTGCGCGCGCATCGCCGCCGGCTCGGTCGTCATCAAGCAGGTGCCGAACAATGTCACCGTCGCCGGCGTGCCGGCCAAGGTGGTCGGCGAGGCCGGCTGCCCGGAACCCTCGCGCGCCATGGACCAGATGCTTTACGGCATCATGCTCGACGGCTGACTTGCAGAGCCGCGCCCAATCGGGCAACTAGGCTTCGCATTTATCAAGGAGCGGCCCGGTGGACGTATCGGAAGTCAGAAAACTCGACGCCTATCTCAAGAAGCTGTTCGGCAACGCGACTATTCGCGTGGTGCCGAAGGCGGGCGACACCGCCGAGGTCTTCGTCGGCGAGGACGATCTCGGCGAACTGACTCTCGACGACGAGGACGGCGACCGCTCGTTCAATTTCCGCATGGTCATCCAGGTCAGCAACGACCCCAGCATCCAGCCGGTGCCGACGCTCAACGCCTATCTGCGGCGCAAGTTCGACAATGAAAATATCCGCGTTGTCACGCGGCCGAAGAAAACAGATTCGCTGGAGGTCTATATCGGCGAGGAATTTCTCGGCGTGCTGTTCCTCGAGACCGAAAAAGGCCGCAAGTCGTATATTTTCGAATTGCCGATCTTGGACGTCGATCTGGTCGACTCGGGAATCTAACAGTCATTCCGGCGCGCGCGTAAGCGGGAACCCGCGCCTTCGCCTCTTCATCTGTTTGTGTTTGCACTGGGGCCCCGCTTGCGCGGGACGAACGGCTAAGTGCCTGGATGTAGCCGCGTCATCAGCCTGTCGATGCCGTCGGCCACGCCTTTCCAGTCGCCCAGCCAATCGCGCGGAAACCGCAACGTGACGTCGGCGCTGCCGATCCGCCGCTCCAGCATGCAAGTGCCGGAATTGGTCACGCCCTTGCGCGAGCAGCGCGCCAGGAAATGTTCGGGCGCCGCCTGTTCGAACACCAGCTCCTCGCCCTTATAGGGCGTATCGTCACGGAAGCCGCGCAGTGTGAGTCCCTCCGGCCCGGCGGTGGGCTCCGGCACCAGATAGCGCGGATAGATCGTCTGCACGCGTTCCATGAGCGGCAGTGTGCCGTCGCCCGAAGCGATGGTCACGAACAAGCGCTCATTGGGATCGACCGGTGCGCCCAGGGTAGGGCGCAGCGCGGGATCGGGCGGTATCAGCGACGGCCAGAGATAGGCGAGATCGATGCGCGCCTGCGTGCCAGCGCGACGCTGGACCGGCATGCGGATAGCGGCCGGCTCGATGTTGAAATAGACGCCTGCCACAATGACCGGTAGAGACGGCGCATTGAGCGTGACCGGTGCATCCGGCCAGCGCGGCCACAGCACGTAGGCCACGTAGGCGGCGGCAATCAGCGTGACGGCGCCGAACAGCAAGACCGGCGCGGTGATCGGGCTGCGGCCGGTATGGCGGCGGCGATGCCTGCCGGCCTTGGCGGGTTGATGCGCGCTCGTGGCCATTCCGTTTCTCTTTTTTGAGCATGATCTTGTCCGAAAACCGGTACCCACTTTTCGGGATCATGCTCGTATTCGAATCGCAGTCGAGTATGCCACGGCGCGTGGGTTGGCCGCGGATCGGCGCGTTTACCATTTGTTAAGGATTAACTGGCGCGGCCGCGTCGGCTTTGCGAAACATGGCCTCTGTATTGCGTTGAGGCCGAAATGTCCCCGGAATCGCTGCAAAATGTGCTGGCGCTTGCGCTCGGCTTTGCCGTGGCGGGGCTGTGCAGTTCGGGCTACCAACTCATCACCAGCCGCCTGCCGAGTTTCGGACAGCTCAGCGCCGGCCCGAGCCCGTCGACCTTCGCGGCGGTGCCCGTGTTGGTGCTTGCGGCGCCGTTCCTGATCATGCGCAACACGCTGCTCGGCTATCGGCAAGAAGGCCGCCGCTTCGAATTCGTGTTCCTGGCCACGCTCATTGCCGGCTTTTGGAGCCTGATGTTGGGCCTGGTGCTGGTGCAGACATTGCAGGCCTGCGGCTTCCTGCACGCCTAGGTACTTCCAATTTTCCAAATTCGTTGCTTAGGTCGCTCCGAACAGGAGACGAGAATGCCAATCTATGAACTTGAGGGACAGGCGCCGGAATTTCCCGGCGCGGGGGAATATTGGGTCGCGGAGACCGCGACGTTGATCGGCCGCGTGCGGCTCAAGCGCGACACCAGTGTGTGGTTCGGCGCGGTGCTGCGCGGCGACAACGAATGGATCGAATTGGGCGAGCGCTCGCAGATCCAGGACAACGCCACGCTGCATACCGATCCCGGCTTTCCGATGGTGATCGGCAGCAATTGCGTGATCGGCCACAATGTCATTATGCACGGTTGCACCGTCGGCGACGACAGCCTGATCGGCATGGGCGCGATCATGCTCAACGGCGTCAAGATCGGCAGGAACTCGCTGGTCGGCGCCGGCGCGGTGGTCACCGAAGGCAAGACGTTCCCCGACAATTCATTGATCGTCGGCGCGCCGGCGCGTGCGATCCGCACCGTCGACCAGAAAGTGATCGACATGATCCGCGCCGGCGCCGACATCTACGTGCGACGTCACAAGCAATATGCCAAGGGCCTGAAGCGGATTGGTTGACGTCAGGCGGCGATTTTCGCGGCGGTCACCTGCGGCGGCGTACGGAATGCGATCGAGATCCGGTTCCAGGTATTGATGACGGCCGCCGCAGCGGTGAGGTCGACGATTTCCTTTTCGGAAAACTGCTTGCGCACCTGCTCGTAGACCTCATCGGGAACATGAGTTTCCGACACCAGCGTCAGCGCCTCGGTCCAGGCCAGTGCGGCCTGCTCGCGCGGTGTATAGATTGGCGCTTCGCGCCAGGCGTTGAGCAAGTGCATGCGCTCGTCGGTTTCGCCAAGTTTGCGGGCGTCGCGCGTATGCATGGCAAGGCAGAAGGCGCAGCCGTTGATCTGCGAGGCGCGGATCTTGATCTGTTCGCGCAGTTCCGCGTCGAGTCCGGATTGATCGACGTAACTCTGCAGCGCGGCGACGGCTTTGTAGGCGGCGGGACTCGCGTGGGTGACGTCAATTCGCTGTTGCATGGGACATTCCTTCGCTCGGCTTGTCGCCCCCGAACAAAACAATGCGTGCAAAACTTGCCGGTAGTCTGACGCCTTCGTGACATTCGCGTGGACGATGGAACGGCGAATGGTTCCCGCGCTCAAAATAGGTGCGGCCGGCCCTTGGGGGAGGGCCGGCCGCTCGCGAACCCGGTCTGGGGACGGGGAGGGGTGGGGACGTGACCGGGAGCGCGAATTCCTCTTCAGACGTTCTTGTTCAACGAGCCGAGACCGTGGCCGGCGCGCCCTGCGGTTCGCCGAGCGCGACCCAGACATTCGGATCGGATTGCGACTGCCGCTTCACGAAGCGGTAGCCGGTCTTGTCCCAGGACAGCACCTGCGCTTCCTGGTTATCGAGAATGAATTCGCCGCGATTGGTCTTGACGGTGAGCACGGCGTGGCCGTCGCCCTTCTTGTCGCGCACCACGGTGATCAGCAGTGCCTCACGCGGCCAGCCGGCCTGCATCAGCATGCGCCGCTTGAGCAGCACATAGTCCTCGCAGTCGCCCTTGCCGTCGTTGGGATAGTCCCATTGCTCCACTACGCCCCAATGCTCGAGGTCGGTGACGGGCTGGATATTGTCGTTGACCCAGGCGTTGACCTTGACCATGTCGGTCCATGCCTTGGGCGTGAGCACGACGTCGCGCGCCGCCGACGGCTTGGTTTCGCATTCAGGTTTGTAGCGGATGCAGAATTCGACCCAGCCGATCGGCGCCCGCGTTGCCTCACCGACTGCGATATAATCAGGCCGCTCGTGCGCCGTGACCGGCCCGCCATAGGCCAGCCGGTCGCCCGCGGTGGCCGCGCCGGCCAGAACCGCCGCACCGGCCATGACCAAAATGCCCGCCGCAAATTGTTTGAGACGCCCGCCCATTGTTGTGGTCCCTTCCCCCGTCGTATTGGGACCACAATTCGCACAAAGTTTTTGCATCGCCGCTAAGTAGAGCGAGGCATTTTGAAGATAACGAAACTAAAGAAAGAGGCGAATACAGTAAAACTTGAAATAGAATTCGATTAAAAACGTACATAGTACTATTTATCTAAAATTGTATACATTAAGTGCCGAAATCCAGCAATCGCGCGCCAGCGCGCGTTCGGCGCGCGCCATATTTACCGTAAGTCGTTCCTGGAATTTGCCTTTGGGATACCGGGGCAGTCGCGTCGCGGACGCAGAATCGCCGTCGCCAATGCGTACAATTTTACGCAAGCCGTTGACCCGCGGCTGACGCTACTCGCCGGTGACGTTTTCTTCGACGAAGTCGGCGTGCTGCAGGCGGGTGAATTCGATGGCGAATCCGTCCTCGATATGACGGACGACCCGACCCTGCGTCTTACCGACGGTAACCATACTGCTGACCGCGGGCCGCAGTTCCGGCGAGATGGCGATGGCGGCGCCCGACTCCGACAAGTCGATGACGCGACAGGTGACATTTCTGCCGTTCGGCAGGATCAGCCGCGCCATCGCCTTGCGCGGGATGAAGCGGCCGTGGCGGCGGTCTTCCGGCAGGTTGAGGATATGCCGGTTGGCGAGCCACGTGAGCTGGGCGGCGAGCTTGTCGCGCTTGCGCGAGGTTGCCTCGATCGTCATGGCGAAGCCGGTATCGAGCAGGCGCGCGATCTTGCCCTCGAGCCGGCCGAGATGATCGACATAGGCGATCACCCGTTCGCCCGGTTCGCCGGAGACCGGCGCGACGATTGCGATACCGCCCGGCGACATGTTGACGACCTGGCAAGGAAATTCTCGCCGATCGGCCAGCATGTAGCGCCCGAGCAGGTTGACCTTGACGCGCTGATGGCGCCGGCGTTCCTCAGCCAGCGGTAGCGATCTTGGCTTGGGCAGCGGCAGGGCCATGTTCGATCTGGGCTTTTGTGGGCATATCGCCCCACCCATGACCCTATGAGTCTATCGTTAACGGGGCGTTAGCCGGTCCGCTCGCCGGACGGGGTTTCGCGGCCACCGCTATAAACCACGAAGCCGTGCTGAACGCGGCTGGCGGCCGCCGCCGGCACCAAGCGTGGGGCGATGCTGATATCCGCGTCCGCTCCGGTATGGCGGAGCGTGCCGAGCGTGAGTTCGGCCACCGGCTTGGCGCCAAGCCAATAGGGCGGAACGAACGGCACCATGACGCCGATCGCGCGAATGCGAGTGTGGCCGACATGGGCGAGCGGCAGAAGTAGAAGTTCCAGATCGGTCTCGGCGCCGTCCTCGGTACGCGCGGTGAACCCGGCCACCGTGCCGGTTGCCTCGTCGTTGACGATGGCGAGCAGGTCGTCGATCGATTGGCGGCTGGCATCGCTCCACAGATCGGTAAACGCCTCGCCTTTGATCTCACGGCCGAACAACGCGCAGACGCGCGTGCCGGCAAGCCGGAACCGCAATTGATCGACGAAATCAGCCGCCAGCATGAAAGTGTCGCTAAGCGCATGGCGGATCTCGCTTGGATTGATATCGGCGCGCTGCGGCGCCAGCCGGATGCCCCGTTTCCTGTTCCAGTATTCAAACACGGCCCGCGTGGATTGATGTTTCATGGCGCCACCTGTTCCGTCGCGAGACGGCGCCGGCTTTGATTGTCCCCGCATGAGACAATCGCGCCGGCTTTTCGCCGCGACGTGATCGGTGGAGCAGGCGCCGTGCCGCGCAGGCGTGGGACCGGAGGGCGGCGCGCATTAGCGTTAAAACCGCAATTGGATTGCCGCCGCGCCAATCGGTGCTAGGGTCGCTGCAAATCCACACACGGCTTACAGGAGGGCGAAAGCCCTCCTTTTTTTGTCCGCCATGCTTGCGGTCGGACGGCCAAGCAGCGTAACTCAAGTCTCTCACGCAAGCCTTTGGATCCTTGTGACGCGCGAACCTGTCTTCAACATCCCTTCCGTCATCGTCGCGGTGCTGGCCGTTTTGGCGTGCATTCACGCCCTGCGCACCTATGTGCTCACCGGCGAACAGGACATGGAAGTTCTGCTCACCTTCGCATTCATTCCAGCGCGCTACGACACCTCCGTCGTGCTCGGCGGCGTGCTGCCGGGCGGCTTCGGCGCACAGCTGTGGACGTTCGTGACCTATGCGCTGATCCATGCCGACTGGACGCATTTCGGAGTCAATGCGGTCTGGCTGCTGCCGTTCGGCAGCGCGGTGGCGCGGCGTTTCGGTCCGCTGCGCTTCCTTTTATTCTTCGCGGTGACAGCGGCGGCCGGCGCGGCGGCGTTTCTGGCCACCCATGCCGGCGAGGAGGTGCCGGTGATCGGGGCATCGGCGGCGATTTCCGGCACCATGGCGGCGGCGATGCGCTTTGCGTTCCAGCGCGGCGGTCCGCTCAGCTTCCGGCGCAATGGCGACGCCACCGACTATCGTGTGCCGGCGGTCCCGCTCAGCGGCATGCTGCGCGATCCGCGCGTGCTTGCCTTCCTGGCGGTGTGGTTCGGGATCAATATTCTGTTCGGGCTGAGCTCGCTTCCGGTTCCCGGCGTCGGAGCGAACCAAGTGGTCGCTTGGCAAGCGCATATTGGCGGCTTTCTTGCCGGCCTGTTCTTATTTTCCTGGTTCGATCGCCCGCCGCACGAGTCACGCGCCGACGATTTTGGTGCGATGCGGCAATAAATTTATTGCAACGCGGCGTTAAGCAATGTGATCGCGCGGTATCCACTATACCCTGATTGTTCTTGACGGAACCAGGATAACGGCAGGATCGTTTGTCAGAACCCGGGACTCGTAGCGGGTGTCAAATCCGCAGCCCGGTCCAAGGAGGCTGCCATGAACGTCAAAACAATCCTCGCCACTAAGGGTGGCGACATCGTCAGCATCGAGCCGACGGCGGATCTGGCGGCGGCGGCGCGCTTACTGGGCGCGCGTCGTATCGGCGCGGTCGTGATCCGCGGCGCAGGAGGACGCCTTGCCGGAATATTGTCCGAGCGCGACATCGTGCGCGCGATCGCCGAGCAGGGCGCCGCCGCGCTGACGACGCCCGTCGGCCAAGTGATGACGCGCAACGTCGCCACGTGCACCGAGGACGACACCATCGCCAGCATCATGGAACGGATGACGGAGGGGAAATTCCGTCACTTGCCGGTGTTGGCGAAGGGCGAACTGATCGGCCTGGTATCGATCGGCGACGTGGTCAAGCAGCGCGTCGGCGAGGTCGAGCAGGAGTCCGAGGCAATGCGGGATTATATCCGCAGCGCTTAGATCGGATCGCTTGCGACTTGCTTGTTACTTGGCGACCCCATTGCCGTTATAGGGCTGCGACAGCGCGGTGACCGCTTCGGTCACCGCGTCGATAGCCTTTTCCGCCGCCTCGGCGCCGATCGCAATCGCCTCAGCGGCGCGAGGGAAATCGAACCAGCCGACCGCGCCCAGCCGCGGGCTGATCAGTACGTCGGGCGGATCGCCGGCCAGGCGGGCGCGGGTGATGCGATACTGCATGACGTTGAATGCCTCCACCATTACGGTCGGAATGCCCGGGCGTCCGCGCCGCCCGAGGAATTGCCGGCGCAGCGAGCGCTCGCCGCCGAACAGCCCAAGCAGCCCGTTTGACTTGGGCTCTTCCGGCGCGGGCTCGTCATCGTCGTCGGAGCCGTGGCTGGCGATGATGGTGCCGCGCCCGAACAGGTCGGAATTCAGGTTGACCGCGATCACCAGCCGGGCGCCGAGCGCGCGCGCCGCCGACACCGGCACCGGATTGACCAGGGCGCCGTCCACCAGCCAGCGTCCGCCGATCAGCACCGGCGGAAAAATCCCCGGCAGCGCGTAGGAGGCGCGCAGCGCCTCGGCGAGCCGCCCGCGGGTCAGCCAGATTTCATGGCCAGTGTTGAATTCGGTGGCGATGGCGGCAAAGCGGATTGGCAGCTCGTCGATACGGCATTCTTTCAGCGCGCCTTCGAGCTGCTTGGCGAGGTGGCCGCCGCGGATGAGACCGGCGCCGGACAGGCTGATATCGAGGTAGCTGAGCACGTTGCGGACATTGAGGCCGCGCGCCCAGGATTCCAGGCCGTCGAGCTCGCGGGCGGCATAGCAGCCGCCGACCACCGCGCCGATCGAAGTGCCGACGATGACGTCGGGCACGATGCCGTGCGCGGCGAGCGTCCGCAGCACACCGATATGGGCGAAGCCGCGCGCCGCGCCGCCGCCAAGCGCAAGGCCGATGGTCGGCCGCGTGGTGGCCGGCCGCAATGGTGTGGAGGTGGCTTCCGCCGAGCGGTCTCCATTGCGCGCGCGCGCGAATAAACCCTCAAACACCAATCTTTTTCTCCCGCCCTTCCGATTTTCGGATCGGGTTAGCCACCGGACAGCCGTTCAACCCGATCGGGTGAAAACTGCTGGCGGAGTCTTGTGACCGAAACGTGACAGGGAGGGTGCGCTTACGTGATTACATAATGGTTAAATGCGCCAGCACGGAATTAGTTCACCGGACGCTGCATCGCAAAAACGCTTTCGACTGTGGCGTATTCATCGTAGCCGCAGCGGGCGATCGGCCGCATGGCGGCGGTGTCGAGCCGGCCGTCGACAATGAAGCGGTCGTCGATATGCACGCCGACGACTTGGCCGAACACGACATGGCAATCGACCGGCCTGCCGTCGACATCCTCCATCGACACGATCTTGATGCGCTTGCATTCAAACGCGCAAGGCGAGCCCTTCACGCGCGGCGGCTTCACCAGTCGCGATGGCGCAGGCTCCAGGCCGGCCCGCTCCATCTCATTGACGCCGCGCGGCAGCGGCGCCGAGGTGGCGTTCATGGCCTCGCGCAAATCCCAGGTGGCGAGGTTGCAGACGAACTCGCCGGTCTCCTCGATGAAGCTCACGGAATCCTTGCGCCCTTCGCTTGCGAACATCAACAAATTGGCCCGGCTGTTAATGCCGTTGAAATAAGAATAGGGCGCGAGATTGATCTCGCCCTTAGCGCTCATCGAGGTGATCCAGCCGATCGGGCGCGGCGCCACGATGGCCTTGAACGGATCGTGCGGAAGGATGCGCTTATCGCGTTTGTCAGGTTCGTAGAACATCAGTTCCTCAGCTTCTGAAATAGCTGACGATGCTATCGAGGTTCGGCCGCTCGCGCTCCTCGGGCGGTTTGGCCGGGCGGCCGATGTGGACGAAGCCGGCAATACGCTCATTCGGTCCGATGCCGAGCCTGTCCAGCACGCGCCGATCATAGGCGTACCACTCGGTGATCCAGCTCGCAGCGTAGCCCATGGCATGGGCGGCCAGCACCAGGCTCATGGCCGAGGCGCCGGCCGACAACTGCTGCTCCCATTCCGGAATCTTGACGTGAGGGCCAGCGCGGCTGACCACCGCGATCACCAGCGGCGCGCGCGCCAGCCGCTTGCGCTCGAAGTCGATCTGCTCGGGCGTTGCATCGGCGCGGTCGGCGATAAACGCGGCGGCGATCGCCTCGCCGGCGGCCAAGCGCGCGTCGCCCTCGAATACGATGAAGCGCCAGGGCGCGAGCTTGCCGTGGTCGGGCACCCGCGAGGCGACCGCGAGCAGGGTGTCGACTTCCGGTTTGCCCGGGCCGGGGCCGGCCAATTCAATCGGCTTGATCGAGCGGCGGGTCTTAAGCAGCTGCAGGGCGTCGGGCATTTACACCTCTTGGCGCAAGATTCCGAAAAGCTTGTTCTCGACCCTGATCGGGGATGGGCACCGGTTTTCGGCTTAGATCACGCGTGTGCAATAGAGCGGTTGCGCCTAGCATAGCGCTTTCAGGGTGACAAACCGGCCCTACAGGCTTGAAATCGCCGCGATTTGGGCCGAAAACGACCGTGTCATGACTACTGCACCAGGATTCATCCCTTGCGGCCGGCTGTGGCCGGCACTTGCGATCGTCCTGCCCTTGCTCGTACCGCAAGCGGCAACGGCGCAGGAGGGCGGGCAGAATTCCTTGTTGTCGTCGGGGCTGTCGGGCGGAACGATCGCGCCGGGCTCGGCCACCCGCAGTGAGCCGTTCGGGCCGGGCGGTGTGCTGGCGCCGCCGCAATCGGAATGGCCGCCGGCCAAATCGCGCGCGAATGCATCGGCCGCGCCGAACGTCATGCCGGCGGTGCCGGCCGGGCAGGTGGCAATCGCGCTCTCGGCGCACTTCGGCAAGAACCTTCCGCCGATCGACGGCGGGCTGACCTGGCGCGTCTATTCAACCACGAAAGACAGCACCGGCAATTTCCAGCTGGTCAAGGAAGACAAATCTCCGGCGCCGACGTTGGTGCTGCCGGCAGGCAGCTATGTCGTGCATGTCGGATTCGGGCTCGCCACCGCGGTCAAACCGATCACCTTGAACGGACCGAACCTGCGCGAGGACTTCGATCTTCCGGCCGGCGCGCTGCGCCTGGAAGGCCGGGTCGGCGACGCGCGCATTCCGGCCGGACAGGTTTCGTTCGACGTCTACAAAGGCAGCCAGTTCGAGCCGGGCGACCGCCGGCCGATCGCCGAACACGTGATGACCGGCAATGTGGTGGTGGTCCCCGAGGGGACCTATTACGTCGTGTCGAATTACGGCGACGCCAATTCGGTGGTGCGCTCCGACATCCGCGTGCAGGCGGCCAAGCTCACCGACATCACCGTCACCCACCGCGCCGCCGCTATCACGCTCAAGCTGGTGAGTGAGAAGGGCGGCGAGGCGCTCGCCAACACCGCCTGGTCGGTGCTCACGCCCGGTGGCGACGTGATCAAGGAATCGATCGGCGCCTTTCCACGCGTGATCCTGGCGGAAGGCGAATATCGCGCCATCGCGCGCAACGAGAGCCGGGTCTACGAGCGCGAATTCAAAGTCGTCACCGGCGTCGACGGCGATGTCGAGGTGCTGGCGCAATAACTGCGGGAACTAACCCGCGAATTCGGTCGTTGGTACATATTATGGTGACGCAACCGATTGCGAATGCCGCAGCGATCGATATTTTCGCCGAGTTCGATGCCAAATCGATCGCGCTGTTGCTCGATGTGGACGGCACGCTGATCGATTTAGCGCCGTCGCCGCACGAAGTGCACGTCTCCGACGAACTGCGGGATTGGCTTGCGCGCCTGTTGCGGGCAACCGGTGGCGCGCTGGCCTTGGTGAGCGGACGTCCGATCCGCGATCTCGATAGACTATTTGCCCCGCTTGAGTTGCCGGCGGTCGGCGGCCACGGCGCCGAACGGCGCCTGCGCGGCGGTGACGCGATCCGATCGGCGGCGCCGCTACCGCAGGATCTGCGCCGGCACCTCGCCGAGGCGGCGACGTCCGGCTCCGGTATCATCGCCGAAGACAAGGGCTATTCGATTGCGTTGCATTACCGCAAAGCGCCGCAGCACGAAGACCGCGTGCGCTCGCACATCGCGGCCGCTCGCGCGGCGTTTCCGGCCGAGCCGACCGAAGTCCTGCCGGGCAAGGCGATGCTCGAAGTGAAGCGGCCGAACGTCAATAAGGGCGACGGCGTGCGCGATCTGATGAGGCATCCGCCGTTCGCGGGCCGCATGCCGGTGTTCATCGGCGACGATGTCACCGATGAATCGGTTTTTGCCGTGTTGGCGGACTTAAAGGGCAAGGGGTTCTCGGTCGGCCGGCATTTTTCCGGGCTTGCCGGAATATTCGAATCGCCGCTCGACGTGCGCCGGGCCTTGCAGCGGCTGGCGTCCAAGGCGCACCGCTCATGACCGAGGCCACGCTCGATCTGGCGATCATCGGCAACGGTCGCACGGCCGCGTTGGTCGAGCCGTCCGGGCGCATCGTGTGGTGGTGCTTGCCGCGCTATGACGGCGATCCGGTGTTCTGCCGGCTGCTCGCCGGTAACGAGGACAAAGGCTTTACTGACGTGGTGCTCGACGGGCAGGTCGAGAACCGCTCGGCCTACATGCGCAACACCGCGATCGTGGTGACCGAGCTCGTCGACGGCAATGGCGGCGCGGTTCGCATCACCGATTTCGCGCCGCGCTTCCCCAACTTCGGCCGCATCTTTCGTCCGCCGCAGCTGGTGCGCATCATCGAACCGATCGCCGGCATGCCGCGCATTACGATCCGATTCCGCGCCACCCATCGCTACGGCGTGCCGGTGAGCGAGCGAGCTTCGGGCAGCAATCACATCCGCTATTGGCGGGACGAGGTGCCGGTGCGGCTCACCACCGACGCGCCGCTCTCCTATGTCGAGAACGAGGCGTCGTTCGTGGTCACGCGCTCGCTGCATATGGTGTTCGGCACCGACGAACCGTTCATAGGCTCGATCGAGGCCACCTGCCGCGATTTCCACGAGCGCACGCGCGATTACTGGTTGGAATGGGTGCGCAGGCTAGCCTTCTCGAACGATTGGCAGGACGAGATCATCCGCGCCGGCATCACGCTCAAGCTTTCGACCTTCGAAGAGACCGGCGCAATCGTGGCGGCGCTCACTACCTCGATCCCGGAGGGGCCGGGGTCGGGGCGCAACTGGGATTATCGCTACTGCTGGATGCGCGATGCCTTTTTCGTGGTGCGCGCGCTCAACCGCATCGGCGCGACGCGCACGATGGAGGAATTCATCTCCTATATCCTGAGCGTCGCCGCCGGCCGCGCTGGCGGGATCAAGCCGCTCTATGGCGTGGTGCACACCGATACGATGGAGGAGCGCACGGCGACGGCACTTGCCGGCTTCAACGGCGACGGGCCGGTGCGCATTGGCAATGCCGCAGTGCATCAGGATCAGCACGACGTCTACGGCAGCATCATCATGGCGGCGACTCCAATATTCTTCGACCGCCGCTTGCCCGTACCCGGCGATGTCGCGCTGTTCAAAGTACTCGAGCCGCTCGGCGAGCAAGCGGCGCGGCTCGCGCTCGAACCGGACGCCGGCATCTGGGAATATCGCGGGCGCAAGCGCGTGCACACTTATTCGGCGGCGATGTGCTGGGCCGGCTGTGCGCGGCTGGAGGCGATCGCGGCCCATCTCGGTCTTGCCGATCGGGCGCAATATTGGCACGGCGTTGCCAGCGGCATTGGTGAAAAGGTATTGCGCCAGGGTTGGAGCGAGAAACGCAAAGCGTTCTCGGCGGCGTTCGGCAGCGACGATCTCGACGCCAGTTGCCTGCTGTTGGCCGAACTCGGCTTGATCGCGCCGAACGATCCGCGATTCGTATCTACCGTCAATGAGATAGCACGTGAACTAAGGCGCGACTTCCACGTTATGAGATACGTGGCTGCCGACGATTTCGGCCTGCCGGAGACCGCCTTTTTGATTTGCCGCTTCTGGCTGATCGACGCATTGTGGGAGACGGGCCGCCGCGACGAGGCAAAAGAAATGTTCGTCGACGCTCTCAAGCTGCGCAACAGATACGGGCTACTGTCGGAAGACGTGCACCCGGTGACCGGAAAATTGTGGGGTAATTTTCCACAAACCTATTCGATGTCGGGATTAATATTGACCGCGATCAAGTTGTCGCGAAGCTGGGGAGACCGGTATTGGCGCGGCTCGTCGTAGTCTCGAACAGAGTTGGCGTTCCCGATCGCAGCACGCGCGCCGGGGGGCTGGAGGTCGCTATCCGCCCGACACTGCGGCGGCGCGGCGGCCTGTGGTTCGGCTGGAGCGGACGTGCCACCGATAACGATCCGGGCCCGGCCAGGATCGTCGAGAGCGACAAGACTTGCTACGCGACGATCGATCTGCGGAAGGACGATTATGAAGAGTTCTACAACGGCTTTGCCAATCGCGTGCTGTGGCCGATCCTGCACTATCGACTCGACCTGGCCGAATTCACGCGCCGCGATCTAGGCGGCTATTTCCGCGTCATCGAATTCTTCGCCCGGCATCTGGAGACGCTGCTCAGGCCCGACGACGTCGTCTGGGTGCACGACTATCATTTGATGCCGCTGGCGCAGGCGCTGCGCGAGCGCGGTCACATCAACAGAATCGGATTTTTTATCCATGTCCCATTCCCGCCGCCGGAAATCGTTACCGCCTTGCCGAACCACGACCAGTTGATTCCGGCGCTGTGCCATTATGATCTCATCGGGTTTCAAACCGAGGTCGACGCAGCCAATTTCTCCCGTTACATCGCCAACGAATGCGGTCTGCCCTGGGCCGGCGGCAACGCCTTCCACTACGGCAATCGCGTCGTTCAGATCGGAACGTTCCCAGTCGGCGTCGAGACGGAAACCTTCGCGCGGCTGGCGCGCCGCGCCATCGAGACGGAATTCGTGCGCGAGGTTCTCGAGAGTCTGTCGGGCCGCGCCATGATCATCGGCGTCGACCGGCTCGATTATACCAAGGGCATCCCCGAACGGATGAGTGCGTTCGAGCGCTTCCTCGCCAATTTTCCGGACTGGCGCGGCAAGGTCACCTATCTGCAGATCACGCCGCGCAGCCGCACCGACATTCCGGAATATACCGACATTGGGCGGCTGGTGGGCGAGGCGGTGGGCCGCATCAACGGCACTTATGGCGAGGCGTCATGGACGCCGCTGCGCTACATCAACAAGGCGCACAGCCGCACCGCGCTGGCCGGCCTTTACCGCGCCGCGCGCGCTGGGCTTGTCACGCCGCTGCGCGACGGCATGAACTTGGTGGCCAAGGAATTCGTCGCGGCGCAGAATGCGGACGACCCGGGCGTGCTGATCCTGTCGCGCTTTGCCGGCGCGGCGCACGAATGCGCCGCCGCGCTGTTGGTCAATCCATACGATCCGGAAGGCGTTGCAATCGCCATCAACCGCGCGCTGGCGATGCCACTGGAGGAACGGCGTCAGCGCCAGGCGGCCAATTTCAAGGTGCTGGTGGCGAACGACATCTCCCATTGGGCGGATCGCTTCATGGCTATGCTCGAACGGCCGCCCAACGCCGGCGACGAGCGCGCCCAAATTCGCGCCGCGGCCGGCCGCTGACGTCACCCTTGATCTAGGTCACAGCGCCGATAGCATTTCCTGCTAATATGTATTTTGCTCAACGAGGCGGCCGCTCATGCGTGGAATAATTTCCGGACTGTCGTTGCTCATCGCCGTCGCATCATTCTCGCACGCGGCGGTCGCCGCCGACGTGGCGAATGGCGAACGGCTCGCCAAGCGCTGGTGCGCGGCCTGTCATGTGGTCGCCACCGACCAGAAAAGCGGCAACACGCAGGCAGCGCCGTTCTCCGCCATGGCCAAGATGCCGGGTTTCGATGCCGCCAAGCTCGCGCTCTATCTCCTGCTGCCGCATCCGAAGATGCCGGACATGAGCCTCACGCGCGCCGAGGCTGCCGATCTCACCGCTTATATCGTGAGCCAGAATCGCTAACCCGATACCGCTTTCTGCGCCAGTGCGGCAGCGTTGACCGAGATCAATGCGCTCGTTCAGGGAGCGCTCACGATCAGCAATCAAAAGGCTCGGAAAAATACCGGGTGGGGATGCGCCGCTTGCAGCAGTCGATTGACAACAATCGACCGAGAGGCTCGATGAACAGTAGCCAGGCGAGACGGAGCAAGCCATGCGCGCGATCCGACGATTGCAGAAACTCACGACATTTTCTGTTGCCATAGCGGCGATGACGCTATGGGCCGGCGGCATCGGCCGCTCGGCGGAGACGGCTGAAGTCGGCGTCCAGCTCGAGTTTTGGAAGGGGCACTTCGCGCGCAACGCCGAGGCCTTCCACGACTGGGACAAGGAAAAGGAAATCCCGGCCGTGTGTGCGCGCTGCCACGGCGCCAACAGCGTTCCGGAATATCTGAAGGAAGGTAAGAACACGCCGACGCCGCACGCCAAGAACGGCTTCGCCTGCACCAATTGCCACGCCGACATGCTGAGCTACGCCCGGCACACGGTCGGCAAGGTCAATTTCGCCAGCGGCATCAGTGTCGACACCGGCAACAACGACGCCAATCTGTGCATGACCTGCCACCAGGGCCGCGAGTCGACGGCGAGCGTGAACAAGGCGATCGCCGGAATGACGCCCGATACGCCAAATCCGAAACTCGCTTTCCTGCACGTACACTATTTCCCGGCCGGCGCGACCATCTACGGCACCGAGGCGAAGGTGGGTTACGAGTATGACGGCAAGAACTATGCGGGCCGTTTCGCGCACATGCCGAATGTGAGCACCTGCACCGACTGCCATCAGCCGCACACCGGCGAGGTCAAGATCGATCGCTGCGGCGGCTGCCACACCGGCATCAAGAGCGTCGCCGATCTTGCCGGCATCCGCATGTCGACGCGCGGCGACTTCGACGGCAACGGCAAGGAAGAAGGTCTCGCGCGCGAGATCGCCGGCCTGCAGACGCAGCTTTACGCTGCGATCCAGACCTATTCCAAGAATGTCGGCGGCACGCCGATCGCCTTCACCAAGGCCGCGTTCCCCTATTGGTACGCCGACAGCAACGGCAACGGCCGTATCGATCCGGAAGAGATGAAGATGGCGAATAAATACACGGCCTATACGCCGCGCCTGTTGCAGGCGGTGTTCAACTACACGTACTCGGTGCGCGATCCGGGCGCCGCCTACCATAACGGACGTTACGTCCTGCAACTGCTCTATGATTCGCTCGACAGCCTGGCGGCGAGCGGCAAGGCTGACGTCAATATGAGCGGGAAGGTGCGGCCGTAACGCCGGCCGCGGCAGAGAAGGAACCGCCGCGGCGAGGAACTTTTGCAAGATTGAACAGCGGGAGCATGATCCGATTCCACCCGGACGGATCATGCTCTATGAATCGGCGCACCGGCGCGCCGGCGGTCGGGCCAATGAACGAGGATCGGTAGACATGTTTTACTTTCTTGAATCGACAGCCGCGCAATACATGACGCCGAAGGTCAAAACCGTAACGCGCCAATGCACCATGGCCGAACTGGAATCGCTGTTCGCGCAGCACGATTTCGATGCGTTGCCGGTCGTGGATAACGGGCATTTGCTCGGCATCGTCACCAAGTTCGATTTTCTGCGCGCCTTCGGCTTCACGACCGGCCAGTTGGTTCCGAGCTACGACATCTTGATGAAACGCACGGTCGGAGAGGTGATGACCGAGGGCGTAGTGAACGTCGAGCCGGCCACGCCCTTGACCCGCGTGCTACAATTGATGGTGAACCTCAAAATCCGCAGCTTCCCGGTGCTTGGTCCCGACGGCCAACTGCTCGGCATGATCTCGCGCGGCGACGTGATGCGCGCGCTCAAGCAGGCGACGCTGGCTCACTGAGAGGTGCGTCACACCGGCCGTATCAGGCGGCGCGCACGGTGTTGATGAATTTCTCGACCTCGAGGCCGAGTTTGCGGCTCTCGCCCGACAGAAATTGCGCTGCCTGCAGAACCTTGATCGAGGCCGTGCCGGTTTCGTCGGCATCATGGTTCACGTCGGTGATGTTGACCGCCACTTGCGCCGCGCCCTGCGCGGCTTGAGCGATATTGTGAGCGATCTCCTGCGTCGCTGCGCCCTGCGCATCGACGGCGCCGGTGATGGTCGCGGCAATCTCCGAGATACGGCGGATCGTGCCGCCGATCTCCTTGATCGCGGCCACCGATTCCCTGGTCATATTTTGCATTTCGGCAATTTGCGTCTTGATCGTTTCGGTCGCTTGGGCGGTCTGCGTGGCGAGCGTCTTCACCTCGGTGGCGACCACCGCAAAACCGCGGCCGGCTTCCCCGGCACGCGCCGCCTCGATCGTGGCGTTGAGGGCGAGGAGATTAGTTTGACCGGCGATCGTGGTAATGAGCTTGACCACGTCGCCAATACTGCTCGCCGAGCGCGACAAATCGGCAATGCGTGCGTCGGTCTGTTCTGCCTGTTGCACTGCCTCGGCGGCTATTTTGGTGGATTGTTGCACCTGCCGCCCGATCTCCTCGATCGAGGCACCCACCTCGCTGGTTGCCGAAGCCACCGACTGGACGTTGGCCGAGGCTTGCGCGGAGGCGGCCGCGGCCGCGGCGGAGAGCTGCTGGGTCGCATTCGCGTTCTTGGTCAAGGTGCCGGCCGTCACCTCAAGGTCGCTAGCGGCGGATGACACCGCCGCGACGATGTTGCCGACAGCTTGCTCGAAGGTATCGGCAAGCTCGCGCACCATGCTCTTGCGTTCGGCCACGGCGCGCGCGGCCGCTTCCTTCTGCTCGGCCTCGAGCTTTTCAAGCCGCACGAGATTGTCGCGAAAGGCGCGTGCCGCCCGCGCTGCGTCGCCGACTTCGTCGCCGCGACCGGTATAGGGGATTTTGAACTCGCGCGTGCCATCGGCAAGCTGGAGCAGCACGCCGGCGATGTTCTTGATGGGCCGGCCGATCGAAAGCACGCCAAAAACTCCTGCTCCGGTCAGGATGATGACGACAATAAATCCGATCGCCATACTGATCTGCGCGGCCTCCGTCCGGCGCGCCGCGGCTGCGGCCATTCGCTGAGAGGCGAGCGTCTTGGCGTCGGATGTCGCCTTCGCGATCAGGGCGTCAATCTCAGTGCCGACTTTGCTGACTTCCGCGAGTGGCTTGGCGATTTCCTTGTAGTCTTTTTTAAGTTCCGTCATCTCGGCGGCGGTGACGGCATAGGCCTTGGCCAACTTGACGAGTTTCTCGAAGCGCGCGCAATTGTCAGTGTCCTCGCACAGTTGTACCGCGGACAGGAGATAGCCGACGGCGCTGCTCATGCTCTCGCGCAATTCGGCAAGCGCTTGTTCGGCCTCCCGCTCGGAAATCGCCAGCCGTATTTCGCGCGTGCCGGTCTGCATGCGCTGCAATGCGACGCTGGCGCGCAGCATATCCGCGGTGACGAACTGTTCGTTGCGCTCGAGTTCGGCATGGCGCGCCACCGAGGCATTGCTGAACTGCTGATTGGCGATCATGCCGGCCACCAGCAAGACGCCGATGCCGACCGTGATGGCGAGCTTGGTGCCGATGCGGACCTGCAAGCGGGAGAACAAGGCCCGGAGCCTCAGCGTGCGCATGGGATCGGGCACTCGCCGGCGAAAAACTGCGCGTGACCGGGACTGATGAGGGCTGAGAAACGAGAATGCAAGGCAGTGCCTCTGCGTGCCAATCGACCGGACCCCGATTCGTTACACGAAACGGGTTAGCCGGCGGGCACTCCCTGATCCTGTGGTCGATCCGCAGCAGAATAGGGCGGGCGAAGTTTGTATTTGGTTAATCGGGATTCACCAACGACGGCTTCGCCGCGCGGCCTAGGGTAAAATCAACCATAACGGGAATTCTTGCGGTTATTCACCAAATGCGCAAGTTTCAGACTGCCGTAGCCCGCTTCATGTCGGGCGGCACGGCTTCGGCGGCGAGCGCGGTCAGGGCGGCGTCGAGCGGCATCACTTCCTGTTTCTCCTGCCCGAGGCGGCGGATCGAAACCGTGCGCTCGGCCGCTTCCTTTTTGCCGACCACCAGGAGGGCTGGCACCTTGGCAAGCGAGTGCTCGCGCACCTTGTAATTGATCTTCTCGTTGCGCAGGTCGCCCTCGACGCGCAGGCCGCGGGCGCGCGCTGCCGCGATCGCCTCGCGCGCGTAATCGTCGGCGTCGAGCGTGATGGTGGCGACCACGGCCTGGGTCGGCGACAGCCAGAGCGGCAGGTGTCCGGCATAGTGCTCGATCAGGATGCCGGTGAATCGCTCCATGGAGCCGAACATGGCCCGATGCAGCATCACCGGCGTCACTTTGTTGGAATGCTCGTCGATGTAGAAGGCGCCGAGTCGTCCCGGCAGATTGAGATCGACCTGCACGGTGCCGCATTGCCATTCGCGGCCAATGGCGTCGCGCAGCACGTATTCGAGCTTGGGCCCGTAGAAAGCGCCTTCGCCTTTGTTGAGCGTCCACGGCCGCCCGGAGGCTTTGAGCGCCGCCATCAGCGCGGCCTCCGCCTTGTCCCAGACCGCGTCGTCGCCGATGCGCTTGTCGGGGCGGTCGGAGAATTTGATGCGCACGTCGGAGAAACCGAAGTCCTCGTAGATCGACAGGATCTGATTGTTGACCTTGAGCACTTCCTCGGCGATCTGGCTTTCCATGACGAAGATGTGCGCGTCGTCCTGAGTGAAGGCGCGCACGCGCATCAGCCCGTGCAAAGCGCCCGAGGGCTCGAAGCGGTGTACCTTGCCGAACTCGGCGATCTTCATCGGCAGGTCGCGGTACGACTTCAGGCCGTTCTTGAAGATCTGCACGTGGCCCGGGCAGTTCATCGGCTTGATGGCATAGACGCGCTCGTCCTCCTCGCGTTTGGCGGTGAGGAACATCATGTCGTTGTAGGTCGGGATGTGGCCGGTGGTGACCCACATCTCGCGGTCCATCATCTGCGGCGAGTTCACCTCGATGTAGCCGGTGGCCTGCTGGCAGCGGCGGATGTAGTTCTCGAGCTGCTGGAACAGCGTCCAGCCTTTGGCATGCCAGAACACCGAGCCGGGCGCCTCTTCCTGGAAATGGAACAGGTCCATCTCGCGCGCGAGGCGGCGGTGGTCGCGTTTCTCGGCTTCCTCGATCTGCTTCAAATAAGCGTCGAGTTCGTCCTGTTTAGCGAAGGCGGTGCCGTAGATGCGGGTGAGCATCGGGTTCTTCGAGTCGCCGCGCCAATAGGCGCCCGCCACCTTCATCAGTTTGAAGGCGTTGCCGACCTTGCCGGTCGAGGTCATATGCGGGCCGCGGCAGAGATCGAACCAGTCGCCCTGCTTGTAGATTTTGATTTTCTGGTCTTCCGGAATGGCGTCGACCAGTTCGACCTTGAAGTTCTCGCCCTTGTCGGCGAACACCTTCTTGGCCTGCTCGCGCGACCATTCTTCCTTGGTGAAGGGCTTATCGCGCGCGACGATCTCCTTCATCTTCTTCTCGATGACGGGCAGGTCTTCCAGCGTGAACGGCTGGTTGCGCGCGAAGTCGTAATAAAAACCGTTCTCGATCACCGGGCCGATGGTGACCTGCGTGCCCGGCCACAGCGACTGCAC
This sequence comes from Pseudolabrys sp., assembly GCA_036491675.1. Taxonomy (GTDB): domain Bacteria; phylum Pseudomonadota; class Alphaproteobacteria; order Rhizobiales; family Xanthobacteraceae; genus Pseudolabrys. Next base: position 43,824 of record DASXBN010000106.1, on the reverse strand, counting down.
GGCTTCCGCCATGATGTGCGCGGCGTCGTGCCGGATCAGCTCCAGCGCGCGTGGGTCTTCGCGGGTGAGAAATTCGATTTTTGTATCGCGCTCGATCGGGTCGGCAAGATCGGCGACGGCGCCGTCGAGTGCCATGGCCACGGTGCGCTTGGCCAACGAGGGCGAAATGCCCTTGGCGATATCCAGCCCGGTTGTGCCCTGGGGGTAATCCCGACGCGCGCCGTCGGGAAAGGTCAGCGCGACCATGTCTCGTCTCCTTGCTCACTCGCTGCCTACGAATGCAGGTAAGCGCCACTTGAAGAGAGAGGGATATAGCAAGAAGTTCCACCGACGCAACTAGCGGGGCGGGCTCTCGTTCGTTCCCCGCCAGCGCCCATAACGCCACGGCGTCCACCAACGCGCGCGCTCCGGCAACTTGGCTGGCACAAAATCGAGTCCGTGCGTCCCCCAGGGCTGGCAGCGCAGGATGCGCGCGAATGCCATCCAGCCACCCGCCCACAGCCCGAAACGCCCGATCGCTTCGTCGGCATAGTCCGAGCAGCCCGGCAGATGCCGGCAACGCGGGCCGATCAGCGGGGCGAGCGTATAGCGATAGATCGCCACCAGGCCACGCCCGAAGCGCCGCGGCAGGCGTGCGAGGCCGGAGGATGACGTTTGTGGTTCGCTCATTTCCGCCATAAAGTTCCGCCATAAAGTTCCACGATAAAGTTCCATCACGGTGGAACCGCCGGTTTGATTCAAGACAATGTCGATAGCGACTTTTTTACACTAGACCCGAATCTGCCGGCTGATTAAAACGACCTGACCGGGGGTCTCATAAGGCCGCCAAAGCCCAATACGAACGCGGACAACCGCGCCAGCAATAAGGGCTCGACGGCGAGAAGGGGAAGAATGAATCGCTTCCTTACGTTCGCTATTGCGCTTGCTGCGGCGGCGCTGGTGAATCCGTTGCCGGCGTCGGCTGACAACGCCGATCGCATGCTGCCGATGCGCTTCGAACTGCGCCTGCAAGGGCCGGACGACGCTTGCGGCGCCAAGTGCGAGCTGTGGATTTCGGCGAGCGGCGCCATCACGGCGGAGACCGCGCGCGACTTCGAATTGTTCGCGCAAGGCCACGATCTCGCCGGCGCAACGGTCGTGCTCGATTCCGACGGCGGTTCGGTACTCGGCGCCATCGCGCTCGGGAGCGACATTCGCCGCTTCGGCCTCGACACCACGGTCGGCCGCGTCGTCGATCTCGACAGCGCGCGGCAGGATCCGCCGCGCGCCAAATTCTCGCCGCGCGCCGATTGCGAATCGATGTGCAGCTTTGTGCTGCTCGGCGGCGTGCACCGCACGGTGCCGCCGGAAGCGCGCGTGATGGTGCATCAAATCTGGCTCGGCGACCGCCGCGACGATCCGACCGCGGCGAACTACACCGCCGAGGACCTCGTTCTGGTCCAGCGCGATATCGGTCGGTTGGCTCGCTATACCGTCGACATGGGCGGCTCGATCGAACTGCTCAATCTCGCATTGCGCGTTCCACCCTGGGAACCGATGCACGCCTTGACGGCGGAAGAAACGCACCGCACTCGGCTCGCGACCGAACTGCCGGCCGCGCCGCCGGTGGCCGCCACGGTCGCGGCGTCTCCGGCGCCGGCCATGGCGGCGCCTGCTCCGCGTGTGACCGATGGCGCCCAAGCGACCAATATCAGCGAACGGCGCTGGGCGATGGTCGATCGTGCAGGCGTTGCGTCACTGACGCGGCGCCAGCCGCTCACCGTCGACGGTGAGGACATCGGCAGCTTCGATCTCATGGTTGCCTGCGGCGCTGGCGGCGACAACTACGACGTCAGCTATATCGAGCGGCGCCATTACGGCGGCGGCAGCCAGGTGCCGGCCGAACTCGACGCGGTGACCGTGATGGTCGGCGGCATGTCGGCCCAGCTCAAGGTGGTGTCCTCGGAACGCCGCGCGCAGCCCGACGAGCTTGTCACTTATGCCACAGGTTCCGTGCCAGCCGCGCTGATTGGCGCCTTCGCCGGCGCTGGGAATCATTCGATGTTTATCGAGACCAAGAGCGCCAGCATGGCCACCGGCATCCGCTTCGGCAATACCGGGGCGCAGCAGAACCTGCCGCGGCTGGCCGCCGGTTGCGTGAAGCCGAGCGGCGACCGCGCCGACTTGTCGATACCTAAGACGGGCGGTATCGCGTCTGCGAAGTGATCTATTCTGCCGCCACTGACGGCTTCTTTGGTTGTTTGGCGTCGATTTGATCGAGCGCCGATACCACCGCATCGAAGGTGAGCATGGTCGAAGCGTGGCGCGCCTTGTAATCGCGCACCGGCTCGAGCACTGCGATATCGGCCCATTTGCCGGAGGGCGGCCGGCCGTTCTCCTTCAGCATCTTGCGCACGGTCTCGCGTAGCTCGCGCAGTTCGGCCGGCATGGAGCCGACGATATAGCGGGCCATGATCGAAGATGAGGCCTGGCCGAGCGCGCAGGCCTTCACGTCGTGGGCGAAATCACCGACCACCGGACCGTTCATCTTAAGGTCGACGGTGACCGTGGAACCGCACAGCTTGGAATGGGCGGTAGCGCTGGCATCGGGTGTATCGAGACGTCCCAGGCGGGGGATATTGCCCGCCAGGTCGAGTATTTTGCTGTTGTAAACCTCGTTAAGCATTGACGTTTTGCCGATCTGCGTAGAACCACGGATTGCCACCGCCATTCAAACGAATATATAGGGGCTGACCCGATGGCGCGAGAAGGGGTTCTTGGCGCCGAGGCATAGTCTGCGAGCCATGCCGAATGGGAATGCGGCGTCCAGGCGCCCCGCATTGGACTAAAAGCGGTCCGACGGGTTACTGACGCGGCCACCCCGGTGACACTCCCGGTGCTGCTCGTCGAGCGAGCGCCGGTCGAACGGAGAGACCGTTATGGACGCCAAGAGTACGATCATAAAGCCGTGGCCGAAGCAGGGCCTATCGGAGCACGTGCGGGCGGCGCCCACGCCGGTCGAACCGCGCCCCTCGCGCGAGCAGGCGGAAGCCGCCGTGCGCACGCTGATCGCCTTTGCCGGTGACGACCCGGACCGCGAAGGCCTGCTGGAAACGCCCAAGCGCGTCATCGGCGCTTACGAGGAAGTCTACCAGGGCTACCGTGAGTGTCCGGTGGAGGTGCTCGACCGCACCTTCAGCGAGACCGGCGGCTATGACGATTTCGTGCTGGTCAAGGACATCGCGTTCTATTCGCATTGCGAACATCACATGATGCCGTTCTACGGCAAAGCGCATGTCGCCTATATGCCGGTCGAACGGGTGGTCGGCCTGTCCAAGCTGGCGCGGCTGGTCGACGTTTATGCGCATCGCATGCAGACGCAGGAGCATCTGAATTCGCAGATTGCGACCGCGATCGACGAGATCCTCAAGCCGCGCGGCGTCGCGGTGATGATCGAAGCCGAGCACATGTGCATGTCGCTGCGCGGGGTGACGAAGCCCGGCGCGCTGACGGTGACGACGCATTTCACCGGCGCATTCCGCGAGGATGCCAGCGAGCAAGTCCGTTTCATGACCATGCTGCGTGGGGCGCAACGCTAAGCCCCGCGTAACCGACGCGAGGCAAGTTTTGGCTGACAAATCCGAGATCGAGGAAGGCCTCGCCTTCGCGCCGCAATTCGGCGCGGACGGACTGATCACGGCCGTCGTGACCGACGCCAAATCGGGCGACGTGCTGATGGTCGCGCACATGAACCCGGAAGCGCTTCGCCGCACCGTCGAAAGCGGCGAGGCCTGGTACTACAGCCGCTCGCGCAGGAAGCTCTGGAAGAAGGGCGAGAGCTCCGGCCACGTCCAGCGCGTGGTCGAGCTGCGCGTCGATTGCGACCAGGACGCGTTGTGGCTGAAAGTCGAACAGGCGGGCGAGGGCGCCTGCCACACGGGGCGGCGCACGTGCTTCTACCGCGCCGTTGCGCTCGGCGAAAGCGGCGGCGCAAAGCTGGAATTCCGCGACGGCGAAAAAACCTTCGATCCGAAGGCGGTCTACGGCAAGCCGCGCTGAGCCATGACCGGCACCCCCGCGCCTCGTGTCGACCTGCGGCTCGATCCGCGGGCCGGCGGCACGGTCGCTTATGTGACGGTCGACAACCGGGCCAAGCTCAACACGCTCACCCGCGCGCTGATGAGCGAATTCATCGAAAAAGTCGAAGCGTTGGCGGAGCACGACGAACTGCGCGCGCTGGTTATTGCCGGAGCGGGCGACAAGGCTTTCATCGGCGGCGCCAGTATTCCGGAGATGGCGGCGCTCGACCGCGATAGCGCCGAAGGCTTCATCACGTTGGTGCACCGCACCTGTGACGCATTACGGCAGTTGCCGGTGCCGGTGATCGCGCGGCTCGACGGCTATGCACTCGGCGCCGGGTTGGAAGTGGCGGTGTCGTGCGATCTGAGGATCGCCTCGGCCCGCGCCAAGTTCAGCATGCCGGAAGTCAAGGTCGGCATTCCCTCGGTGGTCGAAGCGGCGTTGATCCCGCGCCTGATCGGCTTCGGCCATGCGCGCGAATTGTTGATGCTGGGAGAGACGATCGACGCCGAGACCGCGCTGCGTTGGGGGCTGGTCGAGCGGGTTGTCGGTCACGATGCGCTCGATGCGGAAATCGAGACGATCGTGGCGGCGATCCTTACGGCCGGCCCGCGGGCGGTGCGCCGGCAGAAGGCGCTCATGCGCGCGTGGGAAGGGCTGCCGGTTGATCGCGCCATCGCGGCCGGCATCGACGCCTTTGTGCGCGCTTTCGAGACCGACGAGCCGAAACGGATGCTGTCGGCATTCGCTAAACGCAAACCCGGCTGAGCAGGGCGATCGCGCAGGAATTCCGTAATATCGACAAGGCGTTCGACCCGAAATCGGTCAATAGCGGGGCGCCTGCCAAACCGCGCCGCTAACCGACAGAATCGATTTCGCGAAGCGAAAGTCGCATGGTATGGATAGCCATCGGTTTCGTTTGGCTTGGTGGTGGGGCTGCGGGTCGATATGAGTGCAATGGCGGCAGTACAAAGCGCGGCACGGCGGCGTTTTTGCCTCCTGCTGGTCAAGCCGTCGCATTACGACGACAACGGCTACGTTATCCAATGGTTGCGCTCGCCGGTCCCGTCGAACTCGCTGGCCGCGCTCTACGGTCTCGCCAAGGATTGCGCCGAGCGCCGCGCGCTTGGCGATGACGTCGATGTCGAGATCCACGCCTTCGACGAGATCAACACCCGCATCCGCCCCGAGCGTTTGGCGGCGATGATCGAGGCTGCCGGCGCCGGCATGGTGATGTTGGCCGGCGTACAATCGAACCAGTTCCCGCGCGCGCTCGATCTAGCGAAGCCGCTGCGTGAACGTGGCATTCAAGTCGGCATCGGCGGCTTTCATGTGTCGGGCGTGCTCTCGATGCTCGGCGGCGTCGACGCCGATCTCGACCGCGCCCGTGCCATGGGCTTGTCGCTGTTCGCGGGCGAAGCCGAAGGCCGGCTCGAGATCGTTTTGCGCGATGCCGACGCCGGCGCGCTCAAGCCGCTATATAATTATATGGACGATCTGCCGGGGATTGAGGGCACACCAGTTCCGCTGCTGCGGGTCGAACGCGCGCAGCGCACGATCGCCGGCACCACCTCTTTCGACGCCGGCCGCGGCTGTCCCTATCAATGCTCTTTCTGCACCATCATCAACGTACAAGGGCGCAAGTCGCGCCGCCGCTCGCCGGACGACATCGAGCGCATCGTGCGGCTGAACTACGCCCAAGGCCTGCGCGCCTTCTTCATTACCGACGACAATTTCGCCCGCAACAAGGACTGGGAGATCATCCTCGATCGCCTCATCTTTCTGCGCGAAGTGGAAAAGTTCAACACCAGCTTCATCATCCAGGTCGATACACTTTGTTACAAGCTGCCGAACTTCGTCGAGAAATGCGCGCGCGCCGGCGTCAAACGCGTGTTCATCGGGCTGGAGAACATCAACCCGGACAATCTGCTCGGCGCCAAGAAGCGACAGAACAAGATCACCGAATATCGAGAGATGCTGCTGGCGTGGAAGAGTGCGGCCGTCCTTACTTATGCCGGCTACATCCTCGGATTTCCGAACGACACCGTCGACTCGATCATGCACGACATCGACGTGATCAAGCGCGAACTGCCGGTCGATCTGCTGGAGTTTTTCTATCTGACGCCGTTGCCGGGCTCGGAGGACCATCTCAAGTTGTTCAAGGCCGGCGCGCCGCTCGATCCGGACATGAACAAATACGATCTCAATCACATCTGCACGACGCACCCGAAGATGTCGCGCGCGGACTGGGATCGCGCCTACAAGATGGCCTGGCAGCGCTATTACACCATCGACCATGTGGAGACGATTCTGCGACGCGTGGCGCAGACGCGGGCGAATGCGAGTAACGCGCTGTTCCTCATCACTTGGTTCATGGGCTCGATCAATATCGAGCACATCCATCCGCTCGAAAGCGGGCTGTTGCGCTTGAAATATCGGCTCGACCGCCGGCCCGGTTTCGCCATCGAGCCAGTCTGGTCGTTCTATCCGAAATATCTCGCCGAGGTCGCCAGCAAGCTGGTGCGCTGGACGGCGCTCTATTTCAAGCTGCGCCGTATTTACCTGCGCATCAAGCACGATCCGCAACGCTACGCCTACACTGACACGGCCATGACGGCGGTCACGACCGATGAAGCGGCAACTCACGAATTGTTCGGTACCGACGCGGCGCGCGCCTATGTCGCCCATGCCAAACGGGTGAAGGAGGCGCAGGTCGGCCACGCGCACGACGCCATCCCGGCGGAAGCCGCCGAATAGTCTTTAGCCGACGCGCGCCAGCAAGGCCTGCGCCCGCAACAGATGCGGGCGATCGTACATTGTGCCGTCGATGCCGACGGTGCCGGCGCCGGGCTTCGCCGCGAAAGCGGCAACCACGGCCTTGGCCTTGGCGATCTGCTCGGCGCTCGGCGTGAATACCTCGTTGATCACCGCCACCTGGGCCGGATGAATGGCCAGCCGTCCGCTGAAGCCGTCGCGCCGCGCCAGCTCGGTGTCGCGGCGCAGGACGTCCGCGTCGCGAAAGTTGACGTGGATCGTCTCGATCGCCGGGACTTTCGCCGCCGCCGCGCCGAACAGACAAAATGAACGCGCCAGCCGGTAAGGCTCGGTGAGCGTGCCGTCCGCTTCGCGATTGGCTTCGGCACCCAGTTCCGACGACAAATCCTCCGGGCCCCAGGTCATCCCCATCAGCCGCGCGCTCGAATTGCGATAGGTCCCGGCGGTGAACAGGCCCATGGCGGACTCGACCGTTTGCGCCAATATCTTGATCGAACCTTCGGGTAGGCCGGCGATGGCCTCGCGCGCAGTCAATTTGGCACCGAGATGGGTGACGCTCGTCCCGCCTTCCGCCTTCGGAAATAGAATGGCATCGGGCTTGCCCGCCACCACGGCGTCGAGATCGGCGTCGGTCATGCCGGTGTCGAGGCCGTTGATGCGCACCAGCAGGCGCGGGCGCGGCGTCTTGGCTTGCGCGCTTCTTAGGAATTCCAACGCGGCGCCGCGCGCCTGCGCTTTGCGCTGGGGCGCGATCGAATCCTCGAGGTCGAGAATGACGGCGTCGGCGCCGCTCGCCATCGCCTTATCGAGCTTGGAACCGCCGTCGGCGGGAACGAACAGAAGTGAGCGCATCAATTCACTTCGGCCGCATGTTGATGAAGGCGTTGCGGTGGCATTCGGCCACCAGCGTGCCGTCCTGCTTGAACGCCTTGTGATGAAATTCGACGATGCCGGCGCCGGACCGCGACTTCGATTCGCGCTTGCTCACGACTTGAGTCGTGCAATGGACGGTGTCGCCCTCGAACAACGGATTGGGGAATCGCACGTCTGTCATGCCGAGATTGGCGATGGTCGTGCCGACCGTCATGTCGGAGACCTGGATGCCGATCATCAGGCCGAGCGTGAACAGCGAATTCATCAGCGGCTGGCCCCATTCGGTTTCCTGCTCGCAGAAATGCCGGTCGATGTGCAGCGGCTGCGGATTGAGCGTCATGTTGGAGAACAACATGTTGTCCATCTGGGTGACGGTGCGCGTGTAGCAGTGCTCGTAGGTCTTGCCGACCTCGAAGTCCTCGAAATAGAGCCCGCCGCGCTTGTGCCGCTGGATCGTGTCAACCATCGCTACTCTCCGCATTGTGATTAGGACGGCTTGCCGCCGCCGTTAATCATTCGTTTACCATAATTACCCAGGATCGACAGAACTCGCGAATGTCGGCGTCCGGTATGGCCATAGGTCGGTCCGTGACCTTGCGGCCCGTCGTTTTAAGACCAGACTTTCTAAGGCCAGACATGGCGATCGATTCCATCATAGCCAATGCGTCGGCGCGTGTCGCCGGTGCGATCCGCGATGCGGCGCGCTCGACCGGCGCCAGTTTCGAATATCTGCTGACCGCCGCGCGCATGGAATCCAACCTCAATCCCGCCGCGCAAGCGACCACCTCCTCGGCCAGGGGGTTGTATCAGTTCATCGACCAGACCTGGCTTTCGACACTCAAGAATGCCGGGCCGGCGCACGGTTACGGCCAATATGCGGATGCTATTACGCTAAATGCTGACGGCCGTTTCGAGGTGGCCGATCCGAGCCTGCGTGCGGAGATCATGCGTTTGCGCAACGATCCGGGCGTGAGCGCGACCATGGCGGGTGCCTTCACGCAGACCAATGCCGCGCAACTGGCCGCCGCGATCGGCCGTCAGCCGTCCGAAGGAGAGCTCTATATCGCGCATTTCCTCGGCCCCGATGGGGCCGCGAAACTGATCAACGCGACCACGAGCCAGCCGCAAGCGAACGCCTCGCAGATTTTTCCGCAAGCGGCGGCGGCCAATCCGGGCATCTTCGTCAACCGGTCCGGCCAGCCGCGCAGCGTTAGCGACGTATATGCCACGCTGACCGGACGCTTCGCGGTCGCGCGCGCAATTGCATTTGCTCCGGCGCTGCGCGGCAGCGCGACCGCCCCGGTTGCTGCGCCCGACACAGCCGGTGTCACGCAGGCTTACGCGCAGGCCAGCAACCTGCCGCCGGCGGTGCCGGTCCCAGTCCCGGCGGTCCCGCCGGCGGCGCGACCGTTCTTTCAATCGATGTTCACCGATCGCGGCAATGCACCAGTCACGCAGACCGTGAGCAATCTGTGGACGCCAGCAAAGTCCGATGCGCCGGCTGCAAGCGAGCGCTCGCTGATGCTCAACTTATTCAGCGATCCGCCCGCCAATGGCCGCAAGCCGAGCGGCGGCAAGATCTGAGGCGGCGCGCGCGGCTTACCGCATGGTTAACCCCGCCACAATTTCTATGGTGAACACTTTGTTAAGCGTCGTCGGTTATCCTGAGCGTTGCCATCGATGTGTACGATGGTTGTCGGTCGCGTCAGGTAGTGCCAATGATAGTTCGCCATTTTTTGCAGTGGATTCGCCACGCTCCGCCCGGCGAAAGGGCCGAGGCCACATCGGCGCTAGCACGCGCCTATCTCTATTCCGATTTGTCGCCCGATGATATCGCCGCCGCCGAAGGCGCGATGATCATGTTGCTGGACGATCCATCGCCGCTGGTGCGGCGTGCGCTTGCGGACGTGTTCGCCACCTCGCAGAAGGCGCCGTTCGTGGTGGTGCACGCGCTTGCCAATGATCAGCCCGAGATCGCGATGGCGATTCTGGCGCTGTCTCCGCTGCTGCAGGAAACCGATCTGGTCGACCTGGTGGCCACCGCGCAGCCAGCTGCACAGGCCGCCATCGCCAGTCGCGCCATGCTACCGCGCCCGCTCGCCGCGGCGATCGCGGAAGTGGGATCGGCGCAGGCCTGCCTCGCGCTGTTGGAAAATTCCGACGCCGATATCGCGTCGTTCTCCATCGATCGTATCGTCGAACGCTTCGGCCATCTGGCGGCGATCCGCGAGCCGCTGATGGCGCGCGCCGATCTGCCGATGGCAACCCGCCAGGCGCTGCTCGCCAAGCTTTCGCAGACGCTCGCCGGCTACGTCGCCGGGCGGCAATGGCTGGGCTCTGAACATGCCGAAAACGCGGCGCGCGAGGCCTGCGAGAAGGCGACCGTCGCGCTCGCCGCCGACACGCCTTACGAGGAGGTCAGCCACCTGGTGCAGCATTTGCGCGAGAGCGGCCAGCTCACCGCCGGCATGCTTCTGCGCGCGCTGCTCTCCGGCAATGTCGTGTTGTTCGAGGAGGCGCTGGCGGACTTATCGGGCGTGCCGATCGACCGCGTCACCGGCTATGTCCACGACCGAAATATTTCCGGCCTCGGCGCGCTCTACCGCAAGGCCGGACTGCCGGATCAGGCTTATCCGGCATTCCGCGAAGCGATCGTGGCGATGCGCGCGGGCGCGCTCATCGGCGAGCGGGGCGACGTGGCGAGGCTCAAGCGGCGCCTGGTCGAGCGCGTGCTGGAGGCGTGCCTCTGCGAACGCGGCCGGGATCTGACGTCGCTGCTGGCGTTGCTGCGGCGGTTTGCGGTCGAGGCCGCGCGCGAGGAAGCGCGCATGTTCTGCGACGATCTGGTCGCCAACGATCATTCGATCGACGCCGGTCGCCTCATCGAAGACGCACGACTGGTGGCGTAGACAATTGCCGCTCGCCCCGCGAAAGCGGGATCCAGTCAATTTAGCAAAGAAGCAATGCTAGATTCCCGCTTGCGCGGGAATGAAAGAGGTATGCTTCGCCGTCGAACGCTCACTCCGGCGCGATCGACGGGCCCATGATCTGTTCGAGCACATCCGGCCGGCCGCGGTTCCCGTGGACGAGAAACTCGTCAGTCACCGCGCGCAAGCGCTCGGTCAGCGTGGCGGCCAGGTCTCTGGCGTCGGAGCGGGAATATTCGCGGTGGATCGCGCGCACGGCGTTGACATGCTGATCTACCAGTTGGATCGGAATGCGGGTCACGTCGGGCGTGTGCTCGATCAGCCGGCATAAGCTGTCGGCGGCCAGCGCCACCAGAGGATATCCGAAGGTTGCGGCTTCGCCCTTGATGTCATGGGCGGCGCGAAAGATCGCGTCCCTGTTCTCCGGGGTGAAGCCGCCGGCGGCAATGCTGCGACGGGCCTGGTCGAGCCGCTCGCATTCGGCGTCCATCCAAGACGAGAATTCCGTCGACAAGTCGGCCAGCGCCTTTTCCGCGCGCGCGACCGGATCGTCCTCGCCCGGCTGCAGTGGTCTGGAGCTGACCACCTTGCGCAGCTTGTTTTCCGGCTTGATGACCTCGTGATCGCCGTAGGTCACGACGGCCGTCGAATGTTTTTTCGGGGGAACCATGGTGCGTTGCCCTATCAGCCTGGAGAGCGAGCTTTTTCGAACAAGGGAGCTTGCTTGATGACGTCAGCCTTGCCGCCCTTGCGGCGCTCGGTGCCGTTATAGTTCGGGTTGACGTTGCGGCGGCGGTCGGGACCGAAATAGGTCTTGGTCTTGATGAACGGGCGCGGATTGGCGACTACGTTGACGATGCGCTGATAGAGGCCCTTGGCCGAGATCGGCTTGGCGAGGAATTCGGTGACCCCGGCATCGCGGGCGGAGACCACGCGTTTCTTTTCCGAATGGCCGGTGAGCATGATGATGGCCACGTAGGGATTGGAGTTGGCGCCCGGCTGGCGAATCATCTGGGTGAGCTCGAGCCCGTCGAAGATCGGCATCGCCCAATCGGTGATGATGACGTCGGGGGTGTGATGGGTAAAGGCTTCCAGGCCGGCGGCGCCGTCTTCGGCCTCATGCACTTCGCGCGCGCCAAAGCCGTGCAGAAGCGTGCGCAGCATCCGGCGCATATGGGCGTTGTCGTCGATGACGAGAAAACGCAGGCGGTTGAATTCGATGCGGACCATGCTGCCCCCGGCCTCAGGCTTGAGGCCCGATTCCGTTGCCGAAAAGCTACTGTGGCGCCGTTAAGGAAGGGTTTAGGATACCGCCAGGACCCCCAATCCAGGACCGTCGTTGTCAGGGGGAGGCGTTTTAATCGCGCGGGCCAGCATGAAGACTCTATTGATACCGACCGAGGATCACGATGCGATGGTGGCGGTCTGCGAGGCCGCGCGGCTGGTGGCCCGCGAGTTCGACAGCCACATGGAAGGCTTCGCGGTTCGGCCTTCGCTAGGCACCTATGTGACCGTCGAGCCGGTCAGCAGTCTGGCGATCTCAGGCGCCTTCGAAGGCGACACCGCCAATCAATCGCGGGCTCAATTCGAATCTTTCATGCAGAGCCATAAGGTGCCGCATGGCGACCGGGAGCCGGCGGTCTATTCCTATAGCTGGCCGCGGGCTGAGGCGGCGGAAGATGCCTTCATCGGCAGCCACGGCCGCAATTTCGATCTGATCGTGCTCGGGCGACCGGGGCCCGCGGCGGAAAATCCTCGAATGCCGCCGTTGGAAGCGGCGCTCTTCGATAGCGGCCGGCCCGTCCTGGTCGTCCCGCCGGCGGCGCCGCAGACCCTGGCGCGCAACGTCATGGTCGCCTGGAATCGCAGCACGCAACAAGCGCGCACCAATACTTTCGCGCTTCCGCTGCTGCGTCTTGCCGAGCAGGTGACGGTGCTGACGGTGGAAGGCGGCACGGTGGCCGGGCCATCGGGTGAGGAGGCCGCGCACCACCTGCGCCAAAACGGGATCAAAGCGACCGCGTTGACGGTCAAGCGCGGAACGCGCACGCCCGGAGAAACCATTCTCGACCACACGACCTCGCTCGGTTGCGACCTGCTGGTGAAGACCGCTTACACCCAGAGCCGCTTGCGCCAGATGATCTTCGGCGGGGCGACGCGTCACATCCTTGCCAACGCGACCTTGCCGGTCTTGATGGCGCACTGATAAGCGCGTCGACCATCCCGAAGCAGGAAAGTCATTTGTCGAACGGGCCCGATCAAAGCAAAAGCCCTCCCGGGCCCCCGGCAGCGAAATATCCGGCGTTCCTGACGGTATTTCCCTCGATCATGCTGCCGATGTTCCTGGCGGTGGTGGATCAGACCATTGTCGCCACCGCCTTGCCGGCGATCGCCGCCTCCACCGGCCAATTCGAGCGCGTGTCGTGGATTGTCGTCGCATATCTGATCGCATCGACGATCGCGGCGCCGATCTACGGCCGGCTGGGCGACTCGTTCGGCCGCCGCCGGCTGATGTTCGCGGCGATCGCATTGTTCATTGTCGCGTCGCTGCTGTGCGCGGCCGCCCCCAGCGTCGAATTGCTGACGCTGGCGCGCGTGCTGCAGGGCCTGGGCGGCGGCGGACTGATGACACTATCGCAGGCGCTGATCGGCGAAGCGATCCCGCCGCGCGAGCGCGCGCGCTACCAAGGCTACCTCGCGGCGGTCGCGGTCTGCGCCAACACATTCGGCCCGGTGGCCGGCGGTTATCTGACCGAGCATTTCGGTTGGCAGGCGATATTCCTGGTCAACCTGCCGATCGGGCTGGGTGCGGTCGCGCTGACCTGGCGGCTTCCCACCCCGAAAGTGGAGCGGCTTGCGTGGCGGGCAGACCCGGGCGGCCTCATTCTGTTCACCGTCTTTGTTGCAACGACGTTGCTGTCGTTGGAGCAGGTGCAACACGTCGATCTCAGCGTGATACCACTGGGCGGCGGGCTGCTCGCCGCCGGCATCGTGGCGCTCGTGCTGCTGGTGCGGCATGAGAACCGCACGCCGTCGCCCCTTATTCCGCTCGGGTTGCTGCGGCAGCCGGCGATCTGGCACAGCGACGCCTTGGCCGCATGCCATGGCGCCGCGCTGGTGTCCCTGATCACGTTCCTTCCGGTCTATCTGCAAGTCGTGCGGGGGGCATCGCCGTCGGAAGCCGGCTTCCTGCTGGTCCCGCTCACCATCGGCATCGGGACCGGATCGCTGGTGACCGGCCGGCTGATGAACAAGACCGGATTGACCACGATTTACCCGGTCGTTGGGCTGGCGCTGGTCACCGCCAATTTTATTGTGCTTGCGTTTTGGGCGTCCGCGCTCGGTACCACCGCGCTGGCCGGCCTGCTGCTAGGCAACGGGCTGTTCATGGGCACGGTGATGGGGGTCGTGCAGGTCAGCGTGCAGAGCGCCGCCGGCCAGTTGCGCCTCGGGGAGGCCGCCGCCTCCGTGCAGTTTTCGCGCTCGATCGGCGCCGCTTTCGGCACCGCGCTGGTGGCGACCGTGTTGTTTGCCTTCCTCGCCATCCGCAATCCGGAAGCGGCCCGCATATTCGCGACCATGGTCAAGCACGTGCCTATTGGACCCATCCTGACGCCCGGTCAGCGGGCCGCCATTCAAGCCGATATCCAGGATGCGTTTCGCGCCGCCTTCCTGACCATGGCGGTGTTCACGACCGGCGGCTTTTTCCTCGCGCTCACCAATCCGCTGCGGCGGATTTGAGCGCGGGCGCTGTTTAGTCTTGTCGGCTCGGCCGATATCCAAGCGGCGGCCGCCAATTGCAGTCGAAGGCGATGTAATTGCCGTATTGACGCCCAATGCTGGTGATCTGCGCGAACTTCTTGTAGTGCGCGCAATGTTCGGCCGCCCATTGCGGCGCTATGAGCTCGTGGTCGGGCGACCACGAAATGATGCCACCTGTGTCATTGCCTTTAACGCCGTCCCACCAGAGATCGGCGGAAGCCGGCAGGCTCCAGCCTATCGCCAGCACGAGCGCTGCTATCCAGATGCGATTCATTTTGGGTTTCTCCCTGCGCCAACCGATCTTACACCGCATGCCGCAGCGCGCAATGTGCCATCAGGCCTTCAGCAAGGTCGCCATGATGCGCTCGCGCGTCAGCGGCAGATCGCGGATGCGTGCGCCGAGCGCGTGCGATACCGCGTTGCCGATCGCCGCGGCGGCAGGACCGGCGGTCACTTCGCCGACGCCAAGCGGCACTTCGTCCTTGGTATTGATCAGTTCGATGTCGATCGGCGGCACCTCGCTGAACTTCAGCACCGGGTAGGTTTCCCAGTCGATCGAGGACACCCGGTTGTCGAATCGCACCTGCTCCTTGAGCACCCAGCTTGCCGACTGAATGATGCCGCCTTCGAGCTGGTTGATCACGCCGTCGGGATTGACGACGAGGCCGGCATCGGTCGCGCACCACACGTGCGAGAGGCGGATTTCCTCGTCGACGTCGAGTTCGACCACCACGGCGGAATAGGCGGCGCGGTTCTTGTAGCGTGCAAAGGCGATGCCGCGGCCATGCCCGGTCCCGCCTTGCGCCCTGGCATCCCAGCGCGCCATGGCGGCGACTTTTTCGATCACCGCGCGCGCGCGTTTGTCGGCGGTGATTGACAGCCGGTAGTCGACCGGATCCTGCCCGGCGCGTGCGGCGAGCTCGTCGATGCAGCATTCGATCGCGAATACGTTGGCCATGGCGCCGAGACTGCGAAACGACGACGTGCGCACCGGCGCTTCGGTGATCAGATGATGCAGCATGCGTTTGGCGCCGATGTCGTAGAGCGGCTCGCCGTTGCGGGTGGCGCCGCCGCCGTTGGCTTCCGGCACGTCGTTCGGCGGCGGTTCGGGCGCCGGATTGGGCAGCGCGACCGCGCCCAGCAGGACGCCGCCGGCGCCCGGGCGATTGCTGTGCGTGCAGCTCCAGATCTCCTGCGTCCAGTCAGCGGGCTTGCCGGCATCGTCGAGCAAAGCGTGCACCTTCACGACCGTCGCGGGGGCCTTCGGCTCGTAGCCGAACTCTTCCTCGCGTCGCCAGCGTACGCGGATCGGTTTACCCGGCATCTGCAACGCGATGATGGCGGCATCGGCGGCGGCATCATCGGCGCCGTTGTGGCCGTAGCAGCCGGAGCCCTGTACGTGGTGTACGGTGATCTTCGCCGCTTCGATCGGCAGCGAGCGCGCAAGCGCAGCGCGCAGCGGATAGACGCCCTGGCTATGCGTCCACACCGTCAGATGGCCGTCGCGATATTCCGCCAGTCCGCAGGACGGCGAGATTGAGGCATGCGCGAGATAGCCGCGCGTATAGATCGCCTCGAAGCGCTGCCTGCCTTGCGGATTGCCCTGGTCCGGCGCGCCGAAGACGCGGTCGATCGCCGGCCGCTGCAGCAGCCATTTGGCTTCCTGCTGAGTGACTGTCGGCCCGTCGACTTTTTGCCAGGTGACATGATCGAGCGCGGCCGTTGCGGCCAAGTCGACGGCGGTCTCGTCGTCGCCCACGATGGCGAGGAAGTTTCCGTGGCGCACGAATTGAACCGGCGCCTTGGCGGCGCGCCCGATCGCCCGCTCGTCGATGGCGCCGATGGTGGCGCCACGGTTGGGCTGGCGGACTACCCGCGCATGCAGCATGCCGTCGATCTGCAGGTCGTGGATGAACGCGGCCTTGCCGAAAATCTTGTCCGGCAGGTCGAGACGCGCGCTACTGTCGCCGATGTGTTTCATGTCCGCGACGGACTTGCGCATCCCGCTGCCGGTCGCCTTGACGGCGAGATCCACCGCGCCGGCGAGCGTCCAGTAATCCTGTCCGGTCGAGGCACCATGGCGCAGGATGCTGCCGTCGCGGATCGTGAACTCGCTCGGCTGGCAGCCGACGATTTTGGCGGCCTGCTCGAGAAACAGCGCGCGCACGTCGGCGCAGGCTTGCCGCATGGCGACGCCGCCGAATTGAATCGATTGGCTGCCGGCGGTGTAGCCTTCGTTCGGCGTCAATGCCGTGTCGCCCGAGCGGATGGCGATGCGCTCGAGCGTCACGTCGAGCTCGTCGGCGGCGATCTGCGCCATCGCAGTCAATACGCCTTGGCCGAGTTCGACGCGGCCGGTGCAGACCGTAACCTTGCCGGGCGCGGGGAACGTGACCCAGCGGTCGAGGCTCGGATTGTCGTTGAGCGGGCCGGGGAGGGGAGCATTCATTGTGAAGCTCCCGCGCGGATTTGCGCCGCTGCCTTTTCGATCGCGCGCATGATGCGGTTATGCGAGCCGCAGCGGCAAATATTTGTGTCGAGCGCCGCGGCGATTTGCGGCCGTGTCGGCGACGGATTCTTATCGAGCAGCGCCTTGGCCGTGATCAGAATGCCGGAGAGACAATAGCCGCATTGGCCGGCCTGTTCGTCGATGAAGGCCTGCTGTAGCGGGTGAGGGCGCTCTGGCGTGCCCAGCCCTTCGATGGTGACGATGGTCTTGCCGGCCACGCCCCATACCGGCTTGCTGCAGCTCTTCTCGGGCGTGCCGTCGATCAGCACCATGCAGCAGCCGCACTGCTCGAGCCCGCAGCCGAAGCGCGTACCCATCAGGCCGAGCTCGTTGCGCAGGACATTGAGCAGCGGCGTCTCCTCGTTGGCGAGCGAGACGCTGACCGGCTTGCCGTTGACGGAAAAATCGAATTTTTGAGTCATTGGCGGCTCATGATCGTGCGGAAAGCGGGATCAGAATCCGAATTGCTCGCGCACGATGCGTTCATCGAGATTGTGGCCGGGATCGAACAGCAAATTGATCGACACGGCATGGTCCATCTCGACGTCGACGCTGAGCACCGAGCGCACCTCGTCGGAATCGGCGACCGCGGCCGTCGGGCGCTTGTCGGCGTCGTTCACCTCGATGGTGACCTTGGCCTTGCCGGGGAGCAGCGCGCCGCGCCAGCGCCGCGGCCGGAACGGGCTGATCGCGGTGAGCGCGAGCAGCGAAGCATTGATCGGAATGATCGGGCCCTGCACCGACAGATTATAGGCGGTGGAGCCGGCCGGCGTCGACACCAGGACGCCGTCGGCGACCAGCTCGGCGAGCCGCTCCTGGCCGTCGATCAGGATGCGCAGGTGCGCGGCCTGCGCGGTCTGGCGGAACAGCGACACCTCGTTGATGGCGCGATGCTCGTGCATGCGGCCGGTCGAATCGCGCGCCCGCATCAGCAGCGGGTGGATGACGGTGATTTGCGCAGCGGCGAGCCGCTCGACCAGATTGTCGGTGGCGTAGTCGTTCATCAGGAAGCCGACGGTGCCGCGATGCATGCCGTAGATCGGCTTGCCGGATTTCATGAATTTGTGCAGGGTTTGCAGCATCAAGCCGTCGCCGCCGAGCGCCACGATCACGTCGGCATCCTTCGGCTCGGCATTGCCGTAGCGCTCTTGCAGCCGGCCAAAGGCCTCGCGCGCCTCCGGCGTCGTGCCGGCGACGAAGGCGATATGCTTGAAACCCTTGGGCGGGCGGCTCATTGGGGCCAACTCTTAAGGACTGCACTATGGAACGCGCGGTGCTCGTCTATACGACTTGGCCCTCGATTGTCGAGGCGGAGGCGGCCGGGCGCAAAATCGTGGAAAGGCGGCTGGCGGCCTGCGTCAATATCCTGCCGGGAATGATCTCGCACTACTGGTGGGAAGGCAAAATCGAGCGGGCGGAAGAGGCGGTGATGATTGTCAAGACCCGTGCCTCGCTGGCCGGGCAGGTGAGCGCGGCAGTGAAGGAGCTCCACACCTACACGACCCCGGCGATCATGGTCTTGGCCGTGGAAAGCGCCGATCCCGAGTATCATAAGTGGATCGTGGCGGAGACTTCCGCTTTATAAAGCGTCATCGCCGGGTCGCAGCCCGGCGATGACGCATTTCAGACGGCGAAACGATCGCTCAGTAACTCCCGGTGCCGTCGATCACGGCTTTGAGCTGCCGGTATTCCTCGCACGTCGTGGTGCCGCAGAGTGCGTTCACCTTCTCAAGGAAGTCCTCGGCCTTGAGCCTGTTGCCCTGTTCCATCTGCCACATGCCGTAATAGGACCAGGTGCGGGTGTGGTTCGGATCGGCCTTGAGGGCTGCCTCGTACCAGATCTTCGACTGCTCGTAATTGCCCATCTTGCGGTTGGCGTAGCCGATATAGTTGGCAACGTCCGGGTGTTCGTCGTGGCCGAGCGCGTGCATGGCGGCGATGCCGGCCTGGTAATGGCCGGCCAGGATCATCTGGCGGGCGGCGCGGTAGTCGCGCAAGAATTTCTCCTGCGCCGTCTGCTGTTCCTGCTGCTCGATGACATTGTTTTTCTTTTTCTTCTTCTTGCTGCCTTCGTCGCTCGGCGGCTGCGGCGCATCGGTGCCCATGGCATATACCGCGACCGGCTTGAAGCTCACGGCGGTCACGAGCAAGGCGGCGGCGGCATAGATGCCGATGCGGTGGAGCGCTTGCGTCAGGGTCATGGCGGGTCCTCTCGGGGTAGGGGCACGGACATCAGAATAAAGCGAATCGCTTGCTTGCCGAAAAAACAATCCGTGATCGGCGTTTAGTCCTGCCTCGCGCAAAAGATTAACGCCGTCACGAATCTGCCGCGTTTCCGACGCCGGCCGGGCGGGTGTTTGAATGGCGGATAACGGCGGCACTCAGCGCGGGTTCAGTGGGTTAGGCGCATCCTTCCGGCAACGATCGGCGGCAATGCCGGTCGGCCGAACAACCCCAGGGTTTACGGCAACCCTAAAGAGATGAGGATTATGTCCATGTTCAACAGACTCGCAGCTGCCGTCATCGCGGTCAGCCTGATCGCCGGCCCGGCGCTGGCGCAAGCCCCCGCAAGCACTGGCGCCCCGGCGGCGCCCGCCAGCACCAGCCAGCCGGCGGTGAAAGCCGATACGGCCAAGCCCGCCGTCAAAACGGTCAAGAAGACCAGACATCATGCGCGCAAGCTGGTGAAGCACAGCAAGCATGTGAAACATGCCCGGCACTTCAAGCACGTGAAGCAGGTGAAGCACCCGGCCAAGGCCAAGACGGCCGGCTGAGCGCCTGAATCGGCCGCCCTTGCGCGACGAGCAGGCGCTACACGCCAGTGGCGCTTGACTCGTTCGCGTCTTGGGGGGAACATTTTGCCGTGCTGGTTCCCTGGGTGACTCCGGGGACGAAAGAGGGAACACGGAATCGGCCGGTTCGTGCCTTGCGAATTGGCTGAAGTCCGTGGCTGCCCCCGCAACTGTCAGCGGCGAGCCCGCGTCCGTATGGCCACTGGGAAACCGGGAAGGCCGGGCGCAACTGGGTAACGACCCGCGAGCCAGGAGACCTGCCAGCGCGGTCACCCAACCGGTGGACGGGGCGTCCATACGGAGCGGTCTTTCGCAGCGGTGACGACAATGCCGGTGCGAAGCCGTGAGAGAAATTCTCCCACGACATTGCACACGTAAAGCATCGCGCGTCGTCGTTTGCGTGCCGCTGAGCGTGTCCTTCGCACCGGGTTTGCTCTCACCCGATGCGCCGCCTTGTGCGCGCGCAAACGAAGGAACGTCGTGCCATGGGAACGAAACAAAGAATCTGCGGCGCGCTGGTCGCGCTTGCCGGCTTGGCGGCTAACGCCGCGCACGCCCAAACCAACACGCAGGTGCTGCCGCCGATCGATATCTGGGCGAGTCGCACCGGCACGGGAATCATCGGCACCTCGACCAGCAGCATCAGCGCAGAGGACATCATGCGCTCGCCGGGCATGACCTTGCAGGACGTGCTGTCGCAGGAAGTGGGTATCCAGACGACCAGTACGTCCGGCGGCAAGAATGGCGCCGCCACGACGGTCGACATGCGCGGCTTCGGCGCTACGGCGGCTTCCAACACGCTGGTGCTGCTCAACGGTCGCCGGCTGACCGACATCGACCTCGCGGGCATCGATTTCAGCGCGATCCCGCGCGACAGCATCCAACGCATCGACATCACCCGCGGCAACAGCGGCGCGGTGCTTTACGGCGACGGGGCGGTCGGCGGCGTCATCAATATCATCACCAAGACCGGCGTGGCGTTGCCGCCGTCCGGGCGTATCGAAGCCGGCTTCGGCTCGTTCAACCAGCGCGAAATCAACGGCTCCGCCGCCGCATCGCAGGGCCCGTTCGCGGTCTCGGCGTTCGCCAACGGAGTCAATTCGGACGGCTATCGCGTCAACGACTATGTGCGCCAGCGCAACGCGATCGGCGATCTGCGTTACACCGGCGACGAGGGCAGCGCGTGGCTCAATATTTCCGGCGACGACCAGCATCTCGGCTTGCCGGGCGCGCGCTTGGTTGACCAGAGCGCCGGTATCAACGAACTCGTCACCGATCGGCGCGGCGCCACCACGCCGAACGCTTTTTCCAGCAAGACCGGCGGCAGTCTGACGTTCGGCGTTTCGCGCATTTTCGGGCCCGGCGTCGAAGTGATCGTCGACGGCAACTTGCGCCGCAAGGATCAAACCGTTTTTTCGTCGCTGTTCGGCTTCGACGCCTCGGACGTGCGCACGCTCACCACCGCCTCGGTGACGCCGCGCGCGAACATCAACGTGCAGCTGTTCGGCGTGCCCAACAAGATCACCACCGGGTTCGATTATTATAATTCGACGCTCGACGCCAAACGCGGCGTCGAGCTTAGCGACCCGCCGGTGCACGATTACAATCTCAACCAGCAGTCGATAGCGGCCTATTGGCAGCAGACGGTCGGCGTTCTGCCGACGACCGACGTTTCGTTCGGCGGCCGCCTGCAGCAGATGCGGCTTTCGGCGCGCGACCGCTTCGATTCGACCGCGCCGGGGAGCTTCTTTGACGCACAGGCCACGCCGCTCGATTCGACCGAGACGCAACACGCATTGCACCTCGGCTTCGAGCATCGTTTCTCGCCGATGTTTGCGATGTTCGGGCGGATCGCGCGCAGCTTCCGCACGCCCAACGTGGATGAACGCATCGGGGTGAATGCTTTCCCGGTCGATTTCAACCTGAAGACTCAAACCTCGCGCGATATCGAGGGCGGTGTGCGCGGACGCTACGGCGCATTGGAATGGCAGTCGAGCGTGTACGAGATGGAGCTCAATAACGAGATCCTGTTCATCCCGTTCCCGCCCATCGGCGCCAATATCAACCTCGACCCGACGCGCCGCGTCGGCGTCGAGAACGCCGCGACGCTGCGGCTGTCGGATGCGTTGCGCCTGAAGGGCGGCCTGACTTATACGCGTGCCACCTTCCGCGAGGGCATGTTTGCCGGCAATGACATTCCGCTGGTGTCGCGCTGGACCGGCAATGTTGGCCTCACCTGGGACCTCTATCCGAAGTGGGCGGTTTTCGACGCCGTCGTACGCTATGTCGGCGAACGGCGCATGGACAACGATCAGGCGAATTTCCAGCCGCTGATCCCGGCACACACCACCGCCGATGTCCGGCTCGGCGGTGAGTACAAGAATTTCTTCTGGGCGGCATCGGTCCAGAATATTTTTAACGTCCTGTACTTCGACTACGCCGTGGCGAGCTCGGCGACCTTCGGCCGCTACAACGCATATCCGCTGCCGGGACGGACCTACATGGTGAAGGCCGGCGCCACGTACTGACGGTGGCGCGGGCGCGGCCGGGCGCAATCCGCCGGCCGCGCCGTCGCCCGCGAATTCTGCTAGATTTGGCTCCCACCAATCCCGAGAGACGGATCATGCCAATCTTGCGGATCGTGTTTGGAGCCGTTTTCCTCGCCGCGGCGTTCTTGCCGGCACTTGCCGCCGACGAGATTCTCGACACCATCGACCAGGCCCGCAAAGCCTATCAGGCCGGCGACATGGCGGGCGCCAAGCAGTCGCTCGATACCGCCGCGCAACTGGTTGGGCAGAAGAATGCCGAGGCCCTCGCCGCGCTCCTGCCGGCGCCTCTGCCGGGCTGGAAAGCTGAGAAGGCCGAGACGACGTCGGTCGGCGTCACCGCATTCGGCGTGACCTCGGCGAGCCGCCGCTACACGGATAGCGACGGTCGCGACGTGCAGGTGCGCATCACCGGTGATTCGCAACTGGTCGTGCAGGCTGCACAGCTCTTTTTAAATCCGACCATAGCCGGCGCCCTGGGCAAGCTCATCCACGTCGCCGGCCAGCTTGCCCTGCAGACCAACGAAGGAACGATCAATATGGTCGTGTCCAACAAATTCCTGCTCACCGTCGACGGCTCGGCCGACCAGGCTGCCAAGCTCGATTACGCCAAGGCCGTCGACGTCGCCAAACTGTCCAAGATGTGAACCCACTGGCCCGCGTTATAAAGGTTTCCACATGGCCGGCACGAGCTCGTAGCCGGCCCCGCTTTTGAGCATGTGGCCGCAGGCCGGAAACGGGAAGTGATAGGCCTCGACCAGCATGCGGTCGGCCGCCGCGCGGTCGAGCATGACGGTGCGCGTTTTGGCGGCCAGCGGTCCGTCCATGTCGTAGCTCGGTTGCCATTCCGGATGACGCACGAACAACCAAGGCTCGCGCGCGGTGTCGCTCATCGCCAGCATCGACTGATTGGCGGAATAGATGCCGAAGGCCGTGTGACCGGGCGTGTGGCCGTACGCCGGGAGCGAGACGATGCCGGGGACGATCTCGGCGCCGGGACTGAACGGCCGTACTTCCTTGGCGATATCCTTGAAGATGCGCCTCGCGTTGAGGAAGTAGCGATGTACTGTGCCGGCCGCCCGGCTCATGTTGCCGTCGTCCATCCAGAACTTCCATTCCGGCTCAGGCACCAGGATTTCGGCATTGGCGAACACTTTGTCGCCGTCCTTGTTCTTGATGCCGTCAATATGGTCGGGATGGAAATGCGAAATGACGATGGTGTCGATCGCGCCGGGCGCAATGCCGGCGGCGGCGAGATTGGCGTTCATGAAGCCGGCGCTGTCGGCGATCTGCCCGGCGGTGCCGGTATCGATTAGCACCAGCTTGGCGCCGGTGTTCACCAGCAGCGCGGTGAACGATATCGGCAGCACGCCGGGGGCGAGGAACGCGGCGGCGAGCGCCTCGTTCACCGTTGCGCCGCTGGCATTGCGGACGAACTTGTCGTCGATCGGCACATTCCAGATGCCGTCGTAAAGCGCGGTGAGCTGAAAGTCGCCGAGTCTATAGCGATAGACGCCGGGACCTTGCGCCATGGCTGCGGGCGCGGCGGCATGTCCCGGCAGCGGCAGCGGCAGCGCGGCTGCGCCTGCGGCGAGCAAGGAACCTGTCAAAAGCGAACGGCGCGACAGCGCGGGCATGGTCTCCTCGGCTGCGTGCATGCCTTGGGCGGGCGGACGGATGCTGTATTCAACACCGCCCGCCGCCCCGATATTTCAATCAGTCAGATTTGATGTTGTTTTCCTTCACGACCGGCCCCCACAGGGCCATCTGATCCGCGAGAAATTTCGCTTCATCTTGCGGGCTGCCCATGCGCAGCGTGACTTGAAGAGTTTCGGTGAGCGTCTTGCTGAGCGTCGGCTCGCGCAGCGTCTCGCCGAGCGCTGCGGCAAAGCGCTCCACAATCGGCTTTGGCGTATGAGCCGGCGCAAACACGCCCCACCATGCATAGGATTCGAAGCCGCCAAAGCCGCTTTCGATTGCCGTCGGCACGTCCGGCAACGAGGGAACCCGAGTTTTGCCAGTTTGCATCAATGGCCGAATGTTGTGCGCCTTTATCTGCGGCATGCACAACGCGGCGCTGCCGATGATCATATCGACATGCCCGGCAAGGGCGTCGTTCATCGCGGGACCGCCGCCTTTGTACGGTACGTGCACGAGTTTGCAGCCGGCGCGCTTGGCGAGCAGCGTCATGGTCAGATGACCGCCGCTGCCGCTGCCGACCGAAGCATAGGTAATAGTGTCCGGCTTTTCCTTGGCCGCGGCGATCACGTCCGCCAGCGATTTGAACAGACGCGACGGGTGCGTGGCCAGCACGTTCGGGGCGGTCCCGATCAACATCACCGGGTCGAGGTCCTTGGCGGTGTCGAAAGGCAGATCGAACAGAAACGGATTGACGGCATGGGTGTCGAACACGAACAGCCAGGTGTTGCCGTCGGGCGCCGCTTTCACCACCTGGCCGGTACCGACGCTCCCCGAGGCGCCCGGCTTGTTTTCGACGATGAATGTTGCACCGAGCCGTTGCTGCAGACCGGGCTGCACCATGCGCGCAATCGGATCGGTCGTGCCGCCGGGCGGAAACGGCACGATGATCTTGATGACGCCTGACGGCCAGGTCTGCGCCCGCGCTTCGAGAGAGCCGAGCAAGGGCGCCGTCATGGCGCCAAGCACGATTGCGCGTCGTGAGATTTTCATGTCTATCCCCCCTTCGAATTCATTATGCTCGCCAGCATACAGGCGTTGCGAGCATTGCGCACGGTTTCTCTGGTCGATTTGATGTAAGCCGCTATGATCGCGGCCGGTGCAAGGCGGGGACTGCGGAGAGGGCGGATGCGGTGGTTGGCGTTGCTAGCGGTGCTCACGGTCGGCGGCTGCGCGACTGAAATCGGCCCGACTCCGGCCGAGCTGAAGGCGACGTGGGAGGCGCAGAATGTCTTTCCGCAAAACTACAAGGCCGACTTGCTGGCCTATATGCGCACCTACCTCAACGACCCAACCCATGTTCGCGGTGCGGCCGTGGCGCAGCCGCAGCTCAAGCCCGTCGGACCGGGCGAGCGCTACGTCGTCTGCGTGCGCTACAACGCGCGCGTCAGCGGCAAATACGCCGGCTCCAAGGACGGCGCCGCGATCTATGTGTCGGGGAAACTCGACCGCTTCCTCGACACCCCGAGAGAAGTGGCGGAATATTGCAAGGACGCGACCTACGCGGCGTTTCCCGAGCTGGAGACGCTCACGCGCTAACGCCTGACCGCGCCAGCGTGAGCGCCGGCCTTAACAGTGAGTTGCAATCGGTTTTCGGAAAAAGTTCGCGCGCACGATCGTTTGCGCGCCGAATAGGCGCGCAACATCCGCCGGGCTTCAACAGCTCGGCGGCCGCAGTTTCAGACAAAAAGGCCGAAAGTAGCCTCGGGCGACGAGGTCACTTAACCTTGAGGTTCTCTGCGGATGTCTTTCCGCGATTTTCGACGAGTTCAAACTGAACGGTCTGACCTTCGTTCAGTGTGCTTAGTCCGGCGCGCTCAACCGCCGAAATATGCACGAACACATCCTTGCCGCCCTCTTGCGGCTGGATGAAGCCATAGCCCTTCGTCGGATTGAACCACTTTACGGTGCCCTGAGGCATGCTAGATCTCCGAGGTATTTCGTCTAACGAGTGTAGTTTGGCACACTCGGCAACCACGGAACAAGGTCCTGTTCGACCGACTTCCTCTAACATTCAGTTTACTGCCGCCCGCGGTTGAAGCCGTTCCTTTTCGGTTCAAAGCGAGGGATTTGAACCCCGCCGCGCGGGTCATAAATGCCCGTAGGCAGTTGGAAAGACCAACCATATCATCGGGTTGTTTAAAAAATTGAATGACAGTCGAGACGATTTGCTCGAAAGCTCGATGGTTGCACAAAATACCGCCAGGGCTTCAGGCGGCCGACGACGAGCTTGGCGCGGCTGCCGATGACGATTTTTCTTCCTCCGCGGTCAAGTTCGGCCGAACGACTGTAACGGTACACTGGGCCTCGGCGGCAACTTTGGCTGACACGCTGCCGAGCAGCGTACGCAGCAGCGAGTTTTGCCGCGCGCCGATCAGGATGTGGTCGATCCGGTTGTTGCGGGCAAATTCGAGAATGGCGGCGGCGGGATCGATCGCCTCGAGCACATGCACGGTGAGACTGGGTTCCTCGAGTTTCAGGGGTTCGGCCCAATGCCGCAGGCGGACCAGCCGGTCGATCTGTCGGTTGTGGCCCTGCTCGTCGAGCGTGAAATCGATCGTAAGCCGGCTTTGCTTGAGCACGTTGAGACAGGCAAGGCGAGCGGAGGGGAGCGTCGCGAGGATGCGCCCGGCGGTGACGCGCAGCGCATCGTTGAGCGGCGCGGACCCTTCCGCGAGATCGATGGCGACGGCAACGATCGGCGCGGACGAGATCTGGGCGTCCAGCGCTTGCTTGGTTCGCGGTCGCCTCAGGTCGTAATTGAATCGCCGTCGCAATACGGTGGTGAACGGATCGCGCCGCGATCGTTCGGATCGCGCGGTCAGCTTGACTTCATCATGATGGGTCAGATCGAAGGCGACCTGCGCCGCCGTCGGGTAGCGCCAGCCCGGCTCGATCTCAAGGCAACGCAGCACGATCTCCTGCAGCCAGGGCGGATAGTCGCTCCGCAATCGGCGCGGCGGCACCGGATCGCGCCACAGCCGCCGGCGCATGCCGCGCAGCGTCTCGCTTTCGCCAAAGGGCCGCACGCCGGTCGAAAAAAAATAGAGCAATACGCCCAATGCAAACAGGTCGCTGCGCGGGTCGTTGCGGATGCCGCGCAACTGCTCGGGCGACATGTAGGGCGCCGTCCCGAACGGCAGCCGGAATTCTTCCTGCATCAAGTCGGGAAGCCGGTCGTGATGGGAGAGGCCGAAATCGAGCAGAACAGCTTCGCCCGTCGGCCGGAACATGATGTTGCTCGGCTTGACGTCCAGGTGGACGACGTGTTGCCGGTGCAGATCGTCCAGCGCCTGGGCGATCTTCACGCCGATGTTCGCCACTTCGGCGTAAGGCAGCGGAAGTTCGGCGAGCCGTGGGAGCAAAGTGGTGCCGGGGATGGCTTCCATCACGATATAGGGCCGCACCGCAAAATCGCCGGCGGCGATGAATCTCGGGACGTGCACGCCGGAAAGGCGCGGCAGGATCATCTGCTCCATTTCGAAACTGACGATCGCCGCCGGATCGGCGCCTTCGCCGATTTTTGGGACCTTCATCAGCATCGGCGTCGTCGTGCCCGGACGCGAGACGCGCCATAGCGTCGCCATGCCGCCGATGTGAACGCGCTCTTCGAGCCGGAAGCCGTCGATGATTACGCCCGGTTCATGCAGCGGCTTGACCATTCATCGACCCGCATAGAGGCGATCGGCCAGCCATAACGGCAAACCTTTCTTTCGGATCGCGGCCGCGGCTTGCTCGACGTCATAGGGCACGCGACAATAAGTGAGCTCGCGCTTGTCGGTGTCCAGCAGGGCGTAAGCGGCGGCCGGGTTGCCGTCGCGCGGCTGCCCGACCGAGCCGAGCACCGCGAGCCAGCGCCGCCCCTGCAACAGCGGCACGGCAGCGCCGCTCGTCGGCGTAAACGCGGTCATCTTCGCGGTCGGCGACATGCTGTAGATCGCAGGCTGATGGATATGGCCGCAAAAAGTGATCTGCGCAGGGTTGAGCGCAAGGCTGCGGGAGGCCTCCACGGTGCTCGTCACGTAGATCCAGCCCGCCGGGTTGCTCGCTTCCGAATGGACGTAAAGACGCTCACCCTCATTTGCCATCAGCGGTAAGCCGGCGAGGAACTGCCGCTGCGAAGCGCCGAGTTCGCCGCGCGTCCATTCGATGGCGATGCGGGCGTCCAGGTTCATCTGGATGCGCGAATTGGCGACCGCACTGTCGTGATTGCCGAGCACGGCCACGGCGCCCTGGTCGACCAGGTCCATGACGGTCGTCACCGCCCATTCAGGATCGGCGCCATAGCCGACATAATCGCCGAGCAGCACGATGCGCTGCGCGCCTTGTTCGCGCGCCTGCGCGAGGCATGCGCTGAACGCCTGTCGGTTGGCGTGAATATCCGCGAATAGAGCAATCAGCACGGCTTCACCCTCTTGGCCCAACGGTGATCCGATTGCGGCATGGGGTGTTGATCCTGGTCAAATCGTAGCCGCAAGCCCGCGCGTCGGGGCGGAGCGGGAATGGCGACAGCAGGCGAATTTTAGCTAATTTTATTGGTGCCGGGTGAGAGAATTGAACTCCCGACCAACGGTTTACAAAACCGCTGCTCTACCGCTGAGCTAACCCGGCCCGAATCCACAGCTACCAGCCTCGCCGCGCTGCCACAAGCAGTGACCGCCGCCGGCATGCCGGTTTACCTAAGCCCGTCAGGTGACTGCGGCGAGCTTTTCCAGCACGTCGATCAGCCAGGCGGCAGCCTGTAGGATCGCCAGCCGCTGCGCCAGCTTCGAGCGCCGGAAGGTGGCATTGAGCAGCGTTGAAGCGCGTCCATAGCCGGGATGCCGCTCGCCGGCATCGCCGAGCGCGGTCAGCCGCGCAATCAGGGCCGCGCGATGGGCTTCGACCTCGTCATAACGCTTGCGGAAACCCGCGCGAGGGGCCGACGCAGGTTTGCCGAATGGAACTTGGGGATGGCTGTGTGACACGGCGATTAACTTTAATGATGGCGACGATCTGACGGTCTATTGGCGATTGGCGGCCGGCTGGTAATTGGTGCCGGCAATTCCGGCATGTTCATGGCGGCGGGCCAATTAATGTTACCTCGCGATTGGGTGTGGCGCGGCAAAGCCTTGGTATAAAATGCCTTCGGTTTTGTGGGAGATGCACCCGATGCGTATTCTGCTCGCCATCGCACTGTTTGCTTGCGGCCTCGCCGGCGGCGTTGCGCGCGCCGCCGACATCCCGGCCGGCGATGCCGCGCGCTATTTCGAGCAAGGCCAGCGCAGCGAAATGCTGGAGTTCTACGACGACCAGCCCGGCGTCGTCGTGCGCGGCTATTGGGAGGCGCCCTGGGGCTATCGCCATTATTTCCCGACGACCGGCATTCGGCCGCGCATCGGCCGCTACGAAAATCTGTCGGCCGTCAGCCCCCCGCTGAAGCCGGCGAGGACATTCCGCCGTTCGTGGTCGAACAACTGGGCGTTCGAGCGCATCCTGGCCGCCGACACGCAGACGTTCGCGAGCCAGTACAATATTCAGGCCGACATCCAGTCCGGCACCCAATCCGGCACCCATCACCGGCCGCATCCGCACGGTCCCCACAAAATCCACAAGCATTGAAACTTTGAAAGAATGGCCACTCGGATGAAAATCATGATCGATCGCCCGCGCAGACTCGTTTTGCTCGCCGTCTTGGCCGCAGGCATGCTGCCAGTCACCGCTGCGCACGCGCATTGTTGTGCCGGGCCGGAGCCGCTTTATCCTTATGTCGTGCAGCAGGAGCCGCTCTACGACGTCGAACTGGCGCCGACCGTCTTTGCGCCGCCGTACCACTTGCGCCGTTTCCCCTACGTGGGCTGTCTTGACGGCTGCGGCCGCCGCGCGCCACGCATGATCGAACGGCGCGCCGTGGTCGAAGGCGCCGATGTGCCCCTCGAAGGCGGCAAGCAGCGCGTGATTCGCGCCGAAGCCGAAGTCACCATTCTCGGGCCGGACCGCATGAACATCCGGCTGTTCCGCAAGGAACGCGGTTCGACCGTCAATGCGCCAGCGGATTAGAACGTAGCAAGAGATCGTGGGACGCGGGCGGCGGGCTGGGGGCCCGCCGTTCGCATTTTATGGGCCGCCCGCCAGATGGCGGCTCGCAACATAAAGCCCGAGCGCTGCCGCATTCGACACGTTGAGGCTGGTAATCGCACCCGGCAGCGCGATGCGGGCGACGTGATCGCAGGTCTCTCTTGTGAGCTGGCGCAGACCTTTGCCCTCGGCGCCGAGCACCAGCGCGAGCGGCGCGCGCAGCGCCAGCGTGGTGAGATCGGCATCGCCACTCGAGTCGAGGCCGACCACGAGAAAGCCGCTCTGCTTGAGCGCGGCCAGTCCGCGCGCCAGGTTCTGCACGCTGACCAGCGGAACATATTCAAGCGCCCCCGACGCGGCCTTCGCCAGTGCGCCGGTCGCGTCTGGGCTGTGCCGCTGCGTGGTTACGATGGCGGCGGCCGCGAAGGCTGCGGCCGAACGGAAGATGGCGCCGACATTGTGCGGATCGGTGATCTGGTCGAGCACCAACACCACGCCCTGCGCCGGCAAATCCTCGATCGCGGGAGAGGGGAGCGGATCGGTTTCAAGGTAGAGGCCCTGATGCACCGCATCGGGCGTGAGCCGTTCCGCGATCGCAGAAGGGCGTACCAGCGCCAGCATGATCGGGGGCACGATGCCCTCGTCGGCCAAGCGCCGTGCGGCGTTTTCCGTGGCGAGCAGCTTGCGCAGACGCCGCGCGGGGTTTGCCAGCGCGGCGGTCACCGTGTGCCAGCCGTACATAATGACGGGTCCGTCGGCGTCGGGCCGCAAGGCATCGCGGCGGGCGCGCTCGAAGCGTTCTCGCCGCTCCACCTGTTCGCGGGTTGCGCCCGGTTTGGCGCTCGCGCGCGGCCGGCCGGAGGGGGGTCGTGTTGCCATTGCGGTGCCTTAACCGATCCGTCCCGGGCCGAACAGCCTCCATTGACTTAACGGAGGTGGCTGCCCATAAAACCCGCGAATCCCGGCCGGTGGCCGCAAGGCCGTTTTTCACATCGGATCAATATGGTGCGACGGCTTTCTAGGGAGAGTGTCCCGAGCGGCAAAGGGGGCGGACTGTAAATCCGCTGGCTATGCCTTCGTAGGTTCGAGTCCTACCTCTCCCACCATCAAAAAACTAAGCTATTGGAAATTAATCATTTTTCTGGCTGATGCCCTCACCTAATTGCAAGGTGAGGGAGTTGTTGTTCGCTAACGGTTCCTCGACCGGTCCGAGCGCGAGCTTTGCGCGGTCCGCCTTGCGGATGTAGATCGCGGAGGTCTTGCTGCCGGTGCGCCAACCGAACAGTGCATCGAGTTTCGCGCCGCTTGCGCCGTTCTCTGCTTCGATGGTCGCCCGCGTCTTGCGCAAGCCATGCGCCGAGCCCGTCACACCGGCTGCTCGGCACGCTTCGCGAAACTCATTGCCGAAGGATTCCTTGGCGAACGGACGGCCGCGCTCGCGCACGATCCACCTCATGTTTCCAATCGGCCCCGCGTCGAGTGCGGCCTGCAGGCGGTCACTGACGGCAAAGTACGCCGTCTCGCCGTTCTTCATCGCGCGGATCATGCCCCGGCGGTTCTTGACGTGCTGGCGGCCGACGCGCACGGCATCACTCCGGCGCAGTCCGGTGCAAAAGAGCACCTCGTACCAAACCCGCTGTGGGGTTCCGAGCGGCCAGCGCGCTTCGTAGGCGTGGCACCACTGCTCGGGCCACATGGCGAACCCGTCCGAGTTGCGCGTCTTGGTTTTGCAAGAAGAGGCCGTCAAATGGTCGCATCAGTGTCGTCTTGCCCAAATTTCGAAAATCGCGATCGGACCGAAAAATTCGGGCTGAAAATTTCCGTGGCGTCTAAATAATCGTCCTATCATTCGGTTGCAGGACCTGAAACCATTTTGTCAAGTAGCTGTCGAACATTCACACTCGGCATGACAATGGTCTGTGCTATTGCGTCGGGCGATCTCGGCGCGCCTTCCTCACTCAGCCACGCCAAAACTTTATTGCGTTAGGTGGTCCGTCGCGCATCTTGAGCTTTGCCTTGAATCATCCAACAGCACGCGGCGTGGTCAAATTCGACCGCAAGTTTGGATTCCTCGATATCGCGACCCCGGCAATAGATCGTGGTTCATCGCGGCGACGCGAGTTTGATCACCACCGCCGCCAGCCCGTTCGACAGCCAAGGCTCTGGCGACCCCGTGCCGCGCTTCCGCTAAGGGTCGTTAGCCGACATTTGGTACCGCGCTCGAAGTGGCTCATGTCCGCTTAGGGTCAAAACCGGACATGCGGGCCTAAGCCTGTGATGTCCGCTTCACCCCCAAAAGCGGACATTCGGTGGCGCAATCGGAATGTTGAGACGTGTGTCGAAAAAGGTGAGGGAGCCCTCGAAAATAACCGTTACGCCTCAAAGGGAGCTGAATGCCCTCACCTTGGACCTATCCCCTTGACTGCGCCCGCTATTTCGACAACTACCTCCCCACCAACCTTCGCGCCTGCGGCGCTTCGGTTGGCAAGCCAGTATCGCAAAGGTTGCCCGCCGTAGCCTTGGCGAAGGCGGGCTGGTTTCCGGTAAAATGCGCGTCGCGTTCTGCGGGTGTAGCTCAATGGTAGAGCAACAGCCTTCCAAGCTGATGACGAGGGTTCGATTCCCTTCACCCGCTCCAGCTTTTCAATCCCTTAGGCCGTGCTGCGCCCAAGGTTGATGTTGGGCTGTTGGCGCGCGGACCAAAAATCATACGGCCGCCGCCGCCCATCAGCCTGCGACAGAAAAGACATCGCCGCGCGGGGCTGACCGCTTCTTCAGTACCGAGATGATTTTCGCCGGTCGGATTCCACGACCGGCAATGCCGAAGTCGCGCTTGGCCTACCTGGCTACGCGGTCGCGAGAAAATTATGGGTGGCAACGCTTGCCCCCGTTGTGGGATCGACGGCATCTGGCTATCATTTCACCAATTGAGATGCCATGCCGCATTATCATAGCATGGCCCAATGGGGGAGGAATGTCGTCATGCGGTTCCTGCGGTCTTTAGTTGCGTTTGCGCTCGGAAGCCTCGTTCTGATCGGGGGGACGCCAGCGCGTGCGGCCGATCCGATCAAGGTCGGCATGGTCATTCCGCTCACCGGCTCCATCGCCGAATCCGGAAAATACGGCATTCAGGGCGCCAAACTTGCCATCGAAGAGGTCAACAAAGCGGGCGGCGTACTTGGCCGGCCCCTCGAACTGGTGATCGAGGACGATCAGTCCGCCAATCCGACCACAATTCTCGCCTTCAACAAGCTCGTCGGCGATCCGAACATTGTCGCCTTCCTCGGGCCGACGCGCAGCACCCAAATTCAAGCGATGTCTCCCGCCGTGCAGAAGGCCGGTAAGCCCGTGATGATCGGCGGCACCGACCCGAAACTCACGCTTGCCGGTAACCCTTGGCTGTTTCGCTTCCGGCCGAACGACAGCTACACCGTGCGTGTGATGAGCGACTTCGGCTCCAATGTGCTCGGCAAAAAGAAATGGGCCGTGATCCATGCGACCGACGCGTTCGGCACCAGCGCGTCGACGCTGTTCATCGAGGCGCTGAAGAAGCAAGGCATTACGCCGGTGATGACCGAGGGCCAGCCTAATAATTCGCCCGATTACACCGCGGTGGCGCTCAAGGTGAAGCAGTCCGGCGCTGACGTGATGGCGACTTTCATCACCTACGAGCAGGACCTCGCTATTTTCGCCAAGCAATTGCAACAGCTCGGCGTCAATGTCGTCTGGGTGGGCTCGCCGTCAATCACGACGACCACGGCGCGCAATCTCGCGGGACCGGCTCTACATGGCACCTACGCGATCGCCGATTTCCATGTCGCGGCAAATCCGGAAGCCAAGGCTTTCTCGGCCAAGTATCGGGAGTCCTATAAGTCGTCGCCCGATTTCTTCGCCTCCTGGCCCTATGACGCGGTGCACGTGATCGCCAAGGCCATTGAAGCCGCCAAGAGCGTCGAGCCGCAGAAGCTTCGCGAAGCATTGCTCGCGGTGAAGGGCTATCGCGGCGTCGAAGGCACCTACAATTTCGACAAGAACGGCGATGGGCTGCACGGCTACAATATCTTGAAGAACGATAAAGGCGACATCGTCGTTGAGAAACGTATCGACTTTGATGACTGACCTCGGCGGGACAATTAGGTTGGGCGGGGCCGCGAGCCCCGCCCGCGTCCGCACGGGGAGTATATGGGCATCTTCTTTCAATTGATCTTCACCGGGCTCGGCGTCGGCAGCATTTATGCGCTGATCGCACTTGGCTTCGTGCTGATTTATCGGGCGACCAATGTGGTGAATTTCGCGCAAGGCGACTTCGCGATGCTGGGCGCGTTTGCCATGGTGGTCATCACCATCGATCTCGGTTTGCCGTACTGGATCGGCATCATTCTGACATTGTTGGTGCTGCCGCTCGTCGGCGTACTGTTCAATCTCGGCGTCTATTTTCCCTTGCGAAACCGCGGCTACCTGCCGGTTATCATCAGCACACTCGGCGCGTCGATTTTCCTTGAAAACGGCATGCTGGCCGCCTACGGGCCGCGGCCGCAGAGCCTGCCTCCGGTTTTTGCGAGCCAGGGAATAACCCTTGGCCCGGTATTCCTCGATAGTCAGTATCTCGTCATTCTTGCGACCACGATCGCCATGGTGGCGCTGCAATACGTGTTCTTCGAGCGCACGCTGCTTGGCAAGAAGATGCAGGCGACTTCCCAGGACAAAGAGATGGCGAGTTTGCTTGGCATCCCGGTCGCGCTGATGATCATGCTGACTTTCGCCTACAGCGCGACGCTCGGCGGTCTCGCCGGTATCCTGGTTGCCCCGATTATCTTCGTTTCGGTCGGAATGGGTGCGGTCATCGCTCTCAAGGCGTTCGCCGCCACTATCATCGGTGGGTTCGGCGACGTGAAGGGTGCGATTGTCGGCGGGCTTGCGCTCGGTTTGATCGAGACGCTCGGTGCCGCCTATGTGTCGGTTCCGTTCAAAGACGGCTTCGCCTTCCTTTTGTTGTTCATTTTTCTGCTGGTTCGGCCGCAAGGACTCTACGGCGAGAGGATTTCGGAGAAGGCATGACCGATCCGTCTGTCGCAGCCAAGAGTCCGCCGGCGCGCCAGACAAAAGTGCCGTTGGCAGGTGTGTTGCTTTTGACCGCCGGGGTTCTTGGAGCCGTCGCGCCGCTCGTGTTTTCGATGCAGCCTTACCTGGTGAGCCTGCTGATGCAGGCCTCCACCTACGCCATCGCCGTGTTGGGATTGACCATCGTGCTTGGTTATGCGGGTCAAATAAACCTGGCACAGGCCGCGTTCTTCGGCATCGGCGCCTACAGCGTTGGCCTCGGCACTGCGAGTTTCGGCCTGCCGTTTTCGTTGTCGCTGCTGATCGGCGTCGGCGCCGCAACGATCTGTGGCGCGGTGCTTGGCTTTGCCTCGCTACGGGTCGGCGGTCATTACCTCGCCATGGTGACGATCAGCTTCCAGACCATTCTGTCGCTGGTACTGATCAACTGGGTGTCGTTCACCCATGGCCCCGACGGGGTACCCAATATCGAACGGCCGACGTGGTTCGGCCACGCGTTTGGCGATGGGCAATATCTGGCGCTGAGCATCGCAATGCTTTGCGCGATCGGCTTCCTGGTACTGTCGTTGCCGAAGACGCGGCTCGGTCGCGCCATGCAGGCTTTGCGCGACAACGAACTGGCGGCCGAAGTTGTCGGCGTCGATACTTACCGCACCAAGGTGATTGCCTTCGCGCTGTCGTCGTTCCTCGGCGGGCTCGGCGGCGGGCTGTTCGCGGGCGGCTTCAGCTATGTGAGCCCGGATCAGTTCACGTTCAGCGAGTCGGTGGTGTTCCTGACCATGGTGCTGCTCGGCGGCGTGCGGTCGCCATTTGGCGCCATGCTGGGCACCGCGCTGCTGATCTTGCTGCCCGAGTGGCTGCGTTTCCTCAAGGTTGTTTATCTCGCTGTCTACGGCGCCGCTGTGATCCTGATCATGGTGTTCATGCCGGACGGGATCTGGGGGTTTTTCTCCATGCGATGGCGCAAGCTGCGGCCCGAGGCGGCGGCCGAGCCACACGAGATCGCACCGCTTCCACTCGTACGGCAGGTGGCAACCGATGCTGGTCGCGTGGTGTTGACCACCGACGATCTGTCAAAACATTTCGGTGGTCTCAAGGCGCTCGAAGGCGTGAGCTTCGCTGTCCGCTCGAACGACGTTCACGCGCTCATCGGCCCCAATGGGTCGGGCAAGACCACGATGCTCAATGTGCTGAGCGGCATCTACCAGCCGACCCGCGGACGCATCACCTTTGGCGGGCGAGTTCTCGCCAATCTGCAGCCGCATCAGCGGGCGGGCCTCGGGCTGGGGCGCACGTTCCAGAACATCCGCCTGTTCACCGCGATGACCGTACTCGAGAACGTGATCGTCGGCGCAGAACGCCCGAACAATTCGGTCGCCGGCGGGGAGGCCGAGCTCAAGCAGCATGCATTGGCGGCGCTCGATTTCGTCGGGCTCGCGCACCGGGCGCATGAGCAGGTCGGGAGCCTATCGTACGGCCACCAGCGGCTGGTCGAGATTGCCCGCACCCTTGCGGGCAGCCCAAAGCTCATTCTGCTCGACGAGCCGGGCGCGGGACTCAATCATGTCGAGAAAAGCGAGTTGGTCGGCTTGCTGAAACGGCTCAAGGGGCACGGCCTCACTATTCTGATCATCGACCACGATATGAATCTGGTTGAGCAGGTTGCCGACCACATTACGGTACTGAACTTCGGACGGCGGATCGCAGATGGCTCGCCGGCGGAGGTCCTGAGCCATCCCGACGTGATTGCCGCCTATCTTGGAGAGGCCACCAGCCGTGTCGCTTCTTGAAATCGACGGAGTCGTGGCGACCTATGGCAGCGTCGCCGCGCTCAAGGGCCTGAGCCTGCACGTCGACGAAGGCGAGATTGTCGCTTTGCTCGGCGCCAACGGTGCAGGAAAGTCGACCACGTTGCGGACGATTTCCGGTCTCATCAAACCGCAATCCGGCAGCGTGCGCCTGATGGGTGAGTCGATCGCCGGCCTGTCGCCCGAGGCGGTTGTCCGCCTTGGCGTTGCCCACGTGCCCGAAGGCCGCCGCGTGTTCCCTGGCCTGACAGTGCGCGAAAACATCCTGCTGGGCGGCTCGAACCGGCCGGGCGCCCGGCGCGCCGAACTCGAAGACGATGCCGAACGGATGTTCGGCGTTTTTCCGGAGATCAAGCCGTTCGAGGATGCCTTGGGTTGGACCTTGTCCGGCGGCCAGCTGCAGATGGTGGCGATCGCCCGCGGCTTGATGGCGCGGCCCAAACTTCTGCTGCTCGATGAGCCGTCACTCGGCCTCGCTCCGTTGATTGTGCAGCAGGTTTACAAGATCATTGCCGATATTCGCCGGCAAGGGACGACAGTGTTGCTGGTCGAGCAGAATGCGCGCATGGCGCTTGATGTCGCCGATCGCGGCTACGTGCTCGAAACCGGCACCCTGGTCGCGCAGGGCGGGCCGGACGAGTTGTGGGCAAACGACGAGATTCACGCCGCATATCTTGGCAGCCGCAAGCCCGGATGAAATCAGAAAATGCCTTGGCTTGGCGGGCTTTGCCGCGCTGAAAATGCGAAGCAGCAGAGGCTGGCGGTAGCTAAGGATAAGGCGACGTTGAACAAAAACGGCTAAAACCGGCCCTCATCGCCCTTGCATTGCCGTCCTGTATAATGCATGACATCGCGGCGGCGGACCCTTATGGTCCGCCGCATCCGCTTCCGGAGGAGTGTAGCTCAATTGGTAGAGCACCGGTCTCCAAAACCGGGGGTTGCAGGTTCGAGTCCTGCCACTCCTGCCAGGCGCAGACACGAGCAAAACCGGCCGGGCGTGATTAAGTAGTAAAGCGTTGGATCAAGCCTTGGGTAACCGGGCTCTGGAATCAGGATCGAATTGAATGGCGACGTCTCCGTTCAAGTTTCTGCAAGAAGTGCGCGAGGAGACCCGCAAGGTCACCTGGCCGTCGCGCAAGGAAACCATGATCACCACCGCCATGGTGTTCGTGATGGTGGCGATCGCCTCGGTTTTTTTCCTGGTCGCGGATCAATTCATCCGCATAGCCGTTACCTTTGTGCTCGGCATTGGCACCTGAAAGCTGACAGAGCGATGAGCGACACCGCCGCCACCACGACGACCCGGCCCAAGCGCTGGTACATCGTCCACGCCTATTCGAATTTCGAGAAGAAGGTCGCGGAATCGATCCGCGAGCAGGCCAAGCAGCGTAACCTTGCCGACCACTTCGAGGAGATCATGGTGCCGACCGAGACCGTGGTCGAGGTGCGCCGTGGCCGCAAGGTGAACGCCGAGCGCAAGTTTTTCCCCGGCTACGTTCTGGTGAAGATGGACCTGACCGACGAGGTCTACCATCTGATCAAGAACACGCCGAAGGTCACCGGCTTCCTCGGCACCGACAAGAAGCCGATGCCGATTTCGGAGGTGGAAGCCAACCGCATTCTGCATCAGGTGCAGGAAGGCATCGAGCGGCCGAAGCCCTCGGTGTCGTTCGAGGTCGGCGAGCAGGTGCGCGTGTCCGACGGACCGTTCGCTTCGTTCAACGGCACGGTCGAGGAAGTCGACGAGGGCCGTTCGCGCGTGAAGGTGGCGGTGTCGATCTTCGGACGCGCCACCCCGGTTGAGTTGGAATTCGGCCAAGTCGAAAAACTCTAAGATGCTCGCCATGGCGCGAGCGCGCATGGCCGGCGCCTATGCGTTGCATGGCTATTTGCCGGCCTCGCTCGCGGCGCGCGTTCTGCGGCAACGGCTGCGTCGCATGCGCGGCAAGGCCGCGGCGTCGGCGACCCGGCTCGCGCAAGTATCATGGACGAGGGTGTTGAAAGCCCGCGCCATCCACCTGACCGAGACCGAAAAAAGCGACGGCAATGTGCGGCTGTCCGAGCTGGCGGTGCTGGCGCTTGCAGCCGCGGATGTGGCAGTGGGCAGCGCGATCCTCGAGATCGGGACCTTCGACGGGCGTACCGCGCTCAACCTCGCGATCAATGCGCCGCCGGGGGTTTCGGTCGCGACGCTCGACCTGCCGGCCGATCAGCCTTCCGCGCTGGCGATCGAGCAGTCCGAGCGGCGCTATGTCGACAAGCCGGCGCCCGGCGCCCGGTTGCGCGATTGCCGCGGCCCTTGGCGGACTTATGCCGACCGCGTTGTGCAGCTACGCGGGGATTCCGCCACCTTCGATTGGTCGCCGCATGTCGGCCGGGCAGGGCTGGTCTTCGTCGACGGCTCGCACGCATACGACTATGCGCGCAAGGATTCCGAAACCGCCATGCGGCTCTCTAAGCCGGGCGGCATCGTGCTGTGGCACGACTACGGCGTCTGGCCGGGCGTGACGCAAGCGCTCGAGGAACTGGAGGCCGCCCGTCATCTCGGTCTGGTCAATATTATGGGTACCAGCCTGGTGTTCTGGCGCGCGGGTTAGCGTGCGTACTCACTGGTGAGCGACACGATCCACGGCACGATGGTGGCCGTTAAATTCTAAATGGCCGGAGCCTGTTCGGTTGCCCCTTTATGGATGTCGAGCAGCGTTCGAACGAGGTCCTTTTTGCGCGCCCGCGCGAAGCCGCACTCGGTCGCGATGCCAAAGTGAGGAACATACTTGGCCGCTAGTGCGATACGTCTTTTCGTGCCTTCGACCCCATCCGTCGCATGAATTAGCCCCAGATAGATTTCCGTTGTGGCCGCCAATCTGAAATCCCGCATGGGAGCAAAAAACTCATCGGTCGCCCGCGCGATAGGCACCGGCAAATGGATATAGGCAATCTTATGGTTGACGTTGGCTGCTATCGCATTGGCGATATCGACGAGATGGCGTGCCGTCACAGGATCGAAAAAGTGCTTGCCGCCAAAATCGCCGTAGCAAAGATGAAATCCGAGCTCGACATCCTCCGGTATGGGCGTGCAGATGCGGGTGAACCGATTTGTGATTTCTTGCGTTGATGCATTGACCGGCGGGAACTGATCTTGCGGCTGCCCATCCCACAGGATCATGTCGTGACAAACGTCCCATTGGATACATAGATCGCTATTTGGAATCGATCGGCAGATGGCCTCGATTTCGCGCGCCATGGCCCTCTCATAAGCCTGCTCGATTGCCGCCACATCACGCGCTGTACAGAAGGCGTAGATGACGCTCATGGGCGTCGGAAGGCAGACCTGAAATCGCGTGTTGGGCGGAATATCTCCGCGCTTCCTCGCGGCGGTGAAATCAAGGTAGGACGCACGGGCTTCGCGCGCGTACCCCAATTCGCCAAAGCTTACTTCATCTGCCGATACGCCCTCGGCAAGGCAAAGTAACGGAAAGCCTGACGTCTTACGGAGTGCGCCACTGGGGTCGGGCCGCAGAAATGGGCTAGATCGCAGTAGCGGATATTGGAAACTGACCCAAAGACGGCGCGGGCCCGGCTCGCCATCCGGGATGCGGCGCAACCGGCGACCGAGGAGCGGCCCGACCGAACTGAAAACCTCCTCGACCGTGTCCAAGCCAATGCTGCCCACAAGGTGGACATGAGTAGGTTGGT
This sequence comes from Pseudolabrys sp., assembly GCA_036491675.1. Lineage (GTDB taxonomy): Bacteria > Pseudomonadota > Alphaproteobacteria > Rhizobiales > Xanthobacteraceae > Pseudolabrys. Next base: position 3,261 of record DASXBN010000106.1, on the reverse strand, counting down.
AGGGGTCCATGCATCACGAATTGTTTGTGTACCGAAACGTGATTCATCGTTGTGGCATCGGACACCTTCTCACCGCGAGCGATGACGGTCAACGCAACGGCATGCCCGCTATTCGCCCGAAAACGGACTTCCTGTTCGCATATGAGTCCACGCGCTAAGGGCAGGCGGCTGGACAGGGCGGCCGAGACCCTCTACATCATCGCCCATCATAACGGCGTGGGAGGTGAGGCGGCTGCCAACCGCCAAGATCCGCACCACTACAGGAGTGAGAAATGGCGAAAAAAGTCACTGGATTCCTCAAATTACAGGTGCCGGCCGGCGCCGCTAACCCGTCGCCCCCGATCGGGCCGGCGCTCGGTCAGCGCGGCCTCAACATCATGGAGTTCTGCAAGGCGTTCAACGCGCAGACCCAGAAGATCGAGAAAAACACGCCGATCCCGGTGATCATCACCACCTACCAGGATCGCTCGTTCACCTTCGAGATGAAGACGCCGCCGGTGTCTTATTTTCTCAAGAAGGCGGCCAAGCTCGACAGCGGCTCGAAGACGCCGGGGCGCGAAATGGTCGGCGAGGTGACCAAGAAGCAGCTGCGCGAGATCGCCGAGCAGAAGATGAAAGATTTGAACTGCGATACGATCGAAGCGGCGATGAAGATGATCGAAGGTTCCGCCCGCTCGATGGGCCTCACGGTGGCGGAGTAACGGTCATGGCACTCGGAAAACGCACGACAGCCGCTCGCACCGGCATCAATCGCGACAAGTCCTACCCGATCGCGGAAGCGGTCAAGCTGGTGAAGCAACGCGCCAAGGCGAAATTCGACGAGACCATCGAGATCGCGATGAATCTCGGCGTCGATCCCACGCATGCGGACCAGATGGTGCGCGGCGTCGTCATGCTGCCAAACGGCTCGGGGCGCACCTTGCGTGTCGGCGTGTTCGCGCGCGGCGCCAAGGCGGAGGAGGCCAAGGCCGCCGGCGCCGACGTGGTCGGCGCCGAGGATCTGGTCGAGCAGGTCAACAAAGGCGAGATCAACTTCGACCGCTGCATCGCCACGCCCGACATGATGCCGTTGGTCGGACGCTTGGGTAAGGTGCTCGGGCCGCGCGGCATCATGCCGAACCCGAAGGTCGGCACTGTGACCATGGATGTCACCACCGCGGTGAAGGCCTCCAAGGGCGGTTCGGTCGAGTTCCGCGTGGAGAAGGCCGGCATTGTCCAGGCCGGGGTCGGCAAGGCCTCGTTCTCCGAGGACAAATTGGTCGAGAACATCAAGGCGTTCGCCGACGCGGTGCAGAAGGCCAAGCCCCCCGGGGCCAAGGGCCACTACATCAACCGGGTGGCGATCTCCTCCACCATGGGCCCGGGCGTCAAAGTCGAGCCGTCTTCGCTGTTTGCGGCTGGCGGCGGCCATTAAAAATCACGGTTTTGCCGGCTTTTTCGCGGGGATTCTCGCGAAAAAAGGCTTGGCAAAGCCGCTTGGAAGCTCTAAATGAGGGCTTATCGGGCGTGCCGGCCCAGTTTGTCGGCGCGCCTTTGCGCGTCCCAGAAAATCGGTGGTGAACGGACTTACTCCTCTTAGACATCCCCGCGGGACATCTGAGTGGAAAAGACCCGGAAGCCATTGCTTTAAAGGACGTGCAAGGCCGGTCCGCCAATGGACCGACCGACCTGTCCAAGACTGCCGGCGCCGAGGTTCTAGGACCGAGGCTTAATCCCGGCCCACCCTGCGAAAGCAGGTCGGGTACTTCAAATGGGGCCAGCATAGACGGGGACACGACCCGAGTTTGCGCAGCTACCGCTGCGCCAATTTGGTTCGAACCTCGGAGACCCGATTGCAGCTTCGGCTCGCGTCGGGGGGCAGGCTACTCGAAGCGTCGTCCTGCCCGGTTCGCTGCGTGTGAACTTAATGGCGGGACGGCTGGTCTCAACCCGGCGGCTCCCGCGGATAAGCGGCGAGCTGTCATAACCGGAAAGAGCTTGCAGTGGATCGAGCGGCTAAAGCGGAGTCCATCACCGAACTGAGCGGGGTCTTCAAGACCTCGAACGTCGTGGTGGTGGCTCACTATGCGGGCCTCACGGTCGCCCAGATGCAGACTCTGCGTAAGCAGATGAAGCAGGCGGGCGGCCACGTGAAGGTCGCGAAAAACCGTCTCGCCAAGATTGCGCTCAAGGACACCGACGTTGCCTCCATTGGGTCCCTGCTGAAGGGACCGACCGTGCTCGCCTACTCAGGCGATCCGGTGGCGGCGCCGAAGGTGGCCGTCGATTTCGCCAAGGTGAACGAACAGTTCGTCATTCTCGGCGGCTCGATGGGCAAGACTGCTCTGGACCTCAACGGCGTCAAGGCGCTCGCCTCGCTGCCGTCTCTGGATGAATTGCGCGGCAAGATCGTCGGCCTCCTGGTGGCGCCGGCGACCAAGATCGCACAGCTCGTCAACGCTCCCGCGGCCAAGGTCGCGCGCGTGGTCCAGGCCTACGCCTCCAAAAGCGCTGCGGCCTGACGGCTCACAAGCATTCTCTGGTTCGAACCTATAGGAACTGAACAATGGCTGACCTGCAAAAGATCGTCGATGACTTGTCAAAGCTGACCGTCCTGGAAGCGGCGGATCTGGCGAAGATGTTGGAAGAGAAGTGGGGCGTCTCCGCCGCGGCCGCGGTTGCGGTAGCGGCCGGTCCCGCGGGCGGCGGCGCTGCCGCTGCCGAAGAGAAGACCGAGTTCACCGTGGTCCTCGCCGCTGCCGGCGAGAAGAAGATCGAGGTGATCAAGGAAGTGCGTGCGCTCACCGGGCTCGGCCTCAAGGAGGCCAAGGACCTGGTCGAGGGCGCGCCCAAGCCGGTCAAGGAAGGCGTGAACAAGGAAGAAGCCGACAAGATCAAGGCCACCCTTGAGAAGGTCGGTGCGAAGGTTGAGCTCAAGTAGGCGAATGCCTATCTGACCGATACCCCCGGGGCTTAACCGCCCCGGGGGTTTCGAACCAAAGAATATGGCGACCGGGGTACCGGTCACTTTGAAGGCGGTCGTGAACGGGTGCGGCCTGTTCACGGGAATTGTGAAGTGTGTGGCGGTTCGGGCGAGGCCCGAATCACATAGAAACGGGTAGCCCCGACGCCTGTCCTGATGGTCGCGATGGACTGCGACCGTTCGGAGAGGCGCCCGCGCTGGCCGCCAAAATCGAATCGAGAGAAAGAGACGATGGCGCAGACATTTACCGGTCGCAAGCGCGTAAGGAAGTTTTTCGGGACAATCAAAGAAGTAGCGGA
>DASXBN010000105.1:0-3981 GCA_036491675.1 Pseudolabrys sp. | reverse complement strand
TGGTCGATGGCCATTCCGTGGAGCGGCTTTCCCTTCGCCAGGCTGGTGGAACTGGCCAAGCCGCTGTCGTCGGCGAAATACGTGCGGATGGAAACCTTCCTCGATCCGTCGATCGCGCCCGGCCAGAAACAGAGCTGGTATCCCTGGCCCTATGTCGAAGGCTTGACCATCGCCGAGGCGACCAACGAACTCGCCTTTCTGGTGACCGGGACTTACGGCAAGCCGGTGTCGAAAGTGCAGGGCGCGCCGTTGCGTTTGGCAGTGCCGTGGAAATACGGTTTCAAGTCGATCAAGTCGATCGTGCGCTTCAACTTCACCGATCAGCGACCGAAGAGCTATTGGGAGGCATTGCAGTCCGCCGAGTACGGCTTCTGGGCCAACGTCAATCCGCAGGTGCCGCATCCGCGCTGGAGCCAGGCCACGGAAGAGCTGATCGGGCGCAATGAACGCCGGCCGACGCTTATCTTCAACGGCTACGGCGACTATGTCGCCGACCTTTACCGCGGGCTCGAGAACGAGCGCCTGTGGGCATGAGCGTGCTCGGCGCTGCGCGTGCCGGAAGAAGCGGATTGATCCGATAGCAAGTCCTTCCTGCGCGAGGTGATCGTTGGTGGCTTTCCCGCGCGGGATCGCTGCGCCGCGAACGCGCTACGGGTTTTCGCCGGTTTCGGCCTCGGCCAGCCGGCTGCGCCAATCCCGGCGGCTGCGAATGAGCGACAGCGCGGCAAGCGCCAACAGCGCGGCGCACACGACGAGCAGCGTGAGCGAGATCGGGCGCTGGAGGAAGATCGTCCAGTTGCCGTTCGACATGATCAGCGATTGGCGCAGCGACATCTCGAGGGTGGGCGCGATTACCAGGCCGAGCACCAGCGGCGCCGGATCGAAGCCGAACTTGCGCAAGCCGTAGCCGATCATTCCCATGATCAGCATGATCCACACGTCGACGATCGAATGGCTGACCTCGTAAACGCCGATGATGCAAAACATGATCACCAGCGGATAAAGATAGGCGTAGGGGATTCGCAATATATTCACGAAGATGCCGACCAGCGGCAAATTGAGCGCAAGCAACATCAGATTGCCGACGTACATCGACGCGACGAAACCCCAGAAGATGTTGGGATGCTCGTTCACCAGCGTCGGTCCCGGCGGCACGCCGTGGATCATCAACGCGGCGATCAGCACGGCGGTGATCGGACCGGTAGGAAGGCCGAGCGCCAGCATGGGCACGAAGGCGCCGGTCGAGGCCGCGTTGTTCGCCGATTCGGGTCCGGCGACGCCGGCGACCGCACCCTTGCCGAATTCTTCCGGATGCTTGGAGACGCGGCGCTCGATTGCATAGGACAGGAAGCTCGAAATGATGTGGGCGGAGCCGGGGGTGAGCCCGATCAGAAAGCCGAGGACCGAACCGCGAGCGATCGGCATGGCCGATTGCCGCCATTCCCGGCGGTTCGGCAACAGCTGGCGCAGCTTGGGCGCGATCACTTTGCTGACGACGGTGGCGGACGGCGTCGACAGGATCTCGCCGAGGCCGAACAGCCCGATCGCGACCGGCACGATGCCGATGCCGTCGCCGAGCTCGGCGATGTCGAAGGAGTAGCGGAAGTGGCCGGTCATGTTGTCGATGCCGATAGTGCCGAGCAGGAGCCCGAAACACGCCATCAGCAGCGTGCGTGGCAGTGAGGTCGACGACATATAGGCGAGGAAGATGAGGCCGAGCACGAGCAGCGCGGTGTACTCCGGCGGGCCGAACCGCAACGCGAAGGAGGCGAGCGGCGGCGCGATCAAGGTCAGCATGATCACCCCGAACGTGCCGGCGATCCACGAGCCGACGGCGGCGATGCACAACGCCGCGCCCGCGCGCCCTTTTTGCGCCATGGCGTAGCCGTCGATGCAGGTCATGACCGAGGCGGCTTCGCCCGGAATCCGCATCAAGATCGAGGTGGTCGAGCCGCCGTATTGCGAACCGTAATAGATGCCGGCGAGCATCACCACCGACTTGGTGGTGTCGAGCCCGAAGGTCGCGGGCAGAAGAATGCTGATGCCCGAGAGCGGTCCGATGCCGGGCAATACGCCGACGATGGTGCCGACCAGGCATCCGAGAAACGCGTACCACAACACGTCGGGTTGGAGCGCGACCGAGAAGCCGAGCAGCAGATTCTCCACCGTGCCCATGGCTAGAATCCGAGGATGCCGGGCTCGAGCGGCGTCTTGAGCGCTACGGCGAACAAAAGATAGGTCAATGCGACGACACCGATGCTGAAGGCGGCGGCGGCAAGCGGATGGCGCCGCTCGGCGCCGAAGGTCAGCGCAAATAGCAGCAGCGTCATGGTGACGAGGAAGCCCAACGTTTGGTAGAGCGCGATGGCGGCGGCGGTGATCGCGACGATCCGTGCCGCGTGCGGCAGATCCTCCCATCGAACGGTCGCGAAGGGCGCGCTCTCGTTCGCGCGCAGGATGAGCAGCAGACCGAACAAGATCACTAGCCCGGCGACGAGCTTCGGCATCATGCCCGCGCCGGGAAACGACAGTGTCCCGACCGGCAAATCGCCGCTGAGCGCAAACACCAAGAGGCCGAAGGCGACAAAGACGCCGCCGGCGATGTGGTCGCTACGCAGAGTCACGGTCTCTCCGTTCCCCTCGCTCTGATCTCCCCATCCGCTTGCCCAAGCGTCTTGGCGTAGGAAGGGCGAGGGCCGGGCCGAGGTTGCACGCTCCGCAATCGGCGATTGGGCGCGACTACCCCTCGACTTTGCCGATGGAGCGGATCGCGGCTTCGATGCGCTTGCTATCGGCCTCCCAGAATGCCGCGAATTCCGGCTGGTCCATGTACGCGAGCTCCTGGCCGAGATTGGCGAGCGCCGCCTTGAACTGTTCGCCGTGCGCCGCCTTGTTCAGCACCTCGCGCCAATAGGTCACGACGTTCGCCGGCGTGCCCTTGGGCGCGAACAGGCCGACCCAGAGATAATATTCGACGTCGTAGCCGGCCTCCTTCATGGTCGGCACATCAGGCAGCGCCGGCGAGCGCCCCCGGCCGAACAAGGCGAGCGGACGCGCCTTGCCGGCCTTGATCTGGGAGAGGCTCGCCGAAATCGAGGAGACCAGTACCTGGGAATTGTTGCCGAGGAAGGCGGTCAACGCCGGCCCGCCGCCCTGGGTCGGCAAATGCCGCAGTTTCAATCCGCCGGCCGCGGCGGTGAACAGCGCGGTCGGAATGTGGAGCGCGCCATAAAGGCCCGACGAGCTGAAGATGATTTCGTTCGGACGCTTCTTGGCGTCGTCGACCAGGTCCTTGAGGGTCTTGTAGGGCTGCTCATCATTGACGATCAGCACGCATGGATCGGCCACGAAGCGCGCGATCGGGATGAAGTCGGCATTGGTAAATTTCGGCTGCCGGCCGAACAGCCGGTCGACCTCGGCAAAGCCGGAAATCGAGGTCAGATGGGAGAGCAGCGTATAGCCGTCCGGCTTAGCGTTGGCGACGAACTGCGCGCCAACCTGGCCGGCGGCGCCGGACTTGGTTTCGATCACCACCGGCTTCTGCACCATCGGCTCGACCACCGCGGCGAGCGGACGCATGACGACGTCGACCGCGCCGCCTGGGGGAAACGGGTTGATGACGGTGATGGCGTGGGTCGGATAGGCTGCGTCTTGCGCGAAGGATGCCTTGAGGGTGGCCGCCGCGGCGGCGGAGCCGAAGACGAAGCTGCGTCGATCCACGCTGTCCTCCCAGGATTGCGCCGGGCTTGAGCCTGAGCCGCACCGGTCTCGTGCGGCCGGCGATGCTAGGAGGCGCGCCCGGTAGGGTCAACCTCGCGCTTGCCCGGCATATGGCATCGCGCGATCGCTACTCGATGATCGCGACGGCGCGCGTCCAGCCCGCGGAACCGCCGCGCACTTTGACCGGAAAGCAGCTTACCATGAAGCCCTTGGCCGGCAGCGCTTCGAGATTGTTGAGCTTCTCGATATGGCAATAGCCGA
>DASXBN010000104.1:0-132443 GCA_036491675.1 Pseudolabrys sp. | reverse complement strand
ATCGCCGGCATCATGGAGCATATCGAGGAGGCCGGCATCCATTCCGGCGACTCGGCCTGCGTGCTGCCGCCCCACTCGCTCAAGCCCGAGGTCATCGCCGAGCTTGGCCGGCAGACCCGCGAGCTCGCCCTGGCCCTGCAGGTCGGCGGGCTGATGAACGTGCAATACGCCATCAAGGACGGCGACATCTACGTGCTGGAGGTCAATCCGCGCGCCTCGCGCACGGTGCCGTTCGTGGCCAAGGTGATTGGCCTGCCGGTGGCCAAGATCGCCGCCCGCGTCATGGCGGGCGAGAGCCTGAAAAGCTTCAAGCTCGCGCCGATGCATTACAAGCACCGCGCGGTCAAGGAAGCGGTGTTCCCGTTCGCGCGCTTCCCCGGCGTCGATACCGTGCTGGGGCCGGAGATGAAATCGACCGGCGAAGTGATGGGGATCGACGGCTCGTTCGAGATCGCCTTCGCCAAGAGCCAGATCGGCGGCGGCGCCAACCTGCCGCGCGCGGGCACGGTGTTCGTTTCGGTCAAGGATTCCGACAAGCCGCGCATCCTGGACGCGGTGCGGCTGTTGGCCTCGCTCGGCTTCAAGACCATCGCCACCTCTGGAACCCAGCGCTATTTGGCCGAACAGGGGGTGGCGGCCACCAAAGTCTTCAAGGTGCTGGAAGGCCGGCCCCATATCGTGGATGCCATCAAAAACGGCCAGGTCCAGCTGGTTTTCAACACCACCGAGGGGGCCGCGGCGCTGGCCGACAGCCGTGCCATGCGGCACGCCGCCCTCTTGCATAAAGTGCCGTACTACACCACTCTTTCAGGTGCCGTCGCCGCGGCGCAAGGCATAAAAGCCTATCTTGGGGGCGACCTCGAGGTGCGCGCGCTGCAGAGCTACTTCAGCGACCGGGCCTGAGGGCGGTTCCCTTGGGTTTCGCCAGTGAGGGCAGCGGCACGAGTTAGGTCGGGAAGTCGAGGATCGCGACGCAGATGAGCTGCCCGCGATCAGGGTGTTTTTGCCCGGCCCTCGGATGACATGACTCCGGTGCGCGGAAACGTGGCCGGAGTCGTATTGCGAGTGGATTGGACTGCAATTTCGAAGGTGGAAGGAGCTTGGCGGAGCGAAGGCTCGTTCAAGAAGCCCCGCCAAGAGGAGAAGAGACGATGGACAAGATTCCAATGACGGCGGCCGGCTATTCGACGCTCGAGGCCGAGCTCAAGCATTGCCAGCAGGTCGAGCGCCCGCGCATCATCCAGCAGATCACCGATGCGCGCACGCACGGCGACCTGTCGGAGAACGCCGAATATCACGCCGCCAAGGAGCAGCAGTCGCTCAACGAAGGCCGCATCGCCGAGATCGAGGACAAGCTCGCGCGCGCCGACGTGATCGACGTCTCGAAGCTGTCGGGCGACAGCATTACCTTCGGCGCCACCGTGACGCTGGTCGACGAGGACACCGATGAGAAGAAGGTGTGGCAGATCGTCGGCGAGCCGGAAGCCAACGCCAAGGCCGGCAAGATTTCCATCACCTCGCCGCTGGCGCGCGCGCTGATCGGCAAGACCAAGGGCGCGCAGGTCGAGGTCAACACGCCGGGCGGCGCCAAGGCCTACGAGGTCAAGAAGATCGAGTGGAAGTAGTCCGCGCCCGCGCCTCAAAACTTCGGTTCGGAAGCTCCAGCGCACAAAGATGACGACACGTTGAAATGACGAGCCGCAACTTTGACAAGTTTGCGCCCGCGTTCAACCGCGCCGTTTCAGCCTATCACGCCGGAAAGTTCGACGACGCCGAACAGATCCTGCAGCAGATCGTTGCGGTGCAGGCCGACCACTTCGATGCTCTCCATGTTCTTGCGGTGGTCCAGACGGCGCAGCGCAAGAACGAGCTGGCGCTCGCCAATTACGGCCGCGCGCTCGCCGTGCAGCCGAACCACGCCGACGCGCTCAGCAATCGCGGCAACGCGCTCATGGCGCTCGACCGGTTCGACGCGGCGCTGGCAAGTTACGATCGCGCGCTTGTCGCGCGGCCGGATTTCGCCGAGGCGCTTTGCAATCGGGGCCATGCCCTGGAAAAACTCGGTCGCCTTGACGAAGCGCTGACGAGCTACAATCGCGCGCTCGCCTTGCAGGCGGACTTCGTCGAGGCGCTGTACAATCGCGGCAACGCCCTGAAAGCGCTCAAGCGTTATGACGAGGCGCTGGCGAGCTACGGGCGCGCGATCGCGCTGCGGCCGGGCCATGCCGACGCGCACAACAATCGCGGCCAGGCGCTGCGCGAATTGATGCGCTATGAGGAGGCGCTCGCCTGCTACGACCGCGCGATCGCCTTGCAACCGCAACACGTCATGGCGCATTGCAACGCGGCCGCCTTGCGGCTGCTGCTCGGCGATTTTGGCCGCGGCTTGCCGGACTACGAGTGGCGCTGGCTGAAGCAGTCGGTGCTTACCGCCAACCGCCTGTTCCGCCAGCCGGTCTGGCGCGGCGAGCCCGCCGCCGGCAAGACGATCCTGCTGCGTAGCGAACAGGGATTGGGCGACACGATCCAGTTCTGCCGTTACGTGCCGCTGGTCGCAGCAGCCGGGGCGCGGGTCATTCTCGAGGTGCAGGAGCCGCTGCGCGCGCTCATGAGCGGGCTTGGCGCGGCGCAGGTGATTGCCAAGGGCAACCGACTGCCCGACTTCGACATCCATTGCCCGTTGCTCAGCCTGCCTTTGGCGTTCGGCACGCGGCTTGAGACGATTCCTTCGACGCAGGCTTATTTGGCCGCGCCGGCGCGGCAGGCGATGGAGTGGCAGGCGCGGCTGGCCGCGACGCGGCGTCCCCGCATCGGCTTGGCCTGGTCGGGCCGTCCCGAACACGAACGCGATCGCGAACGCTCGATCGGGCTGCGCGCCTTGCTGCCGCTGCTGGAGACGGGGGCGACCATCGTCAGCCTGCAGAAGGAGGTGCGCGCCGAGGATGCGGCGGTGCTGAAGGAGCACGGCGATATACTCCGTTTCGGCGAGGCGCTTGCCGATTTTTCCGATACCACCGGACTGATGTCGCAGCTCGATCTGATCGTTGCGGTGGATACCAGCGTCGCGCATCTTGCCGGCGCCCTCGCCAAACCGGTGTGGATTCTGGTGACGCATGTGCCGGATTGGCGCTGGCTGCTCGGCCGCGACTACAGCCCTTGGTATCCGACCGCCCGCCTCTTTCGCCAGGACTCAACCTGCACCTGGGATGGCGCGATCGCGCGCGTTCATGCGGCGGCACGCAAATTCGTCGCCGGCGAGCGGCGCTGAGCGGGCCACTCGTTACTTCGCGGGGATGACCGGCAACAGCAGATAGGAATCCCGCTCGCCGCCGGCATAGATGGTGTTGGTGCCGGTGTTGTAGTCGGCGTGATAATGCAGGTAGCCCTGGCTGCCGACGCCGTCGCGCGGCTGCACGTCGAGCCGGATGCGGTGGCCCTTTTTGAACACCATCGAGGTCGGCCAGATCTCCACTTCGACCTTGACGATTTCGTCCGGCTTTAAGAACAGCCGGCGCTGGTGCTTGTGATACGGGCGATAGGGTCGCGTGAGTTCTGGATCGAGCTCGCGGTGCGAGACGCGCAGCCAGCCTTTCGCCACCGGCACCGGCGTGCCCTGCTGGCCGGTTTCCATCACCTCGTTGCCGTCGGCGTCGAAATTGCGCAGCGTGAGGAACAGATCCATGTCCTCGCTGCTCGACGACACCCACAGCACCGCGGCGATCGGCCCGGTGATCTCGGTGTCGACCAAGAGCGGCGCGGTGTCGAGCGAGATGCCCATGCCCGGTTTGATGCCGCCGCCCATCACCTGCGAGGACGCCGCCGAGGTCGAGCCCATCGAGCCCAGGCTGGTCGCGGCATAGGTGCGCGAGCCGGTCGCCGGCGGATTCTTCACCTCGAGCAGGCCGGTGTTGGGGTCCTGCCCGGCGACCGGCGGCGACAGATCGAGATAGAGCTTGGTCCAGCGCGTGCGGGCGAGCGGCCATTCCTTCTCATGGCGCCATTCGGTCTGGTCGCGGCCCTTGCGGATCGCGAGCTTGATCGGCGGCTCATCCATCACGCCGTTCTGCTCGCCCTTGAGCCAGTAATCGAAGAAACGAATCTGATCCTGGCGCGCTTCCTCTCGATAGAACGGATGCACGTGGCTGCCGTTGTGGATGCGCAGCTTTTTGTGCTTGGAGGCGCCGCGCATGAAGCCTTCGGTATTGCCGCGCAAATGCAGCCCGAAGCCGGTCCAGTTGCCGACCGACAACATCGGCACCGTGATCTTGTCCCACTGCGCCTGCGCGCCGGCAAAGGCGCCGCTGTCGAGATTGTTGCTCAGCCAGAAGTCGAGCGTATTCACCTTCCAGGCGTCGGCCAGGTGTTGCGAGGCGCGCCCTATCTTGTGGTGCATCAAATGCGCGGTGAACCAGTTGGTCATGAACACGCTCAAGATGCCGCCGTGGAACAGTGCGTCGCGGTACAGATCGGCGAAGCCTTCCCACGGGATAATCGCCTTCAGCGACGGCGGCTGCTGGTTGGCGGCGAACCACTGGTTGATGGCGAAATAGGAAATTCCGAGCAGGCCGACATTGCCGTTGCACCAAGGCTGCGCCGCCGCCCATTCGATGGCGTCGTAGAAGTCGATCGATTCGGCGAGCGACCACGGCTCGCACTGGCCTTGGCTCTTGCCGCTGCCGCGGCCGTCGACGCGCACGGCGGCGTAACCGCGCGGCACCCACCAGAGCGGGTTGACCGTCTCCCAGTTCATGTACGGATTGGCCTTCTCCTCCAATGTCTCGGGCGGCACCCACAGCTTGTCTTTCTGATAGGGTCCGAGATTGAGGATCGCCGGCACGCGTGCGTCGCCTTGCGGGCGAAAGACGTCGGCCAACAGCCGGACGCCGTCGCGCATCGGCACGCCGACGTCCTTCTCGATCACGATTGTCTCGCTGGCGGCGCTGGCATGCACGTTCATTGGGGCAATTCCTCACGCAATCGATATCATTCCAGCGGCACCATCGCCGCGTCCTTGGAATTGCGCAGCGTGAGCGAGGTCTTCACGTTGCGCACATGGGGTGCGGCGGTGAGCTTCTCGACGAAGGCCTGGAAGGTTTTCAAATCGGGGGCGACGCATTTGAGCACGAAGTCGATCTCGCCCGACAGCATCCAGCATTCGCGCACCAGCGGTTGCGCGCGCACGAAGGTCTCGAAGGCGGTGAGGTCGGCATCGGCCTGGCTTGCCAGATGCACCATGGCGAACACGGTGACCTCGTAGCCGAGCTTCTTCTCGTCGAGCAGCGCGCGGTAGCCTTTGATGTAGCCGGCCTCCTCCAGTGCGCGGACGCGCCGTAAGCACGGTGGCGCCGAGATGCCGACCCGCCGCGCCAGCTCGACATTGGTCATGCGGCCGTCGTCTTGCAGCTCTTTCAGGATTTTGCGGTCGATGGCATCGAGGCGGGCGGGCAAGGACAGTTCCCCTGAGACGGTGTCACATCCATACCGCGAAATATTGTTTCGCGAAACATTATTGCGTGGCGGCTCGGCTTCCCGCTCGCGCTGACGCCAGGTTGTGACTTGCGGGGGTTGCGTATCTTGCATAGCTCCCCCGAAAGCCATACATCCGGGCATGCACAAGAGCCGGGAAAGCATCCGGCCAGCCGGGCGGTTCGCGCCCGATGCCCGCCAGGGGGGCGGTGATTATGCCAAAGACGTCGCACGCCAAGGTCGTGATTATAGGCTCCGGTCCGGCCGGCTACACTGCCGCGATCTATGCCGCGCGCGCCATGCTGGAGCCGATCCTGATTCAGGGCGTGCAGCCCGGCGGCCAGCTCACCATCACCACCGACGTGGAAAACTATCCCGGCTTCGCCGACGTCATCCAGGGCCCCTGGCTGATGGAGCAGATGCAGAAGCAGGCCGAGCATGTCGGTACCAGGATCGTCACAGATCATGTGACCAAGGTGGAGCTCGGCAACCGGCCGTTCCGCCTCACCTGCGATAGCGGCGACGTCTATCTCGCCGATGCGCTGATCATTTCGACCGGCGCGCAGGCGCGCTGGCTCGATCTGCCGTCGGAGCAGAAGTTCAAGGGCTATGGCGTGTCGGCCTGCGCCACCTGCGACGGCTTCTTCTACCGCAACAAGGAAGTGATCGTGGTCGGCGGCGGCAATACCGCGGTCGAGGAAGCGCTGTTCCTGACCAATTTCGCAGCCAAGGTCACCGTCGTGCACCGCCGCGACTCGTTCCGCTCGGAAAAGATCCTGCAGGACCGGCTGTTCAAGAATCCCAAGATCGACGTGATCTGGGACTCAGTGCTCGACGACGTGCTCGGCAGCGACAACCCGCCGAAGGTCGAGCGTGTGCGGCTCAAGAACCTAAAGACCGGCGCGGTCAGCGAGCGCAAAGTCGACGGCGTGTTTATCGCCATCGGACATACGCCCGCCTCCGAGCTGTTCACCGGCCAGTTGCAAATGAAGGGAGCCGGCTACATCCTCACCGCCAGCCATTCGACCGCGACCTCGGTGCCCGGCGTATTCGCCGCCGGCGACGTCACCGACGACATCTACCGGCAGGCGGTTACCGCCGCCGGACAGGGCTGCATGGCGGCGCTCGAAGCGGAGAAATTCCTGGCCGCGCACGAACACCAGCGCGCGGCGGCGGAATAACCCATGGTCGGATCCAACAAGTCGATGGACTGGGACAAACTGAAAGTGTTCCACGCCGCAGCGGAAGCCGGCAGCTTCACGCATGCCGGCGAACGGCTCGGCCTGTCGCAGTCGGCGGTCTCGCGCCAGGTTTCCGCGCTCGAAGGCGAACTGTCGGTCTCATTGTTTCATCGCCATGCGCGCGGGCTGATCCTCACCGAACAAGGCGAGTTGCTCTACCGCACGGCCCACGAAGTGTTCATGAAGCTGGAGGCCGCGCGCACCAAGCTCACCGACAGCCGTGAACGGCCGAACGGCGAACTCAAGGTCTCCACCACGCCCGGCATCGGCGTGCATTGGCTGACGCCGCGGCTCGGCGAATTCCTCGATCTTTATCCCGACATCCACATCACGCTGCTCACCACCGACGAGGAACTCGATCTCGCGATGCGCGAGGCCGACGTCGCCATTCGCCTGCGCCAGCCGACCCAGCCGGACCTGATCCAGCGCAAACTGTTCTCCGTGCATTTCCATGCCTATGCCTCGCCCGACTACCTCAAGCGATTCGGCACGCCGCGCTCGCACGAAGAACTCGACAAGCACCGCCTGATTCTGCTTGGCGGCAATGTGCCGGCGCATTTCTCCAACCGGCGCTGGCTGGTCGAGGTCGGCCGTAACGGCAAGGGGCCGCGCCTGCCGCATCTCACCATCAACAACGTGCTCGGGGTTTTGCGCGCGTGCCAGCGCGGCTTAGGAATAGCCATGCTGCCCGACTATCTGGTCGAGGAAAACGGCGGGCTGGTGCAATTGCTCGGCGAAGCCGACACGCTCGCGCTCGATGCCTATTTCGTCTATCCGGAAGAACTCAAAGCGGTCGCCCGTATTCAGGTGTTCCGCGATTTTCTGGTCGCCAACGCGCAACGCTGGCATTTCTAGATTTTTACGACAAAGTAATTCTCCAATCTGCGGTAATCGGCCGCGGCTGCGTTTCGGCATGGCTGTCATGCGATGCCTAGCGTTGCTGGAGCCGTCCGCGACTCGCATAATTTCACTCGCTGCTGCACCGGATGTTTCCTCCCAGAGTCAGCTGGTGTGCAGCATGTTCCCCTCTGGAATATTGCCGGTCCCCACACCGGCAAACTGAAACCGGGTCCCTCACGGGGCCCGGTTTTTTGTTCGGCAAAGCCGTCGGGCGGAATGCGCTAGCGGAAACGTGCGATGGTGTAGGCGAGATCGACGATCTGCGCGTCGGTTACCGGCGTCAGCGCTTCGGCCATCACACCATCATAGCCGTGCCGCGTGTTGTTCTTGTACTCGCGCAGCGTTTTGACCAGATAGTCCTCGCGCTGATTTGCGATGTGTGGAACGTTTTCCCGGCCGGCCAGATCCAGATTGTGGCAGCTATTGCAGCGATGCGTCGTGATCAGCGTGCGGCCCGCTTGAATGCGCGCGGGATCGCCTGCATCGGCTGGTACCGCCGGTGCCGGCAGCTTGGCGATGTAATCCGAGAAGCTGCGCAGATCGTCGTCGCTAAAGCCTTTAGTCACCTCGTTCATGATTTCGACGGTCCGCTGTTTTTCGCGGAACAAATAAAGCTGGATCAACAGATAGGGCGCCGGCTGGCCGCCAAGCGAGGGAATTTCCGCAGTCTCCGATTGACCCTTCTCGCCGTGGCAAGCAAGGCATGGCGCTGCGCGCTCGGCGACCGTCTCGGCGAAAAGCGGTCCGATACCTGCGCAGATAAGCACCAGCGCCGCGGTAAAAGACCGCACGATTTGAATGGGCATGACTGCCCTCATGATAAAAAAGCCGGGAACGCAGCAGCGTTCCCGGCATCTTGCTTTAGCGGCTGGCCGTGTGTGCCTTGCCGTAGGTGATGCGATAGATCGCGCCATTCCAGTCGTCGGACAGCAGCATCGATCCGTCTTTCATGAATTCCACGTCCACCGGGCGGCCAATGTAGCTGTTATCGACCAGGAAGCCGGTGAGAAACACTTCGGACGATTTCACCGTGCCGTCTTTGTTGAGATAGACGACGAGGATGTCGCCGCCGAACTTCTTCGACCGGTTCCACGAGCCGTGGCGGGCGAGGAAGATGGCGTTCTTGTACTTCTTCGGGAACATGTTGCCGGTATAGAAGCGCAAGCCGAGACCGGCCGAGTGCGGGCCGGTCAGCATGACCGGCGGCGTGAACTCGCTGCAGGAATGACCCCAGCCGAATTCCGGATCCGGCAGATTGCCCTGATAGCAGTAGGGTGCGCCGAAATGCTCGCCGACTTTGGTGACGCGGTTGAGTTCGTCCTCCGGAACGTCTTCGGACAGCCAGTCACGGCCGTTGTCGGAGAAGTAGAGCTGCTTGTTCACGGGATTCCAGTCGAAGCCGACGGAATGACGCACGCCCCTTGCGACCACTTCGGCACCGGTGCCGTCGAGATTGATGCGGCGAATTTGGCCATGAGCAGCGTCGTGCATCACATTATTGCCGGGCTGGCCGACCTCTAGATAGAGCTTGTTGTCGGGGCCGATGGCGATGAACTTCCAGCCATGCGCCTCGTCCTTCGGCAGATCGCTGTAGATCACCGTCGGCTTCGGCGGCTTATCGAGCACGTCCTCGACCTTGTCGATCTTGGAGATCTGCGACAGTTCGGCGATGTAGAGCGTGCCGTCATGATAAGCGAGCCCGTTCGGGCGATAGAGGCCCTCGGCAACGGTCTTGATTTCCGTCTTGCCGTCCTTCTTGACGATGGCGGTCACCTTGTTGCCGAAGCGGGTGCCGACGAACACCGTTCCCTTGTCGCCGATGCGTAGCGATCGCGTGTTGGCGATGCCGCTGGCATAAACTTCGATATTGAAGCCGGGCGGCAGCTTGAGCTTGGCGGTCGGCAACTTGTCGGCCGCCGCCGGCAGTGGCGGAGGCGCGACTGGCGCGAGCTTGGCGGCGGCCTGGTTGCCGTCGGGCCGGCCGATGAGCGGCGAACCGGGTGGCAATGCGGGCGCGGCGGGCGCAGCCGTCTGTGCCGGCGCCGGAGCGGGGGCCGCGGGAGCCGGTGCGGGCGCGGGAGTTGCAGGCGCGGCCGGCGCCGCGGCAGGCGGCGCTGCGGCGGGCGGTGTGGACGCAGGCTGGGCGAAGAGCGGCGCGGCCGACAGCAGGCCAGCGATTGTGCCGGCGAGCAAAAAGCTGCGCCGGGCGGTGACACGCGGAATCATCGAAGTCCTCCCTGATGCGGAGGCGCTTGACCCGCGGGGTCCATACGAGAACGGCCCCAGAGCGCGCCCCCATCGCGTCAAGTCTCCACCATTTGACCCCCGGGTTGCAATCGGGGGGCCTCGCAAATTTCCGTGTTGCGAAACAAGGCTCAGGAATGGCGGTAGCTGTAGGGGACTTCGTCGCGAATGGCGGCGAGTTGCTCGACCAGGCCATGGTGCGGCGACAGGTGGCAGACCGGGTCAGCGGCATGGGCGTCGCCCACGATCAGGAAGGCCTGGCAGCGGCAGCCGCCAAAATCCTGCTCGCGGCGCTCGCAACTCTTGCAAGGCTCCTGCATCCAGTCAGTGCCGCGGAACGCCGTGAACGCGGGCGATGACCGCCATATTTCGGCAAGCGAGTGCTCGCGCACGCTCCAGAACGCGAGCCCGGGGATGACCTCTGCGGCGTGGCACGGCAGCACGCGGCCGGCCGGCGTGACATTGAGCGAGCGGCGACCCCAGCCGCCGACGCAAGGTTTCGGAAAGCGGGCGTAATAGTCCGGCACCACCGCGTCGATGACGATGCGGCCATGGTGCTTCTCGCGCAGAGCTTCGACTTGAGCGACCGCCTGCTCGACTTGGCTCCGCGACGGCATCAGCGCAGCGCGGTTCTTGAGCGCCCAGCCGTAATACTGCACATGCGCAATTTCGACCCGTGCGGCACCAACGGCAAGCGCCAATTCCACCATCGGCTCGATGCGGCCGATATTGGCGCGATGCACCACCATGTTGATGGTGAGCGGCAGGCCGAGCTTGACGACTTCGGCCGCAAGCGCGCGTTTGCGCGCCGAGGCGCCGTCGTAGCCGGCAATATGATCGGCCGATTTCTGCTCGCTGTCCTGGATGGAGATCTGCACGTGGTCGAGACCGGCGTCGGCGAGCGCGGCCAAAGCTTGCGGCGTCAAGCCGACCGCGGAGGTGATCAGATTGCTGTAGAGACCGGCCTCGCGCGCGGCCTTGACGATGTCGGCGAGATCGCGCCGCGCCGCCGGCTCGCCGCCCGAAAGATGCACCTGCAATACGCCTAAGGCCGCCGCTTCGCGGAACACGCGGGCCCAGGTGGCAGTGTCGACTTCGTCGGCGCGCTGGTCGAGCGCGATTGGATTGGAGCAATAAGGACAGCCGAGCGGACAGCGGTGCGTCAGTTCGGCCAAGAGGCCGAGTGGCGCAGAGAGCGTGTCTTGGCTGGCCACGCTAAAGCTCCAGCAACTTCTTGTCCGCCAACGAGGCGAGCAGTTTCACCACGTCGGCATGGATGCGCTCGCGCGGCGCGCTGAAGGTCTTGGCGAGGTCGTCGACGATTTGCGCAACCGTCGCCTCGCCGGTGCAACGCTTGAGGATTTCGTGCGAAATCGCGTCGGCCTTGAACACCCGCTCGGGCGCCAGCAGCAGCCAACCGCCCTGCGCCTCGTTGTAGCTCAGCCGCACACCGCGCGGAAGGCGCGGATGCGCGCTACCCAGCACGGCGGTCGGCGCGTTCATGTTTGCTCCGGCACGAAAGCGCCCGGCGGCACGTGGCCGGGCGAGACATAAGCGTAAAAGAGCACGTCGAGCATCGACCACAGCACGCCGCACTTGAATTCGAGCGCGCCGAGCACCGCCTGTTGCTGCTCCGGCGTCTTGGCGTTTTGCTTGACGTAAGTGAGCGCGAAATCGGCGTCGCGCTTGGCCTGCGGCGGCCGCTTGTCGAAATAGCTCAGTGTTTCGCAGGTAACGAACGGATAATTCGCCAGCATCCCGGCCGTGCGCTCGCCGATTATGACGGGCGAGAACATTTCCGTCAGCGAGGACGCGATCGCCTCCAGCAGCGTTTTCTCGCGCACGAAGTGCACGTAAGCCTCGACCGCAAATCGCGTGCCGGGCAGCAAGCCGCGCAGCGAGGTGACGTAATCGCGGTCTAGCCCGAGTCCATCGGTAAGCTTGAGCCAGCGCGCGATGCCGCCATCGCCTTCGTGCTCGCCATCGTGATCGACCAGGCGCGAGCGCCATTCGCGGCGCACGGCACTATCCTCGCAGCGCGCGATCAGGCTTGCATCCTTGATCGGGATCATGGCCTGATAGTAGTAGCGGTTGAGCGCCCAGGCCTGCACCTGGCCTTTGGCCAGCTTGCCGCCGTGCAGCAGGTCGTGAAACGAATGCAGCCGGTGATAACGTCGCGCACCGATGTCGCGCAACGCCGCTTCCAGTTCATCGGGCGAAAGCAATTTCACAACACAATCTCCATGCCGTCCTCGGCGACCTGCCAGCCGGCGGCCTCGACCTTGGCGCGCTCGGCCGAGCCGTCGATCTGGATCGGATTGGTGTTGTTGATATGGACGAAAATGCGCCGCGCGGCGAGCCCGTCGAGCGCCTGCAAGCTACCGCCCTCGCCGTCGATCGGCATGTGGCCCATGCGACGCCCGGTTTTCGCACCCGTGCCGGTGCGCAGCATCTCGTCATCGGTGAACAACGTGCCGTCGAACAGCACGGCGTCGGCGCGCGCGAAGCGCTCGCGCATCGCCGGCGTGACCGCGGCCGCCCCCGGCACGAAGATAAGCCGCGCGCCGGCGCGCTGCAATTCGATGCCGACATTGGCGGCGCTCTCGACATCGACTGCGGGATCGTCGTCTTCCAAATAGAGCGGTACTTTTCCCGGCACCATGAACAGACTGGCCTCGATGCCTCCCGCCAGCATAAACCGCTCGCCCGGGTTGACCGCGCGCCGCGTCATCGCCGCGAGCGCGCCGAACACGGCATTGGCGGCGACCGCCGCGTGGCTCGCCGGCGTCGCGTAAAGCGTGAACGGCGTGCTCTCGCGCATCGACAAGAGACCCGCGATCTGATCGATCTCGGCACCGGTGAGCACCACCGCGTCGATCGGGCTGCCACGCAAACCGTTTTTCGGATGCAGCGCCGCGTTCGAACGAATCTGCGCGCCCAAATCGGGCGAGGCGTTGATCAGCGTCCAACGGCCGTCGCCGGCGGAAACAGCAATGCCGGCCTGCGTTCGCGGACGCACGCGCGTGTCACCGGCCCACGCCAAAGTGCAAACCGGGCAGCGGCAATTCCATTGCGGGAAAGCACCTCCGGCCGCCGAACCAAGCACAATGGAGGTGAGGCGCCCCATTTAACGGGGGTCGTGCGAACGTCGCGAGAAAATCAGAACTCGGCCGGCAGATAGCCGTTGATCTCGAGTCCGATGCAAATCTCGACAAGGATTGGTGTGGTCCAGGCCATGGTGTTTCCCTTTTGACCGCTCTTGAACCGGCGGTGATTGTTGAATGCTAGCGCAACCACACGTCCCTGTCAGCAGGGCAACGGCGGGCGACCATCATCTCGATGTAACGATCCCGGCCTATCCTTAGATTTCAGACGATCATCACGAACAAGTCATCGGGGGAAAACTCGTCAAACCGGGGCGGGAACCGGCCGGATTGGCAACCGTTGCACTAGGCTCAAGCCTGCAGTTAGGCAAAAATACCGGTCGAATCGGCGGATTCCTGGCTAAGTGCAAAATAGCCACAGTCCGCTGTTCTTTAAGTCTCGGGTGTTGGGAAAAGTGTAACTAGCGCAGGCCTATAGGATAGGATGCCGCCGAAATTGGGGGGCTTGGCCCTCCGCATAGTCTTTGGGAGACCCCCTGGTGAAAAGTGCCCGATTTAACGGCCTGCTGGCTTCGAGCGCCCTCGGCCTCGTGCTGATCCTGGCAAGCCATGCCGGCATGGCGCAACAAACCGAACAGCAGATCGATGCGGCGGTTCCGATGCCGGATACCAGCCTGCCGCCGCCGCTGACACCGAAGGACGTCGCGGGCACTCCCAGCACGCCGCCGGCCGAGACCAAGACCGAGCCCAAGCAGGATGTCGCCGCACCGGCGGTCGCACCGGCCACGCCGGCGGTTTCTGCCGCGGCGAGCAACCCGGTCGCCGACCAGCTGCGCCAGACGATCTCCAGCAAGCTCGACCGCATCGTCAGCCGCAAGGCCGACCGCGAGGGCGTGGAGTCGTTCTACAAGGCGCGCGACTTTAAACCGTTGTGGGTGAGCGATGGCGCCGCCGACGACCGCGCGAAAGCCGCGCTCGCATATCTCGCCCAGGTCGACAGCGTCGGTCTCGATCCGAACGACTATCCGACCCCGGCTTTCAAATCGGGGGCAACCGCCGAAACCCAGGCCGAAGACGAGCTCAAGCTCACCGCTGCCGTGCTCAATTATGCGCGTCAGGCGCAATCCGGGCGCATCCACTTCAGCCGCGTCGGCGCCGACATCGAATTCAAGCCGGTCGCGCCGGAACCGGCCCAGGTGCTGGCCAAGCTCGCCGACGCCGGCGACGTGGGCGCCGCGCTCGACAGCTACAATCCGCCGCAACCGGAATTCAAGGCGCTCAAGGCCAAACTCGCCGAACTGCGCAAAGGCGCCCTGACGCCCAAGACCGACGAAGAAAAGAAGCCGGACCTGGTGCGTGTCGGCGAAGGCAAGACCTTGCACGCCGGGATGAAGGATCAACGGGTCGTATCGCTGCGCAAGCGTCTCAATATCGCCGGCGACAAGAGCAGTCCGCTCTACGACGACGCGGTGCGCGACGCGGTCAAGACGTTCCAGACCGAAGCCGACATCGACGTCGACGGCAATCTCGGCCCCAACACCGTGCGCGCGCTCAACGGCGAGAAGCAGGAAACGCACCGCGTCTCCGCCAATCCGATCGACACCGTCATCGTCAACATGGAACGCTGGCGCTGGCTGCCGCGCGACCTCGGCAATCCGCACGTGATCGTCAATGTGCCGGATTACACCTTGGCGCTCTGGAATAACGACAAGATCTATTGGAAGACCAAAATCGTGGCCGGCAAACCGGGCAAAGCGACGCCGATGGTTAGCGCGGAGATGAAGTTCATCACCGTCAACCCGACTTGGAACGTGCCGCCATCGATCATCGAGAACGAATACCTGCCGGCGCTGCAGCAGGACCCGCAGGCGCTTGATCGCATCGGCCTGCAACTGACGCAGGATGCGGACGGCACTATCCACATTTCGCAGCCGCCGGGCGCCGGCAATGCGCTCGGCCGCATCCGCTTCAATTTCCCCAACAAGTTCCTGGTCTACCAGCACGACACGCCGGACAAGTATCTGTTCGCCAAGGATAAGCGCGCCTTCAGCCACGGCTGCATGCGGGTGCAGAACCCGCTGACCTACGGCGAGAAGCTGTTGTCGCTGGTGCTGCCGCAAGATCATTACACCGAGGCCAAGCTGGAGCGGATGTTCGGCGGCAGCGAGATCAACATCAACTTCCCGAAGAACATCTGGGTGCACCTGACCTATCAGACCGCCTTCGTGGACGATGAGGGCAAGCTGCAACTGCGCGAGGACGTTTACGGCCGCGACGCCCGAATGATCGCCATTCTCAAGGGCAGCGAACGCAAGGTCGCCGATATCGCGATCGAGCGTAAGCCGGATCCCTCGTCCAAGCCGGTGCGCGCGCCGGTCGGCATGTATGGCGGCAACAGCGGCGGCTATAGCGGCGGCGGCTTCTTCGATTTCATGTTTGGCGGCGGGCCGCATGCGACCCCGGTCTATCGCCCGCGCGCGCCGGTCGGCCCGCGGGTCGGCAACAACGGACGCTATACTGTCCGCTGAACGCTTATCGTTTCGCGAATGAAAACGCCGGCGAGATCATCGCCGGCGTTTTTGCGTTGTAGCTCCCGCGGCAGTTGATTTTTCACGAGCCCCCTGATTGATATCAGCCTAATGGCTCTGCTTCGCCATAGCGGCATCTACTTCCTGGCGCGCATTTTGACGGGCGGCGCGAGCTTCGCGATCATTGCCGCCTATACCCGCCTCCTCGATCCCCATGCCTTCGGCGAGCTCGCGCTGGCGCTTGCCGGCGTCGGTTTTTTCAGCGGACTGATCGTCAACGGGCAGATGCTGGCGATGGTTCGCTATCTGCCGGAGCATTCGGCGGCGGCGCGCGCCACCACGCTGTGGGGCGTGATCTTGCCGGTGGTCGCGCTTTGCTGCGTGGTCCTTGTGGCGTTCTTGCTCGCTGCGCCGGAACGCTGGCGCGTGCAACTGGCCTTGTGCGCGGGCTTGCTGCTTGCGACGCTCCTGCATCAGTTTCAGCTCGCGGCCGCCCAGGGTGCGCTGCGGCCCGCAAGGTATGCGCTGCTCGGCGGCCTTGAAAGCGTGTTCGACATGGCGCTCGGCATCGGCCTGGTGCGGCTCGGCTATGGCGTCCCAGGCGCGCTGCTTGGAACGATGCTGGGCGCGTTGGTGGCGGTCGCCATCAATTGGCGCGGCTGGTGGATCAGCTGGAAATTCTTCGATCCCGTGTTAGCGCGGCAGATGCTTCGCTTCGGTCTGCCGCTGAGCTTGGGCGCGCTGTTCGGCTGGCTGACGGAATATGGAAGCCGCTGGTTTCTGGCCGTTTTTGTCGGCACTGACATCGCGGGTCTCTATGCCGCCGGCTACGACTTGCAAATGAACCTGCTGGGCGTCGCGCTTGCCGTCATGCAGCTCGCGGGCTATCCGCTCGTCGTCAGCGCCTGGAACGAACGCGGCACGCCGGGGGCGCAAACGCAATTGCGCCTGCTCGGCGCCTTTCTCATTCTGATCGTGTTGCCGGAAGCCGTCGGCATCGTCATGACCGGACCGCTGCTGGCGAATATTTTTCTTGGGCCCGACTTTCGGGCGCTGACCCTATCGCTGCTGCCGATCCTCGTAAGCGCGACGTTATTCAAAGCGCTGATGGCATACGTGGCTTACGGATATGTCCTCGTCGCGCGGACGGATCTGACACTGCTCTCGATCGCCGTCGCCGCGGCGGTGAACTTCGTTCTCAATGCGATTCTGATCCCTTATTACGGCCCCTGGGGCGCAGCCGTGGCGTCCCTGATCGGGTTCGGCGCCGGCTTTGTCGTGGCGGCGATGAAGATGGGCCGGCTCTTCCCGTTTCCATTGCCCGATGCGGCGGTCGTTACAGCGGGGCTGATTGGTATCGCCGTTATGGCGCTCTGGCTGGCGCCCTTCAATCAGGCGACGGCGTGGACGTCCGCGCTGTATGTTATCCCCGTTGCCGTGCTGATCTATTTCGGCTCCGTCTTCCTGGTTTTGCATGTCGCCGGACGCAAGCCGCTCGAACTGGCGCGCGGCTTGTGGAGCGAACAGAGCAAGCGTGCGGCCGACTAAGGCCGCATTCGCCTGCTCCTTGGTCAATCGATTTTCCCGGCCGTTCGGAGCGCCGTCTGCACGCCGGCGATAAAGCGGGGTGCAAGGGCTTGCACGCAGTACTCCCGCTGCACGCGGGCGCGCCCGGCCGCGCCAAAGCGGGCGCAAAGCGCGCGGTCATTGGCGAGTTGCTCAAGGACGTCTTCCCATTGCTGCGGCTCGCTGGCGAGAAACCCGTTTACTCCCGGTTCGACCATGTCGCAGTTGACGCCGACCGGCGACGCGATCACCGGGATTCCTGAGGCCATATATTGCACCAGCTTGAAGCCGCATTTGCCGCGCGACCACGCGTCATCCGTAAGTGGCATGAGGCCGACGTCGAACTCTAAAAGATCCGACGTCTCGCGCGCCTCGCTCCATTCCCGCACCTCGATGGGCGGGCCCGGCAGATCGACCGGGCCGGAGCCCACCAGCACCACGCGCGCGTTGCGGCGGCGGCAAAAACGCTCGAGCGCGCGTGCAATGATTGCGAGATTCGGCGCGGTCGAAAGCGACCCGATCCATCCGATCGTGAACGGCGCCTTCGAAGGTGCCGTAAAGTCATGCGTAGTTGGGTAGCGATCGAGATCGATAACGGTGGGCAGATATTCGACGGCCGGATTCACCTGACGCACGTAGTCCACGAGATAGGGGCTGCCCGCGAACACATACGAAGCGCCGGCGGCTACCGTCCGAATCTTCGCGCCGAGCAGGGTGCGCACAATAAGGCTGGGTGAGAGATCGTAATAATGAAAGATCGGATCGTCAAAATCGAACACATAAGGAATGCGGCGCAGATTGAAATAGCGCTCGACGATCGGCGGCAGAAAAGGAAAGAGCTCGATCCCAATGATAACCAGGTCATAATCTCTTGCGCGCGCCGCGTGACCGAGTTGGCGCAGAGCGCCCTTGGCCATCGCTGCGAAATTGCGATAGCCGGTGGTCATGCGCGCGTCGAGATAGTCGTCGTCGAACAGCGACGAAAGCGTGCATTCGAACCCGGCGCGTTCGAGATAAGGAAGATACTGCTCGAAGCGATGGCGAAAGCTCGCGGCGCGGTGTCCGTATTTATGCAGAAATAACAGGCGCATTAGAAATGGCTACCGCCGGCATTCTGAACAAATGTTTGTTCGTTGGATGTTATGGGTAACGCGTGGCTGCCCGGCCTTGAAACCTGTTCAGCCCGAAAAATGTATATATAGTTCAATTGGCTATGTCCAAACTCAGCAAGCCCCCGATCGGTAAAACATCATGACCACGCCGGATTTTCTGCTCGTCGAACGCCCGTCCGACGCTATCGTCGTGTTGCGGCTCAATCGGCCGCAGGTGCGCAACGCCCTCAATCTCGACATCCGCGTGCGGCTCGCCGACGAGGTGACGCGCTACGGTGCCGACGACAAGGTCCGCTGCCTGATCATCACCGGCTCGGACACGGTATTCGCGGCCGGCGCCGACATCGGCCAAATGGCGGAAGCCGGCCCGGTCGAGATCATGGCGCGCAATCTGCAGAAGTACTGGCGCACCGTCATGGACTGCCCGAAGCCGGTGATCGCCGCGATCGAAGGCTACGCGCTCGGCGGCGGGTTGGAATTGGCCCTGTGCGCCGACATCATCGTCGCCGGCGAAGGCGCGCGCCTCGGCCTGCCCGAAGTGAAGATCGGCATCCTGGCGGGCGGCGGCGGCACGCAGAAACTGGCGCGGCTGATCGGCAGCAAACGCGCCATGCTGCTGTTGATGACCGGCAAGATGTTCAGCGCCGCCGAAGCGCTCGGCATGGGCGTGATCAGCGAAATGGCGCCGACCGGCCAGGCGCTGGCGCACGCCATCGCGATCGCGACCGAGATCGCAGCCCAACCGCCGATCGCCGTCATGCAGATCAAGGAAATCGTCAATGCCGGCCTGAACGCGCCGCTCGACACCGCGCTGATGCTGGAGCGCAAGGCGCTGCAGTTGCAGTTCGCCACGCGCGATCAGAAGGAAGGCATGCGCGCGTTCCTGGAGAAGCGCAAACCGATATTCGAAGGAAAGTAGGCGTGGCACAGATTCTTGAGCGGCCGGACCTGACGGTCGCGGTCATCGGCACCGGCACCATGGGGCGCGGCATCGCGCAGGTTTGCGCGCAAGCCGGCATGACGGCGCTGTTGTTCGATGCCCGCGAGGGCGCGGCGCGCGAGGCCGTGACGGCGATCGACAAGGCGCTCGACGGGCTGGTGGCGAAAGGACGCATGGCAGCGGACGCTAAGCAAAGCGTGATGGGCCGCCTGCGCGCGGTCGGCTCGCTCGACGAGGTGGCGCACGCCGGCATCGCGATCGAGGCGATCGTGGAGGACCTCGCGACCAAGCGCGAATTGTTTCGCGAGCTGGAGAAGCGCATCGCGCCGGACGCGGTGATCGCCACCAACACCTCTTCGCTGTCGGTCACGGAAATCGCCGCCGGTTGCGGCAATCCGGGCCGCGTCGGCGGCCTGCACTTCTTCAATCCGCCACCGCTGATGCGGTTGGTCGAGGTGATCGGCGGATTGCGCAGCGACCCTGCTTTGGTCGAGGCGCTCACCGGCTTTGTGCGCCGCATCGGCAAGCACCCGGTGGTGGCGACCGACACGCCCGGCTTTGTGGTCAATCACGCCGGCCGCGGCTATGGGCCGGAGGCGCTGCGCATCGTCGCGCAAGGCATCGCAAGCCCACGCGAGGTCGATCTCTTGATGAAGGAGGCTGCCGGTTTCCGTATGGGGCCGTTCGAGCTGCTCGACCTGATCGGCGCCGACGTCACCCACGCGGTGATGATGAGTATCTACGATCAATATTTCGGCGAGCCGATGTATCAGCCGTCGGCGCAACTGGCCGTGCGCGTCGCCGGCGGTTTGCTCGGCCGCAAGACCAAGCAGGGCTTTTACAACTACGACGGCCCGCCGGTAGCGAGCGCGCCGACGATCACGGCCATGTCGCAGCCGAAGCCGGCCTTGGCCTGGATCGCGGACGAGGACGGCGGGAAGGAACTGGCCGAATGGCTCGCGGGCGCGGGCGTCAAATGCCAAGTCGGCGGCGCGCCGGCCGCAGGCGCGCTCTGTTTTGTAACGCCGCTCGGCGAGGACGCCACCAGCGCCGCGGTCCGGCTCAAGCTCGAGCCCGCGCGCACCGTCGCGGTCGACATGCTGGGCGGTTTCAAGGGCCACCGTACGGTGATGAAAACACCGCTCACCAGTCCGGAAACGCTGGGCGCCGCGGTCGCCGCGCTGTCGGACGGCGCAGCGGTGACCGCGATCAACGACAGCGCAGGCTTCGTGGTACAGCGGCTGCTCGCCATGATCGTCAATATCGGCTCGCGCATCGCCGAACTGCGCATCGCGCGGCCTGGCGACATCGACATCGCGGTCGAACTCGGGCTCAATTATCCGAAGGGTCCGCTGGCGTTCGGCGACGCGCTCGGGCCGCGCCGCGTGCTGGCCGTACTCGACGGCATGCAGGCGATCACGCGCGACCCTAAATATCGCGCGAGCGCTTGGCTGCGCCGGCGCGCGCTGCTCGGCGTGTCGCTACTGACGCCGGATTGATCGCGATATTGAGGTGGTACAGGCGGGTGGACTTGAACCACCGACCTCTGGTTCCACAGACCAGCGCTCTAACCAACTGAGCTACGCCTGCACGGGGCTCGGCGTCATGGACGCGAGCGGCCGGAACCTAGGTTCAGGACGCCAATTTGGCAAGCGGCTTGCCGCACGGCCCCCGATAGCAAAAAGCCCGGGCGCGAGGCCCGGGCTTTGTTTCAGTCAGCCGGTCGCTTACGCGGCCTTGCTGAAGGCGCTGGTGAAGCTTTCCTTGATCGGCTCGACCGTCTCGGTCGCAACCTTCTGCGCGTGATCGGCAAGCTCCTTGGCCTGCGCGCTGACGGTATCGAACTGCGCCCGCGCATAGGCGGTGTAGAGTTCGACCACTTCCGAAACGGACTTCGCGCTGAACACTGCGCTCATCAGGTCGAAAGCGGCGTTATTGTTGGCGCGGGCGGTCTCGATCAGTTTGAGGCCATACGCGGAGCAGCCTTTGGAGGCCGAGGCATAGGTCTCCTCGAGCGTTTCCGTCGCCTGTTCGGCGGCGGTCTTCATCTTCTCGTAGCTTTCCTTGGCCTGCGCGACGCCCTTTTCCGCCATCTCGCGGAAGGCGGCGGGGACTTCAACGTTCGGCATGTCGAATTTCGGCATTTCGAACTTGGGCATTTCGAACTTCGGCATCTCGAAGACGGGCGCCGTAACGGCAACCGGCTTCGCCTTGGATTTCGGCGTAACAGCCGCGGTCTCGATTTCGGCCATGACAGTTATCCTCAAGTCAGAGGGCGGTTTCCGGCTGAACAGCGAGCCGTCGCCCTCGGTTGGTCGGCTCGCACTTGATTCCGAACTCGCCACTTCGAGGGGCGCCGATTGGGACATCCGGGCGAGTGCTATGCAGTGTTATATAACACCATCTTTGGTGCATTGCAACAAAAATATTGCGGTGCACAAAATTGTCACAAAATCTAGCTCGCCGGCCTGCACCGACGCTAAAAATCGTTGAATCCCAGCCCTTTAGGTAACTTCAGTGCTGACCGGCCAGCTTGGCCGCCTGCTTGCTCAACTCTTTCGCCTGGTCGGTGAGCGCCGCGATTTGGCTTTTCACATAATCGGAATGCAGCGCCGTCAGTTCCTGGGCATCCTTGGCTCGTACCAGCCTCTCGGCAAATTCGAACGAGGAAGCAACATTGCGTTGGGTGAAGCCGATGGCCAATTCGCCGATTTCCTTGGCACTGCTACGCGCGGTTGCAGCCTGTGTCTCGGCGGTGTTGACCGCGTGTTGCGCGGCAGCGATGAAGCTGTCGAAAGCCTGCTTGGCCTGTTCCACGCTCTTCTCGGCGAAAGCGCGCATTTCCGCCGGAATCTCGAACTTCCCGTTACCTTCCGTCGCCATGACTTCCTCCTGCCTTCTTGCATCGGCCGTTGCCGCGAGCCTTAACCTTTTATCTAGGTCGCAGACAACGACGCGCCAGTGCCGGAACATATGAAATCAGCGCTGGAACCGACGCAATTAAGGTTATCGCCTGTTGGCAGGGGCTAACCGCCGCCGCGTCGTGGACGGGCCACCAAACCGGCCGTATTAAGGGTTTGTTAGCCCTAAACAATGCGGCCTGTGCGATGAGTGGGACTGAATTCCGGTTCACCTGCCTGAGCGATCAGCGGCTTGCGGCCCATGCCTTGAGCCCGACGCCAGTATGGCTATGGAGCGCGGACGCAACGCGTGTGCTGTGGGCTAATCCGGTCGCGGCCGCGATCTTCGATGCCGCCTCGCCGGGCGCGCTCGCCGATATCCGCTTCGGGCCGCAACACGCGGCTGCCGCGCAGGTCGCCCGGCTCGCCGGCACGCTACCGCAAGGCGGCGTGTCGCGACTTGAGCGGTTGCGCGGATTCGGCGCCGCATACGGCGGCACGCTGATCTGTCTTTGCTCGCGCATCGTGCTCAGCGACAACATTCCTGCCGTGCTGGTGGTTTCAACCGAGCGCGCCGGCAAAGACCTCGCACTGCCCGACCGAGCGCGACGGTTGCTCGCCGATCTCGAAAGGCCGGCAGCGGTTTTCACCGCCGATGGCGAACTGATCGAGTCGGTACCGGCGGCGCGCGAGCGATTCGGTGACAAGCGCGACCTGATCGCGCTCGGCGCCGAGCAACTTGCCCGCGAGGCATCGCTCAACGGCCGCGCCGACGGCGACATCGCGGCCTGGCCCGCCACTGTGCTCCGCCTCGGCGCAGGCGCAACGGTGACGCTGCTGGTTGCATTCGCCGCGCCTCGACAGACCGCGGGCAGCAATACGGCTGCGGCTTTTGCGCAAGCCGCGCGCCCCGCCCCAAGTCTGACCGCGGCCGAGACCCACCCGCGGCGCTTTCCGCTGCGTTTCGTCTGGCAGATGGATGTGGCGAACCGCTTCACCCTCGGCACACAAGATTTCGCCAAACTGCTCGGCCCGAAGACCGCGGCCGTGCTTGGCCGGCCGTGGGCAGAGATCGCCGCCACGCTCAAGCTCGATCCGCAAGACCAGGTCGCGAACGCACTTGCCGCGCGCGGCACCTGGAGCGGCATCATCGTGCCCTGGCCGGTCGACGGCGAGGAACAGCCTTTGCCGATCGAGATGTCAGGTCTGCCGGTGTTCGACCGCGACCGCCAGTTTGCCGGCTATCGCGGCTTCGGCATTTGCCGGGACGTCGATCGCCTCACTGCGCTCGACCAACTCCGCGCGCAAGCAGCAGGGGCGCCGACCGTGATCATTGCGGAGCCGCCCCCGGATAATGTGCTGCCGTTTCCATCGCCCGCCGAAGAGCCGCCCGCGCTCAGTCCCGGCGAGCGCAGCGCTTTCGAAGAACTCGCACGCGAGCTCAGCGCCCGGCTCAAAGGCACGACCGGCAAGGGCACGGCGCCGGGGCCGGACGATTTCGCGCCAGCGCCGATCGCCGCGGTGCCGCGCCCTGCGCGTAACGGCGACACTGCGCGCGATATCCAGGAAGGACGGCCCATTTTCGATCGCCTGCCGGTGGGCATCCTGGTCTATCGTCTCAACACGCTGCTCTACGCCAACCGTGCCTTCCTGGATTGGACCGGCTATCCCTCGCTGGAGGCGCTGACCGAGGCCGGCGGTCTCGACAGCCTGTTCATCGACACCAAGAGCGAGCCGGCCGCCGGGGAAACCAAGAACAACGGCAAGACGCTTACCATCACCACGGTCAACGGCAAGCAGAAGCCGGTGGAAGGCCGCTTGTTCAGCGCAGCCTGGAAAAACGAGAATGCGCTGGTCCTGATGATCAGCACGCAAGCGGTTTCCGCGGACCGCGATACGGCCATGTCGCTGCGCCGGCTGGAAAGCGAAAACGGCGAGCTCAAGTCGATCCTCGACACCGCGACCGACGGCGTTCTGGTGCTCGATCGCGCCGGCCGCATCCTCTCGGCCAGCCGCAGCGCCGAGGCGCTGTTCGGCTACGAGGCCTCCGAAATCGCCGAGCTTAATTTCGGCGATCTTTTCGCGCCGGAAAGCCGTCGCCCCGTGCTCGACTATCTCGACCGACTGGCGAACGGCGCCGGCGTCCTCGACACCGGCCGCGAGGCGATCGGTCTGGTGCGGCAAGGCGGCCTGGTGCCGCTTTACTTCACGCTCGGCCGCATCTCCGACGGCGAGAAATTCTGCGCGGTGATGCGCGATATCACCGCCTGGAAGCGCACCGAGGAAGAGCTGATCAACGCCAAGCAACAGGCCGAGAAGGCCTCCACCGCCAAGTCCGAATTCCTCGCCAAGATCAGCCACGAGATCCGCACGCCGCTCAACGCCATCATCGGTTTCTCCGAGGTGATGATGAACGAGCGCTTCGGACCGGTCGGCAACGAGCGCTACCAGCAATACCTGACGGACATCCACACGTCCGGCGGCCACCTGATTTCGCTGCTCAACGATCTGCTCGACCTGTCGAAGATCGAAGCCGGCAAGCTGGAACTCACTTTCGTGAGCGTCAATTTGAACGACCTCGTACAGCAATGCGTCGCCATCATGCAGCAGCAGGCGAACCGCGAGCGCGTCATCATACGTACTTCACTACCGCCGAACCTGCCGCAGATCGTGGCCGACGCGCGCTCGGTGCGGCAGATCGCGCTCAATCTGTTGTCGAACTCGATCAAGTTCACCGGCGCCGGCGGGCAGGTGATCGTCGCTACGGCGTCGAACGACGAGCACGAGATCGTCCTGCGGGTGCGCGACACCGGCCCCGGCATGAGCGAGAAGGAATTGCAGACCGCGCTCGAACCGTTCCGCCAGATTGCCATCACCAGCCGCGCCGGCGGCAGCGGCCTCGGCCTGCCGATCAGCAAAGCGCTCGCCGAGGCCAATCATGCGCGGTTCCGCATAACCAGCCAGGTCGATGAAGGCACCCTGGTGGAGGTGGCTTTCCCGGCCACCCGCGTGCTGGCGCAATAGTCCGGATCGGGTAAGCTCGCATCCCAGTCCGAGGTCGTCATGCGTCGATTGCTGCGTTTTGTTCTGCTTCTTGCGGCTTTGTCGGCATCGCTGCCCGCACGCGCGGCCGAACGGGTCGATCTGCTGCTGGTGCTGGCGGCCGACGTCTCGCGCAGCGTCGATGCGGAAAAATTCAAATTGCAGCGCGAGGGCTACGCCGCCGCAGTCGCCGATCCGCGCGTGCTCGACGCCATCCGCTCCGGCCGCCAGGGGCGTATCGCGGTTCTGTTCGCCGAATGGTCGGGCCTCGGCAACCAGAAGGTCGTTATCGACTGGATGCTGATCGACGGACCAAAGGCCGCGCAAGCCTTCGGCGACCGGCTGCTGGAATCGCCGCGTTCGTTTGCCGATCGCACCTCGATCAGCGGCGGCATCGACTTCGCGTTGGCGCAGTTTGCGCACGCGCCGTTTTCGTCCGAGCGCCGCACTATCGACGTGTCCGGCGACGGCACCAACAATGCCGGCCGCGACGTCGGCGCCGCACGCGACGAGGCGCTGGCGCTCGGTATCACCATCAACGGCCTGGTCATCCTGAGCGCAACCCCCTTGCCGTGGAACCCCGAGCACACCAATCCGCCCGGCGGGCTGGCGAATTACTACCGCAACAACGTCGTGGGCGGGCCCGGCGCCTTCGTGCTGGAGGCAACGGATTTCAACTCATTCGGCCAGGCGATCATCAAGAAGTTGATCGCCGAAGTCGCCGATGCGACGCCGCCGCGATAGGTATAATCGGTGCCGGCCATGAAAGGGTCACAGAGGCCAAGCACGGTTGGTGACGGCGCGACCGATGGTATAGTCCGCCGGCAATTGATGCCGAAACAACCGGAAATCCCCCCTTTGACGTCCGCCATTGGCTTTAAACGCCTGGGTCTAGCCCTGCTGGCCGCGATCGCGGTCGGTAGCGGCATGCTGACGGCCGCGGCCTACCTGATATCGGCCGATGCGGTGCGCGAACTGGTACTGAACGAAATTCGCACCGTTACCGGCTTGAACCCGAGTCTGCGCGGGGAGGCCACCGTTTCGCTGTTTCCCACCGGCAGCGTGAGCTTTGCCGACGTTGTGCTCGGCGAGCCCAACCGGCCGGCGCTCACCGCCGAGCGGCTGACCGTGCGCCTGCGCTATTTCCCGCTACTGATCGGCCGGGTCGAGATCGCCGACGTAGCGCTGGTGCGGCCGACCATCGCAGTCGACCTGGAGCCGGGCGGCAAGTCCAACTGGTCCGGTCTGATCGAGGCGCTGACACGCAGCCAGACCAAAGGCGGCCCGCGTCTCGCGGCATTCTCCGAAATGCGTATCGATAGCGGCATCGTGGTGGTGCGTAGCGCCGCCAACAAACTCGACGAGACCTTGACCAACGTGGAGTTTTCGCTGGCCTGGCCGTCGATCTCCAAGAGCTTTGGCGCCTCCGGGCGCCTCGTCTGGCATGACGAACCGCTCGATATGGCCCTGACGCTTGCCGATTTTCCGGCAGCGCTGGCCGGCAACCACACCGGCGTGAAGCTGCGCATCGCAGGCAAACCGATCAAGGTGGCGTTCGAAGGCGGCATCAGCAGCCAGCCTACGCTCAAGATCGACGGCACGCTTGCCGCCGATACCGCTTCGATGCGCAATGCGTTGCTCTGGTCGGGACAGCGGCCGCTGCCCGGCGGCGGCTTCGGCCATTTCGCGATCAAGGCGCAGGCCAATGTAATGGGCGGCACCATCGGGCTCAACAATGTCAACGTCGAACTCGATGGCAACACCGCCGAGGGCGTGCTCACCTTCGCCACCGACGGGCGTAAGACGCTGCAAGGCACGCTCGCCACCGACACGTTCGACCTGACGCCCTACGTCTCCACCGTCCGCCTGCTCACCACCAATGAGCGCGAATGGAACAGCGCCCGCATAAGCCTCGACGGCTTGTCCGGCATCGACCTCGACCTGCGGCTGTCGGCTGCAAAAGTCGTCGCGTCCAACGCTAAACTCGGCCGTACCGCAATTGGCGCGAATTTGCGCGGCGGCCAACTGGTGGTGACCGTCGGCGAGGCGCAGGCCTATGGCGGCGTGATCAGGGGCTCGTTGACACTTGCCAATTTCGCCGCCGGTGTGGACGTGAAATCTCAACTGCAATTCACCGACGTGGACCTGGAAAGCTGCCTCGGCCAGCTGTTCGGGCTGCGCCGTCTGGAAGGCAACGGCAACATATCCTTCGCGGTCGAAGGCAGCGGCGACAGCGTGCTCGCGGTCACCCGCACCCTGAACGGCAACGCCAACCTGATCGGCGAAAAGGGAGCGCTCGCCGGCCTCAACGTCGAGCAATTGTTGCGCCGGCTGGAGCGCCGGCCGCTGTCGGGTGGCGGCGAATTCCGCACCGGGCGTACTCCGTTCGATAAGATCGCGGTGGCATTAAAGATCAGCCAGGGCATGGTCACGGTCGAGGACGTCAAAATCGACGGCTCGGCGGTGCGGTTGGCGCTTGCCGGCTCGGCCTCGATTCCGACACGCGAACTCGATCTCAAGGGTACCGCCATCCTGATGGCCGCCAACAAGCCCGAAACGGCCGCATTCGAGCTACCCTTCATCGTACAGGGATCGTGGGACGACCCCATTATGCTGCCCGATCCTGAAGCCCTTATCCGCCGCTCGGGTGCGGCGGCCCCGCTGCTCAACGCGGTGCGCGACCGCAGCGCGCGCGACGCGGCACGCGTGGTGATCGAACGGCTTACTGGCAGCCCTGCGCCCGCCGCCCCGGCGGCCGAGACCCAAAAACCCTGAATAGGCTTATTTCTTAGACGTGCCGCCGCTCGGCCATTTGACTATTATTGCGCCTGGAACGAATCACCCGCCGGTAGAGCGCCGGCGCGACAGGGCGTGGATGGTGCACCCCATCTTCCGGACACTGGTGAAGGTCATCGTCGCGTCGCTGGTGCTGGGAGCGATCCTGGCGCATTTCGGCATTACCGTCGATCAATTGATGCATAAATTCGGCCTCTCGACCGAGCGTCTTGAGGACTATGCCAAGCGCGGCTTTGCCTGGGTCTGGCCAAACGTGTTGCTTGGCTCGCTGGTGATCGTGCCGATCTGGTTCCTGATCGTTCTATTCCGACCGCCGCGCCAGAGCCGCAGGGACTAGCGTAGCTTGAGACGTCAGGCCGCCGCCGGCTTCAACAGGATTTGGCTGCGAAGTCTCACCGCCGCGTTAGCGTCCGCCGCACCGCGTCCTGCCAGCCGGAATATTTCCGCTCGCGCTCGGATGCGCCCATGCGCGGCTCGAAGCGGCGATCGAGCCGCCACTGCGCGGCAAAACCGTCGATGTCGGGGCACAGTCCGGCCGCCCGCCCGGCCAGATAGGCCGCGCCCAAGGCCGTAGTTTCCATAATCACCGGGCGGTCGACCGGGCTGCCCAGGATATCGGCGAGGAATTGCATGGTGACGGCGCTCGCAGTCATGCCGCCATCGACGCGCAGGACGGTGGCGGCGCCGCCCGCCATCGGCCAGTCGGCATGCATGGCTTCGAGCAGGTCGCGGGTCTGGTAGCCGACCGCTTCGAGCGCCGCGCGCGCGAGTTCCGCAGCGCCGGAATTGCGAGTGAGCCCGAATATTGCGGCGCGCGCCTGCGCATCCCAATAGGGCGCGCCGAGGCCGACAAAGGCCGGCACCAAGTAGACCTGCTCGACCGGGTCGGCGCGCTCGGCCAGGCCGTCGGCCTCCGATGCCTTGGCGATGATCTTGAGGCCGTCGCGCAGCCATTGCACCGCCGCGCCGGCGACGAAGATCGCGCCCTCGAGCGCGTAGGTGCGCTTGCCCTCGAGCTGATATGCGATGGTGGTGAGCAGCCGGCTGTGCGAGGCGACCCGCTGCGCGCCCGTATTCAGCAGCGCGAAGCAGCCGGTACCATAGGTCGATTTCATCATGCCGGGCTTGAAGCAGCCCTGCCCGACCGTCGCCGCCTGCTGGTCGCCGGCCATGCCGAGAATACGGATGGGCGCGCCGAACAAATCGGGCGCAGTGACGCCGAACTCGCCCGCGCAGTCCGCGACCCGCGGCAACAACGACGGCGGCACGCCGAACATTCGGCACAGCCCGTCATCCCACTCTCCGCGACCGATATCGAACAACAGCGTGCGCGCCGCATTGGTGGCATCGGTGGCGTGAACTTTGCCGCCGGTGAGACGCCACAGCAGAAAGCAGTCGATGGTGCCGAATGCGAGCCGGCCGGATCGCGCCAAGGCGCGCGCGCCGCTCACGTTGTCGAGCAGCCAGGCGATCTTGCTAGCGGAAAAATAGGGGTCGAGCACGAGCCCGGTCTTGGCGGCGAGGTCTGGCTCATGCCCGTCGCGGCGCAGCGCATCGCAAAAATCGGCGGTGCGCCGGTCCTGCCAGACGATGGCGTTGTGGATGGGCTTGCCGGTCAAGCGGTCCCAAATGACCGTGGTCTCGCGCTGATTGGTGATGCCGATGCCGGCGATGTCCTTAGGCTGAAGCCCGGCTTTAGCCATAGCCGCGCGCACCGTCGCGACCGTCGCCGCCCAGATTTCCTCGCCGTCGTGCTCGACCTCGCCGGGTGCGGGATAGATCTGGCGCAGCTCCTGCTGCGCGCTGGCGAGTGGCTTCAAGCGCGCATCGAAGGCGATGGCGCGCGTCGAGGTAGTGCCCTGGTCGATGGCGATGAGAGCGGTCGGCAACTAAAATCCTCGCGGCACCCGCAGCATGCGGCGCGAGCAGAGACTAGTTCATCGCGGATAGATTGACGATTGCCTGATCGTTGTCGGCATGAATGGCGGTGGCCAATCTACGCGGCACCGGACCGTAATAGTCACCGCTCTTGACCACCTCGCGTGGCGCCGTCAGCACGGAAACCATGCGGTCCTGCAGCGCCTTAACCGACACCGGCTTGAGCAGGAATTCGTTGACGCCGATCTTTACGGCCTCGACGACGCGCGAGCGCTCGCCATGACCGGTGAGCATGATGATCGGCAGATTCGGGTATGGGAAGGTCGCCGGCGAGCGTACGAGCCGCACAAAAGCGGGGCCGTCGAGCCCGGGCATTTGCCAGTCGAGAATGACGACATCGGGTGCCACGCGGCGAATCAGCTCGAGCCCAGCCTGGCCGTCCGCCGCCTCATGCACCTCGCTAATACCGATGCTCAAGAGCATGGTGCGCACGACCTTGCGCATAAAATGTTCGTCGTCCACCACCACGACCTTGGCGGCGGCGAAGCGTTCGGCGATTTGTTTCGATTCGGTCGACATTGCCGTCATCCGCAGAGGCTAGTCCAAGCCCGGCGACTCAAGCACAAAAAGCGTGGCAGTCCGTTAAAACCGATAGGTTCAAAATCGACTGTTACGGCAAGGTTCCGGTAACCATGCGCGCCGTCATGGCGCCGGCTGCAACGACGCGATGAACCGGTCGAGCGCGCTTTGCTCTTCGGGCGTGGCCTTGAGGCCGAGCTTGCTGCGCCGCCACAGCACGTCGTCCGCGCTCTGCGCCCATTCGTCCTCGACCAGGTAGCGCACCTCGGCGCCGGTAAGATCGCCGGTAAAGCACGGCCCCAGATCGTCCAGGCGTTGCGCGTCTTTGAGGATGCGCTCGATACGCCGGCCATAGGCACGCACCAGACGCCGCGCATGCTGAACGTCGAGAAACGGCCAGCGGTGAACCGCCTCGGCCGCCAGCGATTCAAAGCCGTCGACCGGAAATTCGCCGCCCGGCAACGTCGAGCCGGCGGTCCACGGCGGCGGTGCGTCGATGAAATTTCCGATCTTGGCCAGCGCCGCCTCCGCCAGCCGGCGATAGGTCGTGATCTTGCCGCCGTAGATCGTGAGCAGCGGCGCCCCGCCATCGGCATCGTCGAGCGCCAATACATAATCGCGGGTGACGTCCTCCGGCTTGTTGGCGCCGTCGTCATAGAGCGAGCGCACGCCGGCGAAAGCCCATACCAGTTCTTCGGGCGTGACCTTGTCGCGGAAATATTCATTGACGGTCCGACGCAGGTAATTGATTTCGTCGGAATCGGGCGCCGGCGAATTGACATCGCCGACGAAATTCTCGTCGGTGGTTCCGATCAAGGTGAAATCATGCGCGAACGGCAGTGCGAACACCACGCGCCCGTCGGCGGCCTGCATGAGATAGCCGCAATCGTGGTCGAAACGCCGCCGCACCACGATGTGGCTGCCTTTCACCAGCCGCACCGGCGCCGGCAAGGGGCGCCGGATTACGGTGTCGGCCACCACGCCGATCCAGGGCCCGGCGGCATTGATCAGCACACGCGCGGTCGCCACCTCGCGGCGGCCGCGCGTGTCGAGCACCAGTTCCCATTCGTCGCGCCGCTCGGCAGTTATGCAGCGCGTGCGGGTACGGATGACGGCACCGCGCTCGGCGGCATCGAGTGCGTTGAGCACGACCAGACGCGAATCGTCGGTCAGGCAGTCCGAAAATTCAAAGCCGTAGCGGAACGACCGCTTGAGCGGCTGGCCGATCGGATGGCAAGTGAGATCGACGTTACGGGTGCCCGGCAGCAGTTTGCGGCCGCTCAGCATGTCGTAGACGAACAGCCCGAGACGCAGCCACAGCGCCGAACGCAGGCCGGGCATAGGCGGCAGCACGATGCGCAGCGGCCTGATCACATGCGGCGCCATGCGCAGCAGCACCTCGCGCTCGTGCAACGCCTCGCGCACCAGCCGAAAGGCGCCGTGCTCGAGGTAGCGCAAGCCGCCGTGGATCAGCTTGGTGGAAGCCGAGGAGGTGCCGGAGGCGAGATCGTTCTGCTCGATCAGCAGCACGCGCAGGCGGCGACCAGCGGCGTCCCGGGCCAACCCGGTTCCGTTGATGCCGCCGCCGATGATGGCGAGATCGTAGTCGGCCATAGGCTCTCGGATCGGGCCTGCTGATTCGCGCGGATTCGTGCAGGATGGGCGGCTTACGCAACGACCTCAAGAACCAGGCGCACAAAAGCCGCGCCAGGCCCACATAATTCGGCCGCGATTGCAAATTCGCCTTGCCTTGGCCATATCAAGGTTGTGTCATGCGCGTGATTTCGCGCGATAAACACGGGACGACGCCCGTCGAATCACCGCCCAATGCCCTCCCCCCGCCTGCTCGTTATCGAAGGCAACTCGCCGCAGACTTTGGCCGAGCACACCGCGGTCGGCGGAACCCCTGCCCATCAGGGCTATTCGAATCTGCTGCGCGAGTTGATCCCGGGCGCGATCGTGGATACCGCCCATCCGGGCGACCCGGCCGCCACACTGCCCGAAGGCGAGGCGCTCGAGGGCTATGACGGCATCGCCATCACCGGCTCCAGCCTGCACATTTACAACGGCGGCGTGGAGGTGATGCGGCAGGTCGAACTGGTGCGCGCGGCGCTTTCGACCGGAACGCCGATTTTCGGCTCCTGTTGGGGCCTGCAGGTAATCACCGCAGCGGCCGGCGGCAGCGTGCGCAAGAATCCGAAAGGCCGCGAGATCGGCTTCGGCCGCGGCATCAGGCTCACCGAAGCCGGCCGCAAGCATCCGATGTATGTCGGCAAGCTCGACGTGTTCAACGCGCCGACCGTGCACCTAGACGAAGTCGAGGCGCTGCCGGCGGGCTCAACCGTGCTCGCCACCAATGCGATGTCGGACGTCCAAAGCGTGGAAATTCGCACCAACGGTTCGGTGGCCTGGGGCGTGCAATATCATCCGGAATACCCGCTGCGCGAGATCGCGGCGATCGTGCGGCGCATCGGTGCACGGCTGATCGAGGAAGGCTTTTTCCAGGACATCCACGATATCCAGACCTTCGCGCACGATCTCGATACGCTCGACCGCGATCCCCATTGCAAGCGGCTGTCGTGGCGGCACGGCATCAGCAAGAACGTACTCGACAAGACGCTGCGCGTCGGCGAGGTGGCGAACTGGATCGAGTTTCAGGTGCTGCCGACGCGAGTCAAACGAGGAAGAGGCTAGTGGACTTTTCCGGCAAGCATGTGGTGGTCACCGGCGGCAGCGGCGCGCTCGGCACGGCGGTGGTCGGTGCGCTGCTCAAGGCGGGCGCGACCTGCACCATCCCCTATGTGCACGAGGCGGAGGCGCAGCGCTTTCCCCATGGCGGCGATCCGAACGTGAAGCTGATCGCGGTGACCGATCTGGCCGACGAGGCCGTGGTGGCGAAGGTCTATGATGGGCTGCAACTCTGGGCCTCGATCCACATCGCCGGCGGCTTCGCGCCCGGCAAGGTGGCGGAGACCGGACTGGCCGCGCTGATGGCGCAGATCGATAGCAACCTGGTGTCGTGCTTCCTGTGCTGCCGCACGGCGGTCAAGGCCATGGCGGCGGGCGGGCGCATCGTCAATGTGGCGGCGCGTCCGGCGCTGGAATGGCGCAGCGGCGCCGGCATGACGGCCTATACCGTTGCCAAAGCCGGTGTCGCCGCGCTCACCGTGGCGCTGGCCGAGGAAGTGGCCAAGGACGGCATTTTGGTGAATGCGGTGGCGCCGTCGATCATGGATACGGCGGCCAACCGCAAGGCCATGCCGAAAGCCAATTTCGACGCCTGGCCGAAGGTCGAAGAAGTGGCGGCGACAATTGTATTTCTTGCCTCGCCCGACAACCGCGTCACCCGCGGCGCCATCGTTCCGGTGTACGGGAAGTCTTAACTCACTCCGGCGACCGGGACCAATTCGAGCGGCGGGCGCAACAGGCGTTGCACCGCGCCGGATGCGGCCACGGTGCGGGTCTCCTCGTAGGCCTCGTGGTTGTTCTCTATGTCGTCGAGATCGTACTGGTAGTTCACCATCAGGCCATGCGCCTGCGCGATCGCCTTGTCCGACGTGTCGGCCAGCCAATTGATGCGCTCGAGCCGCGCGCCGTTGCCGAGATGGAACCGCGCCACTGCGTCGACCGGCAGCCCGTGCCCGTTGCGCGCGCGCAGGAAATACCACGCCGCCGCGCGCATCAGCGGGTCTTGCAGGCGCGCCGCCGTCTCGGGATCGCGCCACCAATTGGCATCGTCGAGCGCGGCGAACATCGCCTTGTCGGCCTCGTTGAGCGCCGCCGAGTTTTCCTGCCCGCGTTCGCGTTTGAGCCAGGCGGCGAAATTCGTCACCGGCGACAACGTCACGAAGGTCGCGAGCTTGGGCATTTCGCGGCAGATTTCCTCGACCACTTGCTTGATCAGGAAATTGCCGAACGACACGCCGGCAAGCCCGCGCTGGCAATTGGAGATCGAATAGAAGGTCGCCGTGCGCATCTTCTCCGGTTCCACCACCTCGCGTGTGGGGCTGAGGATCGGCGCGATGGCGTCCGGAATCTCGCGCGTGAGCGCGACCTCGACGAAGATCAGCGGCTCATCCACCAGCGCCGGATGGAAAAACGCATAGCAGCGCCGGTCCGACGGATCGATGCGGCGGCGCAGGTCGTCCCAGTCGCTGATCTCGTGCACGGCCTCGTAGCGTATGATCTTGTCGAGCACGATCGCCGGCGTCGACCAGTCGATGCGGCGCAGCACCAGGAAGCCGCGGTTGAACCAGGATGAGAACAGATGGACGAAATCCTCGTCGACCGCGGCGAGATCGTCGCGGTGGCCGAGCGCATCCATCAGCTGCTCGCGCACATGCACCAGCGCCGCGGTGCCGCCCGGCGCCAGATTGAGCCGGCGAAACAACTCCTGCCGGCGCGGCTCGGAGGCGGCATGGACTTCGGCGGCGGTCGCGTCGGCAGGCTGCTCGCGCCAGGCGGCGATCGCGCTTTCCATGCGGGCCGGATCGGGGCCGAAGCGTTCGCCCAGCGCCTCGAAGAAGGCGATACGCGGGCCGGTGGTCAGTTCGCCGTAGTGGGTGAGGATGTCGCGCGCGCGGGCAACGCCGGAGGCCTCGCCGCGGCTGGACAACAGGTCCTCGCACAGCTCGACCAGGCCTTCGGAGCGGGCGGTCGGCCCCTCGCGCCGGTTGCGCGCCAGCAGCGCGCGACCGCGCTCGGATATCGTCTGCAACAATTCGCCAAAAAACGAGGTGTTCATCGAGTGTTCCGCGCCCGCTCAGACGGCCCGGCAGCCATCCGTCACTTGCCGGCACCCATCAGATGATCCGGCAACCATGTGGCGATTTCGGGAAAGAAGCACAAGATCACGATCGCCAACATCATACATAGGACGTAGGGCATGGTCCCCCACATCAC
Source organism: Pseudolabrys sp. (assembly GCA_036491675.1). Classification (GTDB taxonomy): domain Bacteria; phylum Pseudomonadota; class Alphaproteobacteria; order Rhizobiales; family Xanthobacteraceae; genus Pseudolabrys. The sequence goes on along the minus strand of DASXBN010000104.1, from coordinate 97,245 downwards.
GCGCGTGATCGGCACGTCGGGCGCGATCGCGTTAACGATGTAGATGTTGAGGCCGACCGGCGGATGGATCAGGCCGATTTCCATATTGATGGTCAGGATCACGCCGAACCAGATCGGATCGAAACCGGCCGCCGTGATGATCGGCAGCAGGATGGGTGAGGTCATCAGGATGATGGCGGCGGGCGGAATGAAGAAGCCGCTCACCAGCAGAAACAGGTTGATCATCCCCATCAGGACCCAGCGGTTGAAATGCGCATCGGCGATCGCCTGCGCCAGCATCTGGGTGAGATAGAGCGAGGTGAGCATGTAGCCGAACAGAACGGCGGCGGCGATGATGGTCAGGATCATCACCGATTCACGCGTGGTGTCGCGCAAGATCATCCAGATTTGCGCCGGCTTCCACAGCCGATAGATCAGGACCGCCAATATCAGGCAGAGCGCGGCGCCGACGCCGGCCGCCTCCGACGGCGTCGCCACGCCGCCGTAGAGCGAATACATGACGCCGAAAATAATAAGGACGAACGGCGCGATCTTGGGGATCGACTGGAATTTTTCCTTCCACGAATAACGAAAATCGATGGCGTGGGAGCGGAAGCCGCGCTTCCAGATGATGAAGATGGTCCAGATCATAAACAGGCCGGTCAGCATCAAGCCCGGCATTACGCCGGCGAGAAACAGGCGGCCGATCGAAGTTTCGGTGGCGATGCCGTAGAGGATGAAGGTGATCGACGGCGGGATCAGAATGCCGAGCGTGCCGCCGGCGCAGATCGAGCCGGTCGCCACGTCGTCCGGATAGCCGCGCCGCCGCATCTCCGGAATGCCCATCTTGCCGATGGCCGCGCAGCAGGCCGGCGAGGAGCCGGTAAGCGCGGCGAAGATGGCGCAGGCGCCGAGATTGGAGATCACCAGCCCGCCGGGCACGCGGTAGAGCCAGCGGTCGAGCGCCTCGTAGAGGTCCTTGCCGGCGGGCGACGAACCGATCGCCGCGCCCATCATCACGAACATCGGGATGGCGACCAGAGTGAAGTCGTCGAGGCTGGAGAAAAACGTCTCGGCTACGACATGCATGCTGTCGATGCCGTGGAACAGCAAGAGAAAGACGATGGAGATCGCACCGAGGCCGAACGCCACCGGAATGCCCGACAACAACATCGCGAGCGTGGCGACGAGGACGACAATGCCTTGCGTGGCCGGGCTCATGGAGCGTCGCCCAACAATTGCTTGGCCTGCTCTCGTTCGAATTCGTCGGCGTCTTCGGTCGGCCTAATGCCGAAAGGATGGGCCCGCCCCGTCAACAGGCAAATCAGATCAGCGATGTATTGCAAGACGAGCAGCCCGAGGCCGATCGGCATTGTCAGATAGGGGATCCACAACCGCGCGCGCCAGACCGTGTTCGAGCGCCAGCCTTCCGACCAGGCTTCGTAAAAGAATTTCGTGCACAGAACCCACAACACCACGCAGAAGGCCAATCCCAACAGCATGGTAATCAGCGCCAGCCAGTAGCGGGCACGCGCGGGGATATAGAGCGGAAGGATTTCCACGTTCACGTGGCCTTTGGTCATCAGCACATAGGCGCTGCCGATGAAAGTCGCACCGACGACGGAATAGCTGACCACGTCGAGCTGCCAGATCGTCGTCAGGTTCAAAATATAGCGCTCGACCACGATGTCGCAGATCACCAGCACGGCGGCCGCGATGAAAAACGCCGCAGTCACGCCAGCGACACGCGACAGAAAGTTCACCGCCCGAATGTAAGCGTCCATGGGAAACAATTTTCCGGGTAGTTCGATGTTTTTCGCTAGGAATTCGCGCGCTGCATTTGCACCGGCCGGCGAGAAATCACGCCGGCCGGGCGTTTTCGGTTATTTAACGGCGAGCGCCTCGTCGATCAGCTTCTGGCCGTTCGGCACTTCCTTGGCGAAACGCGCATAAGAACTCGTCTTCGCCAAATCGAGCCAAGCCTGATAGTCGGCGTCGCTCAGCGTCACGACCTTCACCTTATGATCCTCGAAGGCCTTGATCGCGGCCTGGTTCACTTCGTCGGCCTTGCCTTCGTAATAGGCTTGCGCCTTCTTGCCGGCGGCGATCACCACGTCCTGTTGCTGCTTGTTGAGCTTGTCGAAGCTCTTCTTCGACATCAGCACCGGCTCATACATGAACCAAAGCGCGTTTTCGCCGGGCGCGGTCAGGCAGTCGGTGACTTCATAAAGGCGCGTGGACTGGAACGTGCCGAGACTGGTGTCGGTTGCATTGACGACGCCGCTCTGGAACGCGTTGTAGATTTCGTTCGACGGCGGGCTGACAATGCTGGCGCCGGCGGCCTCCCACATCGCGGCGAAGGTCGGCCCGGCGGCGCGGAATTTCAGGCCTTTCAGATCGTTCGGATGCACGAGGCAGCCCTTGTTGCCGGCCATGCCGCCGGCAAACCACGCATCGGAGAGCACGATCGCGCCGCGCTTTTCGATCTCGGCGCGGATGTCTTTCATGAATTGCGAAGCGTTGACGCGCTTGGCGCGCTCCTGGCTGCGGATGAGACCCGGCATCAGCGTCGCGCTGAACGCCGGCACCTTGCCGCTGGCGTAGTCGAGCGGGAACAGCGTGATGTCGAGCTGGCCGTTGACCGTGGCGTTCCACTGGTCGTTCGGCTTGAACAATGACGCGCCCGGATAGACCTGGATCTCGAGACCGACATTGGCGGCCTTGGCCTCCTTGGCGATCATCTGCACCATATCGTCGCGGACGTCGCCTTTGCCGCCCGGAAACTGATGCGAGGCCTTCAACGTCACCTGTGCCTGCGCGGAAGCCGACAGCAGAACGGCTGCGGCAACGCCGGCGAAAATCGTCGATAGCATCCTCATTTTATCCTCCCTTTCGTCTTTTTTAGCCGTCGCGGCGGGAACACACCGCCGCGTTTGATCTGCGTCAGGACAACTGCCAAAACGCCGTGCCACCCCGACCCGCACCATAGCCGCCGACGCGGCGCAGTGCCATAGCTGCTATATGAAATTCACGTACAAGCCCATGCGGCCAATGAACAATTCCCGGTCTGGTCAGCGCCGGACGATGGTCTTATAACCGCCCGCGATCGCCGCCCTTCCACGCCGTCTAGGAGTTCTTACAGCATGCCAAAGCCGTTGGCGGGTCTCCGCGTCCTCGAACTTGCCCGCGTCCTGGCCGGGCCCTGGGCAGGGCAGTTGCTCGCCGATCTCGGCGCCGACGTCATCAAGGTGGAGCGCAAGGGAACCGGCGACGATACCCGCGGCTGGGGGCCGCCTTTTGTGCAAGGGGCCGACGGCAAGCACATCGGCTCCGCCTATTTCCATTCCGCCAATCGCGGCAAACGCTCGATCGAGGCCGACTTCGAGAACGAGGAGGGCCGACGCATCGTGCGCAAGCTGGCGGCGCGCTCCGACGTGCTGATCGAAAACTTCAAGGTCGGCGGGCTGGCCAAGTTCGGCCTCGACTACAAGAGCCTGGCGGGCGAATGCCCGCGGCTGGTCTATTGCTCGGTGACCGGCTTCGGGCAGGACGGCCCCGACGCCGAGCGCGCCGGCTACGATCTCATGGCGCAAGGCATCGGCGGCATCATGGATCTGACCGGTATGGCCGACGGCGAGCCGACACGTATCGGTATCCCCGTCGCCGATATTTTTACCGGCGTCTATTCCGTGGTCGGCATTCTGGCGGCGCTCGCCGCGCGCGAGAAAACCGGCAAGGGCGCCTATGTCGATACCGCGCTGGTCGATTCCACCGTCAGCGTTCTTTCCAACCAGGCGCTCAATTATCTCGTCTCCGGCAATGTGCCGAAGCGCATCGGCAATGCGCACGCCAATATCGTGCCCTATCAGGTGTTTCCGGTCGCCGACGGCTACGCAATTGTCGCCACCGGCAACGACAATCAATACGCCAAGTTCTGCAACGTCCTCGGCGCACCCGAACTCGCGCAAAATCCCGACTACAAAGACAATACCGGCCGGCTCAAACATCGCGCCGAGCTGATCGGCAAGCTGTCCGCGCTCACGGTACGCTTCAAGCGCGACGACCTCCTGGAAAAACTCGAAGCGCAAAAGGTCCCGGCCGGCCCGATCAATGATCTCGAGCAGGTGTTCAACGACCCGCAGGTCGTGCATCGCGGCATGAAGCTCGATCTGCCGAGCGCCGCCGCCAAGGCTGGCTCCATCCCGGGCGTGCGCACGCCGATCGTGATCGACGGCTGGAAGGCGGCTTCCGAGCGCCCATCGCCGCTGCTCGGCGAGCATACGGCGGAAATCCTGCGCGAGATCGGCGAAGGCTAGTTCTAAGACTTCGGCAGGCGCGCGCTACTTCGCCGCTTCCGTCTGCCGCCGCCCCGCTTTGGCGCTCTCGATCGCCTCGCGGATATTCCGCCGCAGGCTTTCGAGATCGTACGGTTTCTGCAGCACGATCAAGCCGTGGCGCACGGCGTCCTGGGCGCTCGCGCTGTAGCCGGTTGTCAGCAACACCGGAATGGCGGGAAAGCGCGCGCCGATCTCGCGCGCGAGATCGAGGCCGTTCATGCCGCCCGGCATCAGGATGTCGGAAAACACCAGGTCGACGTCGCTATCCAGCCGCAAGGCCGCCAGCGCCGCTTGCGCATGGGCGACGCTGCGCACGCGGTAGCCGAGCTGGCGAAAATAGCCGGCGCCGACTTCGGCGACGTCGGCATTGTCCTCGACCAGCAGCACGGTTCCCGCCGGTTCGGCCGGCGCTGGCGCCTGCGACTGCGGCGACGACGACTGCGGCGCCTCATGGCTGCGCGGCAAATAGATCGTGATCGCGGTCCCGCGCCCTTCCGCGCTGGTGATGGTCGCGGTGCCGCCCGACTGCTTGGCGAAGCCGTAGACCTGGCTCAGGCCCAAGCCGGTTCCTTTGCCGACTTCCTTGGTGGTGAAGAACGGCTCGAACACCCGCGCCAGCAAATCGGGCGGAACGCCGTGGCCGGTATCCGCTACGCGGATGGCGACGAATTCGCCGCTCAATCCTTCCGCGCTCGCCTCTCCCTTGAGCGTCACCGGCTTGGCGCGGATCGACAGGGTGCCGCCGCCCACCATGGCGTCTTTGGCGTTGACCGCGAGGTTGAGGATGGCGAGCTCGAACTCACCGGGATCGACGCGGATGGCGCAGACGCTATCCGGCACGTCGACCTTGATCTCGATGTCACCGCCCAAGGAGCGCAACAGCAGTTCGCGCAGCAACGGCAGCCGTTCCGAAAGATCGATGACCTGCGGCGTCAGCGTCTGCTGGCGCGAATAGGTGAGCAACTGGCGGGTCAGGCTTTCGCCGCGCTGGGTCGCCGTGCCGATCATGTCGAGCAGGCGCGCGTGCTTCTTGTCGGTCAACTCGGCGCGCAACCGTTGCACGCTGCCGCTGATGATCATCAGAAGATTGTTGAAGTCATGCGCGACGCCGCCGGTCAATTGGCCGATTGCTTCCAGCCGCTGCGACTGACGCAGCGCGCCCTCCGCCGCCTCGCGACGGTCGGCTTCGTCGTACAGACGTTTGGTGCGCCGTAACGCCAGCCCGAGGCCGGCGTACAAGAACGCCGTCGCCGGCAGGCCGAAAACCAGGTGGCTGCTCATGTAGCTCAGCCAATCGCTCACGATCGCCGATTTTTCCACGCCGGCGAGGACGTAGACGGGGAATCCGGTGAGCTTGCGGTAGCCGATACGGCGATCGATGCCGTCGAGCTGCGAATCGACCGAGTAGATCGAGCGATCCAAGCCAGACCTGACGTCGATTCGGAATTGGCTATTTTCGTCGAGCTTGATGAGCCGGTTCTTCGGCACTGGAAACCGCGCGAGGAATCCGCCGTCGGCGCGCGCCATGCCGAAATAGCTGCGCTCGTTGCGGCCCATTTTGGCATAGAAGTCTTCGAAGTATTCCGGCAAAACCACAATCGATACGATGCCGTCGAACGTTCCATCGTCGGACGGCCGGCGCTGCGACAGCGCGAAGAAATAAGTATCGAGGCCGGCCATACGCGGCGCATGCGCACTGCTCACATAGGTGCCGGTATTGCCGGTCTCCTGCGCCTTGAAGTAATCGCGATCGGAGAAATCGAGGTCTTTCGGCACCGTCAGGAGATTCGAGGAAACCAGCGGATGGCCATTGCGATCCATGATCGCGATGCCTTGCACCTGCGGCAGCGCCTCATCGATCCGTTTGAGGCGCGCATGCAACGGCCCTTCATTACGTCGGATGTCGTCGTCCGACATGCCGCGGACGATCTCGTCGATTTCGGAAAAGGTGCGATCGATGGTCTGCAACACCTTGAGCGCGTGCTCGTGCAGAATGTCGAGCGAGCGATCGATGCGCTCGTCGCTCACGCGCTCGAAGTTGCGGTAGCTCACCCAGGCGGCGAACACAAACAGCACCGCCGGCAGCACGATGGATGCCACCATCATCAGCTTAAGCAGCCGGATCGCTGCGTGGCGCGCGGTCACCATCGGACGGCCAAATACCCCCTCATGAAGGCCGACATATTTTCACAAAATGCCGACTCGGACGAGGGTTTTTGACTCGAGCGCGGCGGCCGAATTGGGACGGAATTCCGCCTACCGTCAGGCACGGCCTGTTAACGATAAGGCGATGGAACCTGGTCGGCCGCCACGCGTTGTCATTTTTTGGCTGCCTTATGAAACCGCCAGCGGTGCCAGCTCCTCGATGTCGGAGACGACGTCGATCACAGCCGGACGGTTGGCCGTGAGCGCGCGCTCCAGGGCCGGCGCGATGTCGCCCGCGCGTTCCACACGAATGCCGAGCGCGCCCATGTCCTCGGCCAGCCGCGCGAAATTCATCGGACGATAGGTCCACAATTCGCGCGCCTGCTCGGTCTGCGTACCGCCATAGGCGCGGTCGAAGCCACGCTTACTCTGGTTACCGCCGCCGTTGTTGTTGACGACCGTCACGCTGTTGATTTTCCAGCGTACCGCCGTTTCCACTTCGGCGATGTGGTACCAAAGGCCTGCGTCGCCGGTGAACACTACGACCGGACGCTCGGGGCACGCCGCCTTGGCGCCGATGCCGGCGGGAAACGCCCAGCCAAGATGACCGGCGCTGCGCATATAGCTTTGGGCCGGAGTGCGCAGATCGTACATGCCGCCCATCCACATGCCGGCGTGGCCGGTGTCGACCGCCACGATGGCGTCGTCCGGCACGTGCTGCGTGAGTTCACGGCAGAGGCGCGCCGGATGGATCGGCACCGCGTCCGATTCGAGGTCGGCCTTGTATTTCGCGTACCAGTCGCTGCGCAGCGTGGAAATTTCCTTGATCCAGGCGGCGCGCTTGCTCGCACTCGACTTGTCGATCTGGCCCAGCATGCGTACCAGCACGGCTTTGACGTCACCCAGCACACTCGCTTGCAGCGGATAATTGCGGCCGAGCGATTCCGGCTCGATGTCGATCTGGATCGCCGGCGTGCCTATTTTGGGCACCGCCCAGAAATGCGTGGTCATGCCGCCGGTCTCGCTGCCGATGAAGCAGACGAGATCGGCGCGGTTGACCGCGCGGTTGGCGCTTTCGCGCGAATAGCTGCCGACCACGCCGACCGACAACGGATTCGTGCCGGGGATGCAGTCCTTGCCGTTGAGCGAGGTGGCGACCGGGATCTGCAGCGCTTCCGCCAGCGCGACCAGTTCGCGGCCGGCGCCCGAAGCGCGCACGCCGCCGCCGACGACGAAGATCGGGCGTTCCGCCTTCTGCAGCAGATCGAGCGCGGCTTTCACATGCGCGGCTTCCGGCTCGGGCCGGAACGGCGGCACGCGTGCGAATTGCGCCTCGACCAGCGGATCCATCTCGGCTTCCTCGACGTCCAGTTGCCCCTCGTTGCCGCGGAATTGCAGATGCACGGGGCCCGGCGCGCCCGAGGTGGCGACGCGGAACGCCTGCCGCAGCAGGTCGGGAATGCGCGCCACGTCGTCGACGGTGGCGTTGAACTTGGTCACCGGCTCGAACGCCGGCACGTCGTCGACTTCCTGGTAGACCTTGCGGAACTTGGTTTTCGGATCGCGCCCGCCGGTGATGGCGATCACCGGCGAATGCGCGAGGTACGCGTCGCGCAGGCCGGCGGCAAGGTTGAGCGCCCCGATCACCTGCGCCATGCAGATGCCGGGCTTGCCGGAGGCGCGCGCGTAACCGTCGGCCATATAGGCGGCGGATTTCTCACCGTGGCAATGCACGCGCGCGATCTTGGTGCGCCGCTCCATCTCGGCGAAGCTGCGCCGCAGCACAGCGGGCACCATGAAGACGTGGCTGACGCCGTAGCCGGCGAGCATATCGGCGACGCACTCGCCCCCGATCATTTTGCGATTGTGACCCAACATTGTTCTGTCCAGTTTTTCAGGTTGCAGGTTTTGCGGGAGGGTGGGGCTCAGTAATCACCTTAGCCGCGAGGCGGCAAGCGCGCACGATTGACGGGTCATCGGTTCCGCTACACAGTTTGCGCTTCGAAGGGGGACAACATGGCAAGACGTATTTCTATGGGACGGCCGGCGATCTGGCTGAGCGTTGCGTTTCTTACATGGGCGGCGGGTCCTGCCAGCGCCGCCAGACTGCCGTCGGGCGAATATGCCTGCGCCGGATCGAGCGGCATCCTCATCGGCCTCGGCTTTATTATGAATGCGGACGGCAGCTACACCGATCTCGACAGGAAAACCTCCGGCCGCGTCGTGGACCAGGGCTCGAATATCAAGTTCGTCGGCGGTCATCTCGACGGCTATGTCGGGACCGGCGTGCGCGGTTCGAGTTTCCAGATTCACGGGATCGGTTGCACCCATAATTGAACTCGAACATCGCGCTCGTTTTTGGCCCGCTCAGCCCGGAATGAATTTCAGTGCCACGCCGTTGATACAATAGCGCTGATGGGTCGGCGGCGGCCCGTCGTCGAAGACATGGCCAAGGTGGCTGCCGCAGCGGCTGCAATGCACTTCATCGCGCACCATGCCGTGGCTGGTGTCGGTATCGCTTTCGACCGCACCGGGGATCGGATCGTTGAAGCTCGGCCAGCCGGTGCCGCTTTCGAACTTCAGCTTGGATGCGAACAGTGGCTGATCGCAGGCGGCACAATGGAACGTGCCGGCGCGCTTCTCGTAGAGCAGTGCGCAGCTTCCCGGCATTTCGGTGCCGTGCTCGCGCATAATGGCGTATTGCTCGGGCGTGAGGATTTTGCGCCATTCGGCGTCGCTGTGGGTGATTGGATAGGTTTTAGCTTGCATGGTGATGTTCCATCACTTCCGGCAGCACGCCTGATCGCCCGCTTGCTGCACCGGCGGGCACGGTACCGAACCATACGAGCAGAACACGCAGCAATCGCCGAGCCGTGGCTTCAGACGTTCGCCGCAGCCCTTGCAGACATAGGAGTACTGGCAGGCATCCGTCGGCATGTGTTCAGTGGCCTGATGACCGCACGTTGGACAGGTGATTGTCGATTGTTCGATTATCACTTGATCGCCAGCGGGTTGACCGGCGAGCCGACCGCGCCGGTGATCGGAATAGCCGGCGCCACGAACATAAACTCATAGGTTTTGTCGGCGGCGCAGTCGTCGGCGAGTTCCTTGAGATTGAAGATCTCGCCCATGGTCATGCCCATGATCGGGATGGTGATCCAGTGCCAGGGCTGGTTGATCACCTCGCCCTCGGCCACCGGGTTCGGCCGCACCTCGCAGCCCCAGGTGTCGCTTGCAAGCGCGGCAAGCTCGGTCTGCTTCACGAAATCCAGCGTCTCGAAGCCAAAGCCGGGCGCGTCGCCGCCCGGATAGCCGTCCCAGCTACCGGCCTTGATGCAGCGTTCCATTTGTCCGGTACGCACGATCACGTAGTCGCCGCGCTTGAGCGCGACGTTCTGCTTCTTGGCGGTGGCGTAGAGGTCGTCGTTGGTCATGCCGTAGCCGTCCTCGAGCGACTCGACGCCCTTGTAGCGCGCGACGTCGAGCAGCACGCCGCGACCGACCATCTTGTTCTTGGTCTTCTCGATGCCGCATTTCTGCGCGCCGGCCGAAGTCACCTCGCGGCAGTCGTAGCCGTTCCACATGTTGTTCTCATAGAACACGTGGCCGAGCCCGTCCCATTGCGTGCCGCATTGCAAAGGCATCGTGACCATATCGTCGGCGGCGCGGATGCCGCGCTTGTCGAGCACGCCGGAATAGGCGTCGGTGCCGGTGCGGATCATGGTGTGGATCGGATTGGTGCGGCCCATCGCCGGGTATTTGCTCTTGGCGCCCTGCGGCCCGGTGTAGTCGAAGTTGAGCGCGAGCGAGATTACCTTGCCCTTCTTGACCAGACGGGTGGCGGCGACGATGTCGTCGGGCGAGGTGTAATTGAGCGTGCCGATTTCGTCATTCGGGCCCCATTTGCCCCAGTTCTTGTATTTCTCCGCGGCGTCGGAGAGATCTTTGCGGGTCAGTTTGCGGGCGGCCATCGGACGTTCCTTTTCGGTTGGCGGTTTACGATACTGGCGCAGAGCGAAAGCCCGCCGCCAGGAATGGGATCATGTGATGCAGCGCGCGCTTGACGTCGCCCGGATCGCAGCGGCCGTCGGTGAGCGACTGGATACGGCCGCTGTTGGCCATGGTGTAGAACATGGTGCCAAGCATGAAGTGATAGCGCCATTCTATCTCTTCGCGCGGCTGCCCCGGCAGCGCCTGCGCGATCGCATCGATGAATTTGCGGCTCGATTGATCGAAGGCCTTGGCCAGAATCTTGCGCGCGGTCGTTTCCGGCTCGGTGCCGAGCCGCGCCCGCAGCTTGACGAACGCGGGGCCGCCGAACTGCGGTTGCACCCCGAGGGTGAGCGCCGGGCGCAGGAAGGCGTCCAGGATCTGCTCTAAAGTGGGCGTCTTGCCGTCCTCGCAGCAGAGCGCCAGCAGGCGCAGGCGTTCCTGCGCAATCGGCGCCGCGCGTTGCGCGAACAGCGCCTCCAAGAGGCCGTCCTTGGAGCCGAAATGATAGGCGATCGAGGCGAGATTGACGCGCGCGGCGGCGGTGATCGCGCGCAGCCCCACTCCCTCCATACCGTGCTCGGCGAACATGCGCTCCGCCACGATCAGAATGCGCTCGCGCACCGACGGCGCGGCGGCCGCGGCCCTGCCCCGCGCCGGCTTGACGGCGCCGGCCTTCGGCCTGCTCGTTCTCAACGCGGAAGCTCGGCGCACGCTTGACTCAAGATTGGCGATTTGAGAGAATCGCAAAGTAAACAGTCGTTTGTTTAATGTCAATCAGCGCACAACGGCGGGACAAAACGCACATGGCCGGCAGCAAGAAGACGATCCTCACGGTCGCGGTGACCGGCAATCTCACCACCATTCAGCAGCATCCGGGACTGCCCTGCACGCCCGAACAGATCGCCAATGCCGCACTGGAGTCGGCGAAGGTCGGCGCTGCCGTCGTGCACATCCATGTCCGCCATCCGGACGGGCGGCCGAGCATGGAGCTCGCGCATTATCGCGAGACGGTCGACCGCATCCGCCAGAAGAATACCGACCTGATCATCAACCTCACCACCGGCCCGGGCGGCCGTTTCGTGCCGAGCAAGGACGATCCGCGCATCGCCGGTCCCGGCAGCACGCTGGTGCATCCGCTCAAGCGCGTCGAGCACATCGTCGAACTCAAGCCCGACATCGCCACGCTCGATCTCAACACCATGTGGTCGGGTAGCGCCGCCGTGATCAATCCGCCCGAGAACGTCACCGTCATGGCAAACGAAATCCAGAAGGCCGGCAGCAAGCCGGAGCTGGAAGTGTTCGACTCGGGCGACATTCAGCTCGCGCATGTGCTGCTCGAACAAGGCGTGCTCAAGCGCCCGCCGCTATTCCAGATTGTGATGGGCGTGCGCTACGGCTTCATCTCCACGCCTCAGACCTTGATGTATGCGCATTCGCTGCTGCCGCCGGATGCGATGTGGGCTGCGTTTGCGATCGGACGCTGGGAATTCCCCATGCTCGCCACCACCTGGTTCCTCGGCGGCCACGTCCGCGTCGGCATGGAAGACAATGTCTACATCAGCAAGGGCAAGCTGACGCCGAGCAATGCCGCGCTGTGCGAGAAGGCCGTGCGCATCCTCGACGACCTCGGCGCCGAACTCGCGAGCGCAAAGGAAGCGCGCGCGATCCTTGGCCTGCGATCGTGATCCGGCGAGGAAATCGGCCGAGCCAATTCAATGGAGAACGTAAAATGATCGTGCTGTCCCGTCGTGCTGTACTGCTCGCCGCGGCCGCCTTGGCCGCCCTCGGCCTTACGCAGGCGCAGGCGCAAACTTATCCGGCCCGCCCGGTGAAGGTGGTCGTGCCGTTCGCGGCCGGCGGCCCGACCGACGTGATGGCGCGGCTGATCGCGCAGAAGCTGTCGGAAAGCCTCAAGCAGCAATTCTACGTCGAGAACCATCCGGGTGCCGGCGGCAACATCGGCATGACCCAGGTGGCGAGGGCGAACCCGGACGGCTACACGATCCTGGTGGCGAGTTCGAGCTTCGTGGTCAATCCAAGCCTCTACGCGAACATTCCTTACGACGCCTTCAAGGACTTCGAACCGGTGACGCTCGCTGCCGCCTCGCCGAATATCCTGGTGGTGAACCCCGATATGCCGGTCAAGACGGTCAAGGAACTGGTCGATCTGGTGAAGGCCAATCCGTTCAAATATTCCATCGCCAATCCCGGCATCGGCACCACGCCGCAGCTTGCGGCCGAACTGTTCAAGCTGGCGCTCAAGCTCGACGCCACCAGCGTGCCATTCGGCGGCGCTGCTCCGGCGGTACAATCGACGATGGCGGGCCACACGCAGATTGCCTTCGCCGCCATGCCGCCGACTGCGCCGCAAGTGACCGGCGGCAAATTGCGGGCGCTCGCCGTCACCTCGGCCAAGCGCTCCTCCGCGCTGCCCGACGTGCCGACCCTGGCGGAAGCCGGCGTCAAGGAGCAGGAATCGGAAACGATGCAGGGCGTGTTCTTGCCGGGCAAAACGCCCAAGGCGATCGTCGACCAGCTCAATGCCGAGATCGCCAAGGCGATGGCGATGCCGGACGTGGTGGCGCGCTGCGCCCAGCTCGGCTTCGACCCGGTGGCGGACAAGCCGGAAGAATTCGCCGCCTACATCAAGAATGAAGTCGAGAAATGGGGTAAGGTGATCAAGGAAGCCAATATTCCGCAGATCAAGTAACATTTCTTCCCTCTCCCCGCTTCGCGGGGCGAGGGAAAAGAAAGACCCATGCGCATCGTCGACATCCGCGAGACCTCGGTTCCGCTCAATTCGACGCTCGCCAATTCGAGCATCGATTTCAGCGAGATGACGACGTCGGTGGTGGCCGTGATCACCGACGTCATGCGCGCCGGCAAACCGGTCTGCGGCTTCGCGTTCAATTCCACCGGCCGCTACGCCTGCGGCGCGCAGATGCGCGCGCGCTTCATTCCACGAATCCTGAAGGCAAAGCCCGACGCCCTGCTCGATGACGCCGGCCAATTCGCGCCAGCGAAATTCCTCGCCGTCATGCTGCAGAACGAAAAGTCCGGCGGGCATTCCGAGCGCTCGGTCGGCATCGGCACCATCGAGGTGGCGGTCTGGGATGCACTTGCCAAGATCGCCGACAAGCCGCTGCACGTTCTGCTCGCGGAGCGCTTCAATGGCGGCAAGGTTGCCAAAAAAGCGTTCTGCTACGTCGGCGGCGGCTGGTATGCGCCGGGCAAGACCACCAAGGATCTGCAAGACGAGATGCGCCGCCATCTCGACACCGGCTACACCATGGTGAAGATGAAAGTCGGCGGCATGCCGCTCGCCGACGACCTTGCCCGCGTGGAGGCGGTCAAATCCATTTTGCCGAAGGGCGCGCAGCTTGCCGTCGACGCCAATTCCAAGTTCGACCGCGCCGATGCGCTCGCCTACGCGCGCGGGCTTGCGCCGTTCGGTCTGCGCTGGTTCGAGGAGCCGTGCGATCCGCTCGACTTCGCGCTGCTCGCCGAGATCGCCGCGGCTTACGCGCCGCCGCTTTCGACCGGCGAGAATCTGTTCTCGACCCAGGACGTGGAAAACCTCGTCCGCTTCGGCGGCCTGCGGCCGGAACGCAACGACGTCATCCAGATCGATCCGCCGCAGGCCTACGGCATTTGGCAATACGCGCAGACGCTCGCCATGGTGGCCGCGCACTCCTGGCCGCGCGCGTGCATGTTCCCGCACGGCGGCAACCAGATGTCGCTCGCCATCGCCGCCGGTTTTGGCCTCGGCGGCGCGGAATCTTATCCCGGCGTGTTCGGCGATTTCGGCGGCTTTGCCGACGACGCGGTGATCGAGGACGGTCTTATCTCGCTCTCCGACCGCCCCGGTATCGGCTTCGAGGGCCAGGCGCGGCTTTACAAGATCATGCGCGAATTGGCAGCTTGAGCTTTCCCTTGTGAGGAGCGTGAACAATGCTCGGACAAACTCGGGTCGTAACAACTGCCTTGGCGGCTACGCTCATAAGTCTGTCGCTTTGCTTTGGCGCCGAAGCGCAGACCGTGACGCTGGGACAATTTCAACATCCCGCGGGCGCGAAGGACCTGGAATTCAACAAGGCCTATTTGCTCGGCGCGCTGAATGGGCTCCTAGCCTTCAACGCGGCCTCGGACGATAAGCAATTTTGCCTGCCGGGACTGATCCCGAAGTTGACCTTCGAGGAGACCAACGACGTTGTCATACGTTGGGCGCGCAAGACGAGCGGCTCGACCGACATAACGTTGGGACAGGCGTTGATGTTCAGCCTCAAAGCGGCCTACCCCTGCCGCGGATAGGCGCCGGGCGATGCAACTCAATCGATAAACGTCAGCGGCCGCGCCACCAGTTCCAACGGTTTGCGCTCGGCGGCGACGCCCCAGCGCCAGGCCACGCAGCCGGCCGCGATCATCAGCGCCGCACCCAACAGATAGCCGCCGAACACGCTGGCGCGCGAGCCGGTATCGATGAGCACGCCGAACAGCCAAGGTCCGACGATGCCGCCGACGCCGGTGCCGACCGCGTAGAAGAATGCAATGGCCAACGCGCGGATTTCCAGCGGAAAGGTTTCGCTCACGGTCAGATAGGCCGAGCTTGCCGCCGCCGAGGCGAAGAAGAAGATCGCCATCCAGCACAGCGTCTGCGTCTCCGCCGTGATCAGATCGCGAGCGAACAGGTAACCGGTCGCTGCCAACAAGACGCCGGAGGCGATATAGGTGAATGCAATCATCGGCCGCCGGCCTTGGGTGTCGAACAGCCGGCCGAGGAATACGGGTCCGAGGAAATTGCCCACGGCGAACGGCAACAGATACCAGCCGACACGATCGGGCGGCACTTGGTAGAAATCGGTGAGGATGAGCGCGTAAGTGAAGAAGATGGCGTTGTAGAAGAACGCTTGCGACGCCATCAGGCTCAATCCCACCAGCGTGCGCCGGCGGTGGCGTTGCAATAAGGTCTTCACCACCTCCTCTAGCGGCGTCGACCGGCGCGCACGCAGACGCACGCGCGGCAGGTTTGCCCCCAGCGGCAGGCGCGCGAAATGCGCTTCGATGCCGGCCATGACGCGCCGCGCTTCCTCCGCGTGGCCATGCGTCATCAGCCAGCGCGGACTTTCCGGAATCCACAGCCGCATGTAGAAAATCACCAAGGCGAGGCTCGCCCCGATCAGGAAGGCGAGCCGCCAGCCGACTTCCGGATCGATCACCGCCGGGTCGAGCAGCACCAGCGAGCCGAGTGCGCCCATTGCCGCGCCGACCCAGAAGCTGCCGTTGATCACGAGATCGCTCCAGCCGCGCACCCGCGCGGGGATTAGTTCCTGGATGGTGGAATTGATCGCGGCATATTCGCCGCCGATGCCGGCGCCCGTGAGAAAACGAAAAAACGCGAAGCTCGCGAGATTCCACGACGCGGCGGTCGCCGCGGTGGCGAGCAGATAGACCGTCAGCGTGACGAAGAACAGTTTCTTGCGGCCGAGACGGTCGGTGAGCCAGCCGAAAAAGATGGCACCGAGCACGGCGCCGGCGAGATAGAAGCTGCTGGCGATGCCGATGTCGGTATTGCTGAAGCGAAGCACCGGGCTTTCCTTGAGCGCGCCCGACAGCGAGCCGGCGAGCGTCACTTCCAGTCCGTCCAGGATCCAGGTAACGCCGAGCGCGGCCACCACCAGGCTGTGGAAACGGCCCCAGGGAAGCCGGTCGAGCCGCGCCGGGATGTCGGTCTGCACGATTGCCTGATCGGCCGCCATCGCTCCCCTCGCCGCGTACTCTTGATCGCATAACGCTTAGGCAGCGCCGACGTTCGGTCTATTGCCGCAGGCGGCGGTTCGGCTAGGTTTCGCGCCGGGTGCCGCTTCGGCTATCCTGCGGCGGTATTCGCCGTTCCACGTTATCCCGGACCTCGCATGGACACCGATATCCTCCGCCGATTGCACTATGCCGCGGCACTCGCCTGCGGCGTCTTCGCGGCGCTGTTGATGCACATCGTGCTCACAGTGTTCGGCGTCGGGCTCGATGTGGTGCTGCGCGACGCCGCCGCCGGCAATAAGCAGTTCGTCTCGGCGCTGGCCTGGTGGGCGATCGGCGGCACCGGCTTCCTCGGCGGCTGGGCGACCGGCGCCTATCTGATCGTAGCGTCACGCGAGCGCCATTTCGTCTACCGGCTGGCGCGCGGCTTCCTGATCGCGCTGGTGTTCGCAGCCGCCACCGCCGGTGGCGTCATGAGCCGGACCGGCAATCTCGGCGGCACGGTCGACGTGGTCGCCGGACTGACCGCGCTCGGCCTAGGTCTGATCTGCGCCTTCTGCGGCGCGCGGCTCGCTTATCTCAATGCCGAGCAGGTGTAGCGTTCATTGCAGGTCGACAATCTCCACCCAGTTCGCGCCATTGCCGACCGGATAGCGATTGGGCTCGCTGAGCTTGCCCGTGCTCTGGTCGATTTTGTAGACCGACAGGCGGTCCGACTTTTCACCCGAGGCGACGAGATACTGGCCGGCCGGATCGATCCTGATGCCGCGGGGCTGCGCTTCGGTCGCGTAATTGGCGACGTAGGCGAGCTTGCCCGTCCCGGGTGCCACCGTGAACAACGCGATCTTGTTGGTGGTGCGCTCGGTCGAATACAGGAATTTGCCGTTGGGCGTGATCTGGATGTCGGCTGCCCAGACCTTCGGCTTTTCGTCCTTCGGTGCAACTGAGGCAAGCGCCGGCGCAGCGCCGACCGGCGCCTGCGGAGCGCCCCAAACCAGACCGGCCTCCGCCGGCACCGAGCTGATGCTGTCGACGAGCGTCAACGTCCCCTTGCCGGCATCGATCGCGTACTGCGTGACGTGGCCCGAGAGTTCGTTGAGCACGTAAAGGAATTTGTTGTCCGGCGAGAAAGCCAAATGGCGCGGGCCGTGACCCGCTTGCGGGCTGATCGCCGCCGGCTCGTTGGCCGTGAGCTTGCCGGTCTTGCTGTCGAAAGTGAACTGCAGCACTTGATTGGCGCCGAGCGTGGCTGCGTAGACGAATTTGTTGCTGCGATCGGGCAGGATCGAATGCGCATTGCGGCCCGTGGGAATGACTTGAATCGCTTCCGCCTCGACCAGCCCGTTTTCGCCGATCGGGCTCACCGCAATCTTGTCGCCGCCATAGGAGGCCGTGAACAAGTACCGCCCGGTGCGGTCGGTCGAGACATAGGGCATGCTGTCGGGCAGCGGCGCCGAAGCTTTCTGCGTGAGCGCGCCGCTTGCGGGATCGATAGCGTACGTCAAGACGCGCACCGGCTGCGAGCGGATGACGGCATAAAGGTGTTTCTTGTCCGGGCTCACTGCCATCGGCATGACCAGTTTGGCGGCCTCGATCTTGCCGATCGACGTCAGCGCGCCAGTGCTCGTGTCCATGCTGTAGGCGTCGATAATGCCGTCCTGCGCGCTCGACACGTAGACGAATGTCTTGGCGGCGGACATCGAGGCCACTCCGAGTGAAAACAGCAGCGCGAGCGCGACGCTCGTCGCTCCATTCTTTGGATTTTTCATTTTACCCTCCCTGGGCTGCGAGGATGCGCTTCGTGCGTCTTTTGCCGAGCATGATACCGGAAAGCGCAGGGTGAGGGCTCGGATTCTTCGGCCAGCGGCGTGCCTTTTGGTGCAGTGCCCAATTGCACCCACTATCGCCAGTGGTTTCAAAAATTATGGAAAGACTATGGTGCCCAGGGGCGAACAGAGGCATGGTGCCCAGGGGCGGAATCGAACCACCGACACTGCGATTTTCAATCGCATGCTCTACCAACTGAGCTACCTGGGCGCCAAGGCTTCAACAAGTCCTCGAACTTGCCCGCCCAAAGTGAGCAGGCAAGCAGAGCGCCGCGCGTTATAGAGGCTCGATTTGGCACTGTCCAGAACGACCCCGCGCCTTCAAGCCTTGACCCCTAAAGCGGCGCGAAACCGGCCCTTCAGCACGGCGCCGTCGCGTTCGGGCAGCACCCGCGGCGGCTCCTCGGCGGCGATCAGCACGCGGGCGAACAAGGTCTCGCGCAAGGTTTTCAACCGCTGGCCAAGATCGCGCAGACCCGCCTCGTCGCGCACGTCGAGGCAAGGCCCGAAGCCGCAGGCGCCGGCCACGCTGATGAGATCGACGCCGCTCTGGGTGTGACTCGGCTGCATGCCGGTCTCGCCATAGACGCCGTTGTCGAACACGACGATGGCGAGATTGCGCGGGCGCTGGATGCCGATGGTGGCGAGCGAGCCCATGCCCATCAGCATCTCGCCGTCGCCGGTGATGACCGCGACGCGCTTGTCGGGCTGCGCCAGCGCCAAGCCCAGCCCGATCATGGCGGCGCCGCCCATGGCACCCCAGAGGTAGAAGTTGCGGGGATCGTCGCCGAGCGCCGCCAGATCCCAGGTAGTCGAGCCGAGGCCGGGCACGACCAGAAGATCGTCGCCGCGCTCGGCGAGCAGCGCGGCCATGGCGGCGCGGCGCTCAAGTCTGCCTTGGCTCATGGGGTCCGTACTTTCATTTTGTCCAGACTTTCTTGCCGATCAGTTGCTGCGACAGCAGCAGCGCGGCGATGCGCTCGTCGCCGAACACGTGCTGCACCGCGCGCTCGGCGGCGCCCTCGACCTCGTCCGGCCTCGTCACGCGATAGACTTGCCCCTCGCACAGCTTGAGCACGGGATCGACGATCGATCCCATCGGCACCTGCCAGGGATTGAACTCCTCCCACTCGCCGCGCATGGTGATCAGCATCAGAAGCGGAAACCGGCAGCTCCTTGCGAGAGAGAGCATGTTGACGCAATTGCCGAGCCCGCTCGACTGCATCAAGAGCGCTGAGCGCTCGCCGCCGAGCCAGGCGCCGGCCGCCAGCGCCACGCCCTCCTCCTCGGTGGTGAGCACGACGTCGCGGATATCCGGATCGGCGCGGCAGCGATCGATCAGCCGGGCATGGCCGGCGTCGGGCACGTAGCCGATCTGGCGGACGCCGGCGCGCTTGAGCGTCGCGAACAGCCGGTCCGGCCAATCGGCGGCTTGCACATTCATGATCGCTCGCCCTCGTTGCCGTCCGCCGGACGCTCGCCGTCCTCGTCTTCGTCTTCTTTCACCGGCACCGCATAGACGCCCGAAAGCCAGCGGTTGAGATCGATGTCGGCGCAGCGTTTCGAGCAGAACGGCTTGAACGCCTGCTCGGTCGCCTTGCCGCAGATCGGGCAACGCGCGGCCGTCGTTTTGCGATCGAGTTCGTTCATGCCCGGCCAGCCTTTTTAGCGTCTATGGCGCGCAATTCTTGGGCGCGCAAGTCTCGGGCGCGCAGTTCGGTCTTGAGGATCTTGCCGTAGTTGTTTTTCGGCAGCGCGTCGACAAAAACATAATCCTTCGGCCGCTTGAAGCGCGCAATACGGGCAAGGCACAGCGCGTCGAGCTCGGCCGCGGTCGCGCTGCCGACCACGTAGGCCACCACCGCCTCGCCCCATTCGCGGTCCGGCCGGCCGATGACCGACACCTCGCGCACATTGGCGTGGGTAAGCAGCACCTCCTCGACCTCGCGCGGATAGATGTTGGAACCGCCGGAAATGATCATGTCCTTGGAGCGGTCCTTGATGTGCAGATAACCCTCGACGTCGAATGCGCCGACATCGCCTGTGTGCAGCCAGCCATTGCGCAGCGTCGCCGCGGTGGCTTTGTCGTCGCGCCAATAGCCCGCCATGACCACAGGGCCACGGCACAGAATCTCCCCCGATTCCTCCGTCGCCACAGGCGCGTCCTGCGCGTCGGCGACCCTGACCTCGCCGCAGGCATAGGGCCGGCCGGCCGAAGCCAGGCGCTCGCGCCAGCGCGGATGGCCGCGGTCGGCGATGTCCTGCTTCGACAGCGTGGTAATCGTCATCGGCGCTTCGCCCATGCCGTAGATCTGGGCGAGCCGCGGCCCAAAGCGATCGAGCGCCTGCAACGCATCTTCCACATACATCGGCGCCCCGCCCCAGATCAGCGTGCGGATATTCTCGGGCCGCAATTCCGCCGGGCAGGCGACCAGACGTTTGATCATAGTGGGCGCCGCAAACATCGACACCCTTGGCCAGGCATTGAACAGCGCGAAGATTTCATCCGGTTCGAAACCGCCGCTCTCCGGCGTCACCTGCACGCCGAGCCGCGCCACATGCATCATGATGTAGAGGCCGGAGCCGTGACTCATCGGCGCGGAATGCAGGATTGTATCGCCCGGCGCCACGGCATCGACTTCGGCGGCATAGGCATGGCTCGCCACCGCCAGCGAACGATGGGTCAACATGGCGCCCTTCGGCCGTCCGGTCGTGCCTGAGGTATAGAACAGCCAAGCGAGATCGTCGGGCGCGCGCGGCGTGCACGCGACTGGATCGGCGGCGAACAAGGCCTCGTACTCGGCGCCGCCGATCGCTATCAGCCGCTCGAGGCTGTTCGGCGCGTGGGCCGCGATCTCGGCGTCTATGCCGTCCGACGCAAAGCAAACGCGCGCGCCGGAATGTTCAAGAATATAGCCGAGCTCGGCGCCGTGCAGCTTGGCATTGGCCGGCACCGCGGCAAGGCCGGCGTGCCAGATGCCGTAGAGCAGTTCGAGATAGGCCGGCGAATTCTTGGCGGCGATGGCGACCCGCTCGCCCGGCGCAAGCCCGCAGCGCTCGCGCAAGGCACCCGCGAGCCGGGCAGCGCGGCTCGCCAATTCGCCATAGCTCGCGACCACGCGCGTGCCCTTGGCCGCCGCCGGCAGCGCCGGGTGACTGAGAGCGGAGCGTTCAAGCCACGACGCGATGTTCATGGCGCGCGCCGTTTTATGTCGCGTTGAGCCAGCCGAAACGGATCGGGTAGCCCTCGCCGCCGAGCAGGCTCATGGTCTCGTACAGCGGCAGGCCGACCACGTTCGAGTAGGAGCCGACGAGCTTGACGATGAAGGTGCCAGCGATGCCCTGCACCGCGTAGCCGCCAGCCTTGCCGCGCCATTGACCGGACGCGAGATAGGCTTCGATGTCCTCGTCCGACAGTCTCTTGAAACGAACCCGCGTTTCCACCACGCGCTGGCGGAACGCCTCCTTCGGCGTCACCAGGCAGATCGAGGTGTGGACGCGGTGGTTGCGGCCCGACAGCAGGCGCAGGCATTGCGCCGCTTCGTCGAGCAGCTCGGCCTTCGGCAGGATGCGGCGGCCGACCGCCACCACCGTGTCGGCAGCCAGGATGTAGGCGCCACGCAACTCGTCGTCGAGCTTGACGTTGGCGAGCGCTACTTCCGCCTTGGTACGCGCCAGCCGGTTGGCGTGGGCGCGTGGAATCTCGCCGCGGTGCGGGCTTTCGTCGATATCTGCGGGCTTGAGCGCGTCCGGCTCGATGCCCGCCTGATTAATCAAGGCGAGCCGTCGCGGCGAACCGGAAGCGAGCACGAATTTGGGCCGGCCGATCATCTGTTTTGCGGCGCCGATGGATGAATTAAACCGTTGCGAATGCGCGCGGAAACTAGCGGAACGGGACTATTTTCACAACTCATTCGTTGCCCTGCCCTGCCTGCCCGAAGCGCTCGCGGATGCGCGCCATCAGTTCGTCGCGCACAGCGCGATAGGCGTCGAGCCGCTGCTCGCGGCTGCCCTCGATAACGGTTGGATCGACCGTCGGCCAGTATTCGACCTCCGCCGCGTGGATGC
The DNA here is from genome assembly GCA_036491675.1 of Pseudolabrys sp. GTDB lineage: Bacteria > Pseudomonadota > Alphaproteobacteria > Rhizobiales > Xanthobacteraceae > Pseudolabrys. Next base: position 75,143 of record DASXBN010000104.1, on the reverse strand, counting down.
GGGTCAGCTCCAGCGCCTTGTGATGCGCCGGCGGCGACAGCGTCACGATCAGATCGAAATTGAGCCCTTCCAGCTCTTCCACATCCTCGAAGGTGACCGGCTTGTGGCGCGCGATGTCGACGCCGATCTCTTCCATGACGGCGACGGCGAGCGGATCGAGAAAGCCCTTGTGCACGCCGGCGGAGCCGACATAGAGCGTCTTTCCGAACAGCTGCTTGAACAGACCGGCCGCCATCGGGGAACGGATCGCGTTCATGCTGCAGGCAAACAGCACCGCGTGGGGGCGCGATCGACGCTCGGCCTCGCTCACGCCTCAACCCTTCCAGTGCAGCACGCAGATCAAAGTGAACAGCCGGCGCGCGGTGTCGAGATCGACCGTCACCTTGTCCTTGAGCCGCTCCATCAGGATGTGCGAGCCGTCGTTGTGGATGCCGCGCCGGCCCATGTCGATGGCTTCGATCTTGTCGGGCGTCGCTGTCCGGATGGCCTGATAGTAGCTGTCGCAGATCAGGTAGTAGTCCTTGACGATGCGCCGCAGCGGCGTGAGCGAGAACAGATGCGCCATCACCGGCGTGCCGTCCTCAAGGCGGATGTCGAACACCAGCCGGTTGCTGTTGATGCTCAGATGCAGCGCGTAAGGACCGCCGTCGTGCCCAACCGGCGCGAAGGAATTCTGCTCGAGCAGATCGTAGATCGCGACCTCGCGCTCGTGCTCGACGTCTTCGTTGGAACGGCCGATCGATTCCTCGTCGAGGGTGACGGAGACCAGGCGGCGCTTGCCCGCAGCGGGCGTTGATTTTGCCGGGCTCATCGCGGATTGAGGCGGATCGCCACCGAGCGGGCGTGGGCGGAAAGGCCCTCCGCTTCGCCGAGCGCGATCGCGGCGGGGCCAAGCGCACGCAACTGCTCGGGCCCGCATTTGAGCAGCGAGGTACGCTTCATGAAATCGAGCACGCTCAAGCCCGACGAAAAGCGCGCCGAGCGCGCCGTCGGCAGCACGTGGTTGGAGCCGGCGACGTAATCGCCAATGGCTTCGGGCGTATGCGCGCCGATGAAGATGGCGCCGGCATTGCGGATCTTCAGCACCAGCGCCTCGGCATCCACGGCGGCGATCTCGAGATGCTCGGGCGCCAGCCGGTCGACCAGCGCAATGGCGTCGGCCAGTTTCGGCACGGTGATGATAGCGCCGAAATCGCGCCACGACGCGCCGGCGGTTTTGGCGCGCGGCAGCGTCTTGAGCTGGGATTCCACCGCCTTCTCGACAAGCGCGGCGAGCGCCGCGTCGTCGGTGATCAGGATCGATTGCGCGCTCTCGTCATGCTCGGCCTGCGCCAGCAGATCGGCGGCGATCCAATCGGGATTGCCGGTTTTGTCGGCGAGGATCAGCACTTCGGACGGGCCGGCGATCATGTCGATGCCGACCTGGCCGAACACCAGGCGCTTGGCCGCCGCCACATAGGCGTTGCCGGGCCCGACGATCTTGGCGACCGGTCGAATCGTCTCGGTGCCATAGGCAAGCGCGGCCACGGCTTGCGCGCCGCCGATGCGATAGACCTCGTCGACGCCGGAAAGCTTGGCCGCCGCCAGCACTAAAGGGGAAAGCTTGCCGTCCGGCGCCGGCACCACCATGACCAGCCGCGGCACGCCGGCGACCTTGGCCGGCACCGCGTTCATCAGCACCGAGGACGGATAGGCCGCGGTACCGCCCGGCACATAGAGGCCGACCGCCTCGATCGCGGTCCACTTAGCGCCCATCTCGACGCCGGCTGAGTCGGTGAAACGTTCGTCGGCTGGCTTTTGACGGACGTGATAGGCCTCGATGCGTTCGCGCGCGAGCTTGAGCGCGGCCAGCGCTTGCGGCTCGCAGGATTTCCCCGCCGCATCGAGTTCCGCCGCGGTCACGCGCAACCCGACTTTGGCGAGGTCGATCCGATCGTATTTGGCGCCGAGCGCAATGAGCGCGCGGTCGCCGCGCGCCGCCACGTCGGCGATGATCCCGCGCACGCTCTGTTCCACGTCCTGCGCCGCCTCGCGTTTGACGGCGAGGAAGGCGCTAAAGCGCGTCGGGAAATCGGCGTCTTGGCTGTCCAGTCGAAGCGGCATGGCCTCATCATACTCGGATGACAGGTCAATGGGTGATGCGCGCGGTGGCGTCAACACCTTCCGGGCGGCTTGCGGGGCCCCGGAAAGCAAAAAGGCCCCGCCCGGGGGGCGGAGCCTTGCTGGCGGAAAGCGCTCCCGCTTACTTTTTCTCTTCCTTTTTCATCTTCTTCATTTTCTTTTTGTGGTGCTTGACCACTTTTTTCGGCGCCACGTAATCGCAAGGCGCCAGGCAGACGCCGCCGAGTGCGGTACATTCCAGGACGCCGGGCACGCATACCGGCGCTGAGCCGAGTTTAACGCATTCGCAGCCGACCCAAGCCTTGGCCGGTGTGCCAGTAGTGAACAGCGCGGCGCCGGCGAGCAGCCCCGCGAGGATAACGATTTTACGCATTTGGATAGACCCCCAGTTTGCAAGACGCCTGCAGTACGCCACCGGAACCGCAAAATATCAAGGGAGGCCCCGCCCGGCGGGCGCCGCGCGCGCAGTTCTGAACCGGAATATTAGCGGCCGCGGGATGCTGCCGGAGGCCGCTAGCGGCGGCCGGGGTTGGGCGGGCCATCCTCGGCGACCGCGTGGACCGGGCGGGCGGTCGTGCTCCAGGTCGGTCCGAGATCAGCCAATTCGGCTTCCAGGCATTCGACTTCCAGCCGCAGGGTCGCCCCGCCCGAAAAAGTGATGGTGACCACGCCGGACGGCGCATCGGTCTCGGCAAATTCGACCGCCAGCAGGTTGAGCACGGCGTCCTTGCCGGCCGGGCTTACGTGCTGGCATTTACATGACAGCACCCGCTCGAAGCGCAGCGCGGCCCTGCGCCGGCGGAATTCCGGCTGGGCGGATTGGGCGCTTTCCCAGTCGAAGCGGTTGAGCGCCACCACCAGGCGTTTTTCCTGCGGCCGCCAGTGCACGTCCGCCACCTTGGCCACCGCGTCCTGCAGGTGGGTCGAGACGACCTCAAGGTCCTCCTCGTCGAGGGCAACGAATTTGAGCTGGTCCATGCGCGCTTCCCTGGTCCAGCCGTAGTTAGGCAAGGCCCGGCCGTGCCGCAAGATGGCTAAAACGCCGGCTCGAGGCCGGCCGCGGTCCAGCGCGGGCGGGTTGCGGGATCGGTGAGCGCCGCGATGAACGCCGCAGCGCCTGCGCGCTCGTTCGCCGCCTTGTGGATCGCCGCCGTGTAAGTATTGGCGTTGTGCAGTTCGCCCGGCAGCGGGCCGACCACCTTGAGCCCCTTCACTGGCAGCGCTTCGCTGATGAAAGTGGTGCCGATCTCGGCGCGCTTTTCGGCGATCTTGGTCGACACATCGAGGCCGCCTTTGCACAGCACCGCCTTGGCGTTGACCGCATCGGCGATGCCGAGCGTTTGCAGCAGGCCGGCGAACATGATGCCGCCGGAACCGCCGGCCTTGGGATCGGTATAGGCCACGCTTTTCGCGTCGAGCAGCGCCTGCTTGAAGGCCTCGACCGTCGAGATGTCGGGCATGGCCGCGCCCTCCGGCACGATCACGCCGGTGACGGTGCGCCCGAGATTCCTGGCGCTGCCGGCAAGCGTGAGCCCGAGCTTCTCGAGTTCGGCGACGATCGATTCCGACAAGATTACTACGTCGGCGGCCGCGCCGCCGATGACACGCTCGCGCTGCGCGAAGGCGGTGCCGAAAGTGACGTCGAGTTTGTTGCCGCTGGCGCGCCCGAACTCGGGGCCGAGCGCCTCGACCATCGACTTCACCGCGCCGGCGCTCAGGACTTTCAGGGTGGGCATAAGGTTTTCTCCTCCTTCTTTTTGTCATTGCCGGGCTTGACCCGGCAATCCATGAGGCAGCGCAGCAGAAACTGCCTTACGAAAGTCTCTGCCGGGCGGCAACTCATCATGGATGCTCGGGTCAAGGCCGGGCATGACGCGGAGTGAGTGGCGCGTGTCGTATCGAATTAGCCAACGCTTCGCCGCCCGTATTCTTTGTACGACCCCGGGCAGGCCGTCTTCGACTTCCGCTACCCCCGACAAGAGCCGAGGGCGCGCGGGACGCCAGGGGTCCGGGGCGCACTCAAGTCTACGCAAGTAGGCGCAAACAAAAGTGCTCGGACCCGCGGACCTCGACGCCTCGCAGCATCGAGGCGTGCTGAAGTCCGAATTGCCGCAAGTCCGCCCAACCCAAGGCGTCCCGCGCGCGGTGTTTATAGGTTTGCTCCGCGAAGTCCCCGGTGGTAGTCCGTTCGTCGCGTTTAACCCCATCGCAGGGGCCGCAACACTCCACCGTTTCAGCCTTGGCAACTCGGCCGGCGCCGTCTGACTGGACGCCGGCCTACCGGCCGTCAGAAGGCCTCGGCGTGCGGCAAGCACGCCAGGATCGACGCGGCTTGGACCGCCGGTTGGGATGATCGGCGCCGCATCTCCAGCGCCCCCAACCGGCCACCGCTCCCCGCCCCGCGTCTGGAGACGCTTGATCAGACGCCCCTCGGTAGCGAGGGCGGGATGTAGGGATTTGATCCTATGAATGTGGCAGGAATATGGTCCTAGAAGTCACGTTGGTGATAAAAGCAAAGCTAGCTAGAGTGGATAAGGCAAACTGCGTCAAAAACCGATAGGCAGCTCGCGTGTTTATTCTGTTAGTCACTTGGATCGTTGCCGGTCAGCCGCCGAGCAGTTATCAGGCCACTTTCCATTCAAGCGATGCCTGCAATGCTGCGCGCAACGCAGTCTTGGCTGACGGGCAGCGTCTAAAGGCAGAATTTGAACAGCGGGTTGTCGCTGGCTTAGGCGGAGGGGCAACTCGTATGTTGGCACTAAGCCCGCCGCCTACCGTAACGGCAGTTTGCTCAGCGCAGTGAGATCGATGATGGCGAGCCTGCTTCATCTAAAATCGGATTGCCGGCGAATATTGTGTGAATCCGCAAAATGTCGCGCGACAATCACATATGGCGATTTAGCGAAAGCATTGGGACTGCCTCTTGCCCGACAAGAATGGAATACGGTGCTCGACCCACTTGCTAAGGAAGAACGCGAGAGGATGGGTCGCGATCTCACACAAATCGTTGTCTACTCACCGGGCCACAAGCTGGAAGGTTTGGGCCGATATTTCAGTCCAAAGGCACCACGCACGATTCGTATGGACGCGAATAACGCGGAACAACGTGCAGCGTATCGGCGCGAGCTACAGGCTATTTTCGAGGCCTACGCACAAGCTAACTGCTAAATGTGGTGAGTTTGCACAGAGACCGCAGATGAAACTCTGGGTTCCCGCTTGCGCGGGGACGAACGGGTAATTGCTACCCGCTGATCCGCTCGATCTGCGCCCCACACCGCGCGAGCTTGTCCTCGACCCGCTCGAAGCCGCGGTCGAGATGGTAGACGCGGTTGACGACGGTCTCGCCTTGCGCCGCGAGCGCTGCGATCACCAGCGACACCGAGGCGCGCAAATCGGTGGCCATCACCGGCGCGCCGGTCAGATGCTTGACGCCCTCGATGGTCGCGGTCTCGCCGTCGAGATGGATATGCGCGCCGAGCCGCACCAGCTCCTGCACGTGCATGAAGCGGTTCTCGAAAATGGTCTCGGTGATGCGCGAGGTGCCTTGCGCGCGCGTCATCAGCGCCATCAGCTGCGCCTGCAGGTCGGTCGGGAAACCGGGGAACGGCGCGGTCGACACCGTCACCGGCGCCAGGCCGGCGCCGTTGCGGGCGACGCGGATGCCCTCGTTGGTCGGCGTGATGGTGGCGCCGGTTTGCGCCAGCGTGTCGAGCGCGGCCTGCAGCAATTCGGGGCGCGCGTTCTGCAGCAGCACGTCGCCGCCGGTCATCGCCACCGCCATGGCGTAGGTGCCGGTCTCGATGCGGTCGGGCAGCACCGAATGGCGCGCGCCGTGCAGGCGCGCCACGCCCTCGACCACGATGCGCGCGCCGCCGGCGCCGGAAATTTTTGCGCCCATCTTGTTGAGACAGTCGGCGACGTCGCCGATCTCCGGCTCGCGCGCGGCGTTCTCGATCACCGTGGTGCCGTTGGCAAGCGCCGCCGCCATCATCGCGGTGTGGGTGCCGCCGACGGTCACTTTCGGGAAAACGATCTCGCCGCCGCGCAGGCCCTTTTTCGCGCGCGCGATGACGTAGCCGCCTTCGATCTCGATTTCGGCGCCGAGCTTCTGCAACGCCATGATCAAGAGATCGACCGGCCGCGTGCCGATGGCGCAGCCGCCCGGCATCGACACCTTGGCCTCGCCCATGCGCGCCAACAGCGGCGCCACCACCCAGAAGCTCGCCCGCATCTTGGAGACCAGCTCGTAGGGCGCGGTGGTGTCGACGATGGTCTTGGCCGAGATGTGCAGGGTGCGGCCGGAATTGGGATCGTCGCCCGGGCGCTTGCCCGCGATCATGACGTCGACGCCGTGATTGCCGAGGATACGCTGCAGCAGCTCGACGTCGGCGAGCCGCGGCGCGTTGTCGAGGATGAGCGTGTCCGCGGTGAGCAGGCTCGCGATCATCAGCGGCAGCGTGGCGTTCTTGGCGCCGGATATCGGGATCGCGCCGTTGAGGCGCGCGCCGCCGACGATACGAATTCGATCCATGACGCCCCGCCTTTGCCTCAGCTCACAGCAGAATACCACCCTCGCCGGGTAAATGCGGCGAAAGTCGGACCCCCGGTTTCCCCTCCCCCTACGCGCACTTGCGCGTGGGAAAGCAGGGCTAATTGACCGTTCGTCCCCGTCCCCGCCTGCGCGGGGGCGGGGATGAACGGAGTAAAAATCAACCACCGTCTCGCTTTGGCGGTGGTGATCCGGGTTTACCCTGGCGCTCGCCTTCCGCCTGCGCGCGGGCCTTCAATTGCGCCTTGCGGCGCTTGAGATTGGCGCGCAGCGCCGTCTTGAGGCGCTCGGCGCGCCTGGCATCGCCGGATTTGCCGCTTCCACCCGTCATGGCGGCAGAGATAAAAGGCCGGCCCGCCGCCGGCAAGCGGGACGCTCGACATCGCTGGCTTGATCGGATATTCGCTCGCGTCAGTGCTGCCGTAGCTCAGTGGTAGAGCACCCCCTTGGTAAGGGGGAGGTCCACAGTTCAATCCTGTGCGGCAGCACCATCAAATCAATGGCTTAGATTGACAGGGTCATAGAGCAATTTTCTTTGACAGCACCGCGCAGGCGTAACGGCTGTGCCACTCGTCATGTCCGCTTTGGGCCAACAGCAGACATCGGCTGATGAAACGAAAAACCCCGGACTGGCGTCCGGGGTTTACTCTGTTGATCAGGGTAGTGGCGGCGTGTCTAGAAGAAACGATAGTTCACACCAACCAGAACATTGGCCTCAGTTGCTTTGGCACTCCAAGAACACCCGGCTGCACAGACGGTAGCGGCGCCACTGAAGAAAGTCCCGTCCCTCGAACCGAAGTTCATGTAATTGCCTTCGAGGAACGCCGACCAATGAGGCATAAACATCCATTCAAAACCGCCGCCGATGGTCCAACCAGTTCTCGTATTGGAGTTTGAACCGGTCCCAATCCCATTAACCGTCAAGGCCGTACTTGTGTGACCCCAAGCGGCGCCACCTTGAAAGTAGGCCAACCAGTTCGGCTGGAACGCGTAACCGATACGGCCAGTGAGGGTATCGAACCACTGGTTGTGGAAGTCGGCGACCGCCGGAAGACCTGCGACCGTGAACGTTCTGCTCTTGTTGTTGCTGGTCCAGTCAAAATTATCCCGGATGCCAAACACCCACCCACCGGTGAATTGATAATCGCAGCCGATCTGACCGCCGCCGGCGAAGCCAGAGCCATTCTGGGAAACACCTCCGAACGGAGTATCGACGCTGAATTGCCCAAAGGCTCCGCCGATGTTGCCGCCGATGTAGCATCCCGTCCAAGTCACGGGAGGCGGCGGCGGCGGGACGTAGGCAGGGGCTTTTGTCGGCAAATCAGCCGCCCATGCCTGATTTACAGCTAGCCCGATTGTTGCCGCAGCAAGAAGCGCAAAGGTTCTTCGCATGTGAATTTTCCTCCGGCCCGAGATAACGCTGGAGACACTCTAGACCCTCCAAGCTTTTCGGGTCGGTAACCGCGTAGCGCTGAAGAACTGTCAGCGCTTTTATGCTTTCCGTGGCAGATATGTCACATTCCATGTTGACTTTCCGCCTTTAGCCCGCTGACCGACCACACGTAATGTCCGCTGTGCCAATAGCGGACACGTCTTTCGCCGCACTAGACCGGGAGAATCTTCGGAATCAGTTAGAAGAGGCTGCACATGCCGACAGCAACAGCAATTTGGCTTGGCGTTATATTCTCTATCGCCCTCATGGTTTCAGGCATCGTGATCGGCGCTATCGCGCTGTATGAAAAGCGCACCGTATTCGTGATCGGGGCACTGCATCGCGATGAGTCCGGAGCCGTTCACGGACGGCTACGCTCAGCGATAAACATCTTGTTTCGACTCGCCATTATCGCGTTTGTCGGACTCTTGCTCTGGACAACTTCCGATATAATTTGGTTTTGGCTTCATCGGCTTGTCCGGATCGCAGAAGGTAGAGAAGTGTTCACCTTGGGTTGGCGGAAGATTGTCCCGCTTGACCTGTTCACGCTCTTCGGAGGCGTGCTCTTACCCGGGTCTGCGCTTGCCGCGATTGTGCTTGCTGCCGCGAATAAATATCTGGCGCTCGCAGTGCTTTCCGCAATCGCCTCGTATTTCCTTATTAGTTTCTCTTGTTGCTAGTTACTGTTTCTTCTGTGTTCTAAGCCAAATGCTTCGCGAGCCGCGGCCAGCTCATACCGCCGAGTTAAGTGACGTTCCGCAGGCGTCGAAGCCGCGATCCTTCCCTTGGTAAGGGGGAGGTCGAGTGTTCAATCCACTCGCGCAGCACCATCAAATCAATGGCTTAGATTGACCGGGTCATAGGGCAATTTTCTTTGACAGCACCCTGACAGCACGGTGCAGGCGTAACGGCTGGGGCCACATCGTCGTTGCCACCGTTGCCGGTCAAGGCTAGTTGGCGGGCGCTGCGATGATCACCTACGGCTTCGTTATTGTGTAAACCGCAGCCGGGGACAGATTGAGAAGCTGTCCTAATGAATATTGGCAAAGGCTGATCGAGGCTGACTTGCCCTGCACTGCTGCAAGTGCCTTTTTCCAGACTTCGTCGGTATTGATGGCCGTGTCGTCTTTTGTGGCTTGCTCAACGATGGACTTGATCGCTTTTTCGGCGCGGATCATTTCGGCATCGTTGACGTACTGCACGAGATAGCCCTCGCGCACTTCGTTGCAGAACTTGACGTGCACATAGAACTGGTAGCCCCGGAACAACCGGTTGATCGGCAGATTGGCGACACGCGCTTGCTCTTGTGCCTCGGCAGCAGCTTGCTCCTGCCGCTTGCGGTTAAGCTCTGCCTCGACCTTGCGCCGCTCTGCTTCCGCCGCCTGCGCTTTGTCCCACTCTTTCCGACGCGCTGCCGCCTCACGCATGATTTGATCGCAGGAAGCCTGCGCCGCTTGGCGACGCATCGCATCTTTTTGATTGAGCGCCGCCATCAACTGTGGCGACACGGCGTTGGGGTTGACCCTGCCTTCGAGTTCACCACGCGCCGATCTGCACGCCAAACTGTCGCTCCCGTCCAATGGCGGAAGTTCGACAGCTTGCGCCGTAGCGACGGTTGCAAGCAGCGCGGTGGCAATCAGTGCGAATGTCTGTTTCATTGCTTGCTCCTGATACTGCCGGATCGTGACGCGGCAGACAGGCGCAGCTAGGGATGTCCGCTTTTTGGCCGATGACACCGTTTTAGGTCCGCTACTCGCCCGTTTGCGTAGTATGAGCACTCGGCTGATTGGCCTGCGTGATTGGCGATGGAGTTGGAGTAGCGGCTGGTTGAGAAGCCGGTTGAGCAACCGACTTCGTCGACTTCTTCTGATTATTATTTCCAGCTGTTGCGAAACTATCAAATCCCAACGCATTCTGAAATGTCTTGATGGTTTTGCCATGACCTTTGGATGAATAAGTTATTCCTTCGATCGCACAATCCTCTAAGAATGCATGGCCCACTATGTTTAGAATTTCTGGGTTCTTCTTGCGACACAACATCAACAGAAACATCTCAGTCCAGAGTAGCGACCTTTTGGACGAACGATAAAATCCTGCGTTATCGTTTTTTGGTTTCGCGACGAGGTGTAAATTCAGTTTGCCTTTCTGAGGAGCAAAGTGATTTAAAATTTTCACCACATTGCTGGGGTTGAACACCTCTTTACAAAATTCTCGTTTTGTGATGCCGACATAATACGGTTGGTAGTTGTTGCCGTTGGCAAGCGAAAATAGATAGAGGCCATTTGCTACTGATATTTGTGCAAACTCGTCGTCGCATTCCTTCCAAAATGCTTTGAGGTATTCCTTTTCAGCTACTTTGCCCTTGTCAACTTGGAAGGGTCCGAAAATTTGGAAAGGATCTTTTCCCATTGCAACGATCCCCATCAGCGGGTGAAAATTACGCATTCTGACAGCTACCCGCGCTCAGCCAGTATTGCATTGCGACGCTGAGCGATGCGTTCGCCGCGTGCGACTGGTGGGGCAGTGCCTCGCCACTATATGGGGGCTGTCGGGGCGTATTTGTACTGAAGAGCTTCTGTGGCGCTTGTCGAAGGCTGCCAAAGTTTTGTTTTCTGGTGCCAGCACCCGGTTCTTCCGGGGCTGAGATACCGTCACAGGCGCGCGGCGGGCTGCCTCAAGTTGCCTGGATATTCGTCTCGAGCCGTGCGTATCAATGTGTTTGGTTGCGGGGCGCAGTGTCCGTGTGCCCTCGCCGTCACTCACGGGACGCTTCTCAACTGTTCCCCCGGGTGATACACAAGCGGTCCACGCCACTCCGAAAAGCGTTGATTTTTCAGGACTGTGGTGCCGCTAGCCGATTTTTCAATCCACTCGCGCAGCACCATTCGCTTGGAAACGCAGCCTTGTTTCAGCCGGCAATCGCCAGCTTCGGGCGCGGCGTCGGCCCGCGGCCGACGAGGGCGGCATAGTCCGCGATCGGTTTCGGCCGGCCGATGAAATAGCCCTGCACCTCGTTGCAGGACTCGCCGGCGAGGAACTTGAGCTGCTCTTCGGTCTCCACGCCCTCCGCCAACACCGGCAGAGCGAGACCGCGGCCGAGCGCGATCACCACGCGCACGATGGTGGCCGCCTGCTGGCTGCGGCCGAGATTGGCGATGAAGGACTGGTCGATCTTGATCTTGTCGAACGGGAACGACTGCAAATAGGACAGCGACGAATAGCCGGTGCCGAAATCGTCCATGGCGATGCGCAGGCCGAGCGCTTTGAGCCGGCGCAGGATCGAAACCGCGCGGTTGAAATCGCCGATCAGCACGCCCTCGGTGATCTCAAGCTCGAGGCGGGCGGGCGACAGCCCGGTTTCCAGCAGGATCTGATGCACCAGCTTGGGCAGATCGCCGTGCTGGAACTGCACCGGCGACAGGTTGATGGCGATGCCGAGCGGACGCGGCCAGGACGCCGCCTCGCGGCAGGCGGTGCGCAGAATCCATTCGCCGAGTTCCACGATCAGCCCGCTCTCCTCGGCGAGCGGAATGAAAGTGGCCGGCGAAACCAGTCCCCGGTCCGGATGGTGCCAGCGCACGAGCGCCTCAAAGCCGGTGATCTCGCCGCCGATTTGCGCCTGCGGCTGGTAGTGCAGTTCGATCTCCTCGCGCACGATGGCGCTGCGCAGATCCTGCTGCAGCGTGCGCTTCTCACGCAGTTGCTGATCCATTGCCAGCTCGAAGAAACGGATCGACCCGCGCGCTTCCGATTTTGCGCGGAACAAGGCGGCATCCGCGTTGACCGCCAGGGTGACCGCGTCGGCGCCGTCCTGCGGGAAGATGGCGACGCCGCCGGTCAATCCCGCGCGCAGCGGGATGCCGTCGATATCGATATCGGTGTCGAGCGCCGCGCATAATTTATTCGCAAGCGCCTCGGCAGTCGCCGGCTGCGGCCCGGTCGGCGTAATGACATGAAACTCGTCGCCGCCGACGCGGGCGATGAACGCACCCCGGCAGGCCGACTCCAGCCGGCCCGCTATTTCGCCCAACAGCCTGTCGCCCACCGCATGCCCGTACACGTCGTTGATCGTCTTGAAGCGGTCGAGATCGATGCTGAGCAGGGCAAAACTTTCGCCCGAGGCCTGCGCGAGTTCGAGCGTGGCGGCGATACATTCGTTGAACGCCGTCCGATTCGGCAGGTCGGTGAGCGGATCGTGGTGCGCCATGTGCGCGATGCGCTGCTCGTTTCGCTTGCGGTCGGTGATGTCGTTGAGCACCGTAATCAGGTATTGCGGCTTGCCATCCGGGCCGGCCACCGACATTCGCGTGGACGTGACGATGCGCATGCCGTTGGCGGGCGTCGCAATCGCGTGCTCGTCTCTGAAGACGGATTGCCCCGATGCGATCAATTTACGGTCTTCCGCCTCGATCATATCGGCGCTGATTTTCGGCAATTTATCGGCGGTGGTCTTGCCGAGCATCCCACTGCGATCGACGCCGAGATATTTCTCGGCGGCACGATTGATCAGCACGTAGCGCAGCCCCGGAATACTCTTGACGATGATCGGAGACGGCACATTCTCGATGATCATGTCGAGAAACGCGCGGGTATGCTCGAGTTCGCGTTCGTCGCGCTTGCGCTCGGTAACGTCGTGAATGACGCTGATGATGTATTGCGGCTTGCCGTCCGGCCCGATGACCGGCAAGCGCGTCGCGGTGATGATATGGCTGCGGCCGTCCGGCCCCACGATCGGGTGTTCGTCGTCGAAAATCTCGCGGCAGGACGTCAGCAGTTCGAGATCGTTCCGCTGAATGAAATCGGCGGTCCCTTTCGGGAAAATCTCCGCCGCGGTCTTGCCGATCATCTTCTCGCGCGGCAGGCCGAAATATTTCTCGCCGACGTCATTGACCAGCAGATAGCGGAAGCTCGGGACTTCCTTGACGACGATGGTGGAAGGCACGTTGTTGATGATGGTGTCGAGGAACGTTCGCGTGCGATCGAGCTCGCGCACCGATCGCGTCCGCTCGGTGATATCCTCATGCGTCGCCACCCAGCCGCCGCCTTCGATCGGCTGGTTGACGACGGCAATCGTGCGGCCGTCCGCTAGATCAATATTGAGCGTGAAACCGCGCCCTTTCGCGAGCGCCGCGTGCAGTTCGCGGCCGTAGGCCACCGGATCGAGCGGGAACATCCCCGCCGCGACGCGCGCGTCGAGCAGGTCGCGACCGGCGCAACCGCGCCAGATTTGCTTCGGATCGATATTGTACATGGCCCGGTAACGCTCGTTCCAGACCAGCAGGCGGTTCTGCGCGTCGAACATGCACAGACCTTGGATCATGTTGTCGACCGCGAGCTGCGAGCGATTGGTTTCGATCTCGTGCTGGATCTCGGCCTCGCGCCGCGCTGTTATTTCGCGCGCCAGGTCGTTCATCCGACGCACGCAATAAATGAACATCGCCGCACCGACAATGAGCAGCACAATCAGCGCATCGTCGACGCCGTAGTCGGCGTTGGCTTGACCGAATGCGTAAAGTCTATCGAAAGCTTCGTAGTATTCGGCCGCTGCGTAGGAGGCTAATCCCAATGCGATGATGACCAGCGCGTCGTTACGCGCGCGTCGGCCCCAGCCGCGGGCGTCAAGCCACGACTTGAAATTGTCCCAATATCTGCGTGTCGAGCGCATAAAGGCACATTCGAGGGCCTGCAGCGCAGCCCTGCTATCCTCGATTTCGATATTTATGGAGAGCGATATATTGGCCGCGTTAATTTGAGCGCGCGACAATCGTTAATTGGCAACTAACGGTAAAAAGATGCGAACTGGATCGCGACAATTGGCGTGACGCGGAACTTTTCAACGCGGCTTCAGGAACGCGAAATCGCAGCCCTGATCGGCGCCGAGGATTTCCTGCGCATAGAGTTTTGCGTAGCCGCGCTCGGGCGCCGCGGCCGCAGGCTTGGCGGCGGCGGCGCGGCGCTTGAGCTCCGCCTCGTCGACCAGGAGATCGATGCGGCGCTCTTTCACCGACAACTTGATGCGATCGCCGTTCTTCACCAGGCCGAGCGGGCCGCCCGAGGCTGAATCCGGCGTCACGTGCAGTACGATGGTACCGAAGGCGGTGCCGCTCATGCGCGCGTCGGAAACGCGCACCATGTCCTTGACGCCCTTGGTCGCGAGCTTCTTCGGGATCGGCAGGTAGCCGGCCTCCGGCATCGCCGAAGCCGAATGCGGGCCGGCGTTTTGCAACACCAGAATATCCTTCGGCGTAACGTCCAGATCGGGATCGTCGACGCGGGCGGCAAGATCCTCGAGCGACGTGAACACCACCACCCTGCCCTCGAGTTCGAACAGATTGGCGTCGGCGGCCGAACGCTTGAGGATGGCGCCCTGCGGCGCCAGGTTGCCGAACAGCGCGACCAGCCCGCCTTGCGGCTCGAGCGGCTTGTTGCGTTCGGCGATGATGCTGCGGTCGACCCAGACGCCGCTGTCGGCATTGAGCCGCTCGCCCAGCGTCTCGCCGGTCACCGTCATGACATCGAGGTGAAGCAGGTCCTTCAATTCGCGCATCAGCGCGCCCATGCCGCCGGCCGCGAACAGATCCTCCATGTAGCCGTTGCCGACCGGCTTCAGGTTCACCAGCACCGGCGTGGTGTCGGACAATTCATTCAGCCGTTGCAGCGACACCGGCACACCGGCACGTCCGGCGATCGCGGTCAAATGGATGATGCCGTTGGTCGAGCCGCCGATGGCGAGCAGAACGCGCAGCGCGTTCTCCACCGACTTGGTGTTGACGATCTTGTCGGGCGTGAGCTGCGAACCGATCAGCCTGACCGCCGCGGCGCCGGTCGCTTCCGCCGCGCGCAGGCGGTCGGCGTGCACGGCGGGGATCGCGGCGGTGCCGGGCAGAACCATGCCGAGCGCTTCGACCAGGCAGGCCATGGTCGAGGCGGTCCCCATCACCGCGCAAGTGCCGGCGGTGGTGGCGAGGCGGCCTTCGACGTCGAAGATTTCCTCGTCGTTGACTTTGCCGGCGCGGTATTGCGCCCAGAACCGGCGGCAATCGGTGCAGGCGCCTAACCGTTCGCCGCGGTAGCGCCCGGTCATCATCGGGCCCGCCAGCAGCATGACCGCCGGCCGGCCGGCCGACACCGCGCCCATCAGTTGCGCCGGCACCGTCTTGTCGCAGCCGCCCATCAGCACCACCGCGTCCATGGGCTGCGCGCGCACCATTTCCTCGGTGTCCATCGACATCAGGTTGCGGAATTTCAGGCTGGTCGGATTGAGGAACACCTCGCCGAGCGAAATGGTCGGGAACTCGATCGGCAGCGCGCCGGCCGTCAGTACGCCGCGCTTCACCGCCTCCAGCATTTCCGGGAAGTGCCGGTGGCAATTGTTGAAGCCGGACGGCGTATAGGCGATGCCGACCACCGGCTTTTCCAGCATGGCGCGGGAATAGCCCTGCGACTGGGCGAACGAGCGCCGCAGATAAAGCGAAAAATCGCGGTCGCCGTAATTGGTCAGACCGTTGGCGATGCCGGTGGGTTTCTTACTCATGCGCAACTCTTTTGCAGCCGCGTGAGGCCGGATGCAAGCCATAGCGATAACGGGTGATGGGTAAGGCGTTCGGACAGCGCCGGGTAGCGCCGCTGCAGCCAGCCGATGCCGACCTCATGCATAAAGAC
Source organism: Pseudolabrys sp. (assembly GCA_036491675.1). Taxonomy (GTDB): domain Bacteria; phylum Pseudomonadota; class Alphaproteobacteria; order Rhizobiales; family Xanthobacteraceae; genus Pseudolabrys. The sequence goes on along the minus strand of DASXBN010000104.1, from coordinate 59,379 downwards.
CATGACCACCAGCATGGTGAGAAACCAGGTCAGTAGATGATAGCGCGCGACGTCGCCGCGATAAAACAGCGCCACCGCGTGCTGTGCCAGCGCCGCCGCGCCGACCAGCCGCAGGCAGGGATCGAATTGACGGCCGCGCACGACCACATAGGCCAGGATGACGACGCCGGCGGCATTGAGCGGAATCGTCCAGTAGGATTCCGCCGGCCCGCCCAGCCAATGCGCGATCTGGGTGAGCACGCGGACGACGCCGCCGAAGTTCAGGCTCAGCAAGTCGCGCGCGGCCGTCGCATAAGCCGCCGGCGGCATCACCAATAAATTCGGATCGCCCGCGTTGGTGCTGAACAGCACGAACACGTGGCCGTAGATCCAGTTGTGCAAGGCCATCGAGAAAACCGGCAGGAAGCCGATGCCGATCGCCGCCACGCGCGCCCATTGCCGCCGATAAAGCGCGGCGATCCAGGCGCCGACGATGAGGACCGCGGCGGCGGGGGCGACGATCGGTTTCATGCAGATGGCGAGCGCGAGCAGCAGCGCGCCGAAAAAAGCCGGCAGAACATTTTTGCCGATGAGCGGCAGAATGGCGCAGACGAACAGAATGTAGGCCGCCGGATCGGCAAACCCCTTCGCCGACAACGTGCTGTACTGGGCAAACGTCGTGCCGAACAGTACGCCGACCGGCAGCGCGACAAAAAGCAAAATGAGCGCGAGCGACCAAGGCGCTGGCAGGAACCTGCGGAAAATTTTGTGAACCACGATCGGCAGCACAAGAACAAGCGACAGATAACCGAGACAGCTTTCCCCGAACACGATGTGCTCGAGGGCGCGGAAATAGCGCAGGCCAGGGCCGCCGTAATAAAAGACTTTTTCGCCGCCTTCGAGCGCGCCCCAGATATCCCCGGCCAGAAGTTTTTGCAGAATCAGCCGCCCGTAACCGTCGTAGAACAGCCCATCGTCGCCGCCGTCGAACGGCCGTACGCCGCCGAGCAAACTGCCATCGTCGATCGCGATCACTAAGAGCGCCAAGAGGATGAGCATGGCCGGCAGCAGAAGATGCCGTGTTCGCAACCGAACCAGCACCCCTACAAGGGCGAGCACGGCCAGCACTGTCAGTCCGCCGGCGGCAATGCTCTGAATGCGCACGGACCATGGCGGCGACACTTGCATGGCGAGCGTGTCCGGCTTGACCGCGATGCCGAAAACGCGGCGGCCGGCGTCGGCGGGCTCGATCGTGCGGCAGCCGTCGCCGGTCCAGCGCGAAAAATTCTCCTTCGTGCCTTCCCACATCACCTCGCCGCGCCAGCAGACTTCGCCGCCGACATAGGCCGCCGGCAGACGGACCATTTCGAACCACGGCATGGCGAGATGCCAGCGGCGCAGGCCCATCCAGAAGCGGCGGTCGCGGTCGTTGCGATGCACGTCGGGCGCGGCGGTATACCAGTTGTAGCGGACCTCGTTGATGAAGCCGAGCCGCAGCCAGACCGGGTCGGAGAAGTCGAGCGCCGTCACCGAACGCGACGCCGCGGTTTTGCGCCACACGCTGTCGGCGGAAAAAGCATAGACCTTGTCCGGCCGGCCTTGATCCTGCCAGCAGCCGGCGCTGCCCGGTTTGCACCGCACCGCCGGCGGATAGAGCGCGTCGAACTCCTGCGCCATCTGCCGGTGGACATCCGCGGGCAGCCCGCGCTGCAGCGCTTCGGCATCCGGCAGGAACACATTGTGCCCCTCCTCGATGCGCGGCGGCGCCAACAGAAATTGCCCGGCGAGCGCGACGGCGGCAATCGCGACCGCCGCGATCCATGCGCCGGCGCTTGCGCGTACGTCGCCGCTGAAGATGAAGACTGCCGCCAGCAGCAACAGGGCATAGGTTTCGAGTTGATTGACCGGCAGTCCGACCGCGGCGAGCGCGAGCGCAAGCGCCGCCAGCTTGCGCCATCCGGCCGCCCTAGGCGATGCGGGTTCGCTCGCTGCAATCATGGTGCGGCTCGGGGCTCCAATTCGCCCTTGCCTAGCATGTCGATTCGGATCAAATCCATGGCGCGCGCCAAACCCGATATTTCCTGCAAGGCATAAAGAACCGTGATCCGCCTAGGCATTGTCGGCACCAATTATGGACGCACCGTCCAGCTTGCCGCCTTCCGCGCCGACCCGCGTTGCCAGGTGATCGCGCTCGCCGGCCGTGACGCCGCGCGCACGGCCGAGCTGGCCCGTGCGGCGAACATCGCCAAAGGCTACGGCGGCTGGCGCGCGCTCATCGAGGATCCCGACGTGCAGGCGGTCGCCATCGCCACGCTGCCGACCGTGCAGGCGCAGATCGCCACCGCCGCGCTGGCGCTCGGCAAGCCGGTGTTCATCGAGAAGCCGATGGCCCGCGATCTGCCGGCCGCGCGCGCCATGCTGCGGCAGGCGACGCTGAGCGGCTTGCCGACCATGATCGATTTCAATTTCACCCAGATCATGGCCTGGCTGAAGGCCAAGGCCATGCTCGATGCCGGCGCGGTCGGCAAGCTGCGCCATGTCACGGTGCATTGGCACGTGGAAAGCCCCAGTCTGCGATTGCGCATGCGCAATTGGAAAAGCGCGGGCGACGATGCCGGCGGCGTGCTCGGCGCTTTCATCAGTCATTGCCTGCATTATCTCGAATGGTTCTGCGGGCCGATCGGCGGCTTGTCGGCGCGCATCGGCACGCTGCCGAGCGAAAGCGATCTGGAGACGACGGTGGCGATGGCATTGCAGTTCAAATCCGGACCGCTGGTGAGCCTGTCCATGAGCTGCGCGTCATTTCTCGGCGTCGGTCACCGCATCGAATTCTTCGGCGAAGACGGCACGCTGGTGCTGCACAACCCGGGCGCCGACTACATGCGTGGCTTCGATTTGCTGCACGCCAAGCGGCCGGCGGCGCCGCTCGAACGCATCCCCGTCAGCGACCCGGCCGATGCGCAATATCCCGACGGCCGCATCGCGCCGGTGTCGCGGCTGGCCAAGCTCTGGTTCGACGCCATCGAAGGCGGCGGCACGCCGGCGCCGGGATTTGCCGAAGGCTATCGCGTGCAGCGGCTGATGGACGCCGCGCGGCGCTCGCACCAGCAAGGGGTCTGGATCGACGTTGCGGCCGAGGATGAAAGCGCGGCGAGCGCTCCGTGAGGGCCGCCTGCCCCTTCGTCGGAGGGGCAGCCGCGGCATCGCCCGCCGACCCGACGGCGGACCCCGCCGGCAAGGACTAAATACCGCCCGGCAACAACCGGCTACCGCTTTGACCTCGATCAATGCGGGTTAATGAAATGCGACGATTCTGGCCTCGACAAACCCCCTGGAAGGCTTCTAAAAAACCGGTTACGCGGGGCGGGGAAAGAAAAAGTCACATGGATTACAGCGTATTTTTCACGTCCGCCCTGGCTAAGTTGCGGGACGAGCGCCGTTATCGGGTGTTTGCCGACCTCGAACGAATCGCCGGCCGCTTTCCGCATGCCCACTGGCATTCGCCGACCGGCACCCGCGAGGTGGTGATCTGGTGCTCCAACGACTATCTCGGCATGGCCCAGCACCCGAAGGTGATCGGCGCCATGGTCGACGTCGCCGCCCGCATGGGCACCGGCGCCGGCGGCACCCGCAATATCGCCGGCACCAATCACCCGCTGGTCGAGCTCGAGCGCGAGCTCGCCGACCTGCACGGCAAGCCGGCCGCGCTTCTGTTCACCTCCGGCTATGTCTCTAATCAGACCGGCATCCCGACCATCGCCAAGCTGCTGCCGAATTGCCTGCTGCTGTCGGACGCGCTCAACCACAATTCCATGATCGAGGGCGTGCGCCAGTCCGGCTGCGAGAAGCAGGTCTGGCGGCACAACGACGTCGGCCATCTCGAAGAACTGCTCAAGGCCGCCGATCCCAAGCGGCCGAAGCTGATCATGTTCGAGGCGCTCTATTCCATGGACGGCGACGTGGCGCCGGTGCATGCGATCTGCGATCTCGCCAAGAAATACGGCGCCATGACCTACGTCGACGAAGTGCACGCAGTCGGCATGTACGGTGCGCGCGGCGGCGGCATCTGCGAACGCGAAGGCGCCATGAGCCGCATCGACGTGATCGAAGGCACGCTGGCCAAGGCGTTCGGCTGCCTCGGCGGCTATATCGCGGCGAGCGACGAGATCATCGACGCGGTGCGCTCCTACGCGCCCGGCTTCATCTTCACCACCGCGCTGCCGCCGGCGATCTGCGCCGCCGCGACCGCCGCCATCCGCCACCTCAAGACGTCGCACTGGGAGCGCGAACGGCACCAGGATCGCGCCGCACGCGTCAAGGCGGTGCTCATTGCCGCCGGCCTGCCGGTGATGCCGAGTACCACCCATATCGTGCCGGTGTTCATCGGCGACGCCGAGAAGTGCAAGGCGGCGAGCGACATGCTGCTCAGCGACTACGGCATCTACATCCAGCCGATCAACTATCCGACCGTGCCGCGCGGCGAGGAACGGCTGCGCATCACGCCGTCGCCCTATCACGACGACGCGCTGATCGATCGCCTGGCGGAAGCGCTCACCGACGTGTGGGACCGGCTCGAGTTGCCGACCCGCAAGCAGGCGATGGCGGCGGAATAATCGTTCAAGCACAATATATCGACCGTCATCCTGAGGTGGCGTCGCGTAGCGGCGCCCTCGAAGGATGAACGGCCCGGGCTGTCACCCTTCGAGGCTCGTTCCAGCGGCTAGTGACGATCTGCAGCCGTGGCCGGTGTCGAAGCGCGGTAATAGCTCGCGCGCGCCGAGCGACGACGCCGCGCCGATAGAACGCATCGATGGGTGAGCGACGGCGCGAGCTTGCCGGCGCCGAGGTCGGTCGGTTTGCGGCTGAGCATCACTGAGGCTAACGCGAGCCGGTGCCGAACCAGAGAAGATAAATCCAGAGCGCGACACCCATTAGCCCGATTACGGTAAAACCCAGTAATACCAGCCCTACAAAGAGGTCGCTCTTATCGCTGTATATTTTTTTCATGATAACGCCCTCAACAAATCCGAATATCCTGCGCCGCAATAGTTGTTCCAATTGCCCCCGAGGACAATAGCGAAGGATACCGAATGTCGGATCAGCTAATTTCGCATCCGGGTCCACCCGTCCCGGAAAAGCTTGAACCCCAAGCCCATACCCTGGTCTGGCCCCCCAAGCTGGCCCAGGGTTTTTCTTGCCATAGTGGTGGCGTCATCCCCAAAGCGCCCGCATTTGTCGTCGGCCATCCGCGGCACATCGAGCTTGCTGGTAGACTTAGCCACAGGCGTTAGGCACGCGCCTATTCGGTCCGCAGAGCGCGCATGATGTTCGCTTCTGGCCCAAATCCGACATGCCGCCCGTGCCGCCGAGTATCGGCTTTTGTGGGTAAAGCGGACATGCCTGTTTGCGCTGCACATGTCCGCTTTTGACCCAACGCGGACATTGGGCGACCGATTTTGCTGCGGTGCGAAGCACAGCTCTCGATCCGCGATATGCTAGGGTATTCTCCTCGGCTGGGGGAGGAAGCCATGAGGCGGCGCGAGTTCATTTCATTAATTGGCGGCGCGGGAGCGTGGCCGCTGGCCGCGCGGGCGCAACAGGCCAGCGAGATTCGACGTATCGGTGTGCTCATGAGCCTGGCCGAGCACGATCCAGAGGAGGAGGCGCGCTACGCTGCGTTCGTGGAAGGATTGCAACATTTGGGCTGGACCGTCGGCCGCAATGTGCGGATCGACATCCGCTGGGCCGCGGGCAACGCCGATAATGCTCGCAAATTCGCCGCGGAGCTGATTGCGCTCGCGCCAGACGTCATCCTCGTTTCTGGCGGCTCTAGCGTGGCGCCGGTAGTCCAGGCGACCCGCACCGTGCCGATCGTGTTTACGCAGACCCCGGATCCGGTCGGCGCCGGCTTCATCAATAGCCTAGCGCGGCCTGGCGGCAACGCCACCGGTTTTATCAATTTTGAATACGGCATGGGTGCAAAATGGCTGGAGTTACTCAAGCAAATCGCGCCGAGCGTGACGCGAGTAGCGGTGCTACGCGATCCCCTAACACCGCAAGGGATCGGTCAGTTTGCCGCCGTTCAGTCAATGGCGCCGTCGCTTGGGATGGAGGTGAGCCCCGTCAACGTGGGCGATACCGGCGAGATGGAGCACGCCGTCGCGGCCTTCGCGCGCGGATCGAATTGCGGCCTGATCGTTACGGGGAGCGGATTTGCGATCCTTAATCGCAAGCTGATCACCACGCTGGCGGCCCAGTACAAGTTGCCCGCTGTCTATCCCCTGCGGATCTTTGCAACCGTCGGCGGCTTGATCACCTACGGGGCGGACGGGATCGAACCGCATCGGCACGCGGCAGCTTATGTCGACCGCATCCTTAAGGGCGAGAAGCCAGCCGATCTTCCAGTACAGGCGCCAACGAAGTTCGAATTGATCATCAATCTCAAGGCCGCCAAAGCGCTCGGCCTTACCGTTCCGCCGTCGCTACTCGCCACGGCCAATGAGGTGATCGAATGAGACGGCGGGAGTTCATCACGCTTCTCGGCGGCGCAGCGGCAGCATGGCCGCTCGCGGCGAACGCGCAACAGGCCGCTTCGGTGCGCCTGATCGGTGTGTTGATGGGTTATGCGGAGAGCGATCCAGCCGCACAGTCTTTGTACGCGACGTTCCGTGGTGCGCTCGCGAAGCTGGGATGGGCGGAAGGGAGCAACCTTCGGATCGAACTTCGCTGGGGCAGCGGTAATGCCGCTAGGATCGGGACGTTCGCAAAAGATTTGATCAATCTGCGGCCCGACGTGATCCTCGGTGAGACTACGGCCGTGATCAGCGTGCTTGCCCGCGAGACGCAGACAATTCCGATCGTGTTCACGCAAGTTACCGACCCGATCGGCAGCGGCTTCGCTGCGAATCTCGCACGTCCGGGCGGCAACATCACCGGCTTCACGGTAGACAATTCCGCACTGGGCGGTAAATGGGTGGGGCTATTGAGGGAGATCGCGCCGCGCACCGTGCGTGTGGCGCTCCTGTCAAATCCGGCGACGGCCGCACCACTCCAATTCTTCATGCCTTCCGTTGAAGCCGCCGCATCGTCGCTTGGCGTCCAAGTAAGCGCTGCTCCGGTTCACGCCAAGGATGAGATCGAAGGCGTGATCGCCGGACAAGCGCGCAATCCGGGGGGCGGTCTTATCGTTCTCCCGGACCCATTCAATGCGACAAATCGCGATCTGATCATTACGCTGGCGGCCCGCTACAGCGTCCCGGCGATCTATTTCAATCGCTATTTTCCGAGTTTAGGCGGCCTGATCGCTTATGTTCCTGATTTCGACGAACAGTTTCGGCAGGCGGCAGTTTACGTCGACCGTATCCTCAAGGGCGCGAAGCCTGCCGACCTCCCCGTGCAAGCGCCGACCGAGTTCAAGCTGATCGTTAATCTCAAGACGGCCAAAGCGCTGGGCCTCGACGTGCCATTGCATCTCCAACAGCTCGCCGACGAGGTGATCGAATAGCGATCCTTTTTGCTGCGGTGCATGAGTCCGCTATTGGCCCATAAGCGACATTGACTGTGCAATGCGTCAATGGTTTTGATGCCGGTTTCAGCCCCTATCAAAGTACTCGTTTGAGCCGATACAATGCTGCCTCCTGAGCTTGGGAGCGGATATGCGGCGGCGCGAGTTCATCACCCTTCTCGGCGGCGTGGCTGCATGGCCGCTCACGGCGCGCGCGCAGCAGACCAAGGTGAAGCGTGTCGGAATGCTGATCGCCACAACGGAGGACGATCCGCAGGCGCAGCGTCAGCTCGAGGCCTTCCGGCGTGGTCTGCTCGAGTTGGGATGGGCCGAAGGCCGCGACATCCGCTTCGACGCGCGTTTCCCGGCAAACGACCCAGAGCGGATGGGTGCACAGGCAGCCGAACTCGTGGCCTTGAAACCAGATGCGCTTTTGGCCAGTGGTCAGACGCCAGTGCTTGCGCTTCAGCGTGTGACGCGCAGCGTGCCGATTGTCTTCACGCAGGTGAACGATCCCGTCGACACCGGATTGGTAGCCACGCTGGCGCGGCCTGGCGGTAACGTCACCGGGTTCACGCCCGCAGAATTCTCGATTGGCGGGAAATCGCTAGAGTTGCTCAAGGAGCTTGCGCCTAACATGAGGCAGGTGGGTGTTGTGCTCGACGCGGGTCTGACCGACCAGATCGGGATGTGGCGTACTATAGTTGCAGCTGCACCGTCTGCCGGGGTGCAACTACGGCAACTTGTCGTTCAAGATCACGCCGCGCTTGATGGCCTGATTGATAATTTTGCTGCGACGTCGGGCAGCGGCCTGATCGTGCTGGCGAACCGGACAACCATCCTGAATCGCAAGCTCATCGTCTCATTGGCGGCGAAGCACCGCTTGCCGTCGATCTACTCATATCGATATTTCGTCAACGATGGCGGCTTGGCATCGTACGGCGCGGACTTGATCGACCTATACCGTCGCTCCGCCTCCTACGTAGACCGCATACTAAAGGGTGAAAAGCCTGCCGACCTCCCGGTACAGCAACCGAACCGATATGAGCTTGTGATCAACCTCAAGACCGCAAAGGCGCTTGGCCTCACCGTGCCACCGTCGCTGCTCACGCGCGCCGACGAAGTGATTGAATAACGATCCTTTCTGCTGCGGTGCATGAGTCTGCTTTTGGCCCAAAGCGGACATCCCGACTGCACCGCCCAACGTCCGCTTTCGGGGGTAGAGCGGACATCGAAATTAAAGGCCTCCACTTCCGCTTTTGACGCAAAGCGGATTTGGCGCGCATTGCAGCTACGAGTTTTTCTGTTGATCTGTTGCAGAAATGGCACGAACAAGCCGTTCTTGCTAAGATAAAATACCGCAACCGGCAATTCTGACGAGGGGGTCCACGTGAAAAGGTTTTTAATCGTGGCTGCGGCTTTAGCAGCTTTTAGTTTTGCTGGGTCCGCAAGCGGTGCCGACATGCCGACTAAAGCACCCGCTTATAAAGCGCCGATGGCCGCTGCCACGTCTTGGACCGGCTTCTACGTCAATGGCGGTGTTGGTTATGGAATGTGGGCCGCGGACACCGACGTCCTTGTCGGTGCCGGCCCTGGGTGCACTACCTGCGTGAACCAAGTGCAGGGCGGCAAAGGGTTCCTGGGTACGATCGGTGTCGGGTACGACTATCAGTTCGGCGCAAGAATCGTCGGCGGCATATTTGGCGACGGCAGCCTGTCGAGTCTAAAAGGCACCGTTCAGGACGGGCAGCCCTTCCTCGCAGGTGAGATCAAGCAGACATCGTCCTGGGCTGTGGGCGCTCGCGTCGGCTGGCTCTCTACGCCGTCGACGCTCGGTTATGTGAACGCTGGTTACACCGGGGCGCGGTTCTCCAGCTCGGACTTGGTCAGCTCAGGAAACGGCGCGTCAGTCGGGCTTTCGACACCGGCGACCACGTTCAACGGCTGGTTCTTGGGCGGCGGCGTGGAAACGGCATTGTGGCCCAACTGGTTCTGGCGAACCGAATACCGTTACGCCTATTACAGCAACAAGACGCTGCCCGAACTATCTGCGGCGGGCATTGCCAACGACACATTCAACTTCAAACCCATCGTTCAGACGCTCACCACGCAGCTCGTCTATAAATTCAACGGCGGCCTTCCGGCGCCGGTTTATCCAGCGATGCCGACAGTGCCCACGAACTGGACGGGCTTCTATGCCGGCGCCGGTGCCGGCTATGGCATATGGACGGCAGATCAAACCAGCGTCAGACCGACCACAGGAGTATGCCTTATCTGCGTGAGCCAAAGACAAGGCGGCAAAGGCTACCTGGGCGTGATTGCCGCTGGTTACGATTGGCAGTTTGCACCCGCCTGGGTGGTCGGCGTATTCGGCGACGTCGACATTTCAAGTCTGAAGGGCACCATCCAGGATCACGGGATTGGTTTACCGCAGGCGATTTCGGGCGATATGAAACAAACATGGGCTTGGGCCGTCGGCCCGCGTCTCGGCTGGCTGCCCAGTTCCCAGACCATGACCTATGTCAACGGCGGCTACACCAGCGCGCGATTCTCCGGTGCAACCATGTTCAATGTCGTTTCCGTTACGCCCACGGGGAGCGCGACGCAGTCATTCACCACGGACGGCTGGTTCGTGGGCGGCGGTGTGGAGACTACATTCGATCTTCTCGGCAAGGGCTGGTTCTGGCGCAACGAATATCGTTATGCGCAGTACGCCCAGAAGACAGTCGCGGACACACCTGGCGGCTTCGCCAGTATCACGTTCAAGCCGACGATTCAGACCGTTACGTCAGAGATCGTCTTTAAGTTCAACTGAACGTCGCATCAGCCGGTCACAAAAAGACGTTCGTGAAGACCCCGGGCTAAGTCCCGGGGTTTTTCCTTTAAAAACCTTCGATGTGCGGCTCTTGGACGCGCCGGTCGAATGTCCGCTTCTGGCCCTTAGCAGACATCGGCTGTTGCACTGCATATGTCCGCTTTTGGGGGTAAAGCGGACATGCCTTGATGGGTCGAGATGTCTGCTTTTGACCCAAAGCGGACATCACCTTTTGGAGGTGTTAAGGTGACATGCCCACGATAAGGGAGGTCGCGACCATGATTTCGGAAATCGTGTTGTTTCGCTTGCCGGACGGAATGAGCCGTGCCGACGCCATGACCAAATACCGCGCTCGCGTGCCTATGTGGCAGGCTAACCCGGACCTCATTCACAAGGCCTTCTTGTTCGATGAAAAATCCCGGCGCGGTGGTGGTGTTTACCTCTGGAAGAATATCGAGGCTGCAAAGAAAGCGCACGGCGTTGCCTTTGAAGAGGCAATACAGTCAATCTTTGGTTCTACACCTGAGTTCCAGTATTTCGAGGCGCCGATCGTCATCGAAAATGCGGCCAAAGCGGTGGTCGATAACGCAGCTTAAAGTCGCGGTACGTTCTGTTTGACAGTGAGGCGGCGGACGTCTGCCGGGAAGCTTATGACTTCCGAAAATCCGGTTTCCAGAACAGCTGAGACCGCAACGAAATCTGAACTGCGCAGCACTTGGGAAAAGGCTGCACCGGGCTGGGCAAAGTGGGAAAATGAGTTTTCTGCGGGTCTCTCGGCCGCGACTGACACGCTTATCGATATGGCTGGCATCCGTCCCGGCATGCGTGTTCTGGATTTGGCTTGTGGTGCTGGGAACCAGACCATCCATACAGCCAGACGCGTGGGGCCGAGTGGCAGCGTAGTGGCTTGCGATATATCGGCCACGATGCTCGACCATGTCCGTCAAAGTGCAGCCGCGGCGAACTTGCAAAATATAGAAACTCTTGAAAACGCGGCTGAAGATTTGGACGAAAGGTTGCCGTCATTTGATGCGGCGATCAGCCGATTGGGTCTCATGCTTTTTCCGTCGCCGGGCAGTGCCCTGAAAGCTCTTCAGCGCGTATTGCAGCCCGGCGCCCGTATTGCAGCGCTAGTCTTCACCACACCCGATAACAATCCCTTTATGGCCCGAAGCATGGCTATCGTTCTGCGCTGCGCGGGCAAATCGCCTCCTAAGCCCGGGCAACCGGGGTTATTTGCCCTCGGAGGCAAAGGAATTTTGGAAGGTCTGATGCGAGACAGCGGACTTGTTCAGATACAGACAAAGCTTGCGACAGCTTCGCTGAATTTGCCAAGCGCGTCTCATGCCTTGGAGATGATGCGGGAAGCCTTCGGCGCATACCGGGCGGTTGTTGCTGATCTCAGTGATACGGAAAAATCAAAAGCGTGGAACGAAGTGTACGAGTGTCTTAAGCAATTTGAGGGTGCCGACGGTTTTAGGGCCCAATTCGAATTTATTATCGGAGCTGGTGCCAAGGCATAAGTGCCGGTGCGAGCGCCCTCAATGTCCGCTTTTGGCCCTTAGCAGACATCGGCTGTTGCACTGCATATGTCCGCTTTTGGGGGTAAAGCGGACATTTGCGCTAAAGGCCTTTACTTCCGCTTTTGACCCAGAGCGGATATTGGCTCACGTCACGCCCGACCCCTTTCAATGTGGTAATTTGAACCGCTACGATACGCTTCAACCTAAAGGGAGCTGGGCCATGGACTACAGCAAACGGTCGTTTGCCGTTGTCTCCGTACTCTTCGTACTCCTTCTGTCATTGAGCGCGGGAACACTCAATGCGCACGATGCCGATCTCGCCTCTTACACCTTCGCGGCGGTTCAGAGCGCTAAACAGAAATGCATGAACACCTGTCGTGCACGATATCGCGAGTGCCGTTCTCTGAAGCAGATGCCATCCGTCGAGTGTCGGAACGTTTACCAGGATTGCACCCGCTTGACTTGTAGTGGTCTGGTTGACTGACGTGCCCTTTGCCGCCGCCGGCAAGCCAGTGGCGGGCGCCAGCGCTCGGCCTTACTGTTCCGCCGTCGCTACTGCCACCGCCGATGAGGTGATCGAATAGCGATCCTTATTGGTGCACTGCATGAGTCCGCTTTTGGCCCACAGCGGACACACCGACCGTGCCACCGAATGTCCGCTCTCGGGAGCAAAGCGGCATTTGTGTTAAAGGCCTTTACTTCCGCTCTTGACCCAAGCGGACGTGGCTTGAGGTGCACTTGGGGAGAGCTGATTTGCATCGTTGATGCGCCGCGGTCCGGCCCGACTCGTGCGCGTCAGGCGCCAGCAAGCAACGTCGCAATCGACGCAAACGCCTTGGCGAAACGCTCGATGACGTTTAAATCGGTCACGTCCGCCCCTCGATCACTCGTGTTGTGAAAGAGGCCATTGTTTCCGATGATGGAGATATATCGCCCACCACCGCGGTGGACGTTTTCCGCTTCTCCGCGGGGAGCGAGGCCGCGTGGGCGGCGCTGGTCAATTCGGAGCCCGGCGTTGGTCATCGCCGCGGCCATCATCGACTCCATCTCATCGTCCGATGCCTGCAACATGTTGCCGGGCCCCAGCGCCGCGCCAATGTTGGCGCCGAGATGAATCCATGTTCTTGCGGCGGGCACGAGTCCTGGCCGCCGCTCAATAAAAGCATCAAGCCCGAGGTGACCGAGTTCATGGCCGCTTGAAGCAACAAACAGAACGTCCCTGACAGGCCCGGCGTCGCGCATCGCGCGCATGATCTCCAGCCAGCAGGCCAGACCGCCGCCGCGCTCGCTGGCGCAAGACCACCACCCGCTTCGCGGTGTCATCACGACGAGGGGCGCTGCGCTCTTATCTGTCCCTGAAACCACCGTGGTGAGGTTGAACGCCGCGGCCCGCACGCGTTCCGCATACGCCGTCAGCAGAGCTTTCGCGCCCTGCCGCGCGCAATCGGCAAGGAACGGCGCTTCCTCGCTCGCAACCTGCAGCACCGGAGGGCCAAAGGGATGCAGAAAGCTGTCGGCATTGCTCGGGCAAAATCCAGGGCGCGACCCGCGGGTGACAACGACGATCGACTGATGCCGATTTTGCCGTCGCGCGTCACCCAATGCGCCGGCCGCTGCGGCGTTCGGCGGAATTTCTGTTAGTCCGATTGGTGCATCGCTATTGAGGTCTCCGAGGACCCCCTCGATGCCTGCCGGACTCGTGAAGGTGCCGTCAAACAATGGCAGTCCCTCGATTGTGCGGCCATTCACCACGAGGGACGCGCGAACGGGGTCGACGCGCTCGAGCGAAAACGCCTCAAGCACCGGTTTGAGGCCGAACTCGCGCACCTCGTTGGCGAGCCACTCCCCGGATATCCGATCAATGTCCGTCCCGGTGCGGTGGAATCCCTGTTCTTCGTAAGCGCGAATGACCGCACCAATCCGTTGCTGCACGCTCCACTCCAGTTCACGTATCGGGATGTTGCGGGATCCGGCCGGGATCATTCCACCTCGATGTTGGCGGCCTGAATCACCTTGGCCCATTTCTCGGTTTCATCGCGGATGAGCTTGCCGAAGTCGTCCGGCGACCCGGGAAGCACCATGCCGCCGAAGTCGACGAACCGCGCCTTTATCCCGGGATCAGCAAGCGCAGCGTTGATTTCGGCATTGAGTTTGCCGATGATCGCTGGCGGCGTGTCCTTGGGCGCAACAAGCCCAACCCACTGGCTGGCTTCAAAACCCGGAATGAACTCACTAAGCGTCGGAACGTCCGGCAGCGCCGCGGCGCGCGCGGCGGTCGTCACCGCCAGTGCGCGCAGTTTGCCTGCTTTAACGTGTCCGAGCGACGTCGCCAATTCGGTGAACGCCACCTGGATGTGCCCGCCAATCAGGGCGGTCACTGCGGGCGCCGCACCGCGATAGGGGACATGAGTGAGATCCGTGCCGGTCAGCAGTTTGAAATATTCTCCGATGACGTGCGCCGGTGAACCGTTGCCGCCCGAGCCCATGGCGATCTTGCCAGGATTGGCCTTGGCATATGCGATGAACTCGGGAACGCTCTTGACCGGCAGTGACGGAGTGACCTGCATGAGTTGGGGCACGCGAACGATGCTCGCGATCGGCGCGGTATCGCGTATGAAATTGAAGTTGAGCGATCTGAACAGGGTTGCGTTGATCGCGGCATTGCTGCCGGAAATGAGGAGCGTGTAGCCGTCGGCGGATGACCGAATGACCGCTTCGGTGCCGACGTTGGTGGCGGCGCCTGGACGATTCTCAATGAAAAATTGTTGGCCGAGGCGCTGCGATAGCCATTGGCCAATCAGACGCGCGGTGACGTCGTTCGCACCACCGGCTGCAACGGGGACGACGACACGCACCGCGCGCGACGGATAGGTTTGCGCCCAGGCTGTCTGATCCACGGCCGGAAGCGCGGCAGCGCCTGCCGCCAGCTGCAAGAATTTGCGGCGAGGAAGTTTCATGGGCCCTCCCAAGAGCAGGTCGCGCAACGTGTAGCGTTGTCAGGCAGTCCAACACGAAGGTCGGCAATTGCCCGTCGCCAGCATTCTTGAGCGTTCTTGCCGCCACATTGCGCGAGGCGGCTTTGCAAAAGTATACATGGCTCGTTGCGACGGGAAAGGCGAGATAGGCGCGGCTTGCGCGGTCGCACGTCGCCGATTGCACATTGATGGGGGCTCGTCTCGCGGATGGCAGACCCGCCCGCCACGATGACAAACGACAAATCAGCCCCTCTGTCGAAGCGCCGGCGTTAGACGAAGCATGTCTGCAACTGGCCCATAACGGACGTGCCCACTTGGCGGACGAATGTCCGCTTTCGGGGGCAAGCGGACATTGCTGGCGCGTACCAAGCCGCCTTCGCCGTCATCGATAAGATCGATGTCGGCGTGAGAGAAACTATCGTTTCGGCTTCGGCTTCCAATCACGCGCCAACGTCTGCGCCTCGGCGATCTGAGCAGGGGTCATGCGCCGTGCGGCTATGTCTCGATGTCTTATCGCTTCTTGGTAGTTCTGCATCGCCGACAAGTTGAACCACATGTGCGCGCGGACAATATCCTGCGGCACACCTTGGCCCTGAGCATACATGAGGCCGAGATCGTTCTGTGCGAGAGCATAGCCTTGGTCGGCAGCAAGTTGAAACCATTTGGCCGCCTCAGCGTAGTTCTGCGGTACCCCCTGGCTGCCCTTGTAGTACATCATGCCGAGATTGACCTGCGCCTCGGCGTAGCCCTGGTCGGCAGCGAGGCGGTACCACTTGATCGCCTCAGCGTAATTCTGCGGCACTCCTTGGCCCTCGGCATACATGACGCCGAGATTGTATTGCGCGTTGGGATAATCCTGGTTGGCGGCAAGTCGATACCATTTCAATGCTTCACCGTAGTCCTGCGGCATGCCCTGGCCGTGCTCGTACATAACGCCGATATTGAACTTCGCACTGGCGTTTCCGTGGGCAGCGGCGAGGTGAAACCATTTTATAGCCTCAGCGTAGTTCTGCGCCACGCCGTGGCCATCTCGATACATGACGCCGAGATTGTGCTGCGCTAAGTCGTGGCCTTGGTCAGCGGCGAGATGATACCACTTCAGCGCTTCGGCGTAGTTCTGCGGCACGCCTTGGCCATGCTCGTACATAACGCCGAGATTGAACTGCCCGATAGGATTGCCTTGGTCTGCAGCAAGGCGAAGCCACTTCCTTGCCTCAGCGTAGCTCTGTGGCACGCCCTGACCGACGGCATACGCAAAGCCGAGACGGTATTGAGCGTCGGCGTCTCCTTGGGCGGCAGCGAGTTCATACCATTTCAAAGCCTCAGCGTAATTCTGCGGCGCGCCTTGGCCTTTGGCGTACATGAAGCCAAGATTGTACTGTGCGGGGGCGTATCCTTGGTCGGCGGCGAGGCGAAACCATTTCATAGCCTCGCCGAAGCTCTGCGGCACATTATCGCCGTCTCGGTACATGACGCCTAGATTGTACTGCGCGTTGGCATAACCTTGGCTAGCGGCAAGTCGATACCACTTCGCAGCCTCAGCGTAGTTCTGCGGCACGCCCTCGCCTCTGCCATACATGACGCCGAGATTGTACTGTGCGGGGGCGTACCCTTGGTCGGCGGCGAGGCGAAACCATTTGGCCGCTTCTACGGCGTTTCTCGGCACGCCTTGACCTACAGCATACATGATTCCCAAATTGTACTGCGCGTCGGCGTTGCCTTGGTCGGCTATTGGGCGAATAAGACGCAGCGCAGTCGCATCGTCTCCTCTATCATGCGCGGCAAGAGCATCCTCTAACGGCCCAGCGACCGCGGCTCCTGTTATAGCCGCGAGCACGAGCGAGGCTGTTAGCGTTGCACGAAGCAGCTTTGCGTAATGCCTCTGCATCGTTGGCTTTCAACGGCTGTTCTCGGCCGTTTATCATGGCTCCTGGTCGGCTTGCTCGCAATACGGCAAGGGCCGCTACTGGCCCATAACGGACGTGCCCGCTTGGCGGACATGTCCGTGCTCGGGAGCGAAGCGGGCATCCGCGCTTCCATAGGCACACCCCGCCGCCAACCATGAACTCGATCAGTGCGCGGGATCTTTGACGGCCGGATAGGTTTCAAACTCGATGTTGTAGAGCTCGCCATTCTGTCGTTCGACCCTGCGCAGGTAGATGTTCTGCACGATATCGCGCGTGGCCGGATCGATGCGCACCGGCCCGCGCGGGCTTTCCCACTGCATACCCTTCATGGCTTCGACCAGTGTGGCGGCATCGGTTGCGCCCTTTGTTGCCGTCAGGCCGCGATAAATCAGCGTCATGCCGTCATAGGCCGAAAGCGCCACGATGTTCGGGCGGCGATTGTTGTTGGCCTTGCGGAACGCCGTCACAAAAGCGCGGTTCTCCGGCGAATCATGCGCAATCGAGTAAGGGCCGCCGCTGATCACACCCAGAACCGCGTCGCCCATGTTGTTGAGCAGATCGTCGTCCATGACGTCACTCATTGAGATCAGCTTGCTACCGGACTTGTTGAGACCGCGCTCCACGAATTGCTTGGCAAAGATGCCGCCCACACCGGCCGGCACGAATGCGAAGATGGCGTCCGGTTTGTTGTCGCTCGCCCGCTGCAGAAACGGCGCGAAATCGGGATTGGCGAGCGGTACGCGCAACTTTTCGAGAACCTTGCCGCCCCCCTGCTCGAACGACTTACCAAACCACTGCTCGGCATCTTGGCCAGGAGCATAATCGGAGACCACCGTCACAATGCTCTTGATGTTATTCTTGGCGGCCCACGCGCCGACGATATTGGCGATCTGCGGAATGGTCTGGATGGTGCGCACGATGTAAGGCGAGCGATCCACGATGACCGAGGTGGATGCGACGGTGACCACCATCGGCACCTTGGCTTCGGTGGCGAGCGGGGCGACAGCCATGGCGATCGGCGTCAGGCCAAAGCCGATAAGAATCTGCACCTTGTCGTTGACGATCAATTCCTGTGCCAGCCGCTTGGCAGTGTCGGGGGTGCCGCCGTCGTCGCGCAGGATCACCTCGATCTTCTTGCCGGCGACGGTTGCGCCATGTTGCGCCAAAAACAGATTGATCGCCGCGCTCGCTTCCGCGCCGGTGGATTGGAACGGCCCGGTCATCGGCAGAATGGCGCCGATCTTGACGGTGTCCTGGGCTGCAACCGGAGTCGTCGCGCAGAGCGTGACCACAGCGAAAGCGCGGGCCAAACTGCAAAGAGTGCCGAAACGCATAGCTATTCCTCCCAAAACGGAATTATTCCCAATTCCGTGGATATGAATCCTAGTTGGGATCCAAAATAACCATCAATCGCGATGCACCGCAACGCCATCTCCTTAGGCGCTGATGTCCTAACCTCCGGTCATGGCTTATCGTGGAAATGCGCGGCCGCGGCGCAATGCCCGCTTGTGGCCCATGACGGACGTGTCCACTTGGCGGACTCATGTCCGCTCGCGGGAGCAAAGCGGACATTGATGTTAGAGGCCTTTGCTCCCGCTTCTGACCCAAAGCGGACATTCGCTCCTGCAGGTGGCTACATATCTAACGTGGATTTGATCCACTCGGGCGGCACGGCACCACGGCGATCGGAGTGAAGGTGTAGACGGGGTCGCCGTGCTGATTGATTGCCGTCCATTTGACTCGCACGATCCCCTGCGGCTTCGTCTTTGATGGTATGAGCTCGATCACCTCGCCTTCGATATGGATCACATCGTCGGGACGCACGGGGGCAAGCCACCGCAAGTCATCTACGCCGAGTCCCAAAAGAGGGTGCGGCCCGAACGGGCGAATCTCGACGGCCAATCGCATCGCGATTGCCGCGGTATGCCAGCCCGAGGCAGCGAGGCCTTTTAATGGCGTTCGCTCGGCAGCCACCTCGTCGAGATGGTAGGGCTGGGGATCGAACTCTGACGCAAAGCGCTTTATGTCTTCGCGCATGACCTTTTTATCGGAACTCTTGAAGTGCATGCCGAGAACGAGATCATCAAACCACTCGATCATGACCTCGCTCCTTCGTCGTATACCACGATCATTTTGCTTTACTTTTGACCGACTCAGGCAACGCGCTTCTCAAATTTTGCAAAGCGATTGATGCCGAACCACGATTTCATATTGCCTTCGAGTTGCCGGTTGCCTGTAATTGTAAGTCGGCCTTCTTGTTTGGTCTTGGCAATCGATATGTAGCCCATAAACATTTCCGTCATGGTCCGCAGATCGGTCGATAAGTAAAGATCTACGTCGAAACCCGGGTCGACCGAGCAGAGATCGACTCCGTCGTGCGGCGCTGCAATCAGCCACCAGTTCCGTTGTGTCTTGGGAAGGTCGGTAAATATGACCTGAACAGTCGTTCGGTGCCTCGGCATAGGGTCTGGATTGATATTTCGTCGAATACTCCACATCAGCAGATTGACATCCAAATTCTCTAACGATGCTTCAGTGTCTATCCACCGTTGCCCCCAAGCCCCGACGGCATCGATGATCGGTTTGAGGTCGCGTCCGGACTCTGTGAGCCGGTACTCGAACACACTTGGTTCATCGGTCGCTTTTGAACGCGTCACAATCCCCGCCGCCTCGAGGTCTTTTAGGCGCTTTGACAACAGCGCGGGAGACATTCTCGGCACGCCGCGGCGCAAATCATTGAAACGCGTAGTCCCGACGGTGAGTTCGCGCAGGAGCAGCGGCGTCCAACGGGTACAAATAATTTCGGCTGCCATCGCGACCGGACAAAACTGATTGTAGCTGCCTTCTGCCATGCCTCGCTCCTAATGGACCTTCATGCAAACGCTCAAGGATAGGTACGCCCTCCGCAGCACGGCCGCTAGTACATTATCTGTACTGGGTAGATTCAGTCTTTGAACTAGCACGCCGGCGTGCCGACGTGGGATTGCACCGTCCGCCCCATTTGCCTCTGCAAGTAAGGGGTGATGCGATTTGCATCGATCAAGTTATTTTGAAAGGAATCTGCCAATGACTACAATGACAGTTGCACGTGATACAAATGTCGCACCTAATTACACAGCTGTAAAACAGCGTCAGCAGGCGACATGGGCTGCGGGCGATTATGCCATCATCGGCACGACCCTGCAGATTGTCGGTGAACGCCTCTGCGAGGCGATCGATCTCCGCTCTGGTGAGCGCGTGCTCGACGTCGCAGCCGGAAACGGCAACGCCACACTTGCTGCTGCCCGCCGCTTTGCCGAAGTGACGTCGACAGACTACGTGGGTGCATTGCTCGATCGCGGAAAGGAACGCGCCGCCGCGGAGCGCCTGACCGTTACCTTCCAGGTGGCGGACGCGGAGGCGCTGCCCTTCGCTGATGGCAGTTTCGACGTTGCGTTATCGACGTTCGGCGTGATGTTCACGCCCGACCAAGAGAGGTCAGCGGCTGAGCTGTCCCGCGTAATACGCGATGGCGGGCGCATCGGGTTCGCCAACTGGACTCCGGATGGTTTCATCGGCCAGCTTTTCAAAGTCCTCGGCAAACACGTTACTCCGCCGGCGGGGATCAGATCACCGGCGCTCTGGGGCACCGAGAAACGGCTGGGCGAATTGTTCCCCGGTCATCAGGTGAAAGCGTCGAGACAGTTCTTCAACTTCCGTTACAAGTCGCCCGAGCATTGGATCGAGGTATTCAAGAGCTACTACGGTCCGATGAATCGCGCATTCGCGACGCTCGACGCCGTCAAGCAGGCGGCCCTGCAAGCCGAAGTCATCGAGCTGCTCGGGCGAATGAACAGCAGTGGTAAAGACACGCTGGTTGTGCCGAGCGAATATCTCGAGGTAGTCGTCACAAAGCGTTGATCCATATCGGCCCGTCTGGCCATAGCTTTAGTAGCCGACGGGCCGATACCAATTTGCAAGCGCGATCGCAGATAGACAAGCTTCACAGGAGAGAAAGACTTTGAACAGCTATTTGATCGAACGTGACATTCCAAGTGTCGGCAGTCTGAATAACAAGAAACTCAAAGAGCTCCCCAACCGTTGCCCAATTACCGGCTATCCGTGCGAGGGCGATCTTTCTTATCTATGCGAAGACTATGGCTGCGCTCGCAAGGGCGGCTTGTCGCCACACTTCGATGAGAACCCATAACATATTTGTTCCAGAGCCGAACGAAGGCGAAACGATGTTGCAAGCAATATTGATATTTGTCTCAGCAAGCTCCGGCGTGATTATAGGCGGTGGTATTATTTACGGTTTGCTTTCGGCCTGGATGCGATGAGCGGCGATTATACTTCAACCTGGTATTTGGGTTGCTTGCGCGGCGAAAGAAGCAGACGCCTGCGGCACGCGACTCCGGAGCATCCGCTCACACCGGGCGCCGACTTTATCCACGCCCATTATATCCGCCATTGGCCCAAAGCGGACACGCCAACCGTGCCACCGAATGTCCGCTTTTGGGGGTAGAGCGGACATTTGTGTTAAAGGCCTTTACATCCGCTCTTGACCCAAAGCGGACATTATTAATTATCCACCAGTTCACGGACAACTGTTCGCTACTAATTTGATCTCCCGCAATGCAGTAATTCGTTTTGCCAATAACGTTACGCACTCTTTAGAAAGAGGAGGACGCGATGCCTAGAGTTTTGGCGTTTGCCGTTTTCTTGGCGTGCTTTATCGCGCAGCCGAGCTTCGGTGGAGAAGGCAATAAGGTAGTCGGAACCTGGAAGCTCGTTTCCTATGAGGTCGAAGTTCAGGCAACCGGCCAGAAGGGGCCGGTGATGGGAGAAAAACCGACCGGCTACGCGGCTTTCCTTCCAGAGGGGCGCGTTTTCTTCTTACTGACAGGAGAGGCGCGCAAGCCCGCCAAGACGGATCAAGAACGGGCGGAGCTATTGAGCACGCTCGTCGCCTATTCCGGTACTTATAGCCTCGAAGGAGAAACGTGGACGACCAATGTCGACGTGGCGTGGAATCCTGAGTGGGTTGGCAGCAAACAAGTCAGGTCTTTCAAAATCGATGGTGACCGACTGATTGTGTTGACACCTTGGCGGATAATGCCGAATTGGGCCGACAAGGGGATGACACGCAGCATCGTAACCTTCGACCGCTCCAAATAGCCGCTACGAAAGATGTTAGTCGCATGATTTAAGAGGCCGCCTCAGTTGGCGGCCTCTTTCATTTTCACTCTGCCCGCTTTTGACCCAAAGCGGACATGAGCACATTGAGCCTTAGCTCTGCAGCCTGCGAGTTTTAAAGCGCGGCAGCGCGTTTGACCTGCGCGGCAAGGAACATGAACGCATGCGAGGCGACGACCGTCGACAGGGAAACGACCGCCGTTTGCGCGATGGCGCCCACCACCAAACCGACCATCGCCAGCACCGAGCCGGTGACACGTGTGCCAGGCCCGAGCAGGATAGTGATGGCGATAACGGCAGCAATCCAGGGCACGAGTGCTAGGAGAAAAACCGCAAGGATGCGCAGCGCCTGACCTTTGGTGTCGGCGAACGCATGCCTGGCGGTTGCGCTAGGCGCCTCCACGGCAATGGCGGGAATAAGAATCGTCAGCCGCAGCGACACGGCAATCACAACAATCAGCGCGACCGCAAAAGGGATAGCGGTCGCCTTCGGCGAGAAGCCGAGCGCCTGCAACACGCCGAGCAAGGTGTAAGGCAGCCCGGAAAAGACCTTCAGCCCGAACAGCCAGATGAAGAAGAGACGAAAGGCCGGATCGCCGACATCGAACTCATAGCCCGGTGTAACCTCGCCGAGAATGACGAAGCGATGGAGGGCGATAACGATCGGTGTAAGCAGTAACGCCCAGACCGCGTCCTGCAAAAGACCCAAGGCTTCGCCGGAAAGCTCCTGATCCCACCAACGATGCGGCACAAACTCTGCCACGACTGAGATCGCGAGCAGGATGAGGAAGGCGCTGATAACGATCGTGCGCAGGGGAAGCAACAGGCGCCGCCAGTCGCGGTATGCCGCCCTGAGCGTCGGCATGATCGGCAGGCGGCGTTCTTTCACGATGGCGGGCCTCGAAATGAGAAATTAGCGCCAAGATTGATCTCGCAAACGCCCGCCCCGGACGTGACCCGCGGTGGGTTGCGGTTTTCGGAAAAGACCATGCGCAATCAATCGCGGAATCGCAACCGCGCTGACGATAACAGAGGCGGTGTTAGCCGGGTAGCAGCGCCAGCACGGGCTTCGAACGTTCTAACCGCGAGGCCAAATGTCCGCTTCTGGGGATAAAGCGGACATCGGTTGGCCGCTCTACGACCAATGCCAAATCTGATTTCCGCCACAATCATACTTGATCAGCCTTCGTAGCGCATACCGACTAAGTTCAAGGGTTTCCGGCGAGGCTAGGCTGGCGCAAAAGAAAGGCCAACGCGCCAGCTTTAAGGCGGTGCAAGTTGTCCTGTTCGTGTGAAGGGCCAACCACGAGAACGGAAAAGAAAAATGTTTGTGTTGCGCAAAGTAATCGCCGTGGCAGTACTAGCTGCCGCTCTCACGTCGCAGGCTGATGCGGGCGGCTGGTCGACGGTCCATCGCTACGTCAAGCCTACAGGGAATTGTAGCGGCGCGCGTGAAATACTGGCGTCGAGCTATAGTTCTGGGTCACGCGTCACGTGGCACGGCGCCAGATTCAACCCAAACGGCGATACTGCCGCCTCGTGGGATTACCCGCTAGGAACGACCATCACTGTGCGCAATCCACACAATGGTCGCACGGCTTTGATTCTCATTAATGACCGTGGGCCTAACGGCACCGCTCGAAGGATGGGGGCCCGACTCGATTTAGCTGCGGGGGCAGCGCGGCGGTTAGGCGTTGCAACCTCCTACGTTTGCGTCTCTTGATGATGCGGTTTGCCGGCTTGCGGCCATCGATCAATGTCCGCTTTCGGGCGTAATGCGGACATTGCGTATCAACCGTTACTGAAGTTGCTGGTGGCCGTTTACGCCTTGGGATCAACGGCGTTCGGAAAGAATAACTGCCTGCCATCAATCTTGTAGTTGGCGATGGCCTCTTGGCCCTCTGGCGACACCAGCCAGTCGATGAACGCCTGTCCAAACTCTCTCTTCACGTTCGGGTGCTTTTCCGGGTTCACCAGCATCACTCCATACTGGTTGAACATGCGCTTGTCGCCTTCGACCAGAATTTGCAGGTCACCTTTGTTCGTAAACGAAATCCAAGTGCCGCGATCGGTGAGAACATAGCCATGGCTGGCGCTCGCTGTATTGAGCGTTTCGCCCATGCCTTGACCGGTCGATTTGTACCACGGCCCCTCTTCCTTCTCGATGTCGATGCCGACGTCCTTGTTCCAGAGCATGAGTTCGGCGAGATGGGTGCCCGAGCGATCCCCACGCGAGATGAAGGTTACTCGTTTGTCCTTGATCGCCCGAAACGCCTTCGCGACATCCTTCATACCCTTGATACCGGCGGGGTCACTCGTCGGCCCAACGAGCACAAAGTCGTTATACATCACAGGAAATCGCTTCACGCCTTCCCGTTCGGCTAAGAACCTCAGTTCCGCCGATTTAGCGTGCACGAACACGACATCAGCTTCGCCGCGCCGGCCAGTATCGAGCGCTTGGCCCGAGCCCTCCGCCAGCACTTTCACGGTGATGCCGGTCTTCTGCACGAAGATCGGCAGCAGATGTCTGAACAGGCCTGAGTCTTGTGTTGAGGTCGTCGAGGCAACGACAATTGACTTTTCTTGCGCCACCGCACGTCCCGCCGAGAAAACGACGATGCTAAAGATTGCGATGACAGCGAATATCGTCTTCCGTGGTAAAAGCATGTCGGGCCCCACAACCACAGTACAATATGTGTACTTTTCCAATGAAAGCATTGCTATGCTGAATCTCTGGATAGCAGCCATGCGTTTTGCTCTGCAATGTCCGCTTTCGGGGGCAAAGCGGACATTGATCGGCCGTTACCAATCAGCCTCGATCTTTGACAACGCGCCCTAATCCTCGAACGGCGGCCGTTTGCGCGGCGGCTTTGGCGCCGCGGCCGCCTTGCGCGGGGCGGCGCGGTGCGCCAGCAGCGGCATTGCCAGCGAGACAAAGAAGATACGCACGAGGTGATGCGCGCCGACATAGACGGGATCGAGATTGAGCGCGAGCGCGAGCAGCATCATGGCGTCGACCGCGCCGGGCGCGTAGGCGATCATCACCTCGCCGAGGGGCAGCGCCAGGATGCCGACCAGTCCGGCCGCGAACACCGCGGTGATCGCCACCGCAATGGCGAACGAGCCGAAGGCGGCGCCGAGGAAGTCCGCCACCAGGCGCAGCGGCGTGCCGGAAAAGCGCGAGCCGGTCACCGCGCCGAACGCGACCATCACCGCATTGGTTACCCACCACGGCATCGCGACATGAATAATGCCGCTGCCGTGCAGCGCCGCCGAGGTGAGCATGGCGCCGAACAGCAGGCCGCCGGGAAACCGGATGAAAAAGGCGACGACCGCGGCGACGGCCGAAGCGGCGACCAGGATAGCGAGTTCGCCGAGCTGCGCCGGATTGAACGCGCCGCCGATGCCGCGGCCGGCATGGCCGCCGAAGCCGAGCAGCACCAGACCGGCCGGCAAGCCGACCGCGATGATGGTGACGCGCACGGTCTGCACGATGGCGATGGCGCGCAAGTCGGCGTCGAGTTCGACGGCGAGCCCCAATACCTGCGACAAGCCGCCGGGCGCGGCGGCAAGATAGGCGGTGAGCTTGTCCCAGCCGTGCACCACGCGCAGATAGGCGGCGCCGCTGATGCTGATGCAGACCATGGCGGCGATCAGCACGGCGATGCTGAGCGGATAGGTCGCCATTCCGGTGAGCGTCGCCGGCGTGACCACGGCGCCGAGCGAAATGCCGATCAGCACCATGAGAATGCGCATCGGCAGCATTGGGATCGTCATCGGCCGCCCGGCCAGCGAGGCGATAGCGACCGCCAGGATCGAACCCGAAAGCCAGCCGGCCGGAACGCCGAGCAGCCCGAGCGCGAGGCCGCCGGCGGCCGCAAAGGCGAGCGTTTCCGCGACATGGCGGACGATCGTAGCGCGGCTGCTGGATGACGGCGCGGACAAGGTTGGGCGGCTCGTTAAGTACGTTGCATGCCGCGCGCGGGCGCTGGCGTCAAATGCCGGGAGCCGGTCTCAACACCTATCTATGACGGCCGCAGCGGGGTAAAATGCGTGCCGGAGCTGAGGTTTAACCCGATCTGGAGCGCGCATGCTGCAAGGCTGGGTCGTCATCGCGGTGGCGCTTGCCTATATCGGCCTGCTGTTCCTCGTGGCGAGCTACGGGGACCGCACCCGCGGCCTCGGCCGCGGCGACCGCGCCCGGCTGCTGATCTACCCGCTGTCGCTGGCGATCTATTGCACGTCCTGGACCTTTTTCGGCTCGGTCGGCTCGGCCTCGCGCACCGGCTTTGAATTCGTCACCATCTATATCGGCCCGATGCTGATGATCGGCCTGTTCTCGCCGCTGTTGGTGCGGATCGTGCGGCTGGCCAAGGCGCAGAACACCACTTCGATCGCCGACTTCATCGCCGCGCGCTACGGCAAGAGCCAGGCGGTGGCCGCCACCGTCGCGCTGATCGCGATCGTCGGCACGATCCCCTACATCGCGCTGCAGCTCAAAGCGGTTTCCTCCTCGCTCGAAACCATCCTCGCCCATGTCACGCCCAATAGCGGCCTCACCGGCCCGCTGCTCGGCGACATCGCGCTGTTCGTGGCGCTGTCGATGGCGACCTTCGCGGTGCTGTTCGGCACCCGGCACATCGACGCCACCGAGCATCAGGACGGATTGATGCTGGCGATCGCCACCGAATCGATCGTCAAGCTGTTCGCCTTCCTGGCGGTCGGCATCTTCGTGACGTTCTGGATGTTCGGCGGTCCCGGCGCGTTGCTCGAGGCGGCGCGGCAAAGCCCGCTGGCCGCCGGCCTGTTCGTGCGGCAGCCGCCGTTCGATATTTTATTCGCCACCACGCTGTTGTCGTTCGTGGCGATCATCCTGCTGCCGCGCCAGTTCCACGTGGCGGTGGTCGAGAACAACAATGAAGGCGAGATCAAGCGCGCGGCCTGGCTGTTTCCGCTCTATCTGGTGGCGATCAACCTGTTCGTGGTGCCGATCGCGCTCGCCGGCCTGGTGACGTTCCCGGTCGGCACGGTCGACAGCGACATGTTCGTGCTGGCGCTGCCGCTGCAGACCGGCTCCAACATCCTCACCATCGCGGCTTTCGTCGGCGGCCTGTCGGCGGCCACCGCCATGGTGATCGTGGAATCGGTGGCGCTGTCGATCATGGTGTCGAACGACATCGTCATGCCGCTGGTGCTGCAGCGGCGCGCGGCGCTGATCAGCGGGAGCGGCAACCTCGGCTCGCTGCTGCTGACCGCGCGGCGGCTGGCTATCTTCGTGATCCTGCTGTTCGCCTACATGTATTACCGCACCGCCGGCGACGCCCAGCTGTTCGCCATCGGCATTCTCGCCTTCGCCGCCATCGCCCAACTGGCGCCGGCGTTTTTCGGCGGGCTGTTCTGGCGGCGCGCCACCGCCACCGGCGCCATCGCCGGCATGACCGCCGGCATCTTGATCTGGGCCTATACGCTGCTGCTGCCGACCTTCGCCGACATCGGCGTGGTCGGCCAGTACATCCTCACCGACGGGCCGTGGGGATTGCATGCGCTGCGCCCGCAACATCTGCTCGGGCTCGAGCTGTCGCCGCTGGTGCACGGCGTGCTCTGGAGCCTGACGATCAATCTGCTGTGCTATATCGGCTTCTCCCTGCGCCACGCGCCGTCCTCGATCGAACGGCTGCAGGCCAATATCTTCGTGCCGTCGGATCTCGCGCCGATCGCGCCGAGCTTCCGGCTCTGGCGTTCCTCGGTGACGGTGGAAGAGATCACCAGCACGGTCGCGCGCTATCTCGGCGAGGAGCGCACGCGGACGGCATTCGAGAGCTTCGCCAGCACCCAGCGCATCAGCCTCGGCGCCAAAGACGAGGCCGATTTCCGGCTGGTACGCTATGCCGAGCACATCCTCGCCTCGGCGATCGGAGCGGCCTCCTCGCGGCTGGTGCTCTCGCTGCTCCTGCGCAAGCGGACGGTCTCGACCAAGGCGGCCTTGAAGCTGCTCGACGACGCCAATGCTGCCATCCAGTACAACCGCGAAATCCTGCAGACCGCGCTCGACCACGTGCGCCAGGGCATCGCGGTGTTCGACAAGGAATTGCAGCTGATCTGCTGGAACCGGCAGTTCGGCGAGATCCTCGACCTGCCGCCGAGCCTGCTGCGCGTCGGCAGCGGGCTCGCCGACATCCTGCAATTCAACGGGCGGCGCAACGATGTTTCCCGCGACCGCATCGACGATTTCGTGCAGACGCAAATCGAGCGCTACGTCTCCGGCCGCGAGCCCTTCCTCGAGCGCTTCGCGGAGCCCGGCATGGTGATCGAGGTGCGCGCCAACCACATGCCCGACGGCGGCATCGTCACCACCTTCACCGATATTACTCCGAGCGTGGAGGCGGCCGAAGCGCTCGAGCGCGCCAATGAGACGCTCGAGCGGCGCGTGCGCGAACGCACCGAGGAACTCACGCGCCTGAACGCCGCCTTGGCGCGCGCCAAGGGCGAGGCCGACGAGGCCAACATTTCCAAGACCAGGTTCCTCGCCGCCGCGAGCCACGACATCCTGCAGCCGCTCAACGCGGCGCGGCTCTACGTCACCAGCCTGATCGAGCGCCAGGGCGGCAGCGGCGACAGCCGGCTGGTCGACAATATCGATGCCTCGCTCGAGGCGGTGGAGGAGATTTTCGGCGCGCTGCTCGATATTTCGCGGCTCGACACCGGCGTGATGCGTCCGGAATTTTCCAGCTTCCGCATCGACGACCTCATGCGCCAGATCGAACTGGAATTCGCGCCGATGGCCGGCGCCAAAGGCCTCGACCTCGCCTTCGTGCGCAGTTCGCTGGTGGTGCGCTCCGACCGCCGGCTGCTGCGCCGGCTGGTGCAAAACCTGGTCTCCAACGCAATCAAATACACGCCGGCCGGCCGCGTGCTGGTCGGTTGCCGGCGGCGCGGCGATCATCTGCGCATCGACGTCTACGACACCGGCGTCGGCATTCCGCAATCCCAGCAGCGCGACATCTTCGTCGAGTTCCACCGCCTCGACCAGGGCGCGCGCATTGCGCGCGGGCTGGGCCTGGGGCTTTCGATCGTCGAGCGCGTGGCGCGCGTGCTCGGCTGCGAGATCGAGGTCGATTCGGAAGTCGAGCGCGGCTCGCATTTCGCGGTCAAGGTTCCGCTGTCGAACGCGGTCGCCGTCGACCTGCCGGCGCGCGACGACATTCGCGTCGATCCCAGCCAGCTCGTCGGCACCACCGCGCTTTGCATCGACAACGAACCCTCGGTGCTCGACGGCATGGAGACGATGCTGCACGGCTGGGGCTGCGACGTGATCAAGGCGCCCGATCTTGCCGATGCGCTGGCGGCGATCGAGGCAAGCCCGACGATGCCGAACGGACTGCTGGTTGATTATCATCTCGATTGCGGCAACGGCATCGAGGCGATCGCGAGCTTGCGCGCGCGCTGCGGCGATCTGCCGGCGATCCTGATCACCGCCGACCGTTCGCCGTCGGTGCGCGAAGCGGCGCGCGCGCAGGGTATTCAGCTGCTGAACAAGCCGATCAAGCCGGCGGCGCTGCGCGCGCAACTGGCGCAGTGGCGCGTGCTGCGCGTGGCGGCGGCGGAGTAAGTCATTATCTTGTCGTCCCCGCGGAGGCGGGGACGACCGGAAAAATTATCACCCCGCCGGGGCGCCTTGCGACCAATTGCCGGTTTCGATCTTGGCGGCCGCGATCACGGCTTGCGTGCGGCTTTCGACGTCGAGCTTCTGCAGGATGGCGGAGACGTGCGCCTTCACGGTCGCCTCCGAGACGCCGAGCTGATAGGCGATCTGCTTGTTGAGCAGGCCCTCCGACAGCATCATCAGCACGCGCACCTGCTGCGGCGTCAGCGTCGCCATCCGCGCCATCAAGGCGGCGGTCTCGGCGTCCGAACCGGCGGCAAGATCGACGTCGGGCGGCGTCCACACGCCGCCGGAAAGGATGCGCGCGATCGCGCCGCGCATGGCCTCCACCCCTAGCGTCTTGGGGATGAAGCCCGAGGCGCCGAACTCCATGCAGCGGCGGATGGCGGCCGGGTCGTCGTTGGCCGACACCACGATGACCGGAACGCCGGGATATTGCGCGCGCAAATACATCAGGCCGGAAAAGCCGCGCACCCCCGGCATGGTCAAATCGAGCAGCACGAGATCGACCTCGTTGCCGCGCTCGAGCAGTTCGGCAACCTCGTTGAAGGTGCCGGCTTCCGCGATGCCCACCTGCTCGAACAACCCGGTGACCGCCTCGCGCAGGGCGCCGCGGAAGAGCGGGTGATCGTCGGCGATCACCAATCGATACTGTTCTTGTTGCTCCACCTAGCGAACTTTCTTTTGGCGTCGCCGACGTCGGTGCATAAACCTGTGCGTCGGATACGCTGTTTGGTCAATGTTCCACCGCATGTGTTTCCAGCGCAAGTGCTTCGCCGAACGACAAAAATCGACGCCATACCGCCATTCGCTGCAATGCAAAAAAGTTGATAATAATCAAACGATTAAAAGCGGTTTATGTCCGAAAGTCTTATAAGCCGGCGGTGCCTACAGTGTTAAGTTGACGGCAATGCTCGGCGTAAGCCGGCGCAGTTTTGGGGGCCGCTGCCTGGTTTTTAGCCGGGCGGCACGGGGGCTGCGGACCATAAAAAGGACGCGTCAATCAAAAGCCCGCGGGAAACAGCAGGAGGAGGAAAACATGGCTCAAATGGCAATGACTCAAACGGCCCAAGTTCCGAAAAACTTCCGGACCGTAATCACTGCCGCGGCGGGCGGAAACGTCATCGAGTGGTACGACTTCTATATCTTCGGCAGCTTGGCCGCGATCTTGTCGGTCAAATTCTTCGATAAGAGCCACCCCGTCGCGGCGCTACTCAGCACGATCGCGCTGTTCACCGCCGGCTTCCTGGTGCGGCCGTTGGGGGCGTTCGTGTTCGGCTGGATGGGCGACCGCGTCGGCCGCAAATATACGTTCATCTTGACGCTGGTCGGCATGGCGCTCGGCACCGGCGCGATCGGGTTGATCCCGACCTTCGAACAGATCGGCTTGAGCGCCGCGATCATCCTGTTCTGTCTGCGCATGCTCCAGGGCCTTTGCCTGGGCGGCTCGTACGGGGGCGCCATCACCTATGTCGCCGAACACGTGCCGGAGGAACAGCGCGGTTACTATACCGGCTGGCTGCAGACTTCGCCGACGCTCGGCATCGTGCTGTCGCTCATCATCATCATCGCGACCCGCACCTACTTCGGCGAGGCCGCGTTCAATGCCTGGGCCTGGCGCATTCCGTTCCTGTGCTCCTTCCTGCTGGTGTTCGTGACCCTCTACATGCGCGCCAACTTCGAAGAGTCGCCGGTCTATGAAGAGATCAAGGCCAAGGGAAAGACGAGCAAGAATCCCTGGCGCGAAGCCTTCATGAACCCCGCCAATTTGAAGTACGTGATGATCGCGACCATCATCGTGTTGGGCGAGGGCGTGGTCTGGTACTCGAGCCAGTTCTGGGCCCTGTTCTACCTGCAGACGGTCTCCAAGCTGGACACGCTGACCACCTCCTGGAT
Organism: Pseudolabrys sp.; assembly: GCA_036491675.1. Taxonomy (GTDB): domain Bacteria; phylum Pseudomonadota; class Alphaproteobacteria; order Rhizobiales; family Xanthobacteraceae; genus Pseudolabrys. The sequence continues at coordinate 27,942 of DASXBN010000104.1, read as the reverse complement.
CGTGGGTATCGGCCTCGTCATCGGCACCCCGTCGCTCATTATCTTCGGCTGGCTGTCCGACAAGATCGGCCGCAAGCCGGTGATCCTGGGCGGCTTCTTCCTGGCGGCGGTCACATATTATCCGCTGTACACTTGGCTCGGGGCGGTCACGCAGCCCGGCCACGTCAACATGCCGATCGCGATCCTGATCGTCGCCATCCTCGTCTGCTACGTCGGCATGGTTTACGGGCCGATCGGCGCGTTCCTGGCCGAATTCTTCCCCGGCCGCATCCGCTACACGGCGGTGTCCATGCCGTACATGATCGGCAACGGCTGGGGCGGCGGACTGGTGCCGTTCATCACCACGGCGGCCTACACGGCAACGGGCAGCCTCGCTTATGCGCTGATCTACCCGATTGCCGTTCCCGCGGTGTGTTTGATCCTCGGGCTGTTCTTGATGCCGGAGACACGCCACATGAAAATCTGGGGCGACGACGCGGCCTAAGCGTCATCGTCAACCTCACAACACAGACTGCGTACGGGGCCCATTCGGCCCCGTACGTTTTTTACAGATGCCGCTGGCGACTTCAGCCGGCGAAGGCGCGCTTCATTTTCGGCTGCCGATGAATTGCAGCACGATCTCGCGGCCGTGCGGCGCCCGCCGGTGCTCGACCAGATAGATGCCCTGCCAGGCGCCGAGCGCGAGCTTGGCTGCGCTCACCGGCACGTGCAGCGACACGCCGTTGAGCATCGCCTTGACATGCGCCGGCATGTCGTCCGGTCCCTCCACATCGTGAATCCAGGGCGCGTCCTGCGGCGCCAGCCGGGCGAGCGCGGCCATGAGGTCGGTCTGCACGTCGGGATCGGCATTTTCCTGGATGGTGAGCGAAGCCGAGGTGTGGCGCAGGAAGATCAACAGCGTCCCCTCGCCCGCGCCGATCTGCGCAAGGAAGCTTGCGGCATGAGCGGTGATGTCGGTGAAGCCGGCGCCCGTCGTGTTCAGCCGCAGCGTCGCGCTCGCGATCAGTTGCGGCGTGACTTCGGTGATGCCCGATAGTTTGCCAGACACGATAGGCGCGCATGACGCCGGGCCCGCTCAGCCCTTGCGCATCATGTCCTTCTGCAGGTTGACGATGATCTCGACCAGCCGCCGCCAGGCGTTTTCGAAAGCGGCGCGGGCGCGCGCGAGGTCTTCACGCAATTTGTTCGCGTCCTCGCTCTTGTCGCCGGGCGGCGGCGCCGGCGTGAGGTCGGACGGCGGCCGCGGCGGTGGCGGCTCGCGCAGCGCCGCAAGCTCCGACTTCAGGCTTGCGACTTCGTCCTGCAGGCGCGCGATCTCCTTATCCAGCGCGGCGCGGTCTTCCGGCACCGCCTGGCAGGCCCAGCCGATGGGCTGCGGACTGCAGAACGCGATGCTGCCGGTTTGATTGTCGAGACGCAGAAAACCGCCATCGACGCGGTTGAAGGCGAACCGGCTCGGCGGGTTCACCGGATTGATTGCCGGGGCGCTCGGGGCGGCTTGCGCATCGCGCGGTGGCTCGCTCGCGGGCGCGCCCGGGCCACCTTGCGCCCAAGCATGCGACACCGCGCAGGCCAGCACGGCGGCAATGGCAAGTGTCGAATTCCGCATCGTAATACCTCCCGCTCGGTCGTCGGGCGAAGAAGCCTAGCACCCGCGCAACCTCGCCTGAACCCGCGCGCGGCATCTCCTGTTGACGGCCATGCCGCAGTGCAAATGCCGGCGCGCAAAACAAGCGGATAATTCTGCATTTCCGGCTTGATATCAGTTAGTTACAGCACTGCGGCGGTTTCTTGACTCGAACAAACCCGATCAGTATGGTCCGCGCGGCTTTTAGGGCGGCGGGAAAAGAGCGGGACCTTTAAGTTCACGCGAGTCGAAAGCATGGCTGACGGCACGCGCGGCAAAGGTGATCGCAAGGAACCGCCGGACGACGAGGCTGCTCTCTCCGCGAGGCTCCAGCGTCTCGGCGAACGGCTCGACAATGCGAGCCGGCCATCCGAAAACGTCACCGGTCCTCGTTCGGCCGCCGATGCTTCGGCGTTTGCCCGTGGGTTCCGGCTTTCGACCGAGCTGGTGGCGGGCGTGGTCGTAGGCGCATTGATCGGCTGGCTGCTCGATCGCTGGCTGGGAATTTCGCCGTGGGGGCTCATTGTGTTTCTGCTGCTCGGCTTCGCCGCCGGGGTCCTTAACGTGATGCGCGCGGCCGGAGTCGTCCGCGAAAGACATCTGAACGATTAAAGCTCATGGCCGTCGATCCCATCCATCAATTTCGGATCATCGATCTCTTTCCGGTCGTCAAGATCGGGCACACCGAGATCGTCTTCACCAATTCCGCCGCCTTCATGTTTGGCGCGGTCGCGGTCATCACCGCCTTCCTGCTGATCGGCACCGCCAAGCGCGGGCTGGTGCCCTCGCGCCTGCAATCGGCCGCCGAACTTGCCTACGAGTTCGTCGCAACCACGGTGCGCAGCAGCGCCGGGTCCGAGGGCATGCGGTTCTTCCCGTTCGTGTTCACGCTGTTCATGTTCATCCTGACCGTGAACTTCATCGGCCTCATTCCCTATAGCTTCACCGTCACCAGCCACATCATCGTCACCGCGGCGCTGGCGATCACCGTGTTCCTGACCGTGCTGCTGTACGGCCTCTATCGGCACGGCTTCCACTTCTTCAATCTGTTCGTGCCGAAAGGCGTGCCGATCTACATCCTGCCGCTGATCGTCTTCATCGAGATCCTGTCGTTCATCTCGCGGCCGATCTCGCACAGCGTGCGTCTGTTCGCCAACATGCTGGCGGGCCACATCACGCTGCAGGTGTTCGCCAGCTTCATCATCCTGATGGGCGGCGCCATGGGCGCGATCGGCTGGCTGGGCGGCGTGCTGCCATTCGCGATGATCGTCATTCTCATGGCGCTCGAGGCGCTGGTGGCATTCCTGCAGGCTTACGTCTTCGCAATCCTCACCTGCATCTATCTCAACGATGCGATACACCCGGGCCACTGAGGCCCGACCGGACAAGTTGAACCAGAAGGAGTTAGCTCTATGGATCCAGTGGCAGCGAAATACATCGGTGCGGGCATCGCCTGCATCGGCATGGGCGGCGCGGGCGTCGGCGTCGGCATCATCTTCGGCAACTACCTGGCCGCCGCGCTGCGCAATCCGTCGGCAGCACAGGGCCAGTTCGGCAACCTGATCTTCGGCTTTGCCATCACGGAAGCGCTCGGCATCTTCTCGCTGCTGATCGCGCTTTTGCTGCTATTCGCGCTCTAAGGCGAAGCGAACGGACTGACGATGGCCGAACCGGCACATAAGGCAGGCACGGAGCACCCGGCCGAAGGCGGGCACGGCGGCTTTCCGCCATTCGAGTCGGAGGCCTTCGCTTCGCAGCTCGTTTGGCTCGCGATCGCCTTTGTCCTGCTCTACGCCTTGATGGCGAAACTGGCGCTGCCGCGCGTGGCGTCGATCATCGATGGCCGTCAGAAACGCATCGCCGGCGACATCGCCGAGGCCGGAAAGCTCAAAGCCCAGTCCGACGAAGCGGTCGCGGCCTATGAAAAGGCGCTGGCCGACGCGCGCGCCCGCGCGCATGGCATCGCCAACGAGACGCGCGAGCAGCAGCAGGCGCAAGCCGAAGCCACCCGCAAGACGCTCGAGGGCGAGCTCAATGCCAAGCTCGCGGAGGCCGAGAAATCCATCGCCGCCACCAAGACGGCGGCCATGGCCAATGTGCGCGCCATCGCCGAGGACGCCGCCCGCACCATCGTCGAGCGGCTGATCGGCTCGGCGCCGAACGACAAGGCGGTCGCCGAGGCGGTTGCCGACGTGCTGAAGGGTTGAGGAAATGGCGCTGTTGCTCGACGCGGAACTCTGGGTGGCGCTGGCCTTCGTGGTGTTCGTGGGCGGGCTCGGCTATATCGGCGTGCACCGCATGATCGCCAAATCGCTCGACGAGCGCGGCGCCCGCATCAAGGCCGAGCTCGACGAGGCGCGCAAGCTCAAGGACGAGGCCGCCCAACTCTTGGCCGACTACCAGCGCAAGCGCGGCGAGGCCGAGAGCGAGGCGCAGGAGATCATCGCCGGCGCCAAGGCCGACGCCGAGCGGCTCGCCGCCGAAGCCAAGGTCAAGATCGAGGAATTCGTCGCGCGGCGCACCAAAATGGCCGAGATCAAGATCGCGCAGGCGGAAGCGCAGGCCGCCGCCGATGTGCGCGGCGCCGCTGCCGAAGCCGCCGTCGCCGCCGCCGCCAAGGTGCTCAGCCAGGACGTCAAGGGCCAACTCGCCAACGAGTTGCTCGCCAAGGGCATCGACGACGTCCGCAAGAAGCTGAACTAGCCGGCCGCGTCAGCGCCGGTTTGCCGCCATCAGCTCTGCTTTGGCTTTGCCGCCGGCTTGCGCTTGACCGGCGGCTTCTTCTTTTCCGGCTGGGCGCCAAGCGGATCGAAGCCGACATAGACGACATAAGCGTCGAGCTGCGCCAGCGGCTGCGGCAGCGGAAACGTGATGTCGGATTCGATATGGGTGAAGATGACGCGATCGACCGAACCGTCCAGGGTTGCGGTTTCACGGCCGAATCGGGACGCAATCGCCTTGGGGGTTACGCCTTCCTGCACGATCGCGATGCGCAAGGGCACGTCGACCGTGCCGGGGCCGCCGGCCGGACCGGTAATGACGCGCCCCTCGATGCCGACCTTCATGCTCATGATGCCGGCATTCACGTGACATTCGCGCGCGGTGCGGATGATGGAGCCCTGGTAGCGCAACTCGAGCGCGGACGGCTCCACTCCGGGTTTGCTGCCGATCATGAGAGTCGAGGCGCCGGTGCGGATCCGAATTTCCGGACAGTCGATATCGTCGGATGCAGCAGGGCCGGAGCCGCCGGCGGCCCGTACATCGTTGGTTGCCTTCGACGACGAGCTGAAATAGTCCAAAGGCGATGACTTGAGCAGATCGCCAGCTGTGCCGCAGCCGCCGAGCGCGAGCGCCAAAACGATGGGCGCGAGCTTGCCCGCACCGCCGCGTACGGCTTGTTCCGTTCGTCCCCTACCCATTGTCCGGCTCACGTATCTTTCGACTTTCTTGTGGTGCGCGCTCCCGCGCTTATAGCAAGCCAAGAATGGCAACCCAAAGGCGACAGAACTCAATCGGCATCGTCCTTGAGCCGGGCATAGAGCAGATGATCCTGCCAGACCCCGTTGATGCATAGATAGCTGCGCGCATAACCCTCGCGCTGGAAACCGGTCCTCTCCAACAGGCGGACCGAGGCGGTGTTGCCCGGAATGCAGGCCGCCTCCAGGCGATGCAGCCGCAGCGTCGTGAAGGAAAACGGCATCAAGGCGCGCATCGCGGCGGTCATATAGCCTTTGCGGGCGAACGGCTCGCCGACCCAATAGCCGATGGAGCCCGCTTGCGCGACGCCGCGGCGGATATTGGCGAGCGTCAGCCCGCCGACCAGCACGTTGTCCTCGCTGCGGAAGATCAGGAAGGCGTAAGCAAGATCGCTGCGCAGATCCTCGGCGTAGCGTTTGAGCCGCCGGCGGAACGCGCCGCGCGTGAGATCGTCGGCCGGCCAGGTCGGCTCCCAGGGAACGAGAAAGGCGCGGCTTGCTTCGCGCAAGGCCGCCCACTCGGCAAAATCGCCGCTTTGCGGCACGCGCAAAGTGACCCCGGCGCCGGCGATGGCCGGTAGGATTTCGCTGCTGGTGACGGTGCGGAAAAACGCCATGGACAATACCGGCCGTTCCCCCTCAGGCAGCCCGGCGCATGAGACTTTCAGCGATCGCGGCTGTGCTTTCAAGTCCGTTGCCGGGTCCGAGCGCGGCGATCGCCGGCCGGCCGCGTCCGATCAGCGCGCCACCAGCGGCGCGCGCGCTCGCGACCGTCACCGCGTCGACCTTGGCGACGATCTCGTCGAGCGGAATCGTGCGGCCATAGGCCAGCATCTGCCGCGCGATCTGGCCGAGGCGCGCCTCCGAGCTTTCCAGCGCCATCAGCAGGCCGGCCTTCATCTGCGCCTTGGCGCGCGCAACCTCGGCCTCGTTGAGCGTCTGGGTGGCGAGCGCGATCTGGTCGATGGCCACCCGCATCAATTCGGGCGCGTCCGCTTCGTCGGTGCCGGCATAAAGGACGAACAGCCCGGTGTCGGAATAAGGCATGTGGAAGGCATTGATGGTGTAGCAGAGACCGCGCTTCTCCCGCACTTCCTGGAACAGCCGCGAGGACATGCCGCCGCCCAGCACGCTGCTGAAGGCCTGCAGGCTGTAGAGCTGCTCGTCGCGGGTCGGTATGCCTTGCAACGCCAGCGCGATGTGCACCTGCTCGAGATCGCGGGTCTCGACCCGCGTGCCGCCGCCGAACTTCGCAGGCTCCGGCGCGGGCGCAGCCGGGCCGGTGAAGCTTGCAAACCGCATCTCAACTTCGGCGACGATTCGCTCGTGTTCGACGGCGCCGGCGGCGGCCACCAGCATGTCGGGTCCGCGATAGTTGCGCGCGAGATAGGCGCGGATGCGCGCCGGATCGAATGAGCGCACGGTTTCCGGCGTGCCGAGGATCGAACGGCCGAGCGGCTGCTTGGGAAACGCGATTTCGTGCAGGCGCTCGAACACCAGATCGTCGGGCGTGTCTTCGACGGCGCCGATCTCCTGCACGATCACGTTCTGCTCGCGCCGCAACTCCTCCGGATCGAAAGTCGAATCGGTCAGGATGTCCGACAAAACGTCGAGCGCGAGCGGCACGTCGGCCTTGAGCACGCGGGCGAAATAGCCGGTCGATTCCGTGCTGGTGGCGGCGTTGAGGTCGCCGCCGACCGCCTCGATCTCCTCGGCGATCTGGCGCGCGCTGCGCCGCTTGGTGCCCTTGAACGCCATGTGTTCGAGCATGTGGGAAATGCCGTGCTCGTCGGGTGTTTCGTAACGGCTGCCGGCGCCGACCCAGACCCCGAGCGAAGCCGATTCCAGATGCGGCATGCGGTCCGTCACCACCGAAAGGCCGGATGCAAGACGCGTGATTTCAACACTCATGCCGCCGCCCCTTCACGCGCGGCACGCGAGGCCTGCGCCACGTAACGTTCCACCGCCGCCTGATCCGCCGCCAGCACGGTGAGCCGCTCCGCCCGCTTGGGCAGATCGGCGAGCCAGTCCGGCAACGCGGGCGCCACCCCGCAGGCGGCCTTGACCGCATCGGGAAACTTGGCGGGATGCGCGGTCGAGAGCACCACCATCGGCACCGACGGATCGCGCGCTTCCTTCTCGGCCACCGCCAGGCCGACCGCGGTGTGCGGATCGACGCAGTAGCCCGCCTCGCGCATCCAGGCGCGGATGGTGGCGGCGCTTTCCTGCTCGCCGGCGCGGTCGGCGGTGAACAGCGCGCGCATTTTCTGCAGCGCGTGCGAGGAGACCGCGAAGCGGCGCGACTGCGCGAGCGAGCCCATCAGCGCGCGCACCGCCTGGGCGTCGCGGCCATAGGCGTCGAACAGCAAGCGCTCGAAATTCGACGAGACCTGGATATCCATCGAGGGCGAGGTGGTCGCCACCACGTCGCGCAGCTCGTAGGCGCCGGTCGCGAAGGTGCGCGCCAGGATGTCGTTGACATTGGTCGCCACCACCAGGCGGTCGACGGGAAGCCCCATGCGGGTGGCGACATAGCCGGCATAGACGTCGCCGAAATTGCCGGTCGGCACGGTGAAGGCGACCTTGCGATGCGGCGCGCCGAGCGCGACCGCGGCGGTGAAGTAGTAGACCGCCTGCGCCACGATGCGCGCCCAGTTGATCGAGTTGACGCCGGACAGGCGCACGCGGTCGCGGAAGGCGTGATGGTTGAACATCGCCTTCACCAGCGCCTGGCAATCGTCGAAGGTGCCTTCGATGGCGAGCGCGTGCACGTTGCCGTCCGGCACCGTGGTCATCATGCGCCGCTGCACCTCGGAAATGCGGCCGTGCGGGAACAGCACCACGACGTCCACCTGGGCGCGGCCGCGGAACGCTTCGACCGCAGCGCCGCCGGTGTCGCCCGAAGTCGCCACCACGATGGTGGTGCGCTCGCCGCGCTCAAGCAGCACGTGGTCCATCAGCCGGGCCACGAGCTGCATGGCGAGGTCCTTGAAGGCGAGCGTCGGCCCGTGAAACAGCTCGAGCACAAACAGGCTTGAGGCGACTTGCGTGAGCGGCGCGGTCGCCGGGTGGCGGAAGGTGCCATAGGCCTCGCGCGCCATGCGGGCGAGATCGGCCTGCGGGATGGCGGCGCCGACGAAGGGCTTGATCACCTCGACCGCGACCTCGGCGTAAGGCTTGCCCGCGAAACCGGCGATCGCTTCGGGCCCGAGCGCGGGCCATGATTCCGGCACGTAAAGGCCGCCGTCGCGGGCGAGCCCCGCGAGCATGACCTCGACAAAATCGAGCGGGGCGGCCTCGCCCCGAGTTGAGACATAACGCATTGATTCAGCTTATCTTTATGGTTCAGACCCAGCCGCAATCGCGCCCGCACAGTAGCCGTGCGGCGAGGCTTGTACAAGAAATCCCAGCCTTTGGGCCTCAGCCCGACCTGACGGTGCCGGCGCCCTCATGCGCCGAGTAGCTCGCGTCGAGCAGCAGCGCCTGCACCGCGACGATCGGAAGCGCCGACAAGATGACCGCCGCGAGCGGCAATGCCGCCGCGCAGAACGCCGCGGCCACCAAGCAGGCGCAGGCGCCGCCGGCGTCCCAGCCGCCTTCGGATGCGAAGTGAAAGCGGAAGGTGCAGGGCGCGGTCTTGCCGGCGTTGTAGACCGCGGTCATCCAGTAAGGAATGTAAAGGCCGCTGAACAAAGTCGTGACGATGGCGACGCCGACGACCGCGATCGGATGGCCGCCGCTGATCGATTTGAGAATGAACCCCACCGCCAGGATGCCGGCATTGAGCCACACGCTGCGCCGGGCATGGCCCATATCCATGAAGCGGCCGAGCACCATGCCGCCGAGCGAACCGACCAACGCCGCCACCGCGAGCACGCCGCCGAAATTGTCGTAGCGCGCGTCCAGCGCCTCGAACATCACGATGCTCCACGCGATCCCCGCTCCGCTCATCATCCAGCCGTCGGTAAAAAACAACTGGATGCCAAGTCTTGCCGCCGCGAAGGCGCCGCGCGGCGCCGGGTTTTCGATCCTCGGCTCCTCGACCGCGAGCAGCGGAACGATGGCGGCCACGTGAACCGCGAAGGCGGTCCCGAATGCGAACCAAGGGCCGACGCTCGTCAGCATGATCCCGCCGGCGGCGGGGCCGATCACCCCCGCGATCGCGGCGAGCGCCTGGCGGGCGCCGACTTGCTTGCCGCGATGATCGATGTCGCCGAGCGATCCGAAATAGGCGTGATAGCACGTCCAATAAAACACCTGCCCGATCGCCGCGATGACGCAGAACAGCAGGAGCGCGAGATCGACGCCGTGCACAAGCGCGATGGCGGGAAATTGGAATCCGGACAGGAAGGTCCCGAAGATCAGCGTGCGCCGCATGCCGATCGCGGACGCGACCGTCAAGACCAGCGGACGAAACGCAAAGCGAAATGCCAGCACCGCGGCCATGGCGAGGAAGATCTGCGCGGGCGGCAGGCCGGCGCGCAGCAGGAACACCGCGAAGAAGATGCCGGCGAGGCTCCAGGCGAGCGAGACCAAAGCGGCATGCAGCGCGAGGTGGTTGATGTCGCGATTGGCAAAGAACATCATCTCGGCGCTAGGCGCTCCGTTCCGTTGGTCGGCTCCTCTCATTCGCACCTTTAAGTTAACAAAAACAACAGGTAACGCACGGCGACGGCCCGTCTTTCCTGAATTGAAATTGATCCAAGTCAATAGTGCCGGCCGGCATCTATAGAACAGTTGCGGCAGCGACATTCCTGGCGCGAATGCTCGTAATTACCCGCGCGAATGCGCCGGAATCTCGATTTCTCGAAACGCAAAACTGGGGTGGCACAATGAAAAGCTGGGTCTGTCGTATGGCTGCGGTCGCGGCGGTGCTGCTGTTCGCCAACGCGGCGAGCGCACAACAATTCACCATGAAGCTGTCGTCGCCGACGGTGAACGATGCCCCGCATGAATGGATGAAGGCCTTCAAGGCCGGCGTCGAGCAGCGCTCCGGCGGCAAGATCAAAGTGGAGATCTATCCGGCGAGCCAGCTCGGGCAGATCCCCGCGACCGTCGACGGCGTCGCGCTCGGCACCATCGAATTCGCCATGCCCGCCGTCGGCTTTCTGATCGGGCTGGAGCCGCGCTTCCAGGTGTTCGACGCCGCCGGCGTGTACGACAGCGTGGAACAAAGTCAGAAGGCGCTCGCCGATCCGGCCGTGCGGGCGCGGCTTGCCACCTTCGGCGAAGCCAAGGGCGTCGAGCTGCTGGTGGTGGGCAATAACGGCCCGCTGATGGTGGCCTCGCACAAGCCGATCCGCACCGCCGCCGACTTCAAGGGCCAGAAGATTCGCGTTCCCGGCCCGGCGCCACTGCATATCCAGCCGTTCAAGAAGCTCGGCGCGTCCCCGATTTCGATCCCGCTCGGCGAGGTGCTGCCGGCGATGCAGAACAAGACGATCGACGCCTCGATCTCGTCGTTCAACGTTCTGACCGGCTTCAAGTACTACGACGTGACCAAGACGGCGACCTATCTGCCGTCGTCGTTTCTCTTTGTCGGCGGCGTCGTCAACCGCAACTTCATGAAGCAGATCGGGCCAGAGCTCGCGACCATCGTGCGCGAAGAGGCCCGCAAGGCCGAGACGCTGTTTTCCACCTACGGTGTCGACGACGTCGAACGCACCCGCCAGCTCTGGGTCAAGAACGGCGGCGAGGCGATTACGCTGCCGCCAGCCGAGGCCGCCGCCTATCTCGCGGACGTGACGTCGGTGATCCCGGCGGTGCTGGCGACCAACGAGCAGATGAAGATCGACTACGACACCATGATGGCGGCGGCCAAGAAGCTCCGCTAGCAGCGGCAAAAACTACGATCGCGCGATTTGCGCCGTCATTCCCCGGAATGGCGGCGCAAGCCGTTTTGGGCCGGCCTTAATTCAACCCGAGCAGCAGGCGCATGCCACCGAGCGAGATCGCCGGAATATAGGTGATCAGGCCGAGCGCGATCAGGTAGATCACCAGGAACGGGATGATCCCGCGATAGATCGATTTCAATTCGAGCCCGAGCACGGATTGGGCCACGAAGATGTTCATCCCGAACGGCGGGTGGAACAGTCCGATCGCCAGGTTCACCGTCACCACGATGCCAAAATGCACGGTGTCGATGCCGAAGGCCTTGACCAGCGGCACTAGCAGCGGCGTCAGCAGCAGGATTGCCGACAGCGGGTCGAGGAAACAGCCGACCACCAGCAGAATGACGTTGACGGTCAGCAGGAACATCCAGGCGGAAATGTTGAGCGCCTGCAGCCCGGCGACAATCGCGGCCGGCACCTGGTTGACGGTCAACAACCAGGAGAACACGCCGGCGCAAGCGACGATGATGAGAATCTGCGCCGTGAACAGCACGGTGACGGCGGCGGCTTCGACGATATCGCGCCAGCCGAGCTCGCGAAACACGAACCGGGTGACGAAGGCGGCATAGACGCTGGCGACCGCCGCCGCCTCGGTCGGCGAGAACACGCCGCCGTAGATGCCGCCGAGAATGATGAACGGCATGCCGAGCGCCCAGATGCCGCGGGCTGTCGCATGCAGGAAGCGGTCGAGATTGAACGCCTCGCCGGCGCCGATGCCGTTGCGGCGTGCGAACCACATCACATAGGCGGCGAGCATGAGCGACAACATGATGCCCGGCACCACGCCCGCCGCATAAAGCCGCGGCACCGATTCCTCGGCCGCCGCGCCATAGACGATCATCGGAATGCTGGGCGGGATGATGATGTCGATCGCGCCGACCGCGGTGACCAGGCCGGCGGCGAAGTGTTCCGGGTAGCCGGCGCGCCGCATCGCCGGATACATGATGCGGCCGATGGTGGCGACGCAGGCCGCGCTGATGCCGGAGATGGCGCCGAAGATCGCCGACGTGCCCACCGTGGTGACGGCCAGGCTGCCGCGCACCGAGCCGACGCCGCCCTGGACGAAATCCACTAGGCGTTGCGCGACGCTGCCGCGCCCCATCAGCTCGCCGGCATAGACGAAAAACGGGATCGCCAGCAGCGAAAAGGCATTGATCGATCCGAACAGGTTCTGATGCAACGCCGCAATCGGCATATGCATGAAGAACACGAGCGCGACCGAGACCGACGCCAGCAGAACGATGAAGATCGGAAATCCCAGCAGCAGCAAGACGACCGGCACTACGCCCAGCGCGAACGACATGGCTCAGGCCCCCGTGCCGGTTTTGTTGCCGTCCGACCAGCGCCCGGCCAAGATCTCGAGCAGGCGCAAGCAACCGATGAAGGCCATCAGACCGAAGCCCACCGCCACCGCGCCGTGCGGAAGCCACATCGGCACCCCCGCCATGTCGCTGACGCGGCCGATGTTGAACATCTGCTTGGCGTAATAGGTCGAATTCCACAGCACGAAGCCGGCAAGAACAACGATCGCCGCGAGTTCGACGATCTTGATCAGCCGGCGGACCTGCAGCGGCAGCGCGTTCACCACCACGTCCATGCGCAAATGTTGATTGCGCCAGGCGACCACGGTGGCGCCGAGGAAGGTCATGAACACCATGATGAAGATCTGCAACTCGTCGGCGCTGAGCAAGGTGGCGCCGAAGAGGTAGCGGCCGACGACGTTGAGGAAGTTGAGCGCGACCGCGGCAATGAAGGCATAGGCGAGCACGCGCTCAATAAACCACGTCAGATGCTCGAGAATTCGCGTTGTCACTGTGCAATTGCCCCGCTCTCTCGCGCCAGCGCTTCCGCGATGACGCGTCCCCGCCGTTCATAACGCGATCCCGGGACGGATTGAATTGATGCATATCAAGCGGCAACGCCGGCCGTGGCCGCCAGTGTCAGGCAGACCGCCGAATGCGGCCGGCGAGCCACGTCACGTAAACGCCGGCGAGCCCCAGGGCGAGGCCGAACCAGGTGATGGCATATTGCAGGTGGTTGTCCGGCAGCTCGACCGCGAGCTTGCCCGGCTTGGGCAGGCCGCCCGGCGGCACCGGCGCCTCCTGCTCGATATAGAACGGCGCGACGCTATCCCATTTTTTCGCCGCCGCGATCGCCTGCGGGTCGCGCAGGTACCAGACATTGGTCTTCGGATCGTCGGCCGGCGTGAACAGGCCCGGCTTTTCCGGCCAGCGCATGACGCCGACGATGTCGATGATGCCCTGCGGCGCGCCTTGCGCGCGGCTTGATGGATCTTTGCGGTCGAGCGGCACGAAGCCGCGGTCGACCACCACGATGCTGCCGCCGGCAAGCCGCGCCGGCGCAAACACCCAGTAGCCCGGCCCCTGCACATCGGGGCGGAAGGCGGAGCCGGCGGTGTAGACCAGCGCCTCTTCGCCGGCGAGGAATTCGGCCGGGAACTTGACGCGGGCGTATTCATCGCCGTCGGCAACGAGCCGCGGCCAGCGCTCGCGTGGCGGCAAATCCTCCGGCGCCCGCGCAAGCCGGGCGGTGACCGTCGCGATCAGGTTCTCCTTCCAGACCCTGCGGTCGAGCTGCCAGATGCCGAGGCCGACCAGGATGGCGACACCGGCGAGCGCAAACACCGTCGCCTCGATCAGCCCGCCGCGCCGCTTCACCCGCCACCTCTTTTTTCGAGGCGGCCTTCCTGCGCCTTGTGATGATATTGCAGCGCGATCAGCAGCCCCTTGAGCGGGCGCAGCGGTCCGAGCGTCACGATCAGGACCAGCGGCAGCCACAGCGCCGCGTGCAGCCAATAAGGCGGCTGGTAGACCACCTCGGTGATCAATGCCGCGCCGACGACGATCGCGCCGCCGATGAGGATCACGAACACCGCCGGACCGTCGCCGGCATCGGCGAAGCCATAATCGAGGCGGCAGCTTTCGCAGGCCGGGCGCAGCGTCAGGAAGCCTTGGAACAGCTTGCCTTCGCCGCAGCGCGGGCAGCGGCCGCGCAGGCCGCGGGCGATCGGCAGCGCTTCGTCAGCCATGGTTCAAATTTCTTTCCGTAAAACGAAAGGGCGGCGCAATCGCACCGCCCCCTTGAAGGACCTTCGATTGACGGTCACTCGGGATGCGGCAGGCCCGCGCCCCACACATATATGCAGGCGAACAGGAACAGCCACACCACGTCGACGAAATGCCAGTACCAGGCGGCGAACTCGAAGCCGAGGTGCTGCGTGGGCGAGAAATGACCGTTGATGGCGCGGAACAGGCAGACGATCAGGAAGATCGAGCCGATGATCACGTGCGCGCCGTGGAAGCCGGTCGCCATGAAGAAGGTGGCGCCGTAAATGTTGCCGCTGTAGTGGAACGCCGCGTGCGAATATTCGTAGGCCTGCACGCAGGTGAAGGTGAGCCCGAGCAGGATGGTCAGCGCCAGGCCCCATTTGAGCCCCTGCCGGTCGTCCTCCAAGAGCGCGTGATGCGCCCAGGTCACCGTGGTGCCCGAGGTGAGCAGGATCAGCGTGTTCAAGAGCGGCAGGTGCCAGGGATCGAAGGTCTCGATGCCCTGCGGCGGCCATACGCCGTGGGTGATGGCGAGCCGGCCGACGTCATGCGCCTCGCCGGGGAACAGCGCGGTGTTGAAATAGGCCCAGAACCAGGCGACGAAAAACATCACCTCGGAAGCGATGAACAGGATCATGCCGTAGCGGTGCGAGATCTGCACCACGCGGGTGTGGAAGCCCTCGTACTGGGCCTCGCGGATCACGTCGCGCCACCAGCCGATGAAGGTATAGAGGATGCCGACGACGCCGAGCCCGAACACCAGCGGCGCCGCGGAAAACATATGATGCATCCAGGCGATGCCGCCGAACGCCGCAAGGAATGCGGAGGTGGCGCCAACCGCCGGCCACGGGCTCGGAGCGACCAAGTGGTAGTCGTGATGATTGGAATGAGCCTCGGCCATCGTCGTCTCCGTTAAAGCCTATTCGATTTTGTGTCCGGCGCCTCGGCCACCGGCTGCTCCTGTTCGGGCAGCCGATAGAAGGTATAGGACAGCGTAATCGTATTGAGGTTGTCCTGGTCGCGGTCCTTGGCGATCTCCGGATCGACGTAGAACACCACCGCCATCTCGCGCGTCTCGCCCGGCTGCAAGGTCTGCTTGGTGAAGCAGAAGCAGTTGATCTTGTCGAAATAGGCGCCGGCCTGCGGCGGCGAAACGTTATAGGACGCGGTCGCGGAGATCGGGCGCGCGGTCTCATTGACGACCTTGTAATGGACGGTCGCCACCTCGCCGATGCGCAGGGTGATCTCGTTCTGCTCCGGCTCGAACTTCCACGGCAGCCCGGGCGCGACGTTGGAATCGAAGCGGACGGCGATGGTGCGGCCGAGCACGTGGCCGGGACCCTGCTGCGCGACCTGGGTGGTGCCGGCAAAGCCGGTGGTGCGGCAGAACCAGTTGTACAACGGCACCGCGGCATAGGCCGCGCCCACCATCGACGCCGCAAACACGCCGCAGCAGGCGGCGATCACCATGTCGCGCCGGATCAGCCTCTTGCCGTTGCGGGTCGGTTGCTTCGTCATAGCGGGCGGACCAGGACGATCGGACCCTTCACCAGGGTCACCACGTAAAACAGGATCACCAGCGCGGCGAGCGACAGCGCGATGGCAATCGAGCGCGAACGCCGGGCGCGTTTTTGCGCCTCGGTGAGCACGACGCCCTCGTCTTTCGGTTCCGTGTTCATCACGATGCCAATGGTCACGCCGCCAACCGGGCGATCAGCCCGCCCCATCCCCGCTCGATCAGCAGGACCGCGAACAACAGGAACAGATACAGGATCGAGAAGGCGAAAAGATGCTTGCTGGCGCGTTCGGCCGGGCGGCGCTCGCGCAGGACCTGCCAGGCCAGCGCCAGCATGATCGCGCCGGAGCCGGCCGCGGTCAGCCCGTAGAGCGCGCCGGCAAAGCCAAACGCGTAAGGCGCGATGCCGAGCGGCACCAAGATGAGCGTATGCAGCAGGATCTGGCGCCGCGTCGAGGCGTCGCCGGCCACCACCGGCAGCATCGGAACACCGGCGCGGGCGTAATCCTCGGTGCGGGTGAGCGCCAGCGCCCAGAAATGCGGCGGCGTCCAGAAGAAGATGATCATGAACAGCAACACTGGCTCGAGCGACAACGAACCGGTCGCCGCCGCCCAGCCGATCATCGGCGGAAAGGCGCCGGCGGCGCCGCCGATCACGATGTTCTGCGAGGTCGAGCGCTTGAGCCAGACGGTGTAGATCACGACGTAGAAGAAGATGGTGAAGGCGAGCAGCGCGGAGGCGAGCACGTTCACCAAGAGGCCAAGCACCACCACCGCGAATCCCGCCAGCGTCAGCCCGAAAGCCAGCGCCTCGCCCGGCTGCACGCGGCCCATCGGCACCGGACGGCGCTGCGTGCGCATCATGATGGCGTCGATGTCGGCGTCGTACCACATGTTGAGCGCGCCGGCCGCTCCCGCGCCGACCGCGATGCAGAGCAGCGCCGTGAAGGCGATCAGCGGATGTAAGCTACCGGGCGCGACCGCCAGACCGACCAGCGCGGTGAACACGACGAGCGACATCACCCGCGGCTTCATCAGCGCGATGTAGTCGCCGACGCTTGCCAGGCTCGGCTCGACCAGAGCGAGCCTAGGCCCGGCGGCGACCTGACCGCGGAAGTCCGTGCCTTCGCTGACAAGCGACATGGGTTCTATTTAATCCGCGGCAGCGTCTCGAACTGATGGAACGGCGGCGGCGAGGACAGCGTCCATTCCAGCGTGGTGGCGCCGACGCCCCACGGATTGTTGCCGGCCGCGCGCTTCTTGATGAAGGCTTCCGCCATGCCGAAGAAGAACACCACCACGCCGAAGGCGGCGATGTAGGAGCCGAAGGACGAAACCTGGTTCCAGCCGTGGAAGGCGTCGGGATAATCGACGGTGCGGCGCGGCATGCCGGCAAGGCCAAGGAAGTGCTGCGGGAAGAAAAGGATGTTGACGCCGACGAAGGTGATCCAGAAGTGCGCCTTGCCGATGGTCTCGTTGTACATGTAGCCGCTGATCTTCGGGAACCAGTAGTACCAGCCGCCGAAAATCGCGAACACCGCCCCGAGCGAGAGCACGTAGTGGAAATGCGCGATCACGTAGTAAGTGTCGTGCAGCACGCGGTCGACGCCGGCATTGGCGAGCACCACGCCGGTCACGCCGCCGACCGTGAACAGGAAGATGAACCCGAGCGCCCACAGCATCGGGGTGCGGAACTCGATCGAGCCGCCCCACATGGTGGCGATCCAGGAGAAGATCTTCACGCCGGTCGGCACCGCGATCACCATGGTGGCGGCGATGAAATAGGCTTGCGCGCCGGTCGACATGCCGACCGTGTACATGTGATGCGCCCACACCACGAAGCCGATGCCGCCGATGGCGACCATCGCATAGGCCATGCCGAGATAGCCGAACACCGGCTTGCGGCTGAAGGTGGCGACGATCTGGCTGATCATGCCGAAGCCCGGCAGGATCAGGATGTAGACTTCCGGGTGGCCGAAGAACCAGAACAGATGCTGGAACAGCAGCGGATCGCCGCCGCCTTCCGGCGCGAAGAACGTGGTGCCGAAATTGCGGTCGGTCAGCAGCATGGTGATGCCGCCGGCCAAGACCGGCAGCGACAGCAGCAGCAGGAACACGGTCACCAATTGCGACCACACGAACAGCGGCATCTTGTGCATCGTCATGCCGGGCGCGCGCATGTTGAAGATGGTGGTGATGAAATTGATGGCGCCCAGGATCGACGAGGCGCCCGCCAGATGGATCGACAGGATGACGAAGTCCATCGCAGGCCCCGGATGGCCGCTGGTCGAGAGCGGCGCGTAGATCGTCCAGCCGGTCCCGGCGCCGAGCGCGCCGGGTTCGCCTTCGACGAACATCGAGCCGATCAGCAGCGCGAACGAGGCCGGCAGCAGCCAGAACGAGATATTGTTCATGCGCGGGAACGCCATGTCGGGCGCCCCGATCATGATCGGCACGAACCAGTTGCCGAAGCCGCCGATCATCGCCGGCATCACCATGAAGAAGATCATGATCAGGCCGTGCGCGGTGGCGAACACGTTGTATTCGTGCGGCGTCGGGAAAATCTGCAGCCCTGGGTTCTGCAATTCGAGCCGGATGCCGACCGACAGCGCCCCGCCGATCACGCCGGCGACCAGCGCAAACGTCAGGTACATCGTTCCGATGTCCTTGTGGTTCGTCGAATAGACGAACCGGCGCCATCCGGTCGGATGCGGGTGCGCGTCGTGAGTGTCGTGTGCGGCTGCGTTGCTGGCCATCGCCTGTTATCCTTCAACCCTTGTCGTCGTCGCCCGTATTATTTTCGTATTCTTGGATGTATCACTGCGCCTTGTCGGCCGCGGCAATTGCGTTGGCCGGAGCGGCATTATCGTCGGCGTACTTCTTCTTCGCCTGCTCGAGCCAGGCGGTGTATTCCTGCTGGCTCACGACATGGACGGCGATCGGCATGAAGGCGTGGTCGCGGCCGCAAAGCTGCGAGCACTGGCCGTAGTACATGCCTTCGCGTTCCGCCTTGAACCAGGTCTCGTTGAGGCGGCCGGGGATGGCATCGATCTTGACGCCGAATGACGGCACCGAGAACGAGTGAATGACGTCGGCGCCGATGACTTGCACGCGCACGACTTTATTGACCGGCACCACCATTTCGTTGTCGACCGCCAAGAGCCTTGGCTGACCGGGCTTGAGATCCTTGGTCTGCACCATCAACGAGTCGAATTCGAACTTGGAGTCCGGATAGCTGTAGCTCCAGAACCACTGCTTGCCGGTGACTTTCACCGTCAGGTCGGCGGGCGGGACTTTCAGCTGGTAGAACAGCAAACGGAATGACGGCACCGCGATCGTCACCAGGATGAGCACCGGCACCACGGTCCAGACGACCTCGATGAACGTGTTGTGCGTGGTGCGCGACGGCACCGGATTGGACCGGGAGTTGAATTTCACCATCACGGTCACAAGCAGCAGCAGCACGAAAAGCGTAATCGCGGCGATCAACCACAGCAGGAAGTTGTGGAACCAGGTGATGTCGTCCATGACCGGCGACGCCGACTGTTGCAACCCCAGTTCCCATGGCGTCGGCTGGCCGAGGCCGGCCCATGCGACACCGCCGGCGGCGATGGCGATCACGCCCGTGACCATGAAAGCGATCAACCGCTTAAGCACCAGCATTGTCCTTTGCGCTCCCTCGACGAGTCATTCGGCCTTGCATAAAGGCCCCTTTTTGCCGCCCACCGCAGGCAAGATGTCGGCTCGGCCCCGCTGAGCACAGCGTTTGCCACGGGCGCGGCAGCTTTTGCGGTGCGGCGGGACGGGGGGGTATCCCGATCTCTCAAACCATAATTCTGGCTTTGCCGCAATGCGCCTTTATCGCCCGTTCCGTGCAGCGAACGGCTTGCCCCCAAGTGAGTTCGGACGCCGTATTTACGCCACGTCCAGGCGGCTTGGATGATCCCGCCTCGAACCTTGCCGGCCTGTGGTCGTTTGCTTGACAGGGCTGGTCGGGCGTGACCCAAGGGGAATGAATAAAATGCTGACCGGGAAGCGATTCGCCGGCACGCCTACGAGCGGGGCGGCGCGCGCCAAGGGATTGAACGATGGGCATTTTCGGGCTTGACGGGCACGCGCTTCGAGGCCGCGCACGGCTCGCGTTGGCGCTGGTCTTGGTACAGGTCTTGGTCCTGGCGGCCGTTGCGACCGAGCGGGCCGCCGCGCAGGGCGCGGTCAAGTCGGTGCATATGGACTGGCAGATCCGCTGCGATACGCCACCCGGCGCAAAATCCGAACAATGCGCCCTGATCCAGAGTGTCACCGCGGAAGACCGTGCCAATGTCGGTCTGACGGTGATCGTGCTCAAGACCGCCGACCTCAAAAGCCGGCTGATGCGGGTGGTGGCGCCGCTCGGCGTCCTGCTGCCCTCGGGCCTGGGGCTCAAGATCGACGATGCCGATATCGGCCGCGCCGGCTTCGTGCGCTGCTTGCCCAATGGCTGCATCGCCGAGGTGGTCATGGACGATACGCTGATCGGCAAGCTGCGCACCGGCAAGACCGCGACCTTCATCATCTTCCAGACGCCGGAAGAAGGCATCGGTTTCCCGATGAGTCTCGCCGGTTTTGGCGAGGGATACGATAAACTGCCTTAAAGCGCAGCGATTCGGCCCCGGCCACCAATGCTTCTCGTCAAAACCTATCTCGATAAAAGCCCGATCCACGGCATCGGAGTTTTTGCCGGCGAAACGATCCGCAAGGACCAGAAAATCTGGCGCTTCGTCTACGGCTTCGATCGCTTTTACAACCGCCGCACGCTCGCCAAGCTGCCAAAGCAGGCCAAGGACCACATCAAGCTGCACGGCTACCAGTGGGGCAACGAAATCCTCGTGTCGATGGACTACGACACGTTCATGAACCATTCGGACGACCCCAACACCTATTTCCACAACGGCTATGTCATCGCCCGCCGCGCCATCCGCAAAGGCAGCGAGATCACCAACGACTACCGGTCCTTCGAAGCGGCGTATTGCGCGGCGTTCTTGAAGACGAAAAAGAAATAGCAGCCGCCCGCCCACATTGTTGGGCAACACGACTGCGTCAACCCGCGGACTCGCCTTCATCGCTTGATCCGTGGATACTGCCGCCGCAAAAAGGTTCCGCGGGAGACGCCTCAGTGCGATTGGGATTTGTCGGCCTGGGCGCGATGGGTCAGCTCATTGTGCCACGCCTGATGGCGGCGGGACATTCCGTCACCGGCTGGAACCGCTCGCGCGACAAGGCCGTAACGCTCGTAGAAGCCGGCATGCTCTGGGCCGACACCCCGCGTGAGGTGGCCGAGCGATCCGAGCTCGTGTTCTCAATCGTCACCGACGCCAAAGCGGTGAAAGCGGTGGCGCTGGGCGCCGACGGCATCGTGGCCGGCCTCGCCAAAGGCAACATCTTCATCGACATGAGCACGATCGAACCGGACGAGAGCCGCAGCCTCGCGGCGGAATTCGCCAAGGCCGGCTGCATCATGCTCGACGGCCCGCTCTCGGGCTCGCCGGTCACCGTCGTCCAGGGCAACGCGTCCATCATGATCGGCGGCAATGAGGCGGCATACGAACGCGTGAAGCCGGTGTTGCTGGCGATCGGGCCGAAGGTCACCCGCATCGGCGGCAACGGGCTCGCCTGCCAGATGAAGATCGCCGTCAACCTGCTGCTGATGGTGGAGGTGATCGCCTTCGGCGAAGCCGTCGCGCTCGCCGAGAAGGGCGGCGTCGCCCGCGATGTGGCGCTCGATGCCATGCTCAAGAGCGTCGCCGCCTCGCCGGTGCTCGGCTATCGCGGGCCATTCATCCTCGACGGCAAGATGCCGCAGGTACCGCTCGCCGACGTCACCTTGCAGCAGAAGGACATGCTGTTGGCGCTCAATCTCGGACGCACGCTCGGCTCACCGGTGCCGCTCGCCGCCGCCGCCAACGAAATGATGAACGCCTGCCGCGGGCTCGGCATTGACGGCAACGATTTCGTCGTGGCGCATCAGGTCTATCGCCGCTTAGGAGGACAATCATGACATCGTCTGCCGAAAACTCCGGAGCCGCTCTGGGCAAAGCCGTGAGGGCGACCGCCGCCGCCTGGAAGGAAGGCGAGCCCGCCCCGGTCATGTACCGCACAAATCTGCGCGACGTGCCGAAGGTCGAGGGCCTCAAACGCGACGACGGCTGGGTCGACATGCAGGTGCAGTTCCTGATCGACAAGAAAACCGCCGATGCCGACAACGTGGTCGGCTGGACCGTGCTCAAGCCGGGCGCGCGCCACGAGAATCACCGCCATCACAATTGCGACGAGTTCTTCATCGTGCTCAAGGGCAAGGGCCATATCTATACCGATCACGGCGACAAGCCGTCGAGCGAAGGCGACGTGATCTATTCGCCGCGCGGCTGCTGGCACGGCTTCAACAACACTTCGGATGAGGACGTGGTGCTGGTCTGGGGCTGGATGGGGGCCGGCTCGATCGAGGCTTCCGGCTACGAAGTGCATCCGGAGAGCCACAAGTGATTTTTACATTGCGCGATCTCGACAATCCGCTGATCAAGCAAGGCATGACCGCGCAGCTTGAGACGCGGAAGACGCGCATTGCCGCCGGCGAAAAGCCGCTCGGCTGGAAGGTCGGCATGGGCGCGCCGGCCTCGATGCAGAAGCTCGGACTCTTCGCGCCGCTGGTCGGCTACCTGATGCAGAAGGCGCTGCTCGCGTCCGGCGCGACCGTCTCGCTCAAGGGCTATACGAGGCCGGTCCTGGAGCCGGAAATCTGCGTGCGCATGGGAAAAGATCTTGCGGGCGGCGCGACGGCCGAGGCGGCGTTGGCGGCGATCAAGGAGATCACGCCGGCGATCGAGATCGCCGATCTCGATCCGGTGCCGGCGCCGGACAATCTCGACCTTGTGCTAGGGCGCGACATTTTCCAGCGGCACGTCGTGTTGGCCGACAAGACGCGCCCGGGCGGCGACGTTGCCGGCCTCACCTCGCGCCTGATCCGGCGCGGCGCGGAGGTCGCAAGCACCGGCGATCCGGAAGCACTCACCGGCAAGCTCGTCGACATCGTCGCCCACGTCGCCAATGTCGTGGCAGCTTGCGGCGAGAAACTTAGCGCCGGCGACATCATCATCACCGGCTCGATCACGCCGCCGATCACGATCGAAGCGGACGAGACCGCGATCGCGCACGCGATCGATCCGATCGGTGAGGTGTCGGTGAAGTTCTCGCGCGGTTGAACGCCGCGCCGGATCAACGGATTTCAAACACCAGCTTGCCTTGCAGGTGGCGCGCCTCGCTGACGCGGTGCGCCTCGGCCGCATCGGCAAGCTTGTAGTGGCGGAACGCCGGCACGCTCGACGCGCGCGCCGCACGGCGATATCGGACACTTGGTCACAAATCCGAAACAAAACTACGCACCATTCGCGGAGCGCCCCCACTTAATTACCTACCGACGCAGAAAAACTCGCAGCTTTGAGCGCCCCACTGACAGCGGCCTTTGCTATAATGATTATGAAGCGAATTGCCAGATGCCACTTCCGGGAGGCGAGGCGATGCGTTCAACCAGCAAGATCCTATCGACGACTATCGTGGCTGCGACCTTCGTGGCGTTGAGCGCCACCATTCCCGCGCACGCGCAACGAGCCGCTACGACCACGACGGCTGGCGCGCCGGAAGGCGCGCAATGCATTCAGTGTCATGGGCCGATGAATCCGGCACTGGTCGAAGAGTGGCGCGCCAGCGCGCATGGCCAGAAAGGCGTCAACTGCTTTGATTGCCATCGCGCCGAGAAGGGCGATGCCGACGCCTTCGAGCACAATGGCGCGACCATTGCGGTGATCGTGTCGCCGAAGGATTGCGCGCGCTGCCACCAGAAGGAAGTCGACGAGCAGAAGGGCAGCCATCATGCCAAGGCGGGCGAGATCCTCGCCTCGCTCGATAATTTCCTCGGCGAAGTGGTCGGCGGACCGCCGGCGGTCGTCGTCGGCTGTTACCAGTGCCACGGTTCGACCATCAAGGTGCTGCCCGGCGGCAAGTTCGATCCCACGACATGGCCCAATACCGGCATCGGCCGCATCAATCCGGACGGCAGCGCCGGAAGCTGCAGCGCTTGCCACACTCGGCATCGCTTCTCCGTAGCGCAGGCACGCCAACCGCTGACCTGCGGCAAATGCCATCTCGGCCCCGACCATCCGCAGATCGAGGTCTATCAGGAGTCCAAACACGGCATCCTCTGGGATGCGAACAGGGAGCACCTCAATCTCGACCGCAGCAGCTGGAAGGCGGGCATCGACTACACCGCTGCGCCGTCCTGCGCGAGCTGCCATATGAGCGCGACGCGCACGCAAGGCGTCACGCATGACGTCGGCGAGCGCATCAGCTGGACGCTGCGGCCGGCGATCTCGACCAAGCTCAACATGGTGATTTACGAGGACCTGAACAAAGAGGATCGGCCGGAAGGCACCCCGCTGCCCAAGCCGGGCGATGTGGTGAAGGGCAAGGACGGCGTCAGCCGCACGGTCATGAGTGTGCTGACCTGGCAGCAACGGCGCGAGAAGATGCAGGACGTCTGCTCGAGCTGTCACGCGAGCGGACAGGTCCTCGGCTTCTACAAGCAGTTCGACGATCTGGTCGGACTGTACAACGAAAAGTTCGGCAAGCCGGCGGCTGCGATCATGGCCGAACTGTACAAGGCCAACAAACTCACCCCGGCGCAGATGGATGAGAAGCTCGAATGGACTTACTACGAGCTCTGGCACCACGAAGGCCGCCGCGCGCGGCACGGCGCCGCGATGTCCGGCCCCGACTATGCCTGGTGGCATGGTATCTACGGCCAAGAACTTCTACATGGAGTTTCTGCCGCAGGTGAAACAGGTGGCCGGCGAGCAGATGTATAACGAACTCATGGAGAAATACGTCTACACGTATCCCGGTCATCGCTGGCTCAAGGAAGGCATGACCAAGGAGCAGTTGCAAAAGATCCAGGAGTTCTATCGCGAGCGTTACGGCGAGGGCGAGAAGAAATAGCAGTTGACCGAATCTGAACGGCGCGCCAGCAACAGGTTGGCGCGCCGCCAGCCGACGAAAAAAGCCTAGCGCACTTCAAACACCAACTTGCCTTGCAGGTGGCGCGCCTCGCTGACGCGGTGCGCCTCGGCCGCATCGGCGAGGTTGTAGCGCACGATCGTGGGCGCGCTCACCGCGCCGGCCTTGAGCAGCGCCAGCAACCGCTCGAGATGCGCGCGGTCGCGTTTGACGTCGGGGCGCAAGGTCGCAACATCCTTGCGCTCGGGCGCAAAGCCCTCGGGCGCCGGCGCGATCCACGCCAGCCGGCCGCCGGATTTCAGCACCTTGTAGCAGCCGGCGCGCACATTGCCGCCGACGGTGTCGAACACCGCGTCGCAGACCGGCCCGATGGCGGTGAAGTCCTCCTTGTTGTAGTCGATCACCGTGTCGGCGCCGAGGCCGCGCACATAGGCGTGGTTGCCGGCGCTGGCGGTGGTGATCACCGTAGCGCCTAGATGTTTGGCAAGTTGCACGGCGAATCCGGCGACGCCGCCGGCGCCGCCCTGAATCAAAATGGTTTCGCCCGCTTTGAGGTGCAGGGTATCCTCGATGGCGGTGAGCGCGGTGAGGCTGACGAGCCCGAGCGCCGCCGCTTCGACGTGGCCGAGCGAAGCCGGCTTCTTGGCGACGATCGCGGCCTTGATGGCGATCTTTTCGGCGTAGGTGCCTTCGATGCCGACGTCAGTGATACCAAAGACCGCGTCCCCGACCTTGAAATCGGTGACGCCCTGCCCGACCGCGCTGACCACGCCCGAGAAGTCGCGGCCCAGGATGTGCGGGAATTTGTCCAGCTTGTAGCGGCCGTTGCCGCGCCGCACCTTGGGATCGGCGCCGTTGACGGATGCGGCGTGAATATCGACCACCACCTCGCCGGGACCGGCTACCGGGTCGGGCGCCTCGCCGTAGCGCAGCATCTCCGGTCCGCCGTGGTCGGTCAGCAGCATCGCCTTCATGGGGAACCTCCGTTACCAAAGCGGCCTACTAAGCCTGCCAGCGGCGATGCGTCCAGCCGTGCCCTCGCAGAATCGCCACAGACGCCTTATTTGATGGCGTGAGGGCGCTAGCGGAGCACTATCTATGGACCCAGCCATTTCTTCCCTGATCGACCGTGCCGGCCTCGACCGCGACAAGGTCCGCCAGTTGATCGGCCGCGGGCTGGACGGCGCCGACGACGGCGAATTGTTCCTGGAATACAAGCAGGCGGAGGCGCTCGCCTTCGACAATGGCCGGCTCAAGCAGGCCTCCTACGACACCGAGCAGGGCTTCGGCCTGCGCGCGGTGAAGGACGAGGCGGTCGGCTACGCGCACGCCTCCGACCTGTCGGAAGGCGCGCTGGCGCGCGCCGCCGAAGCGGTGCGCGCGGTGAAAGGCGGCCACAGCGGCTATTACGCCGACGCGCCCGGCCGCACCAATCGCAAGCTCTATGGCGACGACAATCCGCTCGGCGCGCAGAGCTTCGAGAGCAAGGTCAAATTGCTGGAATCGATCGACGCCTATGCGCGCGCCAAGGATGCGCGCGTGCGGCAGGTGACCGCCAGCATCGCCGCCACCTGGCAGGTGGTGGAAATCCTGCGCGCCGACGGCGAGAGCTATCGCGACATCCGTCCGCTGGTGCGGCTGAACGTGTCGGCGGTGGTCGGCGACGGCGACCGGCAGGAAACCGGCAGCTACGGGGTCGGCGGGCGCGAAGGCTATCAGCGCTTCATTGAGACCGCGGCCTGGCAGAGCGCGGTCGACGAAGCCGTGCGCCAGGCGCTGGTCAATCTCGACGCGGTGGCGGCGCCGGCCGGCGAGATGGATGTGGTGCTGGGCAATGGCTGGCCGGGCGTGATGCTGCACGAGGCGGTCGGCCACGGCCTGGAAGGCGATTTCAATCGCAAGAAGACTTCTGCGTTTGCGGGTCTGATGGGCCAGCAGGTCGCGGCCAAGGGCGTCACCGTGGTCGATGACGGCACCATTGCTTCACGACGCGGCTCGCTGTCGATCGACGACGAGGGCACGCCGACCAATCGCACCGTGCTGATCGAGGACGGCGTCCTGGTCGGCTATATGCAGGACCGCCAGAACGCCCGGCTGATGAACATGAAGCCGACCGGCAATGGCCGCCGCCAGGGCTACGCGCACGTGCCGATGCCGCGCATGACCAACACCTACATGCTGGCTGGCGGCCGCGATCCGGCGGAAATCCTCGCCTCCGTCAAGAACGGCATCTACGCGGCGAATTTCGGCGGCGGCCAGGTCGACATCACCTCGGGCAAATACGTGTTCCAGTGCACCGAGGCCTACAAAATCGAAAACGGCAAGATCGGCGCGCCCCTGAAGGGCGCGATGCTGATCGGCAACGGGCCGACCGACCTGCATCGCATCACCATGATCGGCAACGATCTGGCGCTGGATTCCGGCATCGGCACCTGCGGCAAGAACGGCCAGGGCGTGCCGGTCGGGGTCGGCCAGCCGACGCTGCGGATGGAGAGAATTACTGTCGGAGGAACGGGCGGATGAGCGTCAACAATCAAACTGCAGCCGCCAAGAAGCAAGGCTGGCGCGGGCAACTGGTCCAGCTGGCGGCGATCGTGCTGGCGGTCTTCGTCGCCAAGGGCGCGCTCGCCGAGCCGTTCTACGTGCCGTCGGGCTCGATGGAGCCGACGCTTTTGATCGGCGATGCGCTGCTGGCGTCGAAATATCCTTACGGCTACGGCACCGCCTCGCTGCCGATACAGATCAACCTGCCCGAGACCGGACGCGTGTTCGGCGAGACCCCGAAGCTCGGCGACGTCGTGGTTTTCCGCTGGCCGGGCAACCGCTCGCAGGCCTGGGTCAAGCGCGTCGTCGGCCTGCCCGGCGATCGCATCCAGATGCGACAGGGCCAGCTCTTCATCAACGACCGCGCCGCCGCGCTCAAGTCGGAAGGCGTCGGCGAGGCAGAGGACGACAATGGCCGTAGCGAGCGCGCCATGCGCTATGTCGAAACGCTGCCGAACGGCGTCAGCCACGAGATCTTCAAGCAGCGCGACAACGGTCCGCTCGACAACACGCCGGAAGTGACGGTGCCGGCCGGCAAGCTGTTCGTGCTCGGCGACAACCGCGACAACTCCGCCGACAGCCGCATCGCCGTGCGCGAGGGCGGCGTCGGGCTGTTGCCGATCGACAACCTGGTTGGCCGCGCCGACGCGGTGGTCGGCTCGTGGGATCTCGGCATCCGCAGCAAGCCGGTCTGGACCTGGCTGTCCGGCTTCCGCGTCGCGCGGTTCTTCACCGCCGTGCGTTGACCTTCGACGAGGTCAGATGCATCGCGCTG
>DASXBN010000103.1:0-1930 GCA_036491675.1 Pseudolabrys sp. | reverse complement strand
GGAATGGTGCGCAAGAAGAACGTGCTCGCGACCATGGCGCAGAGCGTCGCCTGCACCGCCGTCTGCTCGCTCCTGTGGTTCGCCGTCGGCTACAGCTTGAGCTTTGCCGGTGATGCGCCCTGGCTCGGAACGTTCGAGCGGCTGTTTTTGCGCGGCATCGGCATGGATGCGACGAGCGTATTCGCGCCGACCATTCCGGAGCTTTTGTATGTGGTTTATCAGATGACGTTTGCGATCATCACGGTGGCGCTGATCGCGGGCGCGGTCGCAGACCGCATGCGGTTTTCCGCGTTCTTGTGGTTCGTCGCCGGGTGGTTGCTCTTCGTCTACGTGCCGATCGCGCATTGGGTATGGGGCGGCGGCTTTCTTGCCAGTGCCGGCGTTCTCGATTTCGCCGGCGGCACGGTCGTCCACCTCAACGCGGGGGTTGCAGGTCTGGTCGCGGCCTATGTGCTCGGCAAACGCCACGGTTACGGCACCGACAATTTCGCCCCCCATGACCTGTCGCTGGCGGTGATCGGCACGGGCCTGCTCTGGGTCGGCTGGATCGGCTTCAACGGCGGCTCGGCGCTCGGCGCCAATGCGCGCGCCGCCTTTGCAATCACGGCTACGCATCTGGCGGCCTCCACCGGCGCGCTGACCTGGATGTTCCTGGAATGGTCGACGCGCGGAAAACCATCGGTGCTCGGCATGATCACGGGCGCCATCGCCGGTCTCGGCGCCATCACGCCGGCGTCGGGCTTCGTGCTGCCCTGGCATGGCGTCGTCATCGGCCTGATCGCCGGCGCAATTTGCTTCTGGGCCTGCACGTCGCTGAAGCTGCGGGTCGGCTATGACGATTCGCTCGACGTGTTCGGCGTCCACGGCATCGGCGGCGCGACCGGCACGTTGCTCACGGGCGTGTTCGCGGTGGCGGCGCTGTCCGCTAGTCCGGACGCGCCGCAGGGCTCCCCGGGACTGTTCGAGGGCAATGGCAGGCAGGTGCTGATCCAGCTCTACGCCGTCGTCGCGGTCCTCATCTGGTCCGGCGTGTTGACCTACATTCTCCTCAAGGTGATCGGATTGCTCGTCCCGTTGCGGGTGAGCGGGCCGCACGAGATCGAAGGCCTCGATCTGACCCAGCACGGCGAAGCGCTGCAGTAAGCGCAAGCGGACACCGGAGCCGCCGCGGGCCGCCGGCCGCCGTCCGCCCGAGTAGTTCGCGGGTGGCGCATGGCCGCGTTCGACGTGCGCGCTGGAAATCCCCTGAGGCGATCGCGGCCATCGATGCTCAGGGGCGGGACATTCGGTCCCTTCGCACCTCCTGATTAAAAATTGAGCAGGCTTGAGCGGGGTTTGTGCGGCGCTTGACAAAAGGTCGCAGGCAGGTCGCGGCCGCTCCGCAAATGCTTCTTGTTTCCAGGCACTTACGGCCGATGGAGCGAACTGGCACGGGGCTTGATTAGTGGCAGCGGCATTGCTCGGCGAAGCGAGGTTTCTCGCGAAGGCCGCGCAAGCGAGACTGTCGACAGCCCTGCTCCCGCAGGGAGGGCCCAAGCGGGGGGCCGAACCTATGAAAATCGTCATGGCCATCATCAAGCCTTTCAAGCTCGACGAGGTCCGCGACGCACTGACCGGGATCGGCGTGCATGGGATGACCGTGACCGAGGTCAAGGGCTACGGGCGCCAGAAGGGCCATACCGAAATTTATCGCGGCGCCGAATATGCGGTGAGCTTCTTGCCGAAAATCAAGATCGAGGTGGCGGTCGCAGCCGAGGAGGTCGACAGGACGATCGACGCCATCTGCGCAGCCGCCAAGACCGGTCAAATCGGGGACGGAAAAATCTTCGTCCTCGCCATCGACGCCGCCGTGCGCATCCGCACCGGCGAGACCGACGCCGCAGCGCTCTGAGATCCCGCACCCACACGTCGAGCGACAGGAGTTAGACCC
>DASXBN010000102.1:0-1829 GCA_036491675.1 Pseudolabrys sp. | reverse complement strand
CCGCCGCCGCCACGCGCCCAACCTGAATCTCGGGCACCTGCGTCGCGACGCCGTCGATCGGCGCGAGGACTTTGGTGTTGCGCAGATTGCGTTCGGCGTCCTCGAGGCCGGCCTTCGCCTGCATGTAGTCGGGAAAGTTGTCGATCGACGCATCGGGGCCGCCGCCGAGCTTCACCGTCACCGTCGCCTGCTGCTGGCGCACGAATTCGAGGATCTGCTTGGCCTGGATCAGGTTGCCCATCGAGGTGTCGCGATCGGCGGTGGTTCCCGTACCGTGCACCGCCAGTCCGTTCTTGCGATCGAAGTCGGTTTGGCGCACCGCCACGGCGCCCTCGCCCATTTTGATCTGCTCGGCGTTGCTGATGTACGAGGACTTCAGATTGGCGAATTCGACCTTCGCCGCATCAAGGCGGCCCCTGGCGAGCGCGAGCGCGATCTCATACGGCTGCCGGTCGATATCGAACAGCGGATCACCGACCTTGACCTTCTGCCCCTCGGCCACGTGGACGGCGACGATCGCACCGGTGACTTGGGGCGTAATGAGCGATTTGTCGGCGCCGACATAGGCATTGTCGGTCGAGACATAGCGGCCGCTGCTCAGCCACCACGTGAAGCCGAGCGCGAGCGCGACGAGCGGGATGACCACGAGCATGACGAAGCGTCCGGTCCCGCTGCGCTTGCGCTTGATGGTGATCGGGGTCTCGGCGGCCGGCGGCGCAGGCGGCTGCGCCGCGGGCGGCGGCGCTTGCGGGCCCGGCGCCGGCGTTCGCGCCGGCGTGAACTGGATCGGCTGCGACGGCTGGGCAGCGGACGAAGGCGCTAGCGGCTGAGGCTCGCGCGGGCCTTGTTGGGCGCTTGATTTCGGCGGCGCAAACGGCAGCGGCTGCGACGCAGCGGGCGCGGAATCTTCCGGCGCGGGATCGCGCCCGGCCGCGGGCTTGGGTTGGGTCACTTGGGTTCGGCTCCCGCATTCAATTCGTTCTTGAGATTCGCCTTGATGATCTTGAGGCCGTCATGCATGGCGTGGATGGTCGCCTCGTCGACCCCCGCCAGCGCCCGTCCCATCACGTCTTCGGCGAGCGCGCCGAGGCTGACGAGCGCCGGCGCGGCCTTCTCGGTGAGATAGAGGCGATGCGCGCGCCTGTCGCTCGCATCGTCGCGCCGCTCGACAAGGCCGGCGCCGCTCAGTTTGTCGATCAGGCGGCCGAGGGTGATCGGCGCGAGGTCGAGCGCTTCTGCCAGTTCGCTTTGCTTGACGCCCTCGCAACGGTGCAGGCGCGAGAGCACCGCCCACTGGGCCCGCGTCGTGCCGAGTTCGCGCGCGCGCTGATCGGAATAGGTCCTGAGCAGCCGCGCCACGTCGTGCAGCCCGAAGCCGAGCTCTCGGGCCGGCGAGATCTTCATTTTCTGAGCAAGTGATAACATAAGCATGCTTATAATATAGTAAGCACGCTTATGCAAGAGGCTGGGCCGAAAAAACGCCGAGGGCAGAAGGAGCGGACGACATTCTCTTTCAGAAAATCGGAATCCATGCTAGGGTCCGAGTCGTTGTGGACGCGGCACCGGGTGGGCAATACGACAGGCGCGATTTGGACGGCACTTCGGCGCAAGCCATTGGTTTAATTGATAAAGACATTTGGATTTTGTTGCGCTTGATTTTGAAATCGTTGCGACTGGCTTTGGAATTGTTGCGCCCGGCTTTGGAATTGTTGTCCCCGGGCTAGCGCCATGTTCAGCTGCCACGGTATGTGGAATAGCTCCACGGGGATACCAGCAGGGGAACGTGGTAGTGCGCCGCCGGCTCGGCGACGGCGAAGCGGAGCGGGATC
>DASXBN010000101.1:0-23318 GCA_036491675.1 Pseudolabrys sp. | reverse complement strand
GCGTCGAGCGGGGTTCGCCAGATCGTGGTGGGGCTGGCGTAGTCCGGGCCGGCCGCAACCAGGACCGCGCCGCCGTCGCGCACGTAGCGGGCGATGTTGTCGAAATAGATGATCGGCAGCACGCCCTGGCGCGCGTAGCGGTCGAAGATGATCAGCTGGAAGTCGTTGATCCGCTGCTGGAACAGCTCGCGGGTCGGGAACGCGATCAGCGACAGCTCGTTGATCGGCGTGCCGTCCTGCTTTTCGGGCGGACGCAGAATGGTGAAATGCACCAAGTCGACCGAGGCGTCGGACTTCAGCAGATTGCGCCAGGTGCGCTCGCCGGCATGCGGCTCCCCCGATACCAAAAGCACACGCAGCTTGTCGCGCACGCCGTCGATCGAAATGACCGCACGGTTGTTGACTTGGGTGAGCTCGCCTTCGAGCGGCGAGGCCTCGATCTCGACAATGTTCTGACCGGCATGCGGGATCTGCACATTGACCCTGAGGTCGGTGCCGACGGCAACGTTGCGCTGTTCCACGACGTCGCCATCGCGCCGCACCGTGACCTGTGCGTTGCCGACCTTGGCGCCTTGGTCTTCGATGCGGAAGCCGATGGTCTGTGATTGCCCGACGATACCGAAGCGCGGCGTGCGCGTGAGCACCACGCGACGGTCGATCTCGTCAGGGTGGCCGGTAATCAGCGCATGCAGCGGCGCGGCAAAGCCGAGCGCGGCCGCATCGGCCGGCACGTCATGCACGCGGCCGTCGGTGATCATGATGGCGCCGGCAATGCGGTCCGGCGGCACGTCGGCGAGCGTCGCGGAAAGGGCCGAGAATAGCCGCGTGCCGTCGGTCTCGCCGTCCGCCGCGCCCGCTTCCACGACGCGCACTTCCAGGCCGGCAATGCGCTTGAGCCGTTCGACCAGGCTCGTGCGTGCTGCCTCGGTCTGGGCCTTGCGGTCGCCGAAATCCTGGCTCGGGCTCTTGTCGACGATGACGGCGGCAACCGAGGGGATCGGATCGCGGTCCTCGCGCGTGAACGAAGGATTGGCGAGTGCCAGAACCATCAGCGCCAGCGCGACGGCCCGCATCGGCGCGCCGCGGCTGCGCGCCAGCAGCAGCACGATCGAAATCAGCACGGCCACGCTGAAGGCCGCCCATACGACATAGGCCGGCACCAGCGGGGCGAATGAAATGCCGAGGTTCAAATCGAACTCCTACTGTCCCAGCCGCTCAAGCAGCGCCGGGATATGCACTTGGTCGGCCTTGTAGTTGCCGGTGAGCGCGTACATCACGATGTTGACGCCGGCGCGGAAGGCGAACTCACGTTGGCGCGGCTCGCCCGGCACCAGTGGCAGCATCGGTTGGCCGTCCGGCCGCATGGCCCAGGCGCCGGCCAGATCGTTCGAGGTGATCATGATCGAGGATACGCCATCGCCTGCGCGCGCCGGCCGGTTGACGTCTTCCTCGGTTTCCTCCGGCAACGCCTCGACCCAAAGCTGGCCGGTCGTGAAGCGGCCGGGAAAGTCGCGCAGCAGGAAGAAGGTTTTGGTGAGCACGTGGTCGCGCGGCACCGGTTCGAGTTCGGGGACATCGAGCGACGACAGGATCGAGCGCAATGCCACCATGCCGGGGCCTTGCATCTCCCCGCCGGGTCCAGGCGGCGCGTCGATAGCGTCGCGCGTGTCGAATAGAACCGTCCCGCCGCGCTTCATGTAGGTATCAATGTGGTCGAGCGCGGCCTGCGAGGGTTTCGGCGCGCTCGCCGATACCGGCCAATAGATCAGCGGGAAGAACGCGAGCTCGTCGCGCGCCGGATCGAGCCCGATCGGCTCGCCGGCTTCCAGCGCGGTGCGCTGCGCCAGGAACAGCGTGAGGCCCTGCAGGCCTGCTTTGCTTACGGCGTCGACATCCGCATCGCCGGTGACGATGTAGGCGAGATGCGTTTGCATCGTCGCTTTCATGGCGAAATCTTGCTCCGGCGCAGATATCTGCGGCGGTTGCTGTTGCGCCGGCTGCGCCTGCGCCGGCTGCTGCATTGAAAGTGCACCCAGCAAGCCCGCCGCCAGCAATGTCGTCGCCACGCGCCGGCGCGGCAACATGCTGGCAAAGCCGCCGGAGAGCGCGATCACCACCAGCGCGTCGAGCATCAGCAGCGCCAGCGCGGCAAGGAAGATCGGTCCGCGCAGGTCGAGCGGCTCGCCATGGCGGTAGACGTCGAGGCGGGCATCGAGCGGCGAGAAATCGAGCGGCGCCGGCCGGTCGCTCGGCGCCAGCGTATTAACCGCGACCAGGCCTTCTGGCGGGCCGTAGAAGCCGGGCGGGTGATCCGCGTTGGCGCGGACGTTGAAATTGGCGGGTACCGGGCGGGCGGTCGGCGGCGGCGACGAGAAAGCGCCGAAGCCGTCGAGCACGCGGGTCGGCGGAACGGCCTGATTGGCGAGGCCGGCGGCGGTGCCGGCCGCGCCGGCATTGTCGCTATCGGCAGTCGCCGTCGAGTTCGCCAGCGCGACGATGTGCCGGAGCATGTCTACGAAGGTGCCCGATAGTGGCAGGTCCGACCAGCGGGTGTCGGCGGTGACGTGGAACAGTACCAGCAGGCCCTTGCCGTAACGCTGCGCGGTAACCAGCGGCGTGCCGTCGGCAAGCGTTGCCCAAGTGCGGTCGGTGAGCTGCGAATCCGGCTCGGCCAGCACTTGGCGGCTGACGGTGACGTCGTGCGGCACCGGCATGCCGGCGAACGGGCCTTCGCGTGCGAAGGCGGTGAGTTGTTGCGGCTTTTCCCAGCTCAGGCTGCCGCCCAGGATGCGGCCGCCGCGGCGCAGCTTTACCGGCACCAAGTCGTCGTCGGTGGCGCCGGCGAGGTGGGGGCCGGCAAAGCGCACCAGCACGCCGCCATTGTCGATCCACTTGTTGAGCGGCTCGCGCGCTTCGGCGACGTTGCCGACATCCGCGAGGATCAGCATCGGCAGATGCTGGTCGAGGAATCGCTTCACCGCTTCCGCCGGCGCCAGGCCCTCGGCGAGACGGATATCGGCAAACGGATTGAGCGCGCGCGACAGGTAATAGGTGGCGCCGATCAGCGGCTGCGAACGGTCGGCGGCCGAGCCCGACACGATGCCGACGGTGCGCCGGCGCCAGCGCTTGTCGAGCAGTTGCACGGCGCCGGCCGAGTGCTCGCCGGCAATCTCCAGCCGCGCCACGTCATTGCGGATCTCGACCGGCAGATCGATTACCGCATCGGTGTCAGGCGCGTCGGAGCGGAACGAGAACGGCGCCTCGCCGAGCGGCAAGCCTTTTAGATCGATGGCGTTGACAAAGCCGGTATCGGCGCTGCCGGTTTGCGCGCGCAGCACCTTCACCGTCAGCGCGCCGGCCGCGTTGTCGGCGGCGGCGAGCGCGTGCGGGACGGGCAGGGCGCCCGCGACCACGGTGAGCGGATGGCCGCCGGCGATACGCTTCAAGCCTGCGACGAATTCGCCGCCCTTGCCCAGATCGACTCCGTCGGAGAGCCAGACAATCTCGACGTCCGGCGCGATTTTGAGAAAGCGCTCGATCAAGGGCAGGGCCTCGGAGCGATCGATCGTATAGGGTTTCGGCTTGAGCTGCTTGATCTGCACGCGCGCGGCACCGGCGACAGCCAAGGAAAGATCGCGCGCGGTCTCCGATAGCGGCAGCACGGCGACGCCACGATTGTCGGCATCGGCGCGCGCGAGCAGTTCGTCGGCCGTGCGCAGGCGGGCGTCCCAGGACGCCGCAGCGCCCCAGCCATCGTCGATCATGACCAGCAGCGGGGCTCCTCGATTCGATGTTGCAAGCGGCGGATTCCACAATGGGCCGGCGGCCGCGATGATGACCAGAGCGGCGAGCGTCAAGCGCAGCAAAGTAAGCCACCAGGGCGTGCGTGCCGGGGTCTCCTCCTTGGGCGCGATCTCGAACAACAGCCGGGTGGGCGGGAAGTCGATGCGGCGCGGACGCGGCGGCACCAGCCGCAGCAGCCACCACAACACCGGTAGGCCAAGCAGGCCGAGCAGCACCAGCGGCTGCGCGAATCCGAGCGGCAGCGAGCCGATCATGCGGCGCTCTCACGAGTCATCGGGATGTGCCGGGCGGCAACGGTGGGCGTGTGGGCGCTCGCGCCCATGCGCGCATGGATCGCGAACAGAAGCTCGGTCGGCCCGCGATCGGTGCGATGCACGGTAAAACTCCAGCCAATCTGTTCGCACTCGGCCCGCAATGCCGCACGGTGATTGGCGACCAGGCGCTGATAATCGCTGCGCCAGGTCTCGGCGCGGCCGGCGGTGACGCTGCCGAGCCCCTCGGATTCAATGAACTCGATCCTGCCGGCGTATGGGAAGGTCTCTTCCGCCGGATCGACCACCTGCACCACATGGCCGCGCGCGCCGTTTGCAGCCAGTTGGCTGATGATTTTGCGAAACTCGGCGATCGGCGACCAGAAGTCCGACAGCAGCAGCACCTCGGAAAACGGCGCCGGCGCGAAGTTCGGCGGCAGGCTGGGACGTCCGCCGGTGTCGTGCACGATCGCCTGCGCCATCTTTTCAATGACATTGCGATTCGCGGTCGGCCGCATGATCTCGGGGATGCCGACGCGCTCGCCGCCTTCCACGAGCACGTCAGCGAGCGCGAACGAGACGACCAACGCGCGATCGAGCTTGCTCCACTCGGTCAGCGAGGAGGTGAAGTCCATTGAGGGCGAGCGGTCGGCCCACAGCCAGATCGTATGCGAGGCTTCCCACTCCCGTTCGCGCACATAAAGATGATCGTCGCGGGCGGAACGCCGCCAATCGACGGCGCTTGACGGTTCACCATTAATGAACCGGCGATATTGCCAGAAATTCTCGCCCGGGCCGGCGCGGCGGCGGCCGTGCAACCCGTGAATCAGGGTCGACGCGACGCGGCGGGCTTCCAGAATGAGGCGCGGTACGCGCGCGGCGAGCTTTCGGCTCTTGCCGGCAGCCGCTTGTACCGCTTCGCTTTCGGCGTCGCTGCGTGGAAGCTCGGCCATTAGAGGGCGATCTGTTTGGATTGAATCACCATGCGTCCCTTACATTTTGCTTGCGCATGATCTTTTCCGAAAACCGGTTCCCGCTTTTCGGGATCATGCGCTATCCGATGCGCGCTTTCAGCCGCTTGATCACGTTATGGATAGTTTCGCCTTCCGCGCGGGCGGCGAAGGTGAGCGCCATGCGGTGCTTGAGCACGGGCTCGGCCAGATCGAGCACGTCGTCGACCGACGGCGCGAAGCGGCCTTCGAGCAGCGCGCGGGCGCGCACCGCCAGCATCAGCGCCTGGCTGGCGCGCGGGCCGGGGCCCCAGGAGATCAGCTTGCCGATGTCGCCGGCCTCGGGGCCGGGACGCGCCGAGCGCACCAGCGTCAGGATCGCTTCCACGACCGACTCGCCGACCGGCAGCCGGCGCACCAGCCGCTGCGCGGCGATCAATTCGTCCGCGGTCATTGCCGCCTTGGCGCGGGTTTCGTCCGCGCCGGTGGTGTCGAACAGGATTTTACGTTCGGCTTCGAGGTCCGGATAATCGACGTCCACTTCCATCAGGAAGCGGTCGAGCTGCGCTTCGGGCAGCGGATAAGTGCCTTCCTGCTCGAGCGGGTTTTGCGTTGCCAGCACATGGAACGGTTTAGGCAGATCGTGGCGCGCGCCGGCGACCGTCACGTGCTGCTCCTGCATTGCCTGCAGCAGCGCGGACTGGGTACGCGGCGAGGCGCGGTTGATCTCGTCGGCCATCAGCAGTTGCGCGAACACCGGGCCTGCGATGAAGCGGAAGCTGCGCTTGCCGCCCGGGGATTCCTCCAGCACCTCGCTGCCGAGAATGTCGGACGGCATCAGGTCGGGCGTGAACTGCACGCGGCGGGCATCGAGACCGAGCGCGATGCCCATCGTCTCCACCAGCTTGGTCTTGGCGAGGCCGGGCACGCCGACCAGCAAAGCGTGGCCGCCGGACAGCACGGTGACCAACGCCCGTTCGACCACGATGTCCTGGCCGAAGATCACGGAGCTGATGGCAGCTTTTGCTGCGCGCACGTGGGCGGCGGTCGATTCCGCCGCGCGCACGATCATATCTTCCAGTTTTTCGAGGTTTTCGCCGCTTGCCGACGCCATGATCTCGATCCCTTTCATTGCGCGCCTTCACGCCCGCTTTGGCGCTTGCCGGGGAGCTATGCAACAAACGCACCAGAGGCGAATTTTGTGCGCCAATTATGCCGAATCTGCCGCATTCTGCGGGCAAGCTTACGCTATCTTCTGCGGCCTTTAGGGTTGAGTCACAAAGTTGCGAACAGGCTAAAGACGGCCTGAATAACGTAGGGAAACAATGGCGAAGACAGGGCAAGGCGCAGGGATTGGCGGATTGGAGGGGATAGCGGCGGCGCTACCGCGAGAAAATAAGGGATTGCCGCCCGTTCATCTGTGGAATCCGCCGTTTTGCGGCGATATCGACATGCGCATCGCCGCCGACGGCACTTGGTTCTACCAGAAGACCCCAATCGGAAGGCCCGCTTTGGTCAAGCTTTTCGCCTCGATTCTCAAACGCGAGGGCGACAAATACTTCCTGGTCACCCCTGTGGAGAAGGTCGGCGTACAGGTCGAAGACGCGCCCTTCCTCGCGGTCGAAATGAAGGTTGACGGGCAAGAACAACGTCTTCTTCTCGGTCTTCCGGCCCCACATGTTCTGAACTTCCGCACCAACGTTGACGACTGGGTCGAGGCCGGCCCGGGTCACGCGCTGCGCTTCGAGGTGGAGGCGACCGGCGGGCTGAAACCCTATCTGCATGTCCGCCGCGAGCTGTGGGCCAAGGTGACGCGCGCGCTGTTCTACGATCTGGTCGAACTCGGCGAGGAGCGCGTGGTCGACGGCAAGGCGATGTTCGGCGTCGCCTCGGGCGGCGAATTCTTCGCGATGGCGGAAGCCAGCGCCGTGCGGGAGTTCGCCTAACGCATGATCCCGAAAAGTGGGAACCGGTTTTCGGAAAAGATCATGCGCAATAAAAAATGTTAGGAGCGCACTTGGTTCAATGTCACAGGGTCGAACTATAATGCACGACACGGCGGCGCAACTGTCGGCCGATGAATTTTTCGCGCGTGCCCGCGCGCGGCTCACGCTCGACGTGCCGGCCGGCATCACCGACCCCGACATCATGCCGGCGCGCGGCGATCACGATGCCGATCCGGTGATGGCAAAAATCGCCGCGGTACGGCCGGTCCGTCCGGCGGCGGTGCTGGTGCCGATCGTCGATCATCCCGAGCCGACGGTGCTGCTCACCCAGCGCGCCCAGCATCTGCCGGATCATCCCGGACAGGTGTCGTTTCCCGGCGGCAAGATCGACAAAAGCGACGTGAGCCCGCTGGCGTCTGCCTTACGAGAAGCCGACGAGGAAATCGGCCTCGACCGCGGCTTCGTCGAGCCGCTCGGCTATCTCGATCTCTATTTGACCACGCTCGGCTACCGCATCGTGCCGGTGGTGGCGCGGGTCAAGCCCGGCTTTGCGCTCACGCTCAACACCCGCGAGGTCGATGCCAGTTTCGAGGTGCCGCTCGCCTTTCTGATGGACCAGAAGAACGTGCAGCGCCATTCGCGCGAATGGCAGGGCATGATGCGGCATTATTACGCGATCACCTTCGGCGAGCGCTACATTTGGGGCGTGACCGCCGGCATCCTGCGCAATCTGCACGAACGGACTTATCGATGAGCGATCGTCCGGGCTACGCTTGCTTAGCGCGGCGCGGCGGCAGGCCTTCATACGCGGGAATGCCGTCCGCCATGAGATGGAAGGGCTGACCTTCGGCCGTGAAGATCGCCATTTGCGCGCCGCCGTAGACCGAAGGATCGTCCAGCGATCCAATTTTAACAACCACCGGCCGCAGGCCAGGCCGCCGCGAGATCGTGTGCGCGCCGCATGCGGCGCAGAATTCCCGCGTCACGGCGTCAGGCGTGTCGGGCCGCGTGTAAGTCTTCGGCGCGCCTTTGGTATAGCTGAAGCCCTCGGCCGGCATCAGCATGAACAGATTGGGCGCCCCGCCCGAGTAATGCTGACAGGCGCGGCAGTGGCATTGCGCTTTTAAGGCCGGCTCGCCCTCCGCAACATAGCGCACTGCGCCGCAATAGCACCCGCCTTCAAGCCGCATGCGTGCCTCCCGCGTTGTCACGGTCTGTCGCGACAGTAGCACGGTGCGCGGGTGGAGCGGAGCGTAACCCGGGATTTACCCGCACCGGAAACGAAGACCCGGATTTCGTTTCGCTCCATCCGGGCTACGCTTGCTTTCTTTGCCACCGGCGGCAAGTTGCTGTCGGTCGCAACGCTTCCTACATGCCCTTGACGCCCGCGGCCCGCGCTGTCGCGCGCCGCGCGAAAGGGCCAAGGGGACTTTGCCATGCCGCTGATGAGCCTGTTGCTGAATGTGCTGTGGATCGTGTTCGGCGGCTTCTATATGGCGGCCGGCTGGGTGATCGCCGCCTTGATCATGGCGATCACCATCGTCGGCATTCCCTGGGCGCGCGCGGCGCTGACCATCGCGTTTTACACGCTGCTGCCGTTCGGCCAGACCGTCGTCGACCGCCCGACCGGCATCGGCGCGGGCCCGCTCGGCTTCCTCGGCAATTTGATCTGGCTGGTGCTGGCCGGCTGGTGGCTCGCGCTCGGCCATCTGCTGACAGCGATCCTGCTCGCGATCACCATCATCGGCCTGCCGTTCGCCTGGGCGCATCTCAAGCTTGCCGGCCTCGCCCTATGGCCGATCGGCAAGGACATCGTCACCGTCGAGGATGCGAAGTATCGGCCGCGCGCGTGATCGATCAGGCCGTCGTTCGTTTTAGGCGACCAGTATTCGCCGGGCATCGTCGGGGTTGAGTGCGCGTTGCTCTTATTTTCGGCCGTAGCCCGGATTTCGCTTCGCTCAACCCGGGCGACAAGCTACTACAAGCTACATTTGGGGCGTGACCGCTGGTATCCTGCGCAATCTGCACGAACGGATTTACCGATGAGGGGTGCGGCGGTTCTTCTTAATCCCTCCCCTGCAAGGGAAGTGTGGACGCGAGCCTTAAGCGCGTTTACGCGCGTCTTTGACGCGCTATGGCGAGCGGCCGGGTGGGGTTACGTCGAAGCGGCCCCCAGCCGGTCGGCTTCGCCGACCACCCTCCCCCTTCGGGGGAGGGATAAAGGAAAAAAATGATCCGCCCGGTCGCCACAGAAATCATCCTATTCCTGGCGCCGTTCGTGCTCTACGTCGTGTTCCTGTGGGCGACCAAGGCCGGCGTGATGCATCCGGATTCCTGGCCGGTCTCGCGCATCGCCTGGCTTGGCATTGCCGCGCTGCTGCTGGTGGTCGGCAGCTTCGTCTATTTCGCCAATTTCACCGGCGCGCCGCCGGGCACGACCTATGTGCCGGCACACATGGAAAACGGCAAATTCGTGCCGGGGCAGATCAGGTGACGGCCGGAATGACCACGCGCAGCCTTTCCGGCGCGCCCTGGCTGAGCGGCGGCGCGCTAGCGCGGCTGCTCGGCGTGCTCGACGGCAACGGCGAAGAGGCGCGCGTGGTCGGCGGCGCCGTGCGCAACGCGCTCATCGGAATGCCGATCGCGGAAATCGACGTCGCCACCACCGCGGTGCCGGAGGAAGTGGTCAAGCGCGTCAGCGCCGCCGGCTTCAAGCCGGTGCCCACGGGCATCGAGCACGGCACCATCACCGTCGTCATCGACAAGCATCCGTTCGAGGTGACCACGCTGCGCACGGACGTGGAGACCTACGGCCGCCACGCCAAGGTCGCCTTCGGCCGCGACTGGCGGACCGACGCCGAGCGGCGCGATTTCACCATCAATGCGCTATCGGCGACGCGCGACGGCGCGGTCTACGACTATGTCGGCGGCCTCGAGGATCTTGGCGAGCGGCGCGTGCGCTTCATCGGCGATGCCGGCAAGCGCATCGCGGAAGACTATCTGCGAATCCTGCGCTTCTTCCGCTTCCACGCCGCCTATGGCGCCGGCGGGCATCCCGATGCGGGCGGGCTGGCCGCCTGCATCGCCGGCCGCGCCGGGCTCGATCAACTTTCTCGCGAACGCGTGCGCATGGAACTGATGAAGCTCCTGGTCGCGCCGCACGCGGTGCCGACCTTGGTCGCCATGGCCGACAGCGGCTTGCTGCTGCGCGTGCTCGGCGGCGTCGCTTATCTCGCGGCGTTCGAGAACATGGCAAAGGCGGAGGCGGCGGCCGGGCTCGCGCCCGATCCGGCGCGCCGGCTGGGCGCGCTTGCCGTCGCCATCCCTGAGGATGCTGAGCGGCTTTGGCAGAAGCTGCGGCTGACCAATGCCGAGCACGCGCGGCTGTCGTCGATGGGCGAGGGCTGGCGGGCCATCGCGCCTGAGGCGGGCGAACAGGCCGCACGCGCGCTGCTCTACCGGCTCAAGGGCGAGCTCTACACCGACCGCGCGCTGCTGGCCTGGGCGCGCTCGCAAGGCTCCGCGCACGACCAGAGCTGGCGCGCGCTGGTCGCGTTGCCGGAACATTGGACCGTGCCGGTGTTTCCGCTGAAGGCGGCCGACTTCATCGCGCGCGGTGTCGAGAAGGGCCCGGCGCTCGGGGAAGCGATGCGTTCTGCGGAAGAGGCCTGGATCGCGGCGGAGTTTCCGGATGAAGCGGCGGCCATTCAGGCGCTTGCCACCGCGGCGGCCGGCCAGTTGCAAAAATAAAAAACCCCGGGCGATGGGCCCGGGGCTTTAGATTTCGCTAAGTGCTTAGCGGAGCAACTCAGAAGCCGCCGAACCTGTAATTCAGCTTCAAGAGAACTTCCGCAGTGCTCAGCTTAATTGTCTGTGTCGTCGGAGCCGTCGTGAAAACCGGCGCAACTCCGGGAATGACGGCAGTCGAGAGCACACCGGCGTTGAAAGTGTGGTTCCCGTACCAAGTATAGCGGCCCTCCACGCCGAGGCTCAGGTTCTGCCAGAAGGCGTACTCGAGGCCGCCACCGAAGGTGGCTCCGACAAGCGTTGCACTGTCGGAGGCAACCGTGGCGGGAAAGATGCCAACGGCGATCCAGTTGGACCCCGTTTTGAGTTCAGTAAAGGCGACGCCGCCCGTGGCGTAGAGCAACGTGCGATCCCAAGCGTAGCCGATACGGCCACGGAATGACGCCTGCCATCGGCTCGATGCGTTGAATGAGTCGCCGGCGACAAACGGGGCCGGAGGCGCTACTCCAACAGTTCGGGTTACGTCAAAATGTTGCCA
Source organism: Pseudolabrys sp. (assembly GCA_036491675.1). Classification (GTDB taxonomy): domain Bacteria; phylum Pseudomonadota; class Alphaproteobacteria; order Rhizobiales; family Xanthobacteraceae; genus Pseudolabrys. The sequence continues at coordinate 12,082 of DASXBN010000101.1, read as the reverse complement.
GTCGGCATCGCCTTCGACGCCGAACACGACCTGGCCGGTCTGATAGTTGCACCCGATCTGACCGCCGCCGACGAACGTGCCATTGTTGTTGCCATCGGAACCGAAGGGAACCGAGCCTGCGGGGGTCGGGCCGGCCAGCCCAGTCGACGCTGGCACGTCAACGGAGCCCGACGTTCTGGCCCACTTACCGCCGACGTTGCCACCGATATAGCAGCCCGTCCAACTGAACACGGGCGCCGGCGCTATCATCGGCGCTTTGGCGGGCATCCTGGCCGGCATGTCGGCGGCCGATGCGGCCTGCGCGGCGCCAAGACCGAATGCGATAGCCAATAGAGTGATAGTTTTTGAGCGCATCGCGCGTACCCCCAATTTAGGAATTTAGGTGCCGAATAATACGGATTCCAAATCGCTCGCGGCAGGCGCGCAGGGCCGCCAATGAACAGTTTGGGCGCGCTTTTGCGTCGAATCTACGCCTGTGTTGCGTTTGAGTAACAGTGTTCGGCGCGAGCCGTCGACCACGATAACCCATTATGGCACTTATAGTTTTTAATGCGTTGCCGTGTATAGCGGGTGTTGTCTGCACGTAAACCGATCCGCCTGTCATTAACCCGGCGCAGTGCCCGCCATAGGCACCGCCGCGCGTAATGGCCGTGTCAGATTCGTTCGACCAGGGCGCCGAAATCCACCGACGCGACCCCGCGCAACACACTTCGGCACCCAGCCTGCGCGCGCTCGATCACACGCTCTCGTTCACATGGTAGAGGACGTGCCACGCCACCGCGATCGATCGCATGAACATCCTTTCCGGCTTTGCCGATGTGTCGCTGCTCCAACTCGCGCTGGTCGCGGGCGTTGCTTTCTTTGCGTCGCTGGTCGGCGGCGTCTCGGGTTACGGCACCGGCGCGCTGATGCCGCTGGTGCTGGTGCCGCTGGTCGGCGCCGCGCCGGTGGTGCCGATCATCGCCATCTCGGCGCTGTTCAACAATGCGAGCCGGCTCACCGCTTTCCGCCGCTATGCCGATTTCCGGCGCGCCGGAATCGTGCTTGCGACCGCGTTGCCGACCTGCGTGCTCGGCGCCTGGGGCTATACGCGGCTCTCCAGCGCCGGGGCGGCGCTGGTGATCGGCGCGATGCTCATCCTCAGCGTGCCGCTGCGCCGGCATTTGAAGAAGCGCGACTTCCGGGTGGGCGACGGCGGGCTGGCGCTCGGCAGCCTCGGCTATGGCGTGGTGGTCGGCGGCACCGCGGGATCGGGCGTGATCATGCTCTCGTTGCTGATGGCGGCGGGCGTCGAAGGCGCCGGCGTGATCGCCACCGACGCGGCGATTTCGATCGTGATCGGGGTGGTGAAGACCTCGGTGTTCGGGCTCGCCGGCGTGATCACCGCGCAGGTCGTCGCCTTTGCATTATTGATCGGTATTATTTCTCTGCCGAGCGCGTTCCTGGCCAGGACTTTCGTCGAACGCATGCCGGTGCATGTGCACACCGCCATCCTCGACGTGGTGGTGCTGCTGGGCGGAGTGTTTCTGGTCGTGGGGGCGTTGCGCTAGGGCCACTTCACCACGGGCGGCATCGAGGAGAGGATCGACTCCACGTTGCCGCCGGTGCGCAGCCCGAAAATCGTGCCGCGGTCGTAGAGCAGATTGAACTCGACGTAGCGGCCGCGACGCACGAGTTGCTCCTCGCGCTCGGCTTCGCTCCAGCGGGTTGCGAAGTTCTTGCGCACAAGTTCGGGATAGACGCGCAGGAACGCGCGGCCGACGTCTTGGGTGAAGGCGAAGGTTCCGTCCCAGTCGCTTTCCAGATAGTCGTAGAAAATCCCGCCGATGCCGCGCATTTCATTGCGGTGCTTGAGGAAGAAATACTCGTCGCACCACTTTTTGTATTTCTCGTAAGGCGCGACTTGTCGATGCGCATCGCAGGCCGCCCGCATCGCGGCGTGGAAGGCGATGCTGTCAGGGTCCTCTTGCGTGCGCCGCTTGTCGAGGACCGGCGTCAGATCGGCGCCGCCGCCGAACCAGGCCTTGCTGGTGACCACAAAGCGCGTGTTCATGTGCACCGCCGGCACGTGCGGATTCTGCGGATGCGCGATCAGCGAAATGCCGGACGCCCAGAAGCGCGGATCCTCGGCGGCGCCCGGGATCTCCTTGCGGAATTCGGGCGCGAATTCGCCGTGCACGGTCGAGCAATGCACGCCGACCTTCTCGAACACGCGCCCGCGCATCAGCGACATCACGCCGCCGCCGCCATCCGGCTCGGCTTTAGCCGACCCGGCACTTAAATTGCCGATCTCGGGTGAACCCGAGATCGGTTGCGCCGCGCTGTGATCGGTGCGGCTCCAGGGCGTACGCAGGACGCGGCCGGCGGGGCTTTTCCCGAGTGGCGCGTTCGCCGGCAGCGCGTCCTCGACGGCTTCAAGCGCGGCGCAGATATCGTCGCGCAGCGCCTCGAACCAGGCGCGGGCGCGGGTCTTGCGGGATTCGATCAGGCCGGAGTCCATGGTGCTCACTTGATTCCGAGTTTGGCCTTGACCGCTTCGAGGTCGCCGGCGGCGAAGCCTTGCGCGCAGGCGCGGTCGAACTCGGCGACCGCGGCGTCGTAGGCCTTTTGTTTTTGCTGGTATAGCGGGAATTCGGCCTGGAATTGTTTTGCCAGTTGCTCGTGGCGGATCATGCGGGCCTGGAGGTCTTTGAGCCGCGGCTCGTCATAGCCGCCCAGCATCGGCAATTCGGCGTCGATCTGGTTTTGCAGGAACATGCCTTCGGCGGCGAGCCGGTCGATGGCCGCGATCTCGGTGTCGATCGCGGTGCCGGTCGCGTCGAGCTCGCGCGCGTTGCGCAGGCAGGCCTCGAGCGCGAGCGGGCTCATGATTGGTTCTTTGGCCGGCTGGCCGGCCGCGGCCGGCGCGCGCGCCAGCATCTCGGCGAGCAGCGGGCGCGCAGCGTGAGTTTCGCCCGCGCCGAAGATTAGCGTGGCGAACAGGGAAAGGAATGCCGCGCTATATCTCATTCGGCGTCCAGCTTCTCGGTCAGCCAGACCTTGATCAGAGACTGATAGGGCACGTCGCGCTTGTTGGCGGCGACCTTGATGCGATCGAGCGTGCCCTGTGGAAGTCGTAATGAGATCGCAGTGGTCGATAGTTTGAGGTTGGGAAAACGCGCGCGCTGAGCTTTGCTCCAATCTAGATATTCGGTGGAGTCGTGCGTCTCCCAGAATTTCCGTTCCGCCGCTTCGCTGCGGAATTTGGGGATCGGCTTAAGTTTCTTGTTCATAATAGACCCTTTCCTTACGGTTCATGTCACGCGCAGAGATGACGCGAATTTTTTTGTTGTCGCCGCGCAGCGTGAATGTGACGTGCAGGCGCCGACCATCGCTTGTTTCGCCGAGCGCCTGATACCTGACTTCCACCTGGCTGTGCGCAAAATCCGCCGCGAGCAGTGGCTCGCCGGCGAATACTTGCTCGGCTTCCGCTTGGCTTACGCCATGCTTGAGCAGGTTCTTGCGGGCATTGCCGTCATCCCAGTCGAAACCCTCGGTTGCGGCCAGGTCAATCATTTAAGTATATTACTATAATATACAATAAGCTGCAAGGCCGCTATCGCCCGAAGCCTCCCGTCTGCCGCAGCGCCTCGCCGGCCACCAGCGCCACTGTCATCGCCACGTTGAGCGAGCGTAAGTCCTTGGCGATCGGGATACGCAGCCGCGCGTCGGCGGCGGCGTGTACCGCCTCCGGCACCCCGGCACTTTCGCGGCCGAACAGCAGCACCTGGTCGTCGGCGAAGGCATGATCAAGATAGGAGGTTTCGGCGGCGGTGGTGAGCAGCACCAGCTTGAGCCGCTCGGAGCGCCGCCAGTCCTCGAAAGCCTGAAACGAGCCGTGGCGGGTGATGGCGACCCGGTCGAGGTAATCCATGCCGGCGCGGCGAAAGGCGCGGTCGGTCACCGGAAACCCGGCCGGCTCGATGATATGCGCCTGAAGCTGCAAGCAGGCGCACAGCCGCAGAATCGTCCCCGTATTCTGCGGAATGTCCGGTTCATAGAGGGCAATCAGCATCGGCCGGCCTGCCAAATTTCCGGGGGTAAGTCGCTCTAGACGAATGATTTATGCGACTAACGAGCACTGGGCGGATAGCGGGCTTGCGCTAATACCGCAAGGGTGCCAATAAAACGGCACCGTAGCGCCGTCCTGTCTCACCCAGGGCTGCCGCAACCGGTCCGCCCCGCCGCCGTGGGACTTGTCCTGCCGGCTTAACGCCGCGGGCGGATGACTAAGCCAGCCGGGGGAGAGGGCCTAAGACGTGACGACCGTGTCTTCTGCGGAGCACACGCGCCGCGACTTTCTTTATATCGCAACCGGCGCCGTTGGCGCGGTAGGCGCAGCCGCGGCCCTGGTGCCGCTGATTGCGCAAATGAATCCGGATGCCTCGACCATTGCCGCGGGCGCGCCGGTGGAAATCGATCTGGCGCCGGTCGCCGATGGGCAGATCATCAAGGTGTTCTGGCGCTCGAAGCCGATCTTCATCTTCCATCGCACCAAGAAAGAGATTGAGGAGGCGCAGAAGGTCGACGTCGCTAGCCTGCCCGATCCGGAGGCGGATTCAGCGCGCGTCAAGCAGGGCCACGATCAATGGCTGGTCTTGATCGGCATCTGCACCCATCTCGGCTGCATCCCGCTCGCCCACCAAGGCGAGTATGACGGCTGGTTCTGCCCATGCCACGGCTCGCAGTACGACACCTCCGGCCGCATCCGCAAAGGTCCGGCACCGAAGAATCTGCCGCTGCCGCCCTACGCCTTCATCTCCGACAGCAAGATCCGGATCGGCTGATCATGAGCGGACATTCGACCTACCAGCCGACCCATCCGGCTCTGCAATGGCTCGAGAAGCGACTGCCGCTCGGCGGCCTGGTTCATTCCTCGTTCATCGCCTATCCGACGCCGCGCAACCTGAACTACTGGTGGACGTTCGGCGGCATCCTCTCGTTCATGCTCGGCGTGCAGATCATCACCGGCATCATCCTGGCGATGCACTACACGCCGCATGTCGACCTCGCTTTCCGGTCGGTCGAAGCGATCATGCGCGACGTCAATTTTGGCTGGCTGCTGCGCTACCTGCACGCCAACGGCGCCGCGATGTTCTTCTTCGCCGTCTACGTCCACATGTTCCGCGGCCTGTATTACGGCTCCTACAAGGAACCGCGCGAAGTTCTGTGGATCCTCGGCGTGATCATCTATCTGCTGATGATGGCCACCGGCTTCATGGGCTATGTGCTGGTCTGGGGCCAGATGAGTTTCTGGGCCGCGACCGTGATCACCAATCTGTTTTCCGCCATTCCCGGCGTCGGCGACGCCATCGTCACCTGGTTGTGGGGCGGCTACGCGGTCGGCAATCCGACGCTCAATCGATTCTATTCGCTGCACTACCTGCTGCCGTTCGCGATTGCCGGCGTGGTGGTGCTGCACGTCTGGGCGCTGCACGTGACGGGTCAGAACAATCCGGACGGCATCGAGCCGAAGTCGGACAAGGATACGGTGCCGTTCACGCCCTACGCGACCGTCAAGGACGGCTTCGTGATGGTTTGCTTCTGCATTCTGTTTGCCTGGTTCGTGTTCTACATCCCGAACTTCCTCGGCCATTCCGACAACTACATCCCGGCCAATCCGGCGGTGACGCCGCCGGAAATCGTGCCCGAATGGTATTACCTGCCGTTCTACGCCATCCTGCGCTCGATCCCGAACAAACTGCTCGGCGTCTGCGCGCTGTTCGGCTCGATCGGCATCCTCGCCTTCCTGCCCTGGCTCGACACCTCGAAAGTGCGCTCGGCGCGCTATCGGCCGCTGTACCGGCAGTTCTTCTGGCTGTTCGTGATCGCCGCGATCGGGCTCGGTTGGCTCGGCACTAAGCCGCCGGAGGGCATCTACGTCATCCTCGCGCGCGTCTTCACGTTCTACTACTTCGCCTTTTTCCTGATCGTCCTGCCGCTGCTCGGCATCTTCGAGAAGACCAAGCCGGTGCCGAATTCGATTTCGGAATCGGTTTTGGGCGCCAAGGCGTGAGGATGGTCATGAACATTCAGCGCTCCATCTTCGCCCTCGTGCTTGCCGGTTCGCTGGTCGCGGTTGCTGCGCCGGCATCCGCGCAGTTGACCGAACAGGTGCCGCCGCCGCGGCTGAAATGGTCGTTCGCCGGCCCGTTCGGCAAATACGACCAGGCGCAGCTCCAGCGCGGATTCAAGATTTTCCGCGAGGTCTGCGCGAACTGTCATTCGATGGACATGGTCTCATTCCGCAATCTGGCGGACACGGGCGGTCCCGGCTTCAGCGAAGCGCAGGCCGAGGCGGTGGCTGCCGATTATAAGATCAAGGACCTCGACGATCTGGGCAATCAGGTCGAGCGCGCCGGCCGGCTGGCCGATCATTTCCCGGCGCCATTCGCCAACGAACTGGCCGCGAAAGCGACCCATGGCGTCGCCCCGCCCGATATGTCGACGCTGGCCAAGGCGCGCAGCTACAGCCGCGGCTTCCCGTGGTTCTTGTTCGACATGGTCACGCAATACCAGGAGCAGGGGGCGGACTACATCGCCGCCTATGTCAGCGGCTACTCAGAACCGCCCAAAGGCTTCGTGCTGCCGCAGACCGGCCACTACAACGAATATTTCCCGGGTCACAACACCGCCATGCCGCAGCCTTTGCAGGACGGGCAGGTGACCTATGACGATGGATCGCCGCAGACCGTGGCGCAGTATTCCAAGGACGTCGCGGCCTTCCTGATGTGGGTGGCCGAGCCGCACCTCGACGCGCGCAAACGCATCGGCTTCCAGGTGATGATCTTCCTGATCGTGTTCGCCGGGCTGATGTACTTCACCAAGAAGAAGGTGTGGTCGGCGGTGCACTGAGCGCGCGGCACGAAGGCACTTGACGCGAGGGGCCCGTTTGGGCCCCTTTCGTCTTTGAGGGAGCGGACATGACCAAAGCAGTGCTCGGCATCATTGGCGGGTCCGGCATCTACGATTTGCCTGGCCTGGAGAACGTGCGCGAGCAGCGCATTCCGAGCCCTTGGGGCGAGCCGTCCGGCGCCTTGCGCATCGGCGAGATCGGCGGCCTGCCGGTGGTGTTTCTGTCGCGCCACGACAAGGGCCACCGGCTGTCGCCGTCCGACATCAATTACCGGGCCAATATTGACGTGCTCAAGCGCGCCGGCGTCACCGACCTGGTGTCGCTGTCGGCCTGCGGCTCGTTCAAGGAGGAACTGCCGCCCGGCACCTTCGTCCTGGTCGACCAGTTCGTCGACCGCACCTACAAGCGCGAGAGCTCGTTCTTTGGCAAAGGCCTGGTGGCGCATGTCTCGATGGCGCATCCGGTCTCGCCGCGCCTGCGCGCGCGCATCGGCGAGGCCGCTTTGCTGGAGGGCATCGAGCCGCACTTCGGCGGTACTTACGTCTGCATGGAAGGTCCGCAGTTCTCGACGCTGGCGGAGAGCCTGACCTACAAGCAGCTCGGTTATTCGGTGATCGGCATGACCAACATGCCGGAGGCCAAGCTCGCGCGCGAAGCGGAGATTTGTTACGCCACCGTCGCCATGGTGACCGATTTCGACTGCTGGCATCCGCGGCACGACGCGGTCACCGTGCAGGACATCATCAAGGTACTGATGGAGAACGCGAGCCGCGCGCAAGCATTGGTGGCGCGGCTGGCGCGCGATTTTCCCCATCAGCACGAGCCGTGCCCGATCGGCTCGGACCGCGCGCTCGACACCGCGCTGATCACCGCGCCCGACGCGCGCGATCCCGAACTGATCAGGAAGCTCGACGCCGTGGCGGGCAGGGTGCTGGCGCCCGGCTAGAACTAGTTGCGGAGTGTCGGGTACGGGACTTGAATATTTGCGCCGTGCGCGCTTCCCTAGGCGGGACAAAAGGAGGACCGAATGCCCGAAGTGATCATCAATATCGTCGCCGGTCGCAGCAACGAGACGAAAAAGGCACTTATGTACGATATCACCCAGGCGGTGATGAAGAACTGCAACGTTCCGGCCGAGGCCGTTGTCGTGCAGATCAACGAGGCTCAGCCCAACGACAAGATGAAGGGTGGGCAGACTTTCGTAGAGCGCATGAAGAAATAACCGTTCAGATGACGATCCTCGACAACGACCTGCGCGCTTCGATCCGCTCGATCCCCGACTACCCCAAGTCGGGCATCATGTTTCGCGACATCACCACGCTATTGGGCGATGCGCGTGCATTCCGCCGCGCGGTGGACGAATTGGTGCAGCCCTGGGCCGGCATGAAGATCGACAAGGTCGCCGGCATCGAGGCACGCGGTTTCATCCTGGGCGGGGCGGTGGCGCACCAGATCTCGGCCGGCTTCGTGCCGATCCGCAAGAAGGGCAAACTCCCCCATAAGCGCGTGAGCGTCGCCTACGCGCTGGAATACGGCGAGGACACGATCGAGATGCATGCCGACGCGCTGGTCGCGGGCGAGCGCGTGGTGCTGGTGGACGATCTGATTGCGACCGGCGGCACCGCGGAAGCGGCGGTGAAACTGTTGCGCCAGCTCGGCGCCGACGTGCTGGCGGCCTGCTTCGTCATCGACTTGCCCGAACTCGGCGGCGCCGCGCGGCTGCGCAAGCTCGACGTGCCGGTCAGGACGCTCATTTCATTCGAGGGACATTAAACCAGACAACGTTAGTGCAGTTTTGCAAGCGGGCGTTCGCGTTTGCGATGGAAGTCCATGATTTTTTGCGCCGTCGTCTGGATTAAACGCGCAAATGAGATTTCGTATCGCTTGATATCGCCTGGCGAACGCTGATTTTTCCCGGCGCTGAACGCAAGTATGACATCGCTTGTATGCCAGGAAAACCCGGTCGCTTTCGCCAGAATCAGCAGCGCTTCGACGTCGTCTTCCTTCAATTTGCGCCGGATGAAATCGGTGGGCGCGTTCGAAAGGTAGGCGAGCGTGGCGATGGTCGCTTCAAGGTGGCCGGCCTTTGCAAACGCCTCCAATTTTTCGACTTCCGATTTCGCCGGAAAATTCCGGGATTCATCAGGCGCCGGCACAGTCGCGTCTTGCGACGAGTTGGCGGCGGTTCTCGCCCGGATCTGCTCGGTCGCCTCGTCGACCACCCGATCGATGTCGTGCCTGGCGTGCAGGCTCTCGGCCACAAGTTTTCCACGAACGACTTCCGATGCGGTTTCGAGCAGTTTCTCGAACAATGGCGTTGGAATATCCGGCCGCGCTGCCACGCATACGGCAAGCGTGTCGTCGCCTTTCGAGCGATCGACCAGAATTGTGAACCCGCCGCTGGAGAATTTGGCTCCGGCATTCTGCGCGGTGCTCAAGACAACCTGCTGATCCCCGCGTTCGACGAGTACGTCAGTCACCGCCTCGGCAAGGGTCTTTCGGCGCGAGATTGCCAGCAGATGCTCCTGGCTTTTGGTTTTGGCGCATTTGATCAGCGTCGCTTCGTCGAGATGTTCGCCTTGGATGAGGACGGGGGAAGCGATATCGATTGCATCATCGCAGGCCAGCGCGCTGAGAATCTTAGGCGGCGCTTTCGAATAGGGACCCAGGCGGATCGCGAGCAAGGCTCGCGCGGAATCCTCAATTGTTGCCACCAGCTGGACCAGGACGTCATCGATCAAGGCGATCTCGTCGTCGGAATATTGATCGGCGTTGACCAGGAACAGGTCTGTAAGGTGCCGGACCATCTTGGCACGCCGGAGACCGGAGCTGTGCGCGACGGTGGCATCGATTTCACGCAGGAACGAGAGATGGGCACGCATCGATTGTAACCACGTCCTGTGGTTTGCCGATTTCGGCAGGGAAATGGCTGTCCGGTCGAACCGCGCCGATAGTGAAAATACATTCATTTAATTTAACAAGGGCTTAAGCGTAATCTTTCGCATGAACGGCCGGCCGGCGGCGCCGCGCGCCTGCGCAAGCTCGACGTGCCGGTCAGGACGCTGATTTTGTTCGAGGGGGACTAGCGGCTCGGCCGGGCGGCGCGAAAAAAGCCGCGCGGAGCGCCATGTGCGTTGTGGTCCGGCCCGCGCGGCCGCGGAAGCTGAATAGACTGTGCAGAATATTCATCGCGTCGCCGCCACGCTAGGTTCGCGATGGGCCCCACGGGCCGCCCGGCGCTCCTGTTTCCGGACCCCACGGTCCCGGCGGCGACTGCTGCGGCGTCTCCGGCGCCCACGGCCCGTCCCGGGGCGGCTCGTTGACGACTTCTTCTTCGCCGGGCGGCGGCAGCGCGAGGGGGCCCGGATCGTGTCCGCCGGCGAACTTCACCAGCGCTTCGACGCGTTTGTCGACGGACGGGTGGGTGTCGAAGATGTTCGAAAAACCTTCGCGCGGATTGTCGATGCACATTTCCATCACCGCCGAATTGGCGCCGGGGATTTCACCGCGTCCTTCGATCTTGCGCAGCGCCGTGATCATGGTGTCGGGATTTTTGGTGAGCTCGACCGAGCCGCTATCGGCGAGGTATTCGCGCTGACGCGAAAGCGCGAAGCGGATGACGATCGATAAGATCCAGACCAGCGCGATGACGGCGATCGCGATGACTATGGCAATGCCGGCGCCGCCTTTGCCGTCGCCGCGGCTCGAACGGCGGCCGCCGCCCCAGAACACATTTTGGAAGAAGATGCGGAACACCAGTTCGCCGAAAAAGCCGATCACGCCGGCGATCACCATCGCGATCACCATCATGCGCACGTCGCCATTGCGGATGTGGGTGAGCTCGTGGCCGAGCACGGCTTCGAGCTCCTGGTCGTCGAGCGCCTCCGTAAGCCCGCGCGTTACCGTGATCGAGTATTGCTTCGGATTCATGCCGGTGGCGAAGGCGTTGAGCGCCTCGTCATCGGCGATGCGCAGCGTCGGCATGGTGATGCCGCGCGAGATGCAGAGGTTTTCCAAAAGATTGTAGAGCCGCGGTTCCTGCTCGCGGGTGACCGGCGCGGCGCCGGTGACGGCGTCGATCATCGACTGGTGGAATTTGTAGGCGATCAGGATCCAGATCACGGTGCCGACGGTGGCGAAGGGCAGCGCCTTGACGAGGTCGAAGGCGGCCGCGCGCAGCAGGTAGTCGAGCGGCGGATTGTAGCCCCGGTAGGAGGAAAAGGGGCCGAGCGCCTCGGCGAGCAGCGCGCCGGCGTAGACCATCGCGTAAACGAGGAGGAACAGACCGATCAGCAACGCGATCGAGCGGCGCTTGTTCGACTGGATGTGGGTGTAAAGACCGAAGGCGGCCATGGTGTCGCTCAGCCACTGAGGGCGTCATGGCCGGGCTTGTCCCGGCCATCCACGCCTTAAGGAAGCAAGACGCGGATACCCGGCACAAGGCCGGGCATGCCGTGTGGGGTTAGGCCCGTCGCCATTCAGAACTTCACGCTTGGCGCCTGCTCGAGTTGCGGTCGGTCGGTGCCAAGATCGAAGAACGGGCGCTGGGCAAAGCCGAACATGCCGGCGAAGATCGCCGCCGGGAACTGCTGGATGCCGGTATTGTATTCCTGCACCGCGTTGTTGAAGAAGCGGCGGGCGGCGGCGAGCTTGTTCTCGATGTCGGACAGGTCACTCTGCAGCTGCTGGAAGTTCGCGTTGGCCTTCAGGTTCGGATAATTTTCCGACAACGCGAACAATTGACGTAGCGCGCCGCTGAGCATGTTTTCAGCCGCCACTTTCTGCTCGACCCCGGGCGCGGCCATGGCGGCGTTGCGGGCCTGGATCACCGCCTCGAGAGTTCCACGTTCGTGAGCGGCATAGCCCTTCACCGTCTCCACCAGATTGGGGATCAGGTCGTGGCGCTGCTTGAGCTGCACGTCGATGTCGGCAAAGGACTGGTCGACGCGCTGACGCAGCGCGACCAGCCGGTTGTAGGCGCCGAAGGCGAAGATGACGAGGACGACGATGACGCCGAGGACGATCCAGCCGGACGACATGGAATTACTCCTGAGGAAAGGGAAAGCGATCAAGAAAGCCAAGCGAAGGCAGGCCGAGACGAGGTGGGTATCTCTTTGGTCTGCCGCAAGGCGACAAAAGTTCACACCTAAGCCGTGGAAAAACTTAACTTTTCTCCATGACGGCGTC
>DASXBN010000100.1:0-30932 GCA_036491675.1 Pseudolabrys sp. | reverse complement strand
AAACCGACGTCGAGGTCGAAGTCGATCTCGACGGGCAGGGGCGTTCGTCGATTGCGACCGGCATCGGCTTCCTCGACCACATGCTCGACCTGCTGGCACGGCACTCGCGCATCGATCTCACGGTCAAGGCCAAGGGCGACCTGCACATCGACCACCACCACACCACCGAGGACGTCGGCATCGCGCTCGGCGCCGCGGTGAAGCAGGCGCTCGGCGACATGAAGGGCATCACGCGTTATGCCGACGTGCATGTGCCGATGGACGAAGCTTTGACGCGGGTCGCGATCGACATTTCGGGCCGGCCGTTCCTGGTATTCAAGGCCGAGTTCGTGCGCGACAAGGTCGGCTCGTTCGACACCGAGCTGGTGCAGGAATGGTTCCAGGCTTTCGCGATGAATTCCGGCATCACGCTGCACGCCGAAACGCTCTATGGGACCAACGATCACCATATCGCCGAGTCCTGCTTCAAGGGTCTGGCGCGCGCGCTGCGCGCGGCGGTGGCGATCGATCCGCGCGCCAAGGACGAGGTGCCATCCACCAAGGGCTCGCTCGGGGGCTAGGGCAACGCCTATATGAGTGTCATCGCCGGGCTTGTCCCGGCGATCCCGATCAGGAGCGCAGTGCGTTCCTAAGCGAGATGGCCGGGACATAGGCGTTCTGAAAGAACGCCGTTCTTCGAGCGTTGATGCCCGGCCATGACAAGTAAGAGTTCAAGGAAGAGTGATGCCCACTTACACCGTCCACCAACCGCCGCCGCGCAAGGGCGAAGCCGTGTCCGCACCGGAACGCTTCGTGTTCGTGCGCGACGGATTCCATTTCTGGGCCTTTGTGCTGACGCCGTTCTGGCTGTTGCGCTACCGGCTGTGGCTGGCGTTCGCGATCTATCTGGTGGCCAGCATCCTGCTCGGCGTCGGCCTTGCCGTGATCCACGCGTCCGCGACGGTGCAATTCTTCGCCGGGCTGCTGGTTGCCTTGCTGATCGGTTTCGAAGCGTCGACGATCCGGCGCTGGAAACTGACGCGGCGCGGCTGGAAGATGCTCGGCTTCGTGGTCGGCGAGGACGTCGAAATGGCGGAACGGCAATTCTTTGCCGAGTGGAGCAAACGCGCCGGCACAGCATCGCCGGCCGTGCCGCCTGCCGCGCCCGAGCCGCGCTATGCCGCGCCGATGCCCGACGTGATCGGTCTGTTCCCGGACCCGGGGAGCGGGCGATGAGCGTCGCCATCGTCGACTACGGCTCCGGCAATTTGCATTCGGCGGCGAAGGCCTTCGAACGCGCCGCGCGCGAGAGCGGGCACGATCAGCCCATCGTCGTCACCAGCGATCCGGCGCGGGTCGCCGCTGCCTCGCGCGTGGTGCTGCCGGGCGTCGGCGCCTTCGCCGATTGCCGGCGCGGGCTGGACGCCATTCCCGGCATGATTGATGCATTGAACGAGAGCGTACGGAAACAAGGGAAGCCGTTCTTCGGCATCTGTGTCGGCATGCAACTGATGGCGGAACGTGGGAGGGAGTATCAGGTTACGCCGGGCCTCGGCTGGATCGCCGGCGAGGTTGACCGCATCACGCCGAAAGATCCGAATTTGAAGATTCCGCACATGGGCTGGAACACGCTCAACATGCGCAAAGCCCACCCGCTGCTCGCCGATATTCCGCTCGGGCCGGATGGGCTACATGCCTATTTTGTGCACTCCTACGAGCTGAAAACTGCGCAGCCCAACGATCTGGTGGCGCAGGCCGACTATGGCGGCCCGCTCACGGCGATCGTTGGGCGCGACAACATGGTCGGCACGCAATTCCACCCCGAGAAGAGCCAGCGGCTGGGCTTGAAGCTTATCGCGAATTTTTTGCAGTGGGCGCCATGATCCTTTTTCCCGCCATCGATCTCAAGGAAGGCCTCGCCGTGCGGCTGCAGCAGGGCGACATGGCGCGCGCCACGATTTTCCATCGTGACCCGGCGGCGCAGGCGCGACTCTTCGAAACACAAGGCTTCAAACATCTGCACGTCGTCGACCTCGACGGTGCTTTCGCCGGCAAGCCGATGAACGGCGACGCGGTCGACCGCATTCTGGAAACCGTCGGGCTGTGCGTGCAGCTCGGTGGCGGTATCCGCGATATGGCGACCATCGAAGGCTGGCTGGAGAAAGGCATCAACCGCGTGATCATCGGCACCGCGGCAGTGCGCAATCCGGCGCTGGTGATGGACGCGGCGAAAAATTATCCCGGCAAGATCGCAGTCGGGCTCGATGCCCGCGACGGCAAGGTGGCGGTGCAAGGCTGGGCGGAGATCTCGGAATTATCGGCGCTCGATCTTGCGCGCCGCTTCGAGGACGCCGGCGTCGCCGCCATCGTCTATACCGACGTGGCTCGCGACGGCATGCTGAAGGGCTTGAACCTCGACGCCACGATTGCGCTGGCCGATGCGATCTCTATCCCGGTGATCGCGTCGGGGGGCTTAGCTTCCATCGACGACATCAAGGCGCTGCTGGAACCGCGCGCGCGCAAGCTGCAAGGCGCCATCGCCGGCCGCGCGCTTTACGACGGGCGGCTCGATGCAACCGAAGCGTTAAAGCTCATTCGCGATGCGCGGGCGGCGGCGTAGGCCATGTTCAAGGTCCGCGTCATCCCCTGCCTCGACGTCAAAGACGGCCGCGTGGTCAAGGGCGTCAATTTTGTCAATCTGCGCGACGCCGGCGATCCGGTGGAGGCCGCCATCGCCTATGACGCGGCCGGTGCCGACGAACTGTGCTTTCTCGACATCACGGCAAGCCATGAGAACCGCGGCATCATCCTCGACGTGGTGCGGCGCACGGCGGAAGCCTGCTTCATGCCGCTCACGGTCGGCGGCGGCGTGCGCACCATCGAGGACATCCGCGCGCTGCTCGCGTCCGGCGCTGATAAGGTCTCGATCAACACTGCGGCGGTCGAGCGGCGCGCCTTCGTCAAGGAAACGGCCGAGAAATTCGGCGACCAGTGCATCGTCGTCGCCATCGACGCCAAGATCGTGTCGAACCCCGGCGAGCCGCCGCGCTGGGAGATTTTCACCTTCGGCGGCCGCAAACCGACCGGCATCGATGCCGTCGAATATGCCAAGGAAGTCGTTGCGCTCGGCGCCGGCGAGATCCTGCTCACCTCCATGGACCGCGACGGCACCAGGCGCGGTTTCGACATCGCGCTCACCCGCGCCATCGCCGACGCGGTGAGCGTGCCGGTGATCGCCTCCGGCGGGGTTGGCAATCTCGACCACCTGGTCGAGGGCATCCGCGACGGCCATGCCACCGCGGTGCTGGCCGCCTCGATCTTCCACTTCGGCGAGCACAGCGTGCGCGAGGCGAAGGCCTATATGGCGAAAGCCGGCCTGCCGATGCGGCTCGATCCTTAGCTCGGCCCTATGGTTCGAGACGCGGGCTGCGCCCGCTCCTCAGGATGAGGGCGGTAGAATAGCGGCATGACGAGCAGCAGCGGAGATGCTATTGACCCGCCTATGACCAACTTCACGCTGGCCGATCTGGAAAAGCGGGTGCAGGAGCGCGCCAAGGCGAGCGCCAAGGAATCCTATACCCGCGCACTACTCGACAAGGGCGTCGCCCATTGCGCCAAAAAATTAGGCGAAGAGGCCTTTGAAACCGCAATGGCTGCCGTGCAGGAAGATCGTGGCCGCCTCATCGCGGAAGCCGCCGATCTGCTCTATCATTTGTTGGTCGTGCTGGAAGCGCGCGGTGTGACGCTCGCCGACGTCGAGGCGGAACTGGAAAAACGCACCGCGCAATCCGGGCATCAGGAGAAGGCGTCGCGTTAGCGCATGATCCCGAAAAGTGGGAACCGGTTTTCGGATAAGATCATGCGCCAGGCAAAGTGACTTTAATGGAACAGCGCACCGAAGAAACGCTTTCGCCCTACCGCACGTTCTCGCGCGCGGAATGGGCGGCGTTGCGCGACGACACGCCGATGACGCTGACCTCGGAGGAGGTCACCCGCCTGCGCTCGCTGCACGACCGGCTCGACATCAAGGAAGTCGAGGACATTTACCTGTCGCTGTCGCGGCTGCTCTCGCTCTACGTGGCGGCGACGCAGCGGCTGTTCCGCGCGCAAGAGCGTTTCCTCGGCACCGAGGACGTGAAGATGCCCTTCATCATCGGCGTCGCCGGTTCGGTGGCGGTCGGAAAATCCACCACCGCGCGCGTGCTGCAGGCCTTGCTGGCGCGCTGGCCGCACGTGCCCAAGGTCGATCTCATCACCACCGACGGCTTTCTTTATCCAAACGCCATTCTCGAACGCGAAGGTCTGCTGGAGAAAAAGGGTTTTCCGGAAAGCTACGACCTGCCGGCGCTGCTGCGCTTCCTCGGCGACGTGAAAGCCGGGCGGCGACCGGCGCGGGCGCCGGTCTATTCGCATCTCATCTACGACGTGACGCCGAACCAGTGGGTGGAAGTGGACCGGCCGGACATCCTCATCGTCGAAGGCTTGAACGTGCTGCAGACCGGCCGCCTGCCGAAGGACGGCAAGGCGATCCCGTTCGTGTCGGACTTTTTCGATTTCTCGGTCTATCTCGACGCCGACGAAGAGGTGCTCAAGTCCTGGTACGTCGATCGATTTCTGACGCTGCGCAGCACCGCGTTCCGCGATCCGAAATCATATTTCCACCGCTATTCGAACTTGTCCGACGCGGAAGCGGTCGAGACCGCCTCTTCGATCTGGACGCGCATCAATCTGGTCAATCTGCACGAGAATATCATTCCGACGCGCCAGCGCTCCGACCTCATCCTGAAGAAGGTCGCGAGCCACCAGGTCGAGGAAGTGTCGCTGCGAAGGTTATGAGCTAGGCCGCCTGCCGGCCGCCGGTGAAGTGCTCGAGGTAGCGCTTGTTGACCGCCGATACCGGCAACACGATCAGCACGTCGGTGGTGCCGAACTCATGGTCGACCACAGCCCCGTCGCCGATATAGGCGCCGATCCGCAGATAGCCCTTAATCAGCGGCGGCAGCACGCGCAGCGCTTCCTCCGGGTCGATCGCTTCGCGCGATTTCCGGTTCATCTCGATATAGCGTTCGGGACGCGCCCGCGCGCGCCAGGCTTCCGGCGCGCGCGCGTAGTGATGCAGGAACGACAGCGGTATCGCCAGTTGCCTGGGATCGGTGCCGTCGAGGCTGGCGCAGCCGAACATGACGTCGCTGCCGTTTTGCAGCAAATAGCCGGCGATGCCGTGCCACAGCAGCTCGACCGTGCGCTTGTTGCGATAGGGCGCCAGCACGCAGGAACGCCCGAGTTCGAGGAATTGCAGATTGGCATGGCGCGTGAGCAAGCCGCCGATGTCGAATTCCGCTGACGTGTAGAAACCGCCGTGCTCTTCCGCCACCGGCTGCCGCAGCAGCCGGTAGGTGCCGACCACCGCCGGCCGGTTGGGATTTTGGCTATCGCGCGCGGTGTGATCGAGCACCAGCAGGTGATCGCAGATCGCGTCGTAGGCGTCGACGTCGCGGCGCGCGAACAGCCGGCCCGGATTGGCGAGAGCAGGACCCTCCTGGTAGAAAACGCGATAGCGCAATTTCTGCGCCTGGCGGACTTCGGCGGCGGTCTGCGCCAGCCGGACCTCGAGCGGGCCGAGACGGCCGAGGCTCTGCGTCGGCCGATGCGCGCGCGCGGCCCAGGTCTGCAAACCGCCATAGGCCTGCAGCGATGAAATCAGGCTGGGGACGGCGGGCGCGGGACGGAATCGTTCGAACAGATTGAGTGACGTATTTTGGCTGTCGCGGCGTGCCATGGGGGATTTGGCTCCATTTCAGCGCGGAAACGGATTGTCGGGGAACTCGAGCGACCGACTCAAAGATCGAACGTCGACATTCCCTACAGCACGGCCGGGACACGGATTTATGACAGCGTGAGTTCAGGCCGCCAGTCGGGCCGCGGCCGCGTCCAGCGCCTCGCACAGCCGCTCGCGATCGAGCGGCTTCACCAGCAAGCCGTCCATGCCGGCGGCGAGGCAGCCGGCGCGGTCCTCGCTCTGGGCGTTGGCGGTGAGCGCCAACATGCGCACCGGCCGATCGCCCGCTTGCGTCTCGGCCGCGCGAATGCGGCGGGCGGCTTCCAGCCCATCCATGCCCGGCATCTGTACGTCCATCAGCACGAGATCGTAGGGGGTGCCGGCCGCGCGCGCGGCCGTCCAGGATTCCACCGCCGCTTTGCCGTCGCTGGTGATGGTTGGGCGATGGCCGAGCCGCGTGAGCAGTGCGCGCGCCAGCAGCGCGTTGATCTCGTTGTCTTCGGCGACCAGGATCGACAAGTTCTTTCCTTTGCCCTTGCTGTCGGCGGCGGCCGTGTCGCTTGCGGCGGAAATTCCCGCTGTCAAATCTTCGAACGCGTCTTCGTTGATGAGCCGTGCCGCGAGCGAAGCCATACGCACCGGCTTGATAAGATAACCGGTGAAGCCATGCTCCTTAAGCGCGGGCAGTTCGTGCCGCTCGGTCGGCCGGATCAGCACGATGCGGCGTTTGCCGGCGCGGCGCGCGAGACCGCCGTGGGCGATCAGGCTGCGCGCCAGCGGATAATCGACCAGCAACGCGTCCCAGGGCTGCGTCAGTAGCGCGGCAGCGCTTTCTGCGTCGGCCGCAACGTGAGTCTCGGCGCCCCACACGCGGAGCCTGCGCGCCAGCAGCGCGGATTCGATGTCCGTGGCGGCTACGATCAGCGCCGTCATGTCGGTGAGATCGGGCGCGGTGAATTCCGCCGCGCTGTCGCTCGCCGCCGCCAAGGGCACCTTAAAGCTGAAGGTGGCGCCGCGGCCCACTTCGCTGTCGACCGCGATGCGGCCCTCCATATGCTCGACAATGCGCCTGGAGATCGCCAGACCTAGGCCGGTGCCGCCAAACTTGCGGGTGGGAGAGCCGTCGGCCTGCTCGAAATCGCGGAAGACGCGCGCCTGGTCTTCCGGCGCAAGGCCGATGCCGGTGTCGCGCACCGCGAAGCGAATGGCATCGCCGTCCGGCTCGACGATGACCGCCACGCCGCCGGTTTCGGTGAACTTGATGGCGTTGCCGGCGAGATTGAGCAGCACCTGGCGCAAACGTGCGGCGTCGCCCACAATCCGCTCCGGCAGCCGCCCGTCCACGAACGAAGCGATCTCGATGTTTTTCGACTGCGCGCGCGGCGCCAGCAGTTCGACCGTTTCCTCGATCAGCGGAGCAAGCGCGAACGGCCGCATTTCCAGTTCAAGCTTGCCGGCCTCGATCTTGGAAAAATCGAGAATCTCCTCGATCAGCAACAGCAGTGTTTCGCCCGAGGCCTTCGCGGCCTTGGCGTAAGTGAGCTGCTCGGGCGTGAGCGGCGTGTCGAGCAGCAGATCGGCCATGCCGAGAATGCCGTTGAGCGGCGTGCGGATTTCGTGGCTGACGGTGGCGAGGAAATGCGACTTGGCGCGGTTGGCGCTTTCCGCCTGGTCGCGCGCCTTCGCGAGCGCATTGACTTCGATCTCGTGCAGCTCCCAATTATCGTCGGACAAATCCTCGATGCGCGTTTCGAGCGCGCGGATCTTCTCAGTGTATACGCGCTGGCGCATCAGCATGAAGGCGATGACCGCGCAGGCGGCGGCGAACAGCGCGCCGATGCCGGTTCCGAAGGCATAAGGGTCGTAGTCCGAGCTTTGCAGGCGAATGCCGGTGAGGAAGCCGAGCCAGCCGGAGATCACCACCATGGTGGAGACGACGGCGCGGCCGAACAGCACCAGCGCCGCCTTGTTGCGCTCGCGCTTGCGCTGCCATTGCGCCACTGAAGAGCCAGATCCCGTCATTCCGGCGCGCCCCGCGTATGAGGCGGGCATTTGGCACCGGGAATCTTGCAATTCTATTCCCCGCTGCACGCGCCCGACGCGCACGCGCGAACGTGGTGAAAAGATCGTAAAGCGGGAGGTAAGCGGTTAATTGCGGGCGGCGAATTCGCGTCGGGAACCGGCGGTCATGCCGGCATTCTGCCAGATCACCGCGAACAACGCGGCGGCGTCCTGCCGCGAGAAACTAGCCGAGCGCACGTAGATTTTGTAGTCCGCCGGCCGGCGCGACAGCGCCACCGTGAGGTCAGCATTGGCTGCTTCGGGATCGAGGCGGATGCTCCGGACGGCGGCGGCGCCGGTGCAGGCGTTGACGGTGTCGGCGTCGTCCACCAGCACGAAATCGGCCGCGGCCGCGTCGTCGACAAGCTGCATGCGCAGGTCCGGCTTGGCTGCCGCATTAGCGATATCGACGCGGACCGTGACATCGGCGGAAGCGCTGTCGGTGATCCGGTAGCCGGAGGCGCCGTCGATGAGGCAGGGTTTGTCGCTTGCGGCGAAGAATGAGCCGGCGGCGGCGGCGGGTATGGCGACGACCAAGCCTATCAGCGCGGCGATATGCGTACGCGTCATGAGCCCTCCTGGGCAGCGCGGACATACGGCCACGCGTTCCAGGAGATTAGAGCCGAGAGCTTATTTGTTTATTAAATTTGCCGCATTTTAAGCCGCGCGCCGCACTTCGTCGGCAAGCGCGCGATAGGACAGCGCCTCGGCCAGATGCACGCGGCCGACTTTTTCGGCGCCGTCGAGATCGGCGAGCGTGCGGGCGACGCGCAGCACGCGGTGATAGCCGCGCGCCGACAAATGCATCGAGTCGGCCGCGTCGCGCAGCAGCGCGAGGCCGGTGCCATCGGCGCGCGCGATGTCTTCCAGCAGCGGCCCGTGCGCCTGCGCATTGGTGCGCACACCGGTTAAGCCAAGCGCGGCATAACGCTCAAGCTGAATGTCGCGCGCGCGCGCAACGCGCGCGGCGACTTCGCGGCTGCCTTCGGAGGGCGGCGGCAGGATCAAGTCGGCGGCGGTCACCGCCGGCACCTCGATGTGCAGGTCGATGCGGTCGAGCAGCGGGCCGGAAAGCCGGCTCTGGTATTCCGCCACGCAACGCGTATTGGGCCCGCGTTTGCAGGCAAAGCCGGCATCGTTGGCGCGGCCGCAGCGGCACGGATTCATGGCAGCGACCAGCATGAAACGCGCCGGATAAGTGATGCGGTGATTGACGCGCGCAATGGCGACGTCGCCGGTCTCCAGCGGCTGGCGCAGCGAATCGAGCACCTGTGCGGAGAATTCCGGCATTTCGTCGAGGAACAGCACGCCGTTATGCGCGAGCGAAATCTCGCCCGGCCGCGCCCGCAGGCCGCCGCCGACCAGCGCCGGCATGGAGGCCGAATGATGCGGCGAGCGGAACGGCCGCCGATTGGTGAGTGCTCCGCCTTCGATCTCGCCGGCAACGGAAGCGATCATCGACACTTCCAAGAGTTCGGCGGGCAAGAGCGGCGGCAGGATCGAGGGCAAACGCGCCGCCAGCATCGACTTGCCGGCGCCGGGCGGACCGATCATCAAGAGGTTATGCCCGCCGGCGGCGGCGACTTCGAGCGCGCGCTTGGCGCTCTCCTGGCCCTTTATGTCGGCGAGGTCGAGCGGTGTGCCGTCGCGTTCGCGGATCTTCGGCTGGGGGCGCGTAAGCACTTGCGTGCCCTTGAAATGATTGGCGAGCTGGATGAGCGACTGCGCGGCGACGATCTCGATCTCCGGCGAGGCCCAAGCGGCTTCCGGGCCGCAGGCTTGCGGGCAGATCAGGCCTTGCCCGCGCGCATTGGCGCCGATCGCCGCCGGCAGCACGCCGGCGACGGGCGCGATGCCGCCGTCGAGCCCGAGCTCGCCCAAAACGGTGAAGCCGGCGAGGGCGTCGTGCGGGATGGCGCCGATGGCGGCCATCAGCCCGAGCGCGATCGGCAGGTCGTAGTGACTGCCTTCCTTCGGCAGATCGGCGGGCGCGAGATTGATGGTGATGCGGCGCGCCGGCAGTGCGAGGCCGGAGGCGACTAAGGCCGCGCGCACGCGTTCCTTGGCTTCCGACACCGCCTTGTCGGGCAGGCCGACGATGTTGAAGGCGGGCAGGCCGGGCGCCACCTGCACCTGCACGTCGACGGCGCGGGCATCGATGCCCTCGAAGGCGACCGTCGAGACGCGCTGGACCATTGGGGATGCCCCTCACCCGCTACCTGGAAGTGTAGTCGAGACGATCAGGTTGCACAAGAACAATTAGGGAACGAGGCTGGCTGGGCGCTAAGCATTGATATCATTCGGAAAACCGCCGATCATCGCTCGGGGCAGGGCGAGCGGGAGTGTGCGATGGGCAGAAATCGGACGGGTATTGCCTTGCTCGTGGCGGTTCTGTTCGCCGCCGGCGCGGCGCGCGCGGACGAGCTCAAGCCCTGGAAGCATGGCGTGATCGAGCCCAAGGGCGACGCCGGATTCTCGCTGATGGTCGCCCGGCACGGCTTTGCCGAGCAGCAAGGGCTGAAGATTGAAATCCTCAACTTCAAGAACGGCGCCACCGCGCACAAGGCGCTGCTGTCCGGCGAGATCGACAGCATCGAATCCTCGCCCGGCGCCGCCATTCTCGCCGGCGCGCGCGGCGCCGATATCAAGATTCTCGGCTGCGATTGGCCGGGCGTGCCGCACGGGCTGCTGGTGCGCTCGACGATTTCGAGGGTCGAAGACCTGAAAGGCAAGACGGTGGCGGTGGCTGCGCCCGGCTCGCTGCCCAATCTGCTGATCAACGCGATCCTGGAGAAAAACAAGATCGCGAAGTCCGACGTTCGCTTCGCCAATCTCGGCGGCGACCTCGAACGCTACAAGGCGATCGTCGCCGGCATCGCCGACGCCGGCGTGGTAGCCGCCGAATTCATGTCGATCGCGCCCAAGGATGTCACCATGCTGCTGGCGGGCCGCGACATTCTGCCGAATTATCTGCGCGTATGCCTGACCGTGACCGGCAAGACGCTGAGTGAGCGGCGCGCCGAGGCGATCGGTTTCGTCGCGGCTGAAATGAACGCGTTGCGCTTCGCGCTCAGCCATCGCGATGAGACCATCAAGCTCACGCAAGAAGTCATCAACGCCAAGCCCGACGATCCGCGGCCGGCTTATGCTTATGACGACACCATCAAGCATGGCTTGATCGATCCGGCGGCCGGCTTGCCGCTCGAAAAGCTCGCCTGGATGCAGAACGAATTGGTGAAGGCCGGCAACCTGAAAGCGGCGATCGATCTTGGCAAGATCACCGCGCCCGATATCCGTGCCGAAGCGGAAAAGCGTGTCGGCAAGTAGGCTTTATATCTTCACCGACGCCATGATGCCGGCCGGGAAGATGTCTTCCGGCTTGGCGAGCCGGTGGGCGATGCCTTGCTCGTGCGCGTAGCGCAGGAACAACTCGAGTGTCGGCCGGTTGGCGTCGATGCCGTAGGGGAACAATTCGCCGAAGCTCTCCCGCATGCGCCTGGCGTAATTTGTCAGCCACGGCACCGGATAGCGCGACACCGCGGGATCGAGAATGCGCTCGAGGCTGCGGCGCTTGGATTCCTCGAAGGCGTTGTAGAGATTGCGCGCGACCCAAGGCTGGCCGTCGAGAATCGCCTTGCGCAGCGCGATCACATGCATGATCGGATAGACGCGGGTGTCCTGATAATAGCGCTGCTCCATCGCCTCGAAGTCGGGAAACAGGCGCAGCACGTCGGGATGCTTTTCGCGGAACGCGCTGGGCGGGCGCGCTATGATCACGCAATCGAGCTCGCCCGACGCGATCATGCCGCTCAGCGTTTTTTGCGGCATTGGCGTGAGCTTGACCCCTTTCGGCAGCGTCAATTCGACCTTTTCGATGCGGCCCGCCTCGTTGGTGCCGGCCTGCACCCAGTCGATGTCCGCAAGCGCAACGCCGCCTTCGTGCATCAGCCAGCCGCGCATCCAGACCGCGGCGGTGTGCGCCCATTCCGGCACGCCGATGCGTTTTCCTTTAAGGTCCTTGGCGGTTTTGATGCCTCTGTTTTTGTTCACGTAGAACGAGGAGAAGCGGAACAGGCGCGAGGCGTAGACCGGCAGGCCGATGATGTCGGAATCCTTGCGCGTGACCTGCGCCATGAACTTGGCGAAGGACAGTTCCGAGACGTCCCATTCGCGGTTGAAGGTGAAGCGCGAGAAGATTTCGTGGTGGCCGAGCGTGAGCCAGTTTGCCTCGATGCCTTCCGCGCGCACCAGCCCGAGCCGGAAATCGCGGAAGTGGTCGTAGTCGGTGGTGGCGATGGTGAGCGGGAGGCTCATGCGACGACACTCTTGAGGCTACGCTTTCCGCTTGGCTTCGATCTTATCCCAGATCAGCGCCGCGGCGTCCGGGCCGCCGAGGTTCTTCACCGCGCGGATTCCCGTGGGAGACGTGACGTTGATCTCGGTGAGCCAGTCGCCGATCACGTCGATGCCGGCAAACAGCAAGCCGCGCTCGCGTAAGGGCGGGCCGAGCCGCTTGCAGATCTCGCGCTCGCGGGCGGTGAGGTCGGTCGCCGCCGGCGCGCCGCCGCGCACCATGTTGGAGCGCAGATCGTCGGCGGCCGGAATGCGGTTGACCGCGCCGGCAAACTCGCCGTCCACCAAGAGGATGCGCTTGTCGCCTTGCTTCACCGCGGGCAGGAACTTCTGCACCACCCATTGCTCGCGGAAGGTGACCGCGAACATGTCGTAGAGCGAGCCGAAATTGAGATCGTCACGAGTGATCCGGAAAACAGCTCCTCCGCCGTGGCCGTACAGCGGCTTCATCACGATGTCGCCGTGCTCGGCGCGGAAGGCCTTGATCTCGGCGAGGTCGCGCGTGACTAAAGTCGGCGGCATCAGGTCGGGGAATTCGGTGACCATCATCTTTTCCGGCGCGTTGCGCACATGCGCCGGGTCGTTGACCACCAGCGTCTTGGGATGGATGCGCTCGAGCAGATGGGTGGTGGTCACATAAGCGAGGTCGAAGGGCGGGTCCTGGCGCAGCAGGATGACGTCGAATTCGGCCAACTCCACCCGCCGCGGCTCGTCGAGCGTGAAATGGTCGCCGACCTGGTCGCGCACGGCCAGGCTCTCGACCATGGCGAAGAGGCGGCCATTGAGCAAAGCCAGCCGGTCGGGGGTGTAATAAGCGAGCTTATGGCCGCGTTTTTGCGCCTCCAGCAGCAGGGCGAAGGTCGAATCGCCCTTGATGTTGATCCGCTGGATCGGATCCATCTGCACTGCGATTTTCAGGCTCATATTGAGGGTCCGCGCAACCTTTTAGGCAACAGGAAGCTCAAGGAAAACAAAGCGTTAACATTTTACCGCCACTATGCCCATCCGGGGACCTGTTATTGCACGGGTAGGGGGGCGCTTTTGACTTTGCCGAAGCTTTCGATTGCCGCCAAGCTCTATGTGATCTTCGCGTTAATGGCCACCTTGACCATCGCGCTGTCGGTGGTGGCGGTGACGGCGGCGCGCCATCATGCGGCGCTGACCGACGAATTCGAATCCGCCAATGCCGGCACCCTGAACGTCGAAAAGGTGAACGGCCTGATTTACGCCGTGGTGATGGAATCGCGCGGCGTCTACATGTCGTCCGACCTGGAAACGTCCAAGGTCTATGCCGACGGCATTCTCAAGTTCAACAAGCAGATCGCCAAGGTGGTCGAGGATTGGAAGAAATCGGTGCGCGGCGACGACGCCGAGCTGTTCGGCCAATTCTCCGGCCGCATCGCGCAGTTCATCGATTTCCGCCGCGAGCTGGCGCGGCTGGGCACCGAGGTCAGCTCTGCCGCCGGCCGCGAATGGGGCGACAACGACGCCAACCGTTCGGTGCGCAAGGCGCTCAACACGGATCTGGAGCAGCTCACCAAGATTTATGCTACGCGCGCGACGCGCGTCTACTCGGAAATCGACGCCGGCATCGACAAGACCGCGATGTGGCTGACCCTGCTCGCCGGCATTGCAATTGCGCTGGCGGCTGCCGGCGCGTGGGTGATTTCGCGCAGCGTGGCCAAGCCGATCGCTCATATCACGCATGTCACCGAGGCGGTCGCCGCCGGCGACGCCTCCGTGTCGGTTCCGTTCAGCGATCGCAGCGACGAGATCGGCGCGCTCGCGCGCTCGATCGGCGTGTTCCAGCGCGCGATGCGCAGCAACGAAGAACTTAATCGCACGGTGCGTAGCGACGCCGAATTGCGCACGCAGCGTCAAGAGCAGATGTCGAGCGAGATCTCGCGCTTCTCGGCGGAAGTGGAAGCGACGCTGGCCGAGCTCGGGCGTATTTCCGATCAGATGCTGGCGGCCTCGACCCAACTTGCCGGCGCCGCCGACGAAGCCTCGGCCAAGACCGCCAGTGCGTCGGCCGCCTCCGCGGAGGCTTCCTCGAATGTGCGCGACATTGCGTCCGCCGCCGACGAATTATCAGCGTCGGTGAACGAGATCGATCGCCAGGTGGCGCAGTCCAACGCCATCGCCACCAAGGCGGTGAACGAGGCCGGCCGCACCAATATCGCGGTCAAGGAGCTGGACGAAGCGGCCGGGCGCATCGGCGACGTGGTCAAGCTCATCACCGGCATTGCCGAACAGACCAACCTGCTTGCGCTCAATGCTACCATCGAGGCCGCGCGCGCGGGCGAAGCCGGGCGCGGTTTCGCAGTGGTGGCCGGCGAAGTGAAGGCCCTGGCCGGTCAGACCAGCCGGGCGACCGAAGAAATTGCCACGCAGATCGCCGGCATGCAGCGCGCCACCGTGCGCTCGATCGAGGCGATCACTGCGATCGAGCACATCATCCGCGAAATCGGCGACATCAGCGGCGCCATCGCGGCCGCCGTCACCGAGCAAGGCGCCGCCACGGCGGAAATCGCGCGCAGCGTCGAGATCGCCGCCAAGCGCACGGTCGAAACCGCCGATGGGGTCAATCTGGTCGGCACCGCCACCACGGACACCCGCTCCAGCGCCGGCGCGGTGAAGGCGGTGGCAGACGATCTCGGCAGCGTCGCCGGCCGCATCCGCGGCCAGGTCGACGCGTTCTTCGAGCGGCTGAGCGCTTAGTTTTCTGTCGTCCCCGCGAAGGCGGGGACCGATACTCCGCAGCCTAACGAGAGGGCACGGAGTATGGGTCCCGGGCCTCGCTGCGCTCGCCCGGGACGACAGTCAGGATTCAAACGCTGCAGGGATATGGCGCGGCAAGCGGCCGGGCGCGACCAGAATCGCATCGAAACGCATATCGCGAATGGTGGGCATCGGGTTGGCGGCGAGCCAGACTTCCGCCGCCGCCGCGATGCGCTGCTTCTGACGTTCGGTGACCGCCTCCGCCGCTTCGTCGAGCGTCGCCCGCGCCTTCACCTCGACGAAAATCAATGTGTGGCGCCGTGCGGCGATGATGTCGATTTCGCCGAGCGGGCTCTTCCAGCGCCGCGCCAGGATGCGATAGCCATGTGCGAGCAGCCAGGCGGCGGCGCGACTCTCGGCGGAAATGCCGAGGCCGAAGGCGGCAATTTTTTCAGGACGCGCTTCGCGCTTATGTCGTTCCGGACGTGGCGGCGGTTTGGGCGGCCGCGGCGTGCGTTCACGGCGCGCCATCGCCGTCATCCTTGTCAGCGGCAGAATTGGCGAGCGCGAGCGCGCGCTGATAGACCTCGCGGCGCGGCCGGCCGGTGGCGAGTGCGACTTCGCCGACCGCGTCCTTGACCGTAACGCGCTTGAGCGCGCGCCGCAGCAGGTCGTCGACATCGTCGGCTTTTTCCGCATCGTCGGCGGGCGGCGCCACCACGATGACGATTTCGCCGCGCGTCTCGGCGTCGGCTTCGTAGTGGCGCGCCAGGCTTTCGAGATCGGCGCGGCGAATCTCCTCGTGCAACTTGGTCAGCTCGCGGCAGATCGCGGCCGGGCGCGGGCCTAAGCCGGCGGCGAGATCGGCGAGCGCCGCGCCCAGCCGCGGTCCGCTTTCAAACAGCACCAAAGTGGCGGGGATGGCGGCGAGCGCGGCGATGCGTTTTTGCCGCGCTGCTTGTTTGGGCGGCAGAAAGCCCTCGAAGAAGAAACGGTCGGTCGGCAGGCCGGCGACGCCGAGCGCGGTCAATACCGCGGACGCGCCCGGCACCCCGACCACTGCGTGACCGGCTTCGCTCGCCGCGCGCACCAACTTGTAGCCGGGGTCGGAGATCAGCGGCGTGCCGGCATCCGAAACCAACGCGACCGCTTGCCCTTCGGCCAGGCGGGCGAGCAGCTTCGGCCTGGCCTCGGCCGCGTTGTGCTCGTGATAGGGCGTGAGCGGGGTGGCGATGCCGTAATGTTCGGTGAGCTTGCGGGTGACGCGGCTGTCCTCGCAGGCGATCACGTCGGCGGCGGCGAGCGTCTCGAGCGCGCGCAGGCTGATGTCGCGCAGGTTCCCGATCGGCGTTGCCACCAGATAGAGGCCCGCCGTCAACCGCGCGGCGTCAATGTTCGCGCCGGTCAGCGTATAGCGGCGCGGCCGGCCGGCGCTCGCGGGTTTGCTGTCTTTGCCCATGCCGGCCACTTTAGACGGCGGCTATTGGCCCGTCATCGTGGCAAATTCCCTTTCTTATTCACGGCTTTAACTTTTGCAGGACAAAATCGCCGATTATCGGTAGGACTGACGTAGAACTATCACGTGGGGAGCCACCATGTTGTGGTTGTGGCGAGCTGAAGGGGGGATGCTGTCGCGCGGGCGGCGCCGGCTGTGCGCCGCCCTGGGTGTCGCCGCGGCTACTGCCGTGCTCACTGCCTGCGCCGGCGGCAATTCTCAATTCTTCAGCAACACGCCGCCGCCCGAGATGGCCGAGCCGACGCCCGCCGCGACACTCGGCGAGGGCCAGGTCCGCGTCGGTTTGATCCTGCCGCTGTCGGCGCGCGGCAATGCCGGCGTCGCCGCGCAGTCCATGAAAAACGCCGCCGACATGGCGCTCGCCGAATTCAAGAATCCGAACATCCAATTGCTGGTGAAAGACGACGGCGGCACGCCGCAAGGCGCGCAATCAGCCGCGCAACAGGCGATCGACGAGGGCGCCGAGATCATCATCGGCCCGCTGTTCGCGGAAGCCGTCAGCGCCGTCGGTTCGGTTGCGCGCACGCGCGGCATTCCGGTGATGGCGTTCTCGACCGATGTCAGCGTCGCCACCCGTGGCATCTATCTCTTGAGTTTCCTGCCCGAGACCGACGTCAAGCGCATCGTCGATTTCGCCATCTCGCGCGGCAAGCGCTCGTTCGCGGCACTGTTGCCCGACAGCGCCTATGGTGCGGTGGTGGAAGCCGCGTTCCAGCAGGAGGTGGCGCGGCGCGGCGGCCGCGTCGTGGCGCTGGAGAAATATCCGCTCGATCCGGGCAGGATGGCCGAGCCGGCGGCCCGCGTGGCGCAGGCGGCCGCGCGCGTCGACTCGATTTTCATTCCCGATGGCGCCGACGCGGTGCCGCAAGTGGTGCAGGCGCTGAGCGCCGCCGGCGTGAACCTCAAGCGCGTGCAATTGCTCGGCACCGGGCTGTGGGACGATCCGCGCGTGTTCTCGACAACCGCGCTCGACGGCGGCTGGTACGCGGCGCCGGAGTCGAGCGGCTTCCGCAATTTCTCGAACCGCTACCGCGCACGCTACGGAGCCGACCCGGTGCGCACGGCGACGCTCGCCTATGACGCGGTCGCGTTGGTCGCCGCGCTGGTGAAGACGCAAGGCGCGCAGCGCTTCAGCGAGCAAGTGCTGATCAACTCGTCGGGCTTTGCCGGAATCGATGGCGTGTTCCGTTTCCGGCCCGACGGAACCAACGAGCGCGGGCTTGCGGTGCTGCGCGTGACGCCGCAGGGCGGCCAGGTCATCGGCCCGGCGCCGCGCTCCTTCGCGCCGGGGACTTAAGGCCGTACTTATCAATCGAGAGTGGGGTGTAGCGGTCCGTCGGTGTGCGCCTTGGGCCATGAGCGGACACTGTGACGGCTCGGCGAGCCGGTCCGCCATCATTCGTTCGCGCACGATTGGCGTTACAGCGGACGACTACGGCTTGAGTCGTTTCAGCGCGTTAATCGCGCCAGAGTCGTTCGGGTTTAGTCGGTTCGCCTCGCTGTAATCCGCGAGGGCGCGGTCAGGATTTCCTTTGCGCTCCCATGCCAGGCCGCGGTTGAAGAAGGCCTGCGCGTATTTGGGATTGAAGCTGATTGCTTGACTAAAATCGGCGATGGCACGGTCGTAGTCCTTCTTCGTGACATAGATGCTGCCGCGGTTGTTGAAAGCACTTACGTGTTTGGGATCGAGCTTGATCGCCTGATCGTAGTCGGCGATGGCACGGTCGTACTCGCCCTTGGCGTAGTACGCATTGCCACGGTTGGTGAAGGCGGGGGCTAATTTGGGATCGAGCCTGATCGTCTGATCGTAGTCGGCGATGGCACGGTCGTTGTCGCCCTTGGCCCTGTACGCGTTGCCGCGGTTGTAGAAGGACAAGGCGTGTTTAGGATCGAGCTTGATCGCCTGATCGAAGTCGGCGATAGCACGGTCGTAGTCGCCCTTGGCCTTGTACGCGTTGGCGCGGTTGTTGAAGGCCCAGGCAAGATTCGCACCCGAATACTTGCCAGACTCGATCGCAGCCGTGCAGTCGCCGATCTGCACATCCCATGCGATATCCGGGTTACCGGTGCATTTCCATTGTGCTGCGGTTTGCGCCCGGCCCGACGCCGGTAGCATTGCTGCAGCAAATGCCAAAACAAGCGCAATCGCGCCACCGCGTACCCGCATGTCGTCCATCCCCACCGTTTAACGTCGCCTCGCAAAAAACTAGCACGCATTGAGGACCGATGCGTGGTCGGAGCGGCCGTCCTCAGAGCTGACAGCGATTTGAGAAGTAGGACATTGGCTCGCTTCCCCCACGAATAGCGGATGTATTGCTCCGCTTTGCAGATGTTCATTCACATTTTTCAGGCCAAAGCGTCTTTATGCTGAACAGAATTGCATCGTCGGTCTTTGGCGGCGGCGATGCTACGGCCGTTTTCAGATGTGCAAGTATTGCTTTGGTGGCCACACCCGAGCGGGCGCGCGTATTTTCTCCAAGCTCGTTGGGAATGATGCAGCCGTGTTGATGGTTGATCAGCTTGATCAAGGTCCTATTGTTAACATTCACCACCGTCAAACGGCATGTATTAAAGTGATCGGAGTCTTCGCAATAGGAGACATACGCGGCTGTATCGGCCGGAGCAGTCTCCTCAGCTCTGGCTGGCGACATAAAGTAAGAAGCCACGCACAGAGCTTGGCCAATTAGCGGAAGTATAACCAGTAAGGGAAATAAGCGCATTGATGGCACTCCACTTGGTTATCGCGAAGAGTATCGGCAGACAATCCGATAAGGCAAATCGCGCGAGTAAGTGGACGGGCTGCTTCGGGTCATAAGCGGACGTTCCGCGATGTCCGCTCTGCTGACGAGAGCGGACATTTGGCAGCGTGAGAGACGCTTCGGCTTTGGGCCACATACGGCCTTGTCACCAAGATTGATAACATGCACTCTATGAAGAGATTTTTATTGGAGGATGCTTGGATGGGCATTGGCGCAAAATGTCTTTGCGTTGCCGCAGGAGTCGCATTCTTGGCTTCGATTGTCCCCGCTTCAGCGCAGTCGCTAACCCCCGACCAAATTGTAAAAACATCCAATCTAACGCAGCAGGAAATCGACTATTATCAGAAGCTGAGCGATCCTGTTATGGCAAAGAATTTCTTGCTGACCCGTTCCTACGTGCGCCTTTGTCAGCAAGTGATTGATCATAGGCTCCCGGCAGTCCAGCTTCCCGATAAGCCACTTGGCTTTAGTGTTCGTTTCCTTCTACCTGGGGAAGCGACTCTTATAAATACTGCTATATCGGACAGCATTATCGCCGCAGTTAAGGAAGGCCAATCGAAACACTAGCGCTATTTTAGCGCCGGGATCAGGTGCTAGGCCGCCAGATCCGCCACCACTGCATCGAGCACCGGGAAGCCGGAGGGCGTGACGCGCAGGCGGCCATCGTCCGTCGTCTCGACCGCGCCCTCGTCGCGCAAAATCGACACGCGCTTCGGATCGAGCGCACGGCCTGAGATCGCCTTGAAGCGCTCGGGGTCGATGCCTTCTACGAGGCGCAGCCCCATCAACAGGAATTCATCGGCGGTTTCGCCGGAGGTGAGCTTGTCGTCGACAGTCAGCCCATGGCCCTTGGCTTCGACGCGCATCAGCCAGGCTTCCGGGCGCTTCTCGGTTTCGGTCGCGGTGCGGCGGCCGTCGATGTCGAGCCGCCCGTGCGCGCCGGGGCCAACGCCGGCATATTCATGGCCGCGCCAGTAAACGAGATTGTGCCGGCACTCGGCGCCTCGCTGCGCGTGGTTGGAGACTTCATAGGCCGGCAAGCCGGCATCGGCGCAGATCGCCTGCGTCATGTCGTAGAGATCGCGACCGGTGTCGTCGTCCGGGATCACCAGCTTGCCGGCTTTTTGCAGTCCGAAGAACGGCGTGTCGGGTTCGATGGTGAGCTGATAGAGCGAGAGATGTTCGGCCGCCTCGGCAATGGCGCGCTTGAGTTCGGCGCCCCAGGCTACCGGTGTCTGGCGCGGCCGCGCATAAATGAGGTCGAACGAATAGCGCTCGAAATTTGCCCGCGCGACCGCGACCGCGTCGAGCGCCTCTTGCACCGTGTGCAGACGGCCGAGTTCTTTCAGCGACACGTCGTCGAGCGCCTGCACGCCGAGCGACACGCGATTGACACCGGCGGTGCGATAGCCGCGGAAGCGCGTCGCCTCAACGCTGGTCGGGTTGGCCTCGAGCGTGACTTCGACGTCGCGCGCGATGTTCCAGTGTTTGCCGATCGCATCGAGAATTGTCTGCACCGACATAGGCTGCATCAGCGAGGGCGTGCCGCCGCCGAAGAAGATCGTCGACACCGTGCGGCCGGGAACGCGCGCGGCGGTCGCGGCGATCTCGGCTTCGTAAGCACGTACGAAGCGCGCCTCATCGACGCCGCCATGGCGCACGTGGCTGTTGAAGTCGCAATACGGGCACTTCGACAGGCAGAATGGCCAGTGCACGTAGACGGCGAAGGGCGCGGGCGTGGTTAATGACATGTTAACGAGTGTAGACGCGTCGCGAGGTCGCGGCCAGCGTCAAAGCGATGCGCGGCGATAGAAGTGATTAGAATTGTAACGATCGGGAACCGCGCTCAACCGCGCAGGCAAGAATCCGCGAGCTTCACGAAGGCGCGCGCGCGGTGCGACAGGCCTTGGCCTTTCGGCGGCAAGCCGTGCTTTTCGTCGGCGCTCATCTCTCCGAAGGTGCGATCGAAGCCGTCGGGCTTGAACAAGGGATCGTAGCCGAAGCCCCGGTCGCCGCGCGGCGGCCACACCGCGACGCCATCGATGCGGCCTTCGAATTCCTCCACGTGGCCGTCGGGCCAGGCGAGACAAAGCGCGGCGATGAAATGCGCGCGCCGCTGCTCGGGCGATTTTGCGCCGCGCTCGATCAGCAGCGTCTGGATCTTGTTCATGGCGAAGCGGAAGTCTTTGTCAGGACCGGCCCAGCGCGCCGAGTGAATGCCGGGTTGGCCAGCCAGCGCATCGACCACCAGACCGGAATCGTCTGCGAACGCCGGCTTGCCGGTCGCCTTGGCCGCGGCCATGGCCTTGATGCGCGCGTTTTGGGCGAAGGTTTTTCCGGTTTCCTCCGGCTCGGCGAGGCCGAGCTCGCTGGCCGACTGCGCCGCGACGCCGAACGGCGCCAGCAACTCGCGCATCTCGGCGAGCTTGCCGGGATTATGCGTCGCGATTACCACCGGACCGGTGAGTTTTCGGCTCACATCACCGCCATTTTTTGCAAGCTCACCAGCTTCTCGATGCCCTTGCGCGCGAGCGCCAGCAGCGCCTGGAACTGGTCCTCGCTGAACGGGATCTTTTCCGCGGTCGCTTGGATTTCGACGATATTGCCGGAACCGGTCATCACGAAATTGGCGTCGGTGTCGGCTTCCGAATCTTCCGCGTAGTCAAGATCGAGCACGGCCGTGCCCTTGCAGACGCCGCAGGAAACCGCGGCGATGTGATCGCGCAGCACTTGATCGGCATTTTGCCCCTTGAACATGTCGCGCGATTTCATCCAGGTGAGGCAATCCGACAGCGCCACCCAGGCGCCGGTGATCGACGCCGTGCGGGTGCCGCCGTCGGCCTGGATCACATCGCAGTCGATCGTGATCTGCCGTTCGCCGAGCGCCTGAAGGTCGATGACCGAGCGCAACGAGCGGCCGATGAGCCGCTGGATCTCGACCGTGCGGCCGCCTTGCTTGCCGGCGGAGGCTTCGCGGCGGGTGCGCTCGGACGTGGCGCGCGGCAGCATGCCGTATTCGGCGGTGACCCAGCCGCGCCCTTGGCCCTTGAGCCAGGGCGGCAGCCGCTCCTCAAGGCTTGCGGTCACCAGCACGTGGGTATCGCCGAATTTCACGAAACAAGAGCCTTCGGCGTACTTAACCACACTGCGTTCGAGCGAAACGGCGCGCAGTTCATCGACTTGTCGGCGGCTCGGCCGCATCGGGCTTGCTCCCTTGACGTTGAGCCGCACACCATAACCATACGCCCGACTTGAACAAGTCCGGCCCAATAGCCATTGTTGGCCGGAACTAAGGAGTTAAGGCCGTGGCTTCCCACGACGTCCCGATCGGCGCGAACCAAGTGAGCCTGGCGGCGCTCAACGAGCGCTCGCGCGAGATTTTCCGCCATATCGTCGAGAGCTATCTCGCCACTGGTGAGCCGCTCGGCTCGCGCAATCTGGCGCGGCTGTTGCCGATCACGCTGTCGCCGGCCTCGGTGCGCAACGTGATGTCCGATCTTGAGCAGCTCGGCCTGATCTTCGCACCGCATACCTCGGCCGGCCGGCTGCCGACCGAACTCGGTTTGCGCTTCTTCGTCGACGCGCTGATGCAGATCGGCGACTTGACCGAGAGCGACCGCCGCTCGATCGAGGCGCAGGTGGCGGCCACAGGCAGCGGCAAATCGCTGGAAGCCGTTCTGGGCGAAGCCTCGCAGACTTTGTCCGGCTTGACGCGCTCGGCCGGCGTCGTGCTCACCGCGCAAGCCAACGTGCGGCTCAAACATATCGAATTCGTGCGGCTGGAGCCCGAGCGTGCGCTTGCGGTGCTGGTGGCCGAAGACGGCCAGGTCGAAAACCGCGTCCTCAATGTGCCGGCCGGCGTGCCGACCTCCGCCTTGGTCGAGGCGGGCAATTTCCTCAACGCGCGCATCCGCGGCAAGACGCTGGCCGAGCTGCGCGTCGAGATCGAGGCCGCGCTGGTGGCGGGACAGGCCGAACTCGATCAACTGACCCAGAAGATCATCGCGGCGGGTCTGGCGAGCTGGTCGGGCGGCGAAAGCGAGGAGCGCAAGCTGATCGTGCGCGGCCATGCCAACCTGCTCGAGGATCTGCACGCGCTCGACGATCTGGAGCGAGTACGCTCGCTGTTCGACGCGCTGGAGACCAAGCGCGGCGTGATCGACCTGCTCGGCCGCGCCGAGCGCGGCGACGGCGTGCGCATCTTCATTGGCTCGGAGAACAAGCTGTTTTCGCTGTCCGGCTCATCCACCATCGTGGCGCCCTATCGCGACAGCAAAGGCAGCATTCTGGGCGTAATCGGGGTGATCGGGCCGACTCGGCTCAATTATGCCCGCGTCATCCCGATGGTCGATTATACCGCGCGGATCGTGAGCCAGTTGTTATCTTCTTAGGATTGCGCATGATCTTATCCGAAAACCGGTGCCCACTTTTCGGGATCATGCGCTGACGCTTGATTTTTTGCTCGCGAACCCTGATATCCCCCGCATCCGGACAGGATTGAGGATTTACCCATGACGGACAGGCCCGCCGAGAACGACACGGCTGCCCAGCCCGAGAACGAAGCGAGCGCTACCGGGGCACCGGAATTGGTGCCGGCCGAACAGGTCACGGCCGCCTTGGATGCCGCCGCCGATTTCAAGGACAAGCTGCTGCGTACGCTGGCCGAGATGGAGAACCTGCGCAAACGCACCGAGCGCGAGGTCGCCGAGGCGCGGCTCTACGGCAATGCCGGTTTCGCCCGCGATGTGCTGGCGGTGGCCGACAACATGCACCGCGCGCTGGCGGCGGTCGACGAGGAGCTGCACGCGCACACCGATCCCAAAATGCAGGCCTTGATCGAGGGCGTCGAACTGACCGAGCGCGAATTGCACAAGGTGCTGGAAAAGCACGGCGTGAAGAAATTCACGCCGGCCGGCGAGAAGTTCGATCCCAACGTGCAACAGGCGATGTACGAAGTGGAGAATTCCGAACTGCCGCCCGGTCACGTCGCGCAGGTCATCCAGTCCGGCTATATGCTCGGCGACCGCGTATTGCGTCCGGCGCTGGTGGCGGTCACCAAGGCCGCGCCAAAAGCCTCGCCCGCCTCCGCCAACGACAATCCGCGCCCCGCCGCGTCGTAACGATCAGCGAAATTCGATTCCGTCGCGCAGCGCGCGCAAGCGCGTGAACAGGCTATCCCAGTCGTCCTTGCGGCCGACGCCGACGACGCGCAAGAAGTTGCCGCCAGCGAAGCGTAGCCACTGCGCCACCATGATTGGCTCGTTATTGAACCCCTTGGCCTGCGCCCTGATCTCAAAGCCGGGGGCGCCGCCGATCCGCATGGTATCCGCCGACTGTACGCTGAGATCGCGCAGCGGCGCCGACGACAGCAAGTCGCGGGCAAACCGGGCGCGGTCGTCGGCCTGCTCCGGCGCATTGCTCCCGATCGAGACGATCACATAAGGCTGCCTGCTGATGTCGTCGGTCGGCCCGTCGGTCAGCATCACGCCGCCTGCCGGCAGCACCTTCACAACCCGGAAGCCGGCCAACTGCGAGATCTTGAACGGCAGCAAGCCGAGCTGCTCCTGGATCGGCATCGGCCGCAAGGTGACGCTTGCCAACGCCCGGCGGATCACCGCGTCGGAATAGACCGAGAGTGCCGTCTCCGGCACTTCCACATTGATCAGCACGGTAAGATCCTTGTCAGCGGCCGTGCCCGCCAGCAGAAGCCATTTGTACAATTTCACGTCTTTGTTCTGGACGCGCGCGGTTACCAGCAGGCCGCTGCCGCCGCGGAACGAAAAATTTTCCCGCTTCAGGTCGGTAACGCCCTGCTGTTGGGAATTCGCCGCGCGCTCGAGTTCGGGATAGGCAGCGGCCGGCAGGTCGAGGATGGTGACGGCGACCTTGCGATCGATGTCTTCGAACCCGGAAAAATGCGTGCTCGGCCTAAGATCGCCCGGCGGCTCGAGCCCGATGCGCAAACCGGGCGGAAACACCGGCTCGGCGGCGCTCGGTCGAGCGGTAGTGACCGCACAGACCGCCAGCAGGACGATGATCAGTCGGCGCAGCATGGCATAGACACCTGTTCCGGGAATCGGCTGGCGTGATGGAACTTCACGCCGCCAGATCGCTCGATTGGATTTTCTTTACGCCGGCCTTGCCCATGTCGAGCCATGCCTTGGCAAGCGAACCGCCGGCGTCGATGCCGCGGCAGGCGTCCTCGATCACATAGGCGTTAAGCCCGGCGTGCCGGGCGTCGATCGCTGTCCAGGCCACGCAAAAATCGGTTGCCAGTCCGGCGACGAAAACGGTCTTGATGGCACGTTCCTTGAGGTAGCTCGCCAGCCCAGTGCGGGTTTTTTTGTCGGCTTCGAGGAAGGCCGAATAGCTGTCCACGTCGTTGTGGAAGCCTTTGCGAATGATCAGCCCGGCGTTGGTAATGCTCAGATCCTTGGACAACTTCGCCCCTTCGGTGCCCTGGACGCAATGATCGGGCCACAGCACCTGGTCGCCATAGGGCAGCCTGATCACATCGAACGGCTTCTTGCCAGGATGGCTCGAAGCGAACGAAACGTGCTGCGGTGTGTGCCAGTCTTGCGTCATCACCACGTTGCTGAAGCTCTTGGCGATCCGGTTGATCACCGGGATCACCTGATCGCCGTCTTTCACCGCCAGGCTGCCGCCCGGCAGGAAACAATTCTGCACGTCGACCACGATGAGAGCGCTCGATCGATCAGGCTTGATCTTGTCAGCCGCCATTGCACTCCGGCCTTGCCGCGTCAGGGTATTCGCCAATGCCAGACTGGCGAGCCCGAG
Source organism: Pseudolabrys sp. (assembly GCA_036491675.1). Classification (GTDB taxonomy): domain Bacteria; phylum Pseudomonadota; class Alphaproteobacteria; order Rhizobiales; family Xanthobacteraceae; genus Pseudolabrys. The sequence continues at coordinate 4,966 of DASXBN010000100.1, read as the reverse complement.
GTTGAATTTGCGCCGTTGCCATCGAGCCATGACAATCTCCTCGCAATTGCCAGCTCCGGCAGGGTGGTGGCTGGCCTGCCTAGCCCGGCCTCCCCCGGCACGGCAATGGCCAGATTAACCTTCCAGCCACATGGCGGCGCGGGTCCCAGCGGCCGGATCGCGATTTCGTGACAAGCTGGCTTGCAGGGCCCGGCGGCCCTCCTATATGAGCCATTGGCCGCGGAAATGCGGCAAAAAGCGTATCCAGGGGGCTGGATCAGGGGGTCTACGGATGGGCCGTGGAAACCCACTCGGGCGCCAAGCGGCCCGGCCGGCCTGCCGCAATTTTGAGAGGAAGAACCATGGGCAAGGTCATCGGCATAGACCTCGGCACCACCAATTCGTGTGTTGCCGTCATGGAAGGCAAGACCCCGAAAGTCATCGAGAACGCCGAGGGCATGCGCACCACGCCTTCGATCGTCGCCTTCACCGACGACGGCGAGCGTCTCGTCGGCCAGCCGGCCAAGCGCCAGGCGGTCACCAATCCGGAAAAGACCATCTTCGCGGTCAAGCGCCTGATCGGACGGCGCTACGACGACCCGATGGTCGAGAAGGATAAGAAGCTCGTCCCCTACAAGATCAACAAGGCCGGCAACGGCGACGCCTGGGTCGAGATCGACGGCAAGAGCTACTCGCCCTCGCAAATCTCCGGCTTCATCCTGCAGAAGATGAAGGAAACGGCGGAAGCCTATCTCGGGCAGAAGGTCGATCAGGCCGTCATCACCGTTCCGGCTTATTTCAACGACGCCCAGCGTCAGGCCACCAAGGACGGCGGCAAGATCGCCGGGCTCGAGGTGCTGCGTATCATCAACGAGCCGACCGCGGGCGCACTGGCCTACGGGCTCGACAAGGAGAAAACCGGCACCATCGCGGTCTACGACCTCGGCGGCGGCACCTTCGATATCTCCATTCTGGAAATCGGCGACGGCGTGTTCGAGGTGAAGTCCACGAACGGCGATACGTTCCTGGGTGGCGAAGACTTCGACATGCGGCTGGTGAATTATCTGGCCGACGAGTTCCAGAAGGAGCAGGGCATCGACCTGCGCCGCGACAAGCTCGCGCTGCAGCGGCTCAAGGAAGCCGCCGAGAAGGCCAAGATCGAGCTGTCGTCCACGACGCAGACCGAGATCAATCTGCCGTTCATCACGGCGGACGCGTCAGGTCCCAAGCATCTCACCATGAAGCTCACCCGCGCCAAGTTCGAGGCGCTGGTCGACGATCTCATTCAAAAGACCGTCGAGCCTTGCCGCAAGGCGATCAAGGACGCCGGCATTTCGGCGGCCGAGATTCACGAGGTCGTCCTGGTCGGCGGCATGACGCGCATGCCCAAGGTGCAGGAAGTCGTGAAGCAGTTCTTCGGCAAGGAGCCGCACAAGGGCGTCAATCCTGACGAGGTGGTCGCCATCGGCGCCGCCATTCAGGCCGGCGTGCTGCAAGGCGACGTCAAGGACGTGCTGCTGCTCGACGTCACACCGCTTTCGCTTGGCATTGAGACGCTGGGCGGCGTGTTCACTCGGTTGATTGACCGCAACACCACCATTCCGACCAAGAAGAGCCAGGTCTTCTCCACCGCCGAGGACAGTCAGAACGCGGTGACCATCCGTGTATTCCAGGGCGAGCGCGAGATGGCGGCCGACAACAAGCTGCTCGGTCAGTTTGATCTGGTCGGCATCCCGCCGGCGCCGCGCGGCGTGCCGCAGGTCGAGGTCACCTTCGACATCGACGCCAACGGCATCGTCAACGTCCAGGCCAAGGACAAGGGCACCGGCAAGGAGCAACAGATCCGCATCCAGGCCTCGGGCGGTCTGTCCGAGGGCGACATCGAGAAGATGGTCAAGGACGCCGAAGCGCACGCCGAAGAGGACAAGAAGCGCAAGGCGGCGGTCGAAGCCAAGAACCACGGCGAGGCGCTGGTGCACTCCACCGAGAAGGCGTTGGCCGAGCATGGTTCGAAGGTCGGCGAGGCCGAGCGCAGCGCGATCGAGAACGCCATGGCGGACCTCAAAGAGGCGCTCAAGGGCGATGACTCGGCCGCCATCCAGGCCAAGACCAATGCGCTGGCGCAGGCTTCCATGAAGCTCGGCGAAGCCATGTACAAACAGGCTGCGGAAGCGCAAGGCGCTGCCGGCGCTCCGGGCGGCGATGGCGCCGCGGCGGGCGAAAAGAAGGAAGACGTGGTCGACGCGGAGTTCACCGAGGTCGACGACAAGAACGACAAGAAATCCGCCTGAGCTGAAGGCACCGGCTGTGCCGTCACATGCCAACTCAAAAAGCGTCACCCCCGGGCTAATCCCCGGGGGTGCGTTTTTGCAGGGCGCGGCGGACGGGCGAATCAAGTACCGCTATGGCGGCGGTTTGATCTAACGGCGGAACCGGCATGTCGAAGCGCGACTACTACGAGGTCCTGGGCGTCTCGCGCACTTGCGGTGACACCGAGATCAAGGCCGCGTTCCGCAAGCTCGCCATGCAGCATCATCCGGATCGCAATCCGGGCGACAAGGACTGCGAGCACAAGTTCAAGGAACTCAACGAGGCCTATGACGTCCTCAAGGACGGCGACAAGCGCGCCGCCTATGATCGATTCGGTCATGCCGCCTTCGAGCAAGGCATGGGCGGGGCTGCGCACGGCTTCGGTGCCGACTTTGCTTCGACTTTCTCCGATATTTTCGAAGACCTGTTCGGGATGGGCGGCGGACGCCGCGGCGGACGCGGGCAGGGCCGCGAGCGCGGTTCGGACCTGCGCTACAATATGGAAATCAGCCTTGAGGAGGCGTTCGAGGGCAAGACCGCGCAAATCCGCATTCCGACCTCGGTGGCCTGCGAAGCCTGCTCGGGCACCGGCGCCAAGGCCGGCAGCAAGCCGAAGGCATGTGCCACGTGTGGCGGCGCCGGCAAGATCAGGCACGCGCAGGGCTTCTTCACGCTCGAGCGCACCTGCCCGGCCTGTCAGGGCCGCGGACAGGTGATCGAGAATCCCTGCCCGTCCTGTAGCGGCGCCGGCCGCGTGACGCGCGAACGCAATTTGTCGGTCAATATCCCGCCCGGCGTCGAGGACGGCACCCGTATCCGGCTCGCCGGCGAAGGCGAGGCGGGCCTGCGCGGTGGACCGGCCGGCGATCTTTATATTTTCCTGTCGCTCACCCCGCACGAGTTCTTCCAGCGCGACGGCGCCGATCTGCACTGCCGGGTGCCGATCTCCATGGTGACCGCGGCGGTTGGCGGCGAATTCGAGGTCCCGGCCATCGACGGCAGCCAGGCGCGGGTCAAGGTGCCCGCCGGCACCCAGACCGGCCGGCGTTTCCGGCTATCTAGCAAGGGAATGCCGGTGCTGCGCTCGAAACAGACCGGCGACATGTACGTTCAGGTATCGGTGGAAACGCCGCAAAACCTGACCAAACGCCAGCGCGAGCTGCTGGCCGAGTTCGAAAAGCTCTCTTCCGAGGCGACCCAACCGGAATCGGCCGGATTCTTTAGCCGTGTTAAGGATTTTCTCGATGGACTTGGAAATCGCGGCAGTCATGCCGACTAGCCATCTTGACCCCCCGCCCTTGGCTCTATACCCGTGAAGTTGCTAGACTAAATTCTGCCCCTGTACGCGTGACCCACATCTATGCCTTCACATTCAATCGTCCGCGTCGCCAAGAAGACCCAGCGTCTCGATGACGAGATGCAATTCATTCGTTCCTGGATCGAGAAGCCGATCTCTACCGGCGCCGTCATGCCGTCGAGCAAGGCGCTGGCGCGCACCATGGCGCGTTATGTCGATCCGAAAGCGAGCGGTCCAGTCATCGAGTTGGGGCCCGGCACCGGTCCGGTGACGCAAGCGCTCGTGCAACGCGGCGTCGATCCGGCGCGACTAATCCTGGTTGAATTCAATCCGGACTTCTGTCGGCTGCTGCGCACGCGCTATCCGGCGGCGACCGTTGTGCAGGGCGATGCCTATCGGTTGCGCCGCCTGCTGGAGACCTTCGTGCGCGAGCCGGCGGCCGCGGTGGTGTCGGGGCTGCCGCTGGTCACCAAGCCGCTGCGCACGCGTCTGCGCCTGATTTCGGACGCCATGAGCCTGCTGGCAACGGGCGCTCCCTTCGTGCAGTTCACTTACGCCATGGTGCCGCCAATCCCGAAGGCGCTGTCGGGAATCAAGGCCGAGGCCTCCGAGCTGATCTGGCTGAACCTGCCGCCGGCGCGCGTGTGGATTTATCGCGGGCGCTGAACGCGCAATTCACAATCCTTCCACCGTCCTGCCCGGTCTTGTTCGGGCCATGACGATCATGAGTGCTGCATGATAAGGAAGGCGCATGGCCACGCCGAAGATTCTCGTCCTGCCCGGCTCGACCCGCACAGGCTCGCACAATGTCAAACTGGCGGCGCTGGCGGCAAAAGAGCTGGCCTTGATCGACATCGACGTCACGCGCATCTCGCTCGAGGATTATCCGCTGCCGCTCTATGACGGGGACCTCGAGGCCAATGCCGGCCCGCCCGCCAACGCAGTCAAGCTCAAGCAGATGATCATGGCGCACCACGGCGTGTTCATCGCGAGCCCGGAATACAGCGCGTCGGTGACACCGATGCTCAAGAACGCCATCGACTGGGTCTCGCGCGTGCGCGCGCGCGGCGAGCCGACTTATGCCGCCTTCAAAGGCCGCGTGTTCGCGATTTCGTCGGCCTCGCCCGGCCGCGCCGGCGGTCTGCGCTCGCTGATGGCGCTACGGCAAATCCTCGAGCTCGGCTGCGGCGCGCTGGTGATCCCGGAGCAGATCTCCGTGCCGCGCGCCGACCAGGCATTTGACGACATGGATAATCTGAAAGATGAAGTTTTGGCTGCCGCTCTCAAGACGGCGGTGCGCCGGCTGGTCGAGCTGGCGGGCGTGCTGGCGTGACGGTGCAGGGGGATCGATTGATGCAGCTTGAACCGCGCGACCGCTTG
>DASXBN010000099.1:0-74914 GCA_036491675.1 Pseudolabrys sp. | reverse complement strand
CGACGACCCGGCGCTCGACGTGACCGAGGCCGACATCATGGTGCTGAAGAATGCCGGCTCGCTGACGCCCGCGGGCATGCCGGAGGCGGGCTACCTGCCGATCCCGCAGAAGCTCGCGCGCGCCGGGGTGAAGGACATGATTCGCATTTCCGATGCGCGCATGAGCGGCACCGCTTTCGGTACCATCGTGCTCCACGTCACGCCAGACGCCGCCTCCGGTGGCCCGCTCGGGCTCGTGCGCAACGGCGACCGCATCCGGCTCTCGGTGAAGCGGCGCCGCATCGAGCTTCTGGTCGACGATGCCGAGCTGCAGAAACGCGCGCGCGTCGCCTCACGCTCGTCGGATATCCCGCAGCGCGGCTACGCCAAGCTGTTCGCCGAGCAAATTCTCGGCGCTGACGAGGGCTGCGATTTCGGCTTTTTGCGCTAGCCCGCCACCGCGATCTCCAGCGGAAATTTGTCGACCACTTCGTGGCCGCTCTCGGTCACGATGAAGGTGTGGCCGAGGAAAATGCCGAACAGGCCGTCCGCGGTGATCGGATTGGGCTCGGCCATGATCACCATGCCGGGTTTGAGCACTGCCTCGAACTTTTCCGCCGCGACATGTTCGGCGACGACATGGGGCTTGTCGGTGACGAGATCGATGCCGTGTACCTGGGTCGGCCGCGACTGATAGCCTTTGTCGCGAAAAAATTTGCTGGCCTGGCGCATCGCTTCGACCGGCTTGCCCGGCGCGATCTCGGCGACGATGCGGCGATAGCCGGGCAGGGTGATCTCGTCCCAGAATTTGCGCACCATTTCGGTGGGCTCGCCGAGACTGATCGGCGAACCGATCTGCGCGGTATAGCCGCGATAGCCGGCGGCGAGCTCCATATTGATGATGTCGCCCTTTTGCAGCACGCGGCCGGAGGGGCGCGGGTTGCCGAAGATCATTGCCGGGTTGGCCATCGGCGTCGAGCCGATGATCAGGAAATCGATATCGCCGCCGCCTTCCATGATGGCCGCGCCGGCGGCCGCGCGCAGTTCGTACTCCTTCACCCCTGGACGCGCGCGCGCGACCATGGCTTCCATCGCGTGTTGGCACAGCACCCCGGCCTTGCGCACGCAGTCGAGTTCCTCGGCGCTGTGGACCGACACCAGCTCGTGCAAGAAGCCGACGGTGAAGACCAGCTCGGCATCCGGCAGGTTCTCGCGCAGCACGTTGTATTGGTTGACCGGCAGGTAGTCCGAGTGGCGCGGATCGATCTCCATCAGGCCGATGCGGCCGCGCTCGAGTTTGAGTTCGCGGATGCGCTCGACCATGATGTCGGCGTAGCGCCCGCTGCGGCTGTGGCGCACGTCCTTGACCGCGATCTCGACCTGCCGGCGCACCGCTTCCGCGTGCGTGCCGCCCATGGAATAGATCAGCGTCGGTTCGCCATCGAGCGGGACCAGCACGTAGCTCGACAGCGCGTGCCATTCCCAATGGCCGGTCAGCCACAGCATGCCGCCGCCGAAGCTCCAATGAGACGGGCCGCCGGGGACGATCACCACGTCGAGTTTTTGCTCGCGCATCTTCTGCCGCAAGGCGCGATAGCGGCGTGCGTATTCAGCCTTGGAGAACTGCTCCCACACGGCGTCGCGGTAATACGGTGTGTCGCGCATGTTGGCGAAGGGCAGCGACTGGTCGAGCTTAGTGCGCACGACCTCCCACGGCTGCGGACCGATGCGGGGCGGTATGATGCTCATTTTCAATGTTTCTCGAGGTTATAGCCGATCATGCTCGGCGAGAGCGGGACATCGATATCCATGGTCCGCCGGACGAATCCGGCGGCCTGGGCTTAGTCGACTGGTTTGATATCGGCTTCTTTGGCGAGTTGCACGGTCGCGGCGAGATCGTCTTTGAAGAACTTGCCGAACTCCTCCGTGCTGAGCTGCGACGGCTCGACGCCGAGCTTGGCCAGTTTTTCCTGGACGGCAGGATCCTTGAGCGCCTGTTCGGTCACGTCGTGCAGCTTCTTGACGATCTCGGGCGGTGTTTTGACGGGCGCCGACAGGCCGTTCCAGAAGCGGAACACGGCGTCCGGATATCCGGCTTCCGAAACCGACGGTACGTCCGGCAGGCGCGGCACGCGCTTGGGCGCGCTCACGGCCAATATCGTCAGCTTGTCGCTGCCGAGCGCCGAGGCGGCCGCCGCCAGCGGAATGAAATAAAAGTCGATATTTCCGGCCATCACCTGCACCAGGCCGCCTTCCTTGAACGGCACATGGCGCACGTCGATCTTGGCCGCAAGCTTGAATCGTTCAGCCGCCATATGCGAGGAGGAGCCGATCCCCGCCGACGCGAACGTCAGCGTGCCTGGTTTTTCCTTCGCGGCCTTTACCAGGTCCGCCACGGTCTTGAATCCACTCTTGGCGGAAGCGACCAGAATGTTCGGCGAGGTGCCGAGCAAGACTACCGGAGCGAAATCCTTGACCGGGTCGTACGGCAGCTTGCTGTGCAGCACGGTTTCGGTGGCCATCGACGACGAACTGGTCACCAGCGTGTAGCCATCGGCGTCGGACCTGGCCACGGTCGCGAAGCCGGTGGCTCCGCCGGCGCCGGGCTTCAATTCGATGATCATCGGCTGGCCGATAAGCTGCGACACCTGATCGAGCACGACGCGGGTGACCGTGTCGGAGGCGCTGCCGGCCGGGTAGGGGCTGATCACGCGTATGGGCCGGTTCGGATATTGCTGCGCATGCGCGGACACCGTCGCCGCGATGAGGATTGCCGGCACGGCGGCACGGCGCAGCGCGCGAACAGACATCGCTCGTAGTTTCTTATGAATCGTTGTCATGTGAACACCACCTTATTCCCTGTAGCTTTTGTCGATGCCGTCGAGCACCCGCAGGTAAGCCGGCCAGTCGGAACTGCCGCGGCCCGAGTCGTGGTGCTCGAATTGCTCGGCGGTCTTGGCGCAGATGTCCGCCGGAATTTCAAGGAGCTCGCCGCCGGTGGCTTCCATCTTCAGCTGGATCTCGGCGGCGGTGAGCAGATACTTCATCAGCACGAAGGCCTCGCGCGCGCTCTTGCCGACCGTGAGCATGCCGTGATGCCGCATGATCAGCGCGCGGTTCTGTCCCAGGTCTTTGTTGATGCGCGCGCGCTCGTCGAAATCCTCGGTGATGCCTTCATAGGTGTGATAGCCGACGCGGCCATAGAAGCGCAACGCCTGCTGCGACACCATGCGCAGGCCATGCTTTAGTCCGGACAGCGCCGTGCCGTTTTCGGTGTGCACATGCACCGCGCAATTGACGTCCGGCCGCGCGCTCATGACGCCGCCGTGCAAGGTGAAGCCGGGCCTGTTGACGCCGGACTTTTCGTCCAGGTCCTCGTCCATGTTGACCTTGACCAGGTTGGACGCGGTCACCTCGGTGTAGAGCAATTCGTGCCGCTTCATGAGAAAATTGCGCGGCTCGCCCGGCACCCGCATGGAGGAGTGGTTGTAGATCACGTCGTCCCAGCCGTAGTGCGCGAGCAGCCGGTAGACGGCGGCGAGATCGACCCGCGCCTGCCGTTCCGCCGGCGCAATTGCATCCCTCGTCTTGGGAACGCTGGCGAGCTTGTTCATTGGGGTTCCTCCAATTTGCGCGGAGATTACCACAGAGGTCGCGCTTGGCCATATCGCACGGCGCCAGTATAGAGAAGCCCATCATGAGCAAGCCAATCCCGATCCGCATGGCCGGTTACGGCCCGCCCACCACCGGCTTCAGCAAGGCGCTGAAATTCATCGGCGATAAATTACAAGGCCAGTTCGGCGGCGGCATCGCCGTCGACTATGTCTGGAACATCATGGACCACGGCCACAAGGCCGAGGACATTCTCACGCTGGTCGAGAACGGCGAAATGACGCTCGGCTACCAGTCGTCGAGCTACCTAACCGACCGCGTGCCGGAACTGGGCTTCGTCGATCTGCCGTTCCTGTTCGCCAGCAACGCGCAGGCGCGCGCGTCGATGGACGGCGAGCTCGGCGCTTATCTGGTGCGCAAGACGGAGGAGCGCGTCGGCTACCGCATTCTCGGCTGGTTCGAGAACGGCTTCCGTCACATCTCCAACCGGCTGCGGCCGGTGCATCTGCCGGCCGACCTCAAGGACATGAAGATCCGCGTGCTGCCGAGCGAGATCCAGAAGCGCACCTTCGAACTGCTCGGCGCTATCGCCATGCGCATGGACCTGACCGAAGCGATCGCCATGATCAAGGCCGGCACCTTGGATGCGCAGGAAAACCCGCTCGCCAACACGGTCACTTACGGCGTGCACAAATTTCACAAATACCACACGCTCACATCGCACTTCTACATTTCGCGCCCGATCTTCCTGCACCGCGCCGCGTTCGATGCGTGGCCGGACGACCTCAAGCGCGCGATGCAAGCCGCGGTGACCGAAGCGGTCGCCTTCCAGCGCCGGCTCGCGGTCGAGGAGCATGAGCAGTCGCGCAAAGCCATCGAAGACGCCGGCTGCGAGATCGTCGAGCTCAACGCAAAGGAACACGCCACCTTCGTCGCGGCGGTCGCGCCGCTCACTGCCGACGCGCGCAAGATGTACGGCGAGGAAATGTTTAAGATGGTGGCGAAGGGGTGAGATGCAGCGTGCCCAAACTTTAGCCGCAAGCGCCGTCAGCTTTTAGTTCATTTGCCCTTGCGCCATCTTCCGATACGAGCAATTATATGCGCGGGCAACTTTTGATTGAATGTGGGAGGCGTCCGTGCGTGGTGTCTTCTCGTTGTCGGTGTTTGCTGCGTTGATCTTGACGGCTTCCACAGTTGGGGCCGCTGACCCCGAGCTAATTTATACGGATCAAGGAGAAAACTGGACGGCCGCACGCCGGCTCGACTTCTACAGCAAGGATCAGGGCTCACGGATGATCCCGCTGGCATGGCTGCAAGCTCTAAAGCAAGCAAACAGCCAGCCATTTCTCACTGACAGCCTCGCTCGATACGGCTATTTGCCAAACCCCGCGAATAACAACGAGCTTCCTGTCGGCTTCACAGCGTCCGGCCCGGCTGGTCTCCAAATCGTAGGTATGACCTGCTCAGCCTGCCACACACGGCAGATCACGGCTGGCGGCAAAACATATCGCATCGATGGTGGCCCAGCGATTGTGGATTTTCAGAGTTACTTGAGCGACCTTGACACTGCCGTTGGAAATATCCTGGCGACCGATTCAGCTTTCAATCTTTTTGCCACAGCGGTCCTCCACTCCACCACGCCTGATGCCGACGATGTCGCTACGCTCCGTCAAGACGTTGACGCATGGTACCTTCGCTTCCATACACTCGTGACCCGCGCTTTGCCGACGCCGAGTTGGGGACCGGCGAGGCTCGATGCGGTCGGCATGATCTTCAATCGCCTGACCGGCCTCGACCTCGGACCGCCGCCGAGCTTCTTGATCGCGGACAACATCAAGCGGGCGGACGCGCCAGTACGCTATCCTTTTATTTGGAATGCGCCCGTACAGGACAAGACGCAGTGGCCGGGCTTTGCCGAAAACGGTAGTGACGTTCTTGCTCTAGCGCGGAATCTCGGTGAAGTATTCGGAGTGTTCGGTGCCTTCGAGCCAAAACGCGACGACTTGGTAATCAACTTCCTCAACAACAATTCAGCGAATTTCGATGGATTGGGCAAGCTTGAAGACCTGGTCAGGCAGATCAATCCGCCGAAATGGCCTTGGCCGTTTGATGCCGCGCTCGCGACCCAGGGAGAGGCAATCTTTGGCCGTCCGAAAGCCGATGGCGGCTGTATTGAGTGTCATGGAATCACACAAGGGAAGGTTCGTATCCCTTCGGTGCAGACCTGGGCGACACCTATCGAAAATGTCGGGACCGATACGCGAGAATACGACGTCCTAGCCTGGTCTGCGAAAACTGGGGTGCTCGAAGGCGCTTTCATCCCCTTCGTTACCAAACCATTGAAAGACAGCGATCAGGCTTTCAATATCCTTGCAGTCTCTGTTATCGGCTCGATAGCCGAGCAAGTATTGAGGGGTGGCGCCTCGCCGATACCATCTACCCTCGTTGCGTCGCCAGTGGGTATTCAAGGCCAAATAGCGTTGGATGCGCCTCGCCTAAAGCTTGCCCCGCTTCCTCCTGCGCTGAGAGACTTGCAAGCAGCCTTTCGCGTTCCGACGGGACAGGTGCAGGAAAAGCTGGAATTCCACATCCGGGGAATTCCGGTTCCTGATTTAGCAGTTCCTCCTGCGCCGCCGCCTTCTAAGGGCTCGTATGAGGCGCGCGTGATGCGGGGAATTTGGGCGGTTGCGCCGTATTTGCATAACGGCTCAGTGCCGACCTTGGCCGAGTTGCTTAAACCTGCAGCTGAACGCGTCAAGCAGTTTAGGGTTGGGTCTGCCTACGACACCGTCAATGTCGGCCTCGCAGTCGAACAGACGCAGTTCAGCTCCATTTTCGTGACCACCGATTGTAGTGATCTCAATTCAGGTAACAGCCGTTGTGGCCATGAATTCGGGACGCATTTAACGAGCGCAGAGAAGAAGGCGCTTCTCGAATATCTAAAGACACTATGATCCGACAAAATTGGCGGGCTATGTTCGGGATAACAATGCCCGGAATCGGCAATTGACGCCTTTTTATCTGCCTCTAGTCCCTAGCAGATACGCCAAGAGGAGCGGCTACGGATGGCCGACGCGCGCAAGATGTACGGCGAGGAAATGTTTAGGATGGTCGCAAAGGCGTAGCCTTCATTTCCCGACGGTGCCCGAACGGTGTATTGAAACGCACACCGGGACAGGCGGGATGAGACATGAATAAGCCGCTGCTCGCTGAATACGGCGCCTGGAACCCCGGTCTGGAATCGGAGTTGCCGGCAGAGTATTTGCCGCTCTCGACCATATTCGGGAGCGAGAACGTTTCGACCAGCATCGCGAAGGCGTATGAGCTGAGCGACTACTGCGGCCTGCCTGCGCATGAACTGGTCGCGTTTCGCGCCGAACGATTGACTGTCCACGAACTGCTCATTCGCGTGACCGCAAGTCTCGCCGTCCCGGACGGCCGAGACTACGAGGATCTGGGCAGAAACTTTCGTGAAATCGCTGGCACTATACTCAAGCGATATATTGCGCCCCATCGCGAGGAAATCGCGCAGGTATTTGAGCAGTTGAGAAAGGCGGCCTCCGTCAAGATCGAGCGGGAGCTTGAAAAAGCGTTCGCCGATCCACGACCGGCCGCCGAAGTCGATGAAGGATCATGGTGGCGCCGGCTATTCGCTGTCGATACGCCAAATAAGCGGCCGCGTTCTCCGATGCAGACGGCCTCGGAACGCGATGGACGGATTGTTGCCGAGTGGCAGAGAAAGACGGCCAAGGCGGATAACCGGCTGGACGCCGCCTGCTTCGACGCCTTGCACCAGATCGCCACGGCGGTCATGAGCCGGCGCGGTCGGCTTTTCGGCGACAATGCCTTGCTTACGGAGCTTGCCGTTACGTTGGTGTGTAACGGCCACGGTAGCGAAGTCATCGGCAACGCAATCATTCCGTTTTTTGACGAAGCGGTTACGCGCGAAGGGTACCGGCCGTTGCCGCGGCAGGAGAGGCCGGTCGTCATGAACGTCAAGGGTGCGTCGGCGTCGGGCAAAAGCACGATGCGGCCGCTGCAGAAAGTCCTGGCGGAAAAGCTCAAGTTCCCTTGGCAAGAGTTCGCGCTCATCAGCCCGGACATTTGGCGAAAGTTCCTTCTCGACTATGGGTCGCTCGGTCCTGCCTACAAATATGCCGGCACATTGACGGGGCACGAGGTCGAAATCATCGACAAAAAGCTCGATCGCCATATGGCGGCAAGAGCCGCGAGCGGAGAGACGTCGCATTTGCTGATCGACCGCTTCCGTTTCGACAGTTTTGTTCCCGATTGGGAAGGCAAGGGGTCGAGCCGCCTGCTGACGCGGTTCGGCAACTTGGTCTACATGTTTTTCATGATCACGCCGCCGGAAATGACCGTCGAACGCGCTTGGATCCGCGGCCTGAAGGTCGGCAGGTACAAGGCGGTCGAAGATCTCCTGGCTCATAATGTCGAGGCCTACACCGGCATGCCTGAATTGTTTTTCACCTGGGCGCTGGCTGCCGGAAAGCGCGTGCATTACGAGTTTCTCGACAACAGCGTCGCGGAAGACCGCCCGCCGCGCACGGTTGCCTTCGGTTGGAATGGGGAAATGACCGTCCTCGACATCAAAAGCATGCTCGATATCGAGCGGTTCCGAAAAATAAATATTCACGCTCAGAAGCCGGAAGAAATTTATATCGATAAGAATTTGGCGCCGGAGTTCAACGTAGAGTTTTTGAAGCGATGCGCGCGCTGGATTCCAGTCATCAATTTCGCCGACTACGAAACGGGCCAAGTCTATGCGCGGCTGCAACGCGGCAAGTGGGCTTGGCGCGACGAGCAACGCTTTGCCGCTATGCTCAACGATCCCGACGCCAAGGCCGGATTGCGGGCGATCGCTCCCAATGCCTGTGAATCGACCGCCGCCCCGGCTGAAATGCGGATAAATCTCGCTCTCGATAAAGCGCACACATTGGGCGCTTGGGCTGAGGCGGCGAGCTAGGCGTAGACCGCGCGATAGCGCCGGCGCGCGACCAGCAGCCCGACCACCAGCAGATTGAGAAAGTTCGCGCCGATGCCGGCGGCGAAGGCGGGCGCGTAATAGCCGAAATGATCGTAGAGCAGACCGGCGAGCCAGCCGCCGGCGGCCATGCCGAGGCCGCTGCACAACAGCAGCGTCGGAATCCGCCAGTAGGCTTCCGAGGCCGGGAATAGTTCGCGCAGCGCCAGCACATAAGCCGGGATGATGCCGGAAAAGCCGAGCCCGAAAGCGGCCGCGACCGTGAACAGCCCGGCCTCGTTCTGCGTAAGCAGGAACGAGATCATGGCCGCCGTCTGCCAGGTCGATCCGATCAGCACGGTGGCGAGCCCGCCGATGCGGTCGGAAATCGCGCCCCAGAGTTGGCGGCTGACGAAAGCGGTGCCGAGCAGCACCGACAGCATCAGCGCGCCGGCCGAACGGCTGATGCCGAGATCGCTGCAGAAGGCGACCAGATGGCCCTGCGGCATCGCCATCGGAATGCAGCACAGCACGGCCGCCGCGCACATCATCGCGAACACCGCATTGGGCGGCCAGCCGAGCACGCGCGCTTTTTCGGCGCTGCCCGCCGCGACGGCCGGATAGATCACCTCCGGCGGACGGTGGAAATAGATCGCCGCCAGCGGCACGATGACGACGATCTCGGCCAGCGCGTACCACAGCATGGTCTGCCGCCAGCCGAAGGCGGCGATGGCGCGCTCGAACACCGGCGGCCACAGCGCGCCGGCGAGATAGCTGCCGCTCGAAATCAGCGCCAGCGCCGAACCGCGCCGGCGGTCGAACCAGCGGCTGACATAGATGTACATCGGCGCATTGATGCCGCCGATCCCGATCAGGCCGATGAACAGCCCGTGCCCGATCCACAGCGGCCAGGGCGGCCCGAAAGTCGAAACCGCGAGGCCGACGCCGATCATCAGCGCCCCCGCGAGCACCGTCCAGCGCGTGCCGACGCGGTCGGCGATGCGGCCCATCATGATGCCGCCGGCGCCCGAACCGAGCCAGGCGAGCGCCGAGGCGAGCGCCGGGATCGAGCGCGCGCCGCCGACCTCGGCCGCGATGTCCTTGAGCGCCACCGCCGTGATCCAGGCGGCGCCGAACGACATCATCATGATAAACAACGCGACCGAGGCGACGACCCAGGACGCTTTACTTTCAATGGACGGCGAGGGCGAATGCATCATCAAAGAGGAACCCGGCGGACGATCCCTTTTACAGACCGCCCATAATTTGACCACCCGCGCGGAAGTCAGGTCTGCCCTGTCTGCTGCATTGCGCCAAAATGCGTGAAACGGCGTCCGGCTGAAATTTCCTTCTCGCCGGCACGCCCACAACGAAATTGACCGCAGGGCCTCGAGGTGCCAGCTTTTATTGAGCTTTTGCGGCTTTGCGTCCGCTCCCGCGAGCCTATATGAGTGTTGCCCGGGACGACCCTTCCGCAGGCTTCTCGGCGTTTGTCCAAGGTCAAGAGATGACGCTTCGCCCTGTCAGCCTCGACGACAAATACGATCTCGCCCAGAGCCGCGTCCTGGTGACCGGCTATCAAGCGCTGATCCGCGCTTGTTTGATGCAGAAGGCACGCGACCGTGCCGCCGGGCTGGACACCGCGGGCTATCTGACCGGCTATCGCGGCTCGCCGCTCGGCGGCCTTGACCAGCAGTTCATGCGCGCCGGCCGCCAGCTCGCAGCCGCCGACATCAAGTTCCAGCCCGGCATCAACGAGGAACTTGCCGCCACCGCGCTCTGGGGCACGCAGCAGGCCGAATTGCGCGGCGAGGGCAAGTTCGATGGCGTGTTCGGCATGTGGTACGGCAAGGGCCCGGGCGTCGACCGTTCCGGCGACGTGTTCCGCCACGCCAATCTTTCCGGCACGTCCAAGACCGGCGGCGTGATCGCGCTGATGGGTGACGACCACACCGCAGAATCCTCCACCACCGCGCATCAGTCGGAATTCCATTTCGTCGACGTGATGATGCCGATCCTCAATCCGGGCGGCGTGCAGGAGATCATCGACTACGCGCTCTACGGCTGGGCGATGTCGCGCTTCACCGGCGCCTGGACCGCGCTCAAGTGCATGCACGAGACGGTCGAGTCGACCGGCGTCGTCGACGGCAGCCTTGAGCGCATCAAGCTCGTCACGCCCACTGATTTCCGCATGCCGGAGGGCGGGCTCAACATCCGCCTCGCCGACACCATCCTGGGCCAGGAAGCGCGCCTGCACGATTTCAAGCGCGACGCCATGCTCGCTTTCGTGCGCGCCAACAAGCTCAACAAGATCGTCACCTCGGGCGGACGCAATCCCAAGATCGGCGTCATCACCACCGGCAAGGCCTATCTCGACGTGCGCCAGGCGCTCGATGAACTCGGCATCGATGAAGTCAAATGCAACGACCTCGGCCTGCGCCTGTTCAAGATCGGCTGCGTGTGGCCGATCGGCCGCCAGGAGCTTTTGGACTTCGCGCAAGGCCTCGATCTCATCATCGTGGTCGAGGAAAAGCGTTCGCTGATCGAAGTGCAGGTGCGCGAGGAACTCTACGGTACCGCCAATCAGCCGGTGTGCATCGGCAAGAAGGACGAGCAGGGCAACTGGCTGTTCCCGGTCAAGGGAGCGCTCGACCCCAATGACGTCGCGATCTGCATCGGCGAACGGCTGCTGCGCGCCAGCGCCAACGACGAATTGGCGGCGAATGTCGCGCGGCTGAAAGCGGCGCAACGCGCGCTCACCGAAACCGTCGATGTCGCCCTGCGCATTCCCTATTTCTGCTCGGGCTGTCCGCACAACACGTCGACGCGCGTGCCGGAAGGCAGCCGCGCCTATGCCGGCATCGGCTGCCACTACATGGCGCAATGGATGGAGCGAAAGACGCTCGGCTATACGCAAATGGGCGGCGAGGGCGCCAACTGGATCGGCGAGGCGCCGTTCTCCAAGCGCGAGCATGTGTTCCAGAACCTGGGCGACGGCACCTACAACCACTCCGGCAACATGGCGATCCGCGCCGCGATCGCCTCCGGCGTGACCATGACCTATAAAATCCTGTTCAACGACGCGGTGGCGATGACCGGCGGCCAGGCCAATGACGGCGGCCTCACCGTCGATCAGATCGCGCGTCAGGTCGCCGCCGAAGGCGCCAAGCGCGTCGTCGTCGTCACCGACGAGCCGTGGAAATACGCGAAGGACACCGACTGGCCGCGCGGCTTGACCGTGCATCACCGCGACGATCTCGACGCCGTCCAGCGCGAGCTTAGCGTCGTGCCGGGCGTCAGCGTACTGATTTACGATCAGACCTGCGCTGCCGAGAAGCGCCGCCGCCGCAAGCGCGGCACGTTCCCCGATCCCGAC
This sequence comes from Pseudolabrys sp., assembly GCA_036491675.1. GTDB lineage: Bacteria > Pseudomonadota > Alphaproteobacteria > Rhizobiales > Xanthobacteraceae > Pseudolabrys. The sequence goes on along the minus strand of DASXBN010000099.1, from coordinate 62,966 downwards.
AAGCGCGTGGTGATCAACGACCTCGTGTGCGAAGGCTGCGGCGATTGCGGCGTGAAATCGAACTGCGTGTCGGTGCAGCCGCTGGAAACCGAATGGGGCCGCAAGCGCACCATCGACCAGTCGAGCTGCAACAAGGATTATTCCTGCGTCAAAGGCTTCTGCCCGTCTTTCGTCATCGTGCACGGCGCGAAACTGAAGAAAGGCGAGGGCGTCGCCGAACCGGCCGACTGGCCGGCGCTGCCCGATCCGAAACTGCCGCTGACCAATCATCCTTACGGCATCATCGTCACCGGCATCGGCGGCACCGGCGTGGTCACCATCGGCGGCATCGTCAGCATGGCCGCGCATCTGGAGGGCAAGGGCGCCGGCGTCATCGACATGGCCGGGCTCGCGCAAAAAGGCGGCGCGGTCTACAGCCATATCCGCATCGCCAACACGCCGGAGGAGATCCACGCCATCCGCGTCGCCGCCGCCGGCGCCGATCTCGTGCTCGGCGGCGACAGCGTGGTGGTGGGCAGCAAGAAGGTGCTGGGCGCCATCAAGTCCGGCCACACCCGCGTCGTGGTCAATACGGCGGAGTTCCTGCCCGGCGACTTCACCCGCAATGCCGACTATTCGCTGCCGACCGAGCGGCTCAAGCGCGCCATCAATGCGGCGGCCGGTCCTGGGCAAAGCCACTTCGTCGACGCCAGCCGGCTGGCCACCGCGCTGCTCGGCAATTCCATCGGCGGCAATATGTTCATGCTCGGCTACGCCTATCAGACCGGCGCGTTGCCGCTGTCGGCGGAGGCGATCGAGAAGGCCATCGAAATGAACGGCGAGGCGGTCAAGATGAATGTCGCCGCCTTCCGCTACGGGCGCCGCGCCGCGGTCGATCCCGCCGCGCTCGAAGCGCTGGTGAAGCCGGCGCCCGAACTCGCCAACGATTCGCTCAAAATTTCGCAGTCGTTCGATGAAACGGTCGACCGGCGCGTTAAGTTTCTCACCGCCTATCAGAGCGCCCGCTACGCCCGGCGCTATCGCAAATGGGTCGAGACGGTTCGCAGCGCCGAAGCTGCCAAGGCGCCGGGCCAATGCGCGCTGTCGGAAGCCGTGGCGCGCTATTTGTTCAAGCTGATGGCCTACAAGGACGAGTATGAAGTAGCGCGGCTTTACACCGATACCTCGTTCGTCGAGCGGGTGAAGTCGACCTTCGACGGCGACAATTTACGGCTCGAATTCCTGATGGCGCCGCCGCTGTTTGCGCGGCGCGATCCGCTCACAGGCGAGCCGAAGAAGATGTCGTTCGGGCCGCGGCTGCTCGGCCTGCTCCGCGTGCTTAAGAGGTTCAAGGTTCTGCGTGGCACGCCGCTCGATCCGTTCGGCTACACGGCCGAGCGCAGAACAGAGCGGCGGTTGATCGCCGAGTACTGCGATCACCTACGCAACATCGTCGAACATCTGACATTGGACAATCATCACCTCGCCGTTGCTCTGGCTTCTCTGCCGGAAAAAATCCGTGGCTTCGGGTCCGTCAAGCAGCGGCATCTTGCAGTCGCCAAGGCCGAGGAAACCGCCTTGCGCGAGCAATTCGTCGCCGGCACAACGCCGTTTCTCAAGGCGGCGGAATAATTTAGCCCCGGTCTGCGACCAAATACCGATCCGCCCAAGGCTTGACCGGCCTGCTGCGGTGTTTTCATATCGTGGCAATAAGCCGCCCGCAGAGGCGACGAGGGGTCAAGAAGCCGCGCCATGCATGAGCGCGGCCGCATGGGAGGAATAGGCTGTGGCGCCGATCGCCGCCGTTCCGGCGGATACATTTCCCAAGCTATTGATTCGTAACGCTTATTTGTACGGCACCCGGCCGGCAATGCGGCAAAAAGATCTCGGCATTTGGCAATCTTGGACCTGGAGCCAGGTCCTTGAGATCGTGCGCGCCTACGCGATCGGCCTCAATCGGCTCGGCCTCAAGCGCGGCGAGGCCATCGCCATCGTCGGGGCGAACAGGCCCAAGCTCTATTGGTCGGTGATGGCTGCCCAGATGCTTGGCGCAGTGCCGGTGCCGGTTTACGCCGACGCGGTGGCGGACGAGCTCAGCTTTGTGCTGGCCCATGCCGAGGTGCGTTTCGCCGCGGTCGAGGATCAAGAGCAGATCGACAAGATCATGTCGGTCAAGGAACGTCTGCCCAAGCTCGAGAAGATGGTCTACGACGAGCGGCGTGGCTTGCGCGACTACGATCACAGCCATCTGCATCCGATCGACGACGTCATCGCGGATGGCCGCAAGGCCCTCGCCGACCCCTCCGTTGCCGCCTGGCTCGATGCGGAGATCGCCGCCAGCAAGGGCAGCGATCCATCGATTATTCTTTACACCTCGGGCACCACCGGCACGTCGAAGGGCGTTGTCCTGACCGGAGAACGCTCGATCAAAGCAGCGAGCGACACGGTCACCTTCGACAAATTGAACGAAAATGACGTGGCGCTCGCCTATCTGCCTCTCGCCTGGGTCGGCGATCATTATCTGAACTATGCGCAAGGTCTGGTCGCCGGCTTCTGCATGGCCTGTCCGGAGAATGCCGACACCGCGATGGCCGACCTGCGCGAGATCGGTCCGAGCTTCTATTTCGCCCCGCCGCGCACGCTCGAGGTCCTGCTTACGCGCGTGATGATTCGCATGGAGGACGCCGGCTTCCTCAAGCGCAAGCTGTTCCACTATTTCATCGGCGTGGCGCGCCGCTATGGCGAGCGCATCCTCAACGGCCAGCCGGTGCCGCTGAGCGGCCGGCTGCTCTATTGGCTGGGCAACGTCCTGGTTTACGGGCCGCTCAAGAACGTGCTCGGGTTTTCGCGCGTGCGCGTGGCCTACACCGCGGGCGAAGCGATCGGGCCGGACCTGTTCAATTTTTATCGCTCGATCGGCCTCAATTTGAAGCAGCTTTATGGGCAGACCGAAGCCTTCCTCTACGTCACCGCGCAGCCGGACGGCGAAATCTACTCGGACACCGTCGGTCCGGCCTGCCCGAACGTGGATATCCGCATCGCCGACAACGGCGAGGTGCAGTTCAAATCACCGGGCATGTTCACCGGCTATTTCAAGGACGACGACAAGACCGCCGAGGCGATGACGCCGGACGGCTACGTGAAGACCGGCGATGCCGGCTACTGGGACGAGAAGACCGGCCACCTGAAAATCATCGACCGCGCCAAGGACGTCGGCAGACTCAACGACGGCACGCTGTTCCCGCCGAAATACATTGAGAACAAGCTCAAGTTCTATCCCAACATCCGGGAAGTGGTCGCCTATGGCGACAAGTGCGAATTCGTCGCGGTGATGATCAACATCGATCTCACCGCGGTGGGAAGCTGGGCCGAACGCAACAACGTGGTCTACGGTTCTTATCAAGAGCTCGCCGGGCACAGCCAAGTCTACGACATGATCGAAAGACATGTCGCCGAAGTGAACCGCTCGCTCGCCCAGGACAAGGTGATGGCGGGCGCGCAGATCAAACGCTTCCTGATTCTGCACAAGGAACTCGATGCCGACGACGGCGAGCTCACGCGCACCCAGAAAGTGCGCCGCGGCTTCATTGCCGATCGCTACGGCCCGCTGGTCAAAGCGCTTTATGACGGCTCCAAGGAAGCCGATATCTCGACCGAGGTCACCTTCGAGGACGGCCGCAAAGGGACGATCAACGCACGGGTGAAAATTCGCGACATGGCGACCGTGCCAAGCGCGCCCGCCATGGGGAAGGCGGCATGAGAGCCCCCAGCGGCCCCGATGTTGCGGTCGGCAACGTGCTCTTGTCGGTGGAGAATGTCTCGCTGTCGTTCGGCGGCGTGAACGCCGTGAGCGACGTCTCCTTCGATATCCGCAAAGGCGAAATCCGCGCCATCATCGGGCCGAACGGGGCGGGCAAGACCTCGATGCTCAATATCATCAATGGTTTCTATCACCCGCAGCACGGCCGCATTACCTTCAAGGGGCAAACGCGCTCCAAGATGCGCCCGCATGACGCTGCCCATGGCGGCATTGCGCGCACGTTCCAGAACGTCGCGCTATTCCGCGGCATGACCGCGCTCGACAACATCATGGCCGGCCGCACGCTGAAAATGCATCGGAACTTCTTCTGGCAATTGCTCCGTTTCGGTCCCGCCGCGGCCGAGGAGGTCGAGCACCGCCACCGCGTCGAGGAGATCATCGATTTCCTCAAGATCCAGGAAATCCGCCGCACGCCCGTCGGCCGGCTGCCCTACGGCCTGCAGAAGCGCGTGGAACTCGGCCGTGCGCTCGCGATGGAGCCGGATCTGCTGCTGCTCGACGAGCCGATGGCCGGCATGAACATCGAAGAGAAAGAAGACATGTCGCGCTTTGTGCTCGATGTGAACGACCACTACGGCACCACCATCGCGCTGATCGAACACGACATGGGGGTGGTGATGGACCTGTCCGACCGCGTGGTGGTGCTCGATCACGGCATCAAGATCGCCGATGGCACGCCCGACGAGGTGAAGAGCAATCAGGGCGTGATCGACGCCTATCTCGGCGTGGCACATTGAGGGGAACCTGATGCACCTCCTCTACCAAATCTTCATCGATCCCTTCGTGCAGATGGGCAGCGCGCCGGACCTCTTGGTGCAGACGCTGTGGGAGGGATTGGTCGCGGGCGTGCTTTACGCGCTGATCGCGCTCGGCTTCGTGCTGATCTTCAAGGCCTCCGGCGTGTTCAATTTTGCACAAGGCATCATGGTGGTGTTCGCCGCGCTTACTTTGGTCGGCCTGTACGCGCACGGCGTACCGGCCTTTCTGGCGCTCGCCATGACCATCGGCGTGATGTTCGTGCTGGCGCTCGCAATCGAGCGCTTCGTGCTGCGGCCGCTGGTCAACCAGGCGGAAATCATCCTGTTCATGGCCACTTTCGGGCTCACCTATATCCTCATCGGGTCGGGTGAGCTGATTTTCGGCGGCGATCCCAAGGTGATGATCACCGATCAGCTTTTGCTGCCGAGCGGTTCCTACAACGTCAAAATGCTGGGCGGCTTCGTGCAGATGCAGAAGATCGACGTCGCCGCCGCGATCATTGCGTCGTTGATGGTGGCCTCGCTGGCGGTGTTCTTCCAGAAGACGCGGATCGGGCGCGCGCTGCGGGCGGTCGCCGATAGCCACCGTGCCGCGCTCTCGGTCGGCATTTCGCTCGAATATATCTGGGTGATCGTGTGGTTCGCCGCCGGCATCGTGGCGCTGGCGACCGGCATCATGTGGGGCGCGCGTTCGAATGTGTCCTTCGCGCTGGAGATCATTGCGTTGAAGGCCTTGCCGGTGCTCATCCTTGGCGGGTTCACCTCGATCCCGGGCGCCATCGTCGGCGGCGTCGTCATCGGGATCGGCGAAAAGATCGGTGAATTCTACTGGGGCTCTCTGTTCGGCAGCGGCATCGAATCCTGGCTCGCCTACATGATCGCCCTGGTATTCCTGCTGTTCCGGCCGCAAGGCCTGTTCGGCGAACGCATCATCGAGCGGATCTGAGATGTTTTATCGCGAGGCCGGACAATACAAGACGAGCTACCGTGCGGATCAGGCCTTGTTCCCGATCCGCCAGGATCAGATAGGCATCGTTCTGATTCTGCTCGTGGCGTTCATCCTGGTCCCGCTGTTTGGCTCCAGTTTCGTGATCGACTCGGTGCTCGTTCCGATCTTGATCTTTTCGCTCGCCGCCATCGGGCTCAATCTTCTCACCGGCTATACCGGCCTGTTGTCGCTCGGCACCGGCGGTTTCATGGGGGTCGGGGCGTTCGCCTGCTACAAGCTCGCCACCTATTTCCCCGGCATCAATATCCTCGTGATGATCGTCTGCTCCGGCTTTCTGGCCGCGGCGGCGGGCATCGTGTTCGGGTTGCCGAGCCTGCGGATCAAGGGGTTCTATCTGGCGGTGGCGACACTGGCGTCGCAGTTTTTCCTGTCATGGTGCTTCATCCGCATCCCGTGGCTCTATAATTACAACGTCTCGGCTTCGATCGAAGTGCCGGCGCGCACGTTGTTCGGCGTCCCGATCACCGGCCCTAACGCCACGCCGGTAACGCGCTACTTGATCGTACTTACGATCGTATCGGTGATGACGTGGCTTGCCTCCAACCTGATCCGCGGTCGCATCGGCCGCACCTGGATGGCGGTGCGCGACATGGATATCGCCGCCGAACTGATCGGCATCAAGCTCTATCCGACCAAACTGCTCGCTTTCGCGGTCTCCTCATTCTACTGCGGGGTCGCCGGCGCCATGCTGGTGTTCCTGTGGCTCGGCAATGCGGAGTCCGAGAGCTTCAGCATCAATCAGTCGTTTCTCATCCTGTTCATGGTGATCATCGGCGGCCTCGGCAGCCTGCTCGGATCGTTCCTTGGCGCCGCCCTGATCTACGGCCTGCCGATCATGCTGCGCATGATTAAGGACTCGCTCGGCCTGTCGATCACTTCGGCTACCGTCGAACACATCAACTTCATAACGCTGGGAATCCTTATCATTTTCTTCCTGATCGCCGAGCCGAACGGACTTGCGCGGCTCTGGCAGATCGGGAAGCAGAAACTCAGGGTGTGGCCTTTCCCCTATTGAAAGTGCACACTTGAGCCAACGCCCTTACCCCGGGCGAGTGCGTCGGGGGCGGGGACAGCCCTCGGGAGAGGGCGTAGCTGGAAACGCCGGCGCAGCTAAGTGCCGGCAGATGAGGGAGAAACGCAATGCGATTGAAACACATCGTTCTCGGCGCAGCCGTAGCGAGCCTAGTCGGAGCTTCCGCCCTGGTATCGCAGGCATCCGCCGACACTCTGGTGCCGCTGTTCACCTATCGCACCGGGCCGTTCGCCAATTCGGGTATTCCGATCGCCAACGGCATGCACGACTATATGACGATGCTGAACGCGCGCGACGGCGGCATCGGCGGCTCCAAAATCCGCTTCGAGGAATGCGAGACCGGATACAAGAACGAGAAGGGCGTCGAATGTTACGAGTCCTTCAAGGGCAAGAATCCGTCGGTGATCACGCCCTATTCGACCGGCATCACGCTGGCGCTGATTCCGAAGGCAGCGGTCGATCACATCCCGATCTTGTCGATGGCCTATGGTCTCTCGGCCTCGGCGGTCGGCAATGACTTCCCGTGGATCTTCAATCCGCCGGCGACCTATTGGGACGGCCTGTCGATCATCTTCCGCTACATCGGCGACAAAGAAGGCGGCCTCGACAAGCTCAAGGGCAAGACCATCGGCTTCATCTTTTTCGACGGCGGCTACGGCCGCGAGCCGTTGCCGCTCCTGCACCAATTCGCCAAGGACTTCGGCTTCGAAGTGAAAGAGTATCCGGTTCCGCCAGCCGACATGCAAAACCAGTCCGGTCTGTGGCTGAGCGTGCGCCGCGATCGCCCGAACTACATGATCATGTGGGGCTGGGGCGCGATGAACCCGACAGCCGTGCAGGAAGCCGCCAAGACCGGATATCCGATGGATCATTTCATCGGCGTATGGTGGTCCGGCAGCGAGGACGACGCGCGTCCGGCCGGTGCCGCGGCCAAGGGTTATCTCGCGCTCAACTTCAACGCGGTGGGCGCCGATTTCCCGGCGATCAAGGATATCCAGAAGCTCGTGATCGGCAAGGACAGCCAGACCCCGCCGAATCAAGTGGGCGAAAACTTCTACAACCGCGGCGTGGTGAACTCGGTGGTGATTGCCGAGGCGATCCGCAACGCGCAGAAGATAACGGGTAAGAAGGACATCACCGGCGAGGAAATGCGCCGCGGTCTGGAATCCCTGCAAATCTCTGCGGCGCGTTGGAAGGAAATCGGTCTCGAAGGCTTCGCAACGCCAATGTCGGTGAGCTGTACCGACCACAACGGCCACGCCTCGGCCTATGTGCAACAGTGGGACGGCGCCAAATGGGTGAAAGTCACCGATTGGATCGCGCCCATGAAGGACAAGGTCTCGCCGCTAATCGATGCCGCGGCGCAGGACTACGTGACCAAGAACCAGCCGTGGCCGAAGCGCACGGAAGCTTGCGACAAGTCGTCGTAACCTGAGTGAACAATCCCTCTCCCCGCCGGCACGGCGGGGAGAGGTTGTTATCTGGAGTGCCTATGTCGGCGGCAACACGGACCGAAACAACGGCTTCCGCCACGGCGGAGAATATTCTTTCGGTCAACAATATCGAAGTGATCTACGATCACGTCATCTTGGTGCTCAAGGGCGTGTCGCTCGACGTGCCGAAGGGCGGCATCGTGGCGCTGCTCGGCGCCAATGGCGCCGGCAAAACCACGACCCTGAAGGCGATCTCGAATTTGCTGCACTCCGAGCGCGGCGACGTCACCAAGGGCTCGATCATCTTCGAAGGCAACGAGGTACAGAATCTTTCGCCCAACGAGTTGGTGCGCCGCGGCTGCATCCAGGTGATGGAAGGCCGCCAGTGCTTCGCGCATCTCACGGTCGAGGAAAACCTGCTCACCGGCGCCTTTACCAGGCGTGACGGCAGGGCGGCGATCAGGAAGGATATCGACCTGGTTTATTCGTATTTTCCGAAGCTTGCGGAGCGGCGCGACGCCATCGCCGGCTATACCTCGGGCGGCGAGCAGCAGATGTGCGCCGTCGGGCGCGCGTTGATGTCGCGCCCGAAGATGATCCTGCTCGATGAGCCGTCGATGGGGCTGGCGCCGCAGATCGTCGAAGAGATTTTCGAGATCGTGCACGATCTCAACGAGAAAGAGGGCGTCTCATTCCTGCTCGCCGAACAGAATACCCACATGGCGCTGCGCTTCGCGCGCTACGGCTACATCCTGGAGAACGGCCGCGTGGTGATGGACGGCGATGCCAAGTCGCTCGCCGAGAACGAGGACGTCAAGGAATTCTATCTCGGCATTTCCGGCGGCCGGCGCAAATCATTCCGCGAAGGCAAGCATTACCGGCGCCGAAAACGCTGGCTGGCGTAAGGTATGCCCGACCACTACGACGCCCTGGAAACCCGTGACCCGGGGTCACGCGAGCGCGATCAATTCGCTGGCCTGCCCGCGATCGTCGCGCGCGCGACGGCCGCGCCCGGCTGGGCCAGGCAGCTCGCGGGTGTCGATCCGAAATCGGTCACCTCATGTGCCGCGCTGGCCAAGCTGCCGGTCCTGCGCAAGCCGGAGCTCGCCGCCTTGCAGCAGGAAAACCCGCCGTTCGGCGGTTTCAACGTCGCAGCGCCCGGCAAGGCACGCCGGTTGTTGATGTCGCCTGGGCCGATCTTCGAGCCGGAAGGCGAGGGCAAGGACTGGTGGGGCTCGGCGCGCGCGCTCCACGCCGCCGGCTTCCGCGCCGGTGACATCGTGCATAATTCTTTCGCCTATCATCTCACGCCCGGCGGCTTCATCCTGGAAGCAGGCGCGCACGCGCTCGGCTGCGCGGTCATTCCGGGCGGCGTCGGCAATACCGAGCAGCAGCTCGAGGCAATCGCGCATTACCGGCCCTCCGGCTATGTCGGCACGCCGGATTTCCTGAAGATATTGCTCGACACCGCCGAGAAGACCGGCAAGAGCGCGGCGTCGATCAAGCGCGCGCTGGTATCGGGCGCGGCACTGCCGGGCTCATTGAGGGATGAACTCAATGCACGCGGAATAGCCGTGCTGCAATGCTATGCCACCGCGGAACTCGGCGTGATCGCCTACGAGAGCGATGCACGTGAAGGCATGATCGTGAATGAAACCGTCATTTTGGAAATCGTGCGGCCCGGCGCCGGCGATCCGGTCGGCGAAGGCGAGGTGGGCGAGGTGGTTGTCACCTCGTTCAATCCCGACTATCCGATGATCCGCATGGGCACCGGCGATTTGTCCGCGCTGCTGCCCGGCGTCTCGCCGTGCGGGCGCACCAATATCCGCATCAAGGGCTGGATGGGGCGCGCCGACCAGACGGCGAAAGTGAAGGGAATGTTCGTGCATCCCAAGCAGATCGCCGAGGTTGCCGTGCGCCATCCGCAGCTCAAGCGCCTGCGCCTCGTGGTCGGCCGCGAGGCGGAGCAGGACAGCATGACGCTGATGGCGGAATGCGCCGCGCCCGATGCCGCGCTCGCGGACGCAGTCGCGGCCACGCTGCAATCGGTCACCAAACTTAAAGGCACGGTCAAACTGGTGGCGCCCGGGGGGCTGCCGAACGACGGCAAGGTGATCGCCGACGAGCGCAAACCATGAGCCCGGTCGCGGTTCCAACCGCAGGCGGCCGCATCGGCGTGCTGCTGGTCAATCTTGGCACGCCCGACGCCACCGATTACTGGTCGATGCGGCGCTATCTGAAGGAATTCCTGTCCGACCGCCGCGTGATCGAGGAGAACCCCATCAAGTGGTGGCTGGTGCTCAACCTCATCATCCTGACCGTGCGGCCCGGCCGCAAAGGGCGCGATTACGACAAGATCTGGAACAAGCAGCGCAATGAATCGCCGCTCAAGACCATCACGCGCTCGCAGTCCGACCAGCTCGAGGACATGCTTGTCAAGCTCGACAAGCGTCTCCGTGTCGATTGGGCGATGCGCTACGGCAATCCCTCGATCCGCTCGCGGCTCGACGCGCTCGCCGCGCAGGATTGCGAGCGCATCCTGCTCGTGCCGCTCTATCCGCAATACGCGGCGGCAACCACGGCGACCGTCTGCGACGAAGCCTTCAACGCGCTCGCGAAGATGCGCTTTCAACCGACCTTGCGCGTGGCCGCGCCCTATTACGCCGAACCGGTCTATATCGACGCGCTCGCCAATTCGCTCAACGCCGCGCTGGCGAAACTCTCCTTCAAGCCTGAGCTGATCGTCGCCTCTTTCCACGGCATGCCGGAAGACTATGTGGCGAAGGGCGATCCCTATTACAGCCACTGCGCCGCCACCACGGCGCTGCTGCGCAAGAAGCTCAAGCGCGACGATAAGGAGCTGATCATGACCTTCCAGTCGCGCTTCGGCACCGCGGAATGGCTCAAGCCCTATACCGACGCCACCATGAAATCACTGGGCGAGCGCGGCGTGAAGAACATCGCCGTCATCATGCCCGGCTTTGCCGCCGATTGTCTGGAAACGCTGGAAGAGATCGCCATGGAGAATGCCGAGATCTTCAAGCACGCGGGGGGCGAGAATTTCGCGGCCATCCCGTGTCTCAATGACTCAGGCCCCGGAATGGCGGTGATCCGCGACCTGGTGCTGCGCGAGCTCAAGGGCTGGATTTGAGGCCCAAGGGCGCTTGTCCCGCGCCCATCAACGCCCCGTTAACCATACGGTTTTAACTTCCGTTAACCAAAGCCCGCGAACCGGCGGGCGGCTGCTCCTTTTGAAAAGGCGCACCCGCCCGGCGCGCCGCCGTGGGCGGGAGGGCAGAGACCGCCGTGCCGCGTTTACGTCCTTTAATTCCGATCGCGCCGCGCGGCGCCTGCTGGCTCATGGCGGCATGCGTGGCGCTATCGAGCGTGGATGCGTGGGCGCAGACGGCGGCCCCGCCGTTTCCCGATCCGCTGGCGCCAACTCTGCAGAGCGATCCGCGCAACCCGCCGCGCTTCCAGAAATTCACGCGGCCGGGCCTCGTGCAGTTGGGACCGCCAGCCCATTTCTCGCCCCCCGCATCCGGCGCCGGCGTCACCGGCTTCGATTCCACCAATGCCCGCAGGAAGATTAAACCTAAAGCGAGAGCGTCGACGGGCAATGCCAGAGCGGCGACATCGGATGCAAGCACTGCAGCGTCCGATGTGAACGCGGCGCCGGCTGACACGGCGGCGGCCAATGCGCGGGCGTCCGCGCCGGGCGTGGCCACGCCGCTGACCGTTTCGCGTTACCAGACACCGCCGCCCGACACCGCCGCGCTGGCCCGGCCGACCGGTGCGCCACCGGTCGAATTGGGGCCAATCCGCAAGCTGCCGCCCAAGCGCAAAGCGCACAGCGAACCCGATGACCCTTACGCGCCGCTCGGCGTGCACGCCGGCGCCTTCACGCTGTTCCCGGCGATCGAGCTGATCGGCGGCTACGACACCAATCCCGCCCGCTCGCCTAGCGGCCCGGGCGCCGCGCTCTACACGGTCGCGCCCGAATTGCAGGCGCAGTCGAACTGGGCGCGGCACGAGCTCAAGGCCGACCTGCGCGGCAGCTACATCGGCTACAGCCCCGATCAAACGCCGACGCTGAGCCGACCAAACTTCAATGGCAAGATCGACGGCCGCATCGACGTGACCCGGGACACGCGCATCGATCTCGGCACCCGCTTGCTGGTCGCGACCGACAATCCCGGCAGCCCGAACATACAGGCCGGCATTGTCAAACTTCCGGTGTTCGCGACGTTCGGCGGCAGCGCCGGCGTGACGCATCAATTCAATCGCTTCGAATTGGGCGCCAAAGCCGATATCGAGCGCACGGCCTACCAGGATTCGACGTTTACCGACGGAAGCACCGCCAGCAACGCAGACCGCAACTACAAACAATATACCGGCGCGCTACGCGGCGCCTACGAAACGATGCCTGGCGTGAAACCGTTCGTGGAGGTCAGCACTGACAGCCGCGTGCACGATCTCTCACCAGACGTTAATGGCTTTGCGCGCGATTCAAGGGGCGTGACCGGCAAGGTCGGCACAACCTTCAATCTGGCGCACAGACTCACCGGCGAAGTTGCGGTCGGCTATACGCAGCGCAAATACGATGATCCGCGTTTCGATAACCTGAACGCTCCGATCGGCAATGCCTCGCTGATCTGGACCCCAAGCGCGCTGACCACGGTCAAGTTGAGCGCCTCATCGACAATTGCCGAATCCACCGTCCCGGGCGTGTCCGCCACGCTCTCGCGCGACCTTGGCCTGCAGATCGACCACTCCCTGCGGCGCTGGCTGATCGCATCGGCAAAATTCGGGTTTGGCGTGGATAGCTATAAAGGCGGCACCGACACTTCGACAGGTTCGGGAGAGATTTGCGATTGCGTGATCACGACGCCGGGCGAGACAACTCCCGACCGCCAAGACCTGCGCTATGTCGTTGGCTTCGGTTTGACCTACAAGCTCAGCCCGGATTTACATCTCAAAGGCGAGGTGCGGCACGACTGGCTGCGCTCCAACGTCCCCGGCAATGATTACAATTCCACCATGTTCTTGCTCGGGTTGCGGTTGCAGCGATGATGCTGCGAAATCACTTTTCGCTGAGCAGCCGGCTCAACTCGGCGCGGAATTCGGGCGCTATATCGGGGCGCTCCAGCGCATAGGCCGCATTGGCGGCGAGAAAACCGATCTTGGATCCACAGTCGAAACTGCGGCCCTCGAATTCGAGACCATAGAAAGGCTGGGTGCGCGCGAGCGCCACCATGGCATCGGTGAGTTGGATTTCGCCGCCGGTGCCGGCCGTCTGCTTCTCGATGAGGTCGAAGATTTGCGGCTGCAGGATATAGCGGCCGGTGATGCTGAGATTGGACGGCGCCTCGGCCGGCTTCGGCTTCTCGACCATTTTGGTAATCGCGAAGGCTTTGCCTTTGGGCTGGCCGACACCAACTATGCCATACATTTGGATGCGGTCGGTCGGCACTTTTTCGACCGCGACGATATTAGCGTTGTCGTCGAGGCTCTTGGCGGCATCGATCATCTGAGCGAGGCAACCGGGTGTGTGCTGCACCAGCACGTCGGGCAATAGCAGAGCGAAGGGCTCGCGACCGACCAGTTCGCGCGCGCACCAGATTGCGTGGCCGAGACCGAGCGGCGTCTGTTGGCGGGTGAAGCTGAAGGTGCCCGGCTCCGGCAAGTCCTGCGACAATAGCTTGAGGTCCGCCTTCTTGCCGCGTTCCACCAGGGTCAGCTCGAGCTCGAACTGACGGTCGAAATGGTCCTCGATCACCGCCTTGTGGCGGCCGGTGATGAAGATGAAATGCTCGATCCCGGCCTGGCGCGCTTCGTCGACGACGTGCTGGATCAGCGGCCGGTCCACCACGGGGAGCATTTCCTTCGGCATGGCCTTGGTTGCCGGCAGAAAGCGGGTTCCGAGGCCGGCGACCGGGAATATGGCTTTGCGGATGCGGGTCATGCGGGAATTACGAGGTTTGCCGGGGTGTTGATTCGTTCAGGCGAGCAGAAAGCATGGCGGCGGGCGCGGGTCTAGGTGGGTTCCGGATGCTGGACTATTAACGCTGTCGAAACGTTATCGAGGCACCCATATTAGAGGCCTAGGGGACGAAAATAAGACCGACATCGCAATGCGAGTGATCCACCGATACATTATTGCCGGCGCTGTGATGGCGATTTTGTGTAGCGGAACGTCTGCGCAGGCGCGCGACGATCTCTATTCCGGTCCGACCGGTACGATCCCGCCGGTTGCCACAGCTTCACCGGCAGGCGGGGCGGGCTGGAGCGGCGATTCAGGTTCGTCGGGCGATCCCCGCATGACCGCCGCGGCGATCCGCGCGGCCGCGGCGGATTTTCCTGGCTGCCTCGAACGTCTGTGGCCGCTGGCGGCCAGGCGCGGCATTTCGCGCAATGTCTACGTGACTTACACAGCGGCGCTCACGCCGGACCTGCGCATCATGGATCTGCTCGACGGGCAGCCGGAATTCACCAAGTCGTTCTGGGACTATCTCGATCTCTTGGTGAACGATGCCCGCATCGAACAGGGCCGCGCGCTGTTGCAGCGCTACCGCACGACCTTCGACGCGGTGGAGCGCAGCTACGGCGTCGACCGCTATGTCATTGCCGCGATCTGGGGCGTGGAGACCAATTACGGCACGCTTGGCGGCGACCGTCCGGTGATCCGCTCCACCGCCACGCTCGCCTGCATCGGCCGCCGGCAGAACTATTTCCGTGAGGAATTCCTCTCGGCGCTGGAAATCGTCCAGCGCGGCGACGTCAGGCCCGACCGGCTGGTCGGCTCTTGGGCCGGCGCTTTTGGCCCGACCCAGTTCATGCCGACGGCGTTCAAGCGCTATGCGGTGGACTTCGATCACGACGGCCGCCGCGACGTGGTCGACTCGATTCCCGACATCATCGCCTCAACCGCCAACAATCTGAAGAAAGACGGCTGGGTTGCCGGTCAGACCTGGGGCTACGAAGTCGTGGTGCCGGCGACTTTGAATTTCATGCTCGCCGACCATGCACGGGCGATGCCGATCCGCGACTGGGAGCGTTATGGTCTAACGCGCCCCGGCAACAAGCCGTTCCCGCATCCGGACGATCGCGCATTTCTGTTGATCCCTGCCGGCGTGCAGGGCCCCGGCTTCCTGATGCTGCAAAATTTCCGCGCCATCATGCGATACAATCCGGCCGAGGCCTATGCGCTGGCAATCGGCCATCTGTCCGACCGCCTGCGCGGGGCTTCGTCTTTCGCGCAAAGCTGGCCGCGCTACGAACGCGTGCTGTCGCGCGGCGAGCGGCTGGAGCTGCAGCAATTGCTGGAACGCCACGGTTACGATGTCGGTGAGACGGACGGGCACCTCGGCGCCAAGACCCGGGCCGCGATTCGCGATTTCCAGACCCGGATCGGGCGAGTTCCCGACGGTTTTGCCTCGGCCGGCGTCCTCGACCAGTTGCGGGCCCGCTGAAACCAACCGGCCGGCCACCTTCGAGTTGACATTTTTTGCGCGCTATTAACCCATTCTTGGACAGAGGGCCTCTTCGCGACTGGCCTTTTCCCTTGTAGATTAAGGGCTTGATAGATCAAGCCTTGGGCGATGGGCATGTTTGGCAAGATCCGGATTTCGCGCTGGCTCGTCGGGGCGGTCGTTCTGGCCCTGGCGGAGTGCGCCAGCGTGGCGGCGATCGAAGTCGCGCTCACGCTGCCGGCCCAGGCCCAGCGGGCCGATGACCGCTATCCCTTTCTGAGCCGCCAGCGCCAACAGGGGGGATTCTTCGGAGGATTCTTCGGCGGCGGCGGCGGCCTGAACTCGCGGTTCTATCCGGGTCCGAGCGAGTACCCATCGCAGCCGCCGCCAATTCAAACCCAACCTCAAGTCGAAAGCTCGCACGCGCCGGCCGCGCGCAAGCCGGATCCGAACGCGCCTGCTCCCACCACCTCCATTGTGGTGATGGGCGACGGCATGGCGGACTGGCTCGCCTATGGACTGGAGGACGCGTTTTCGGACTCTCCGGAAGTCGGCATCGTCCGCAAGAACAAGGTTCATTCCGGGCTGCTGCGTTACGAGGCTAAAAGCGATCTCGACTGGTGGCATGTCGTGCGGGATATCCTGGCGCAGGAGAAGCCCAATTACGTGATCATGATGCTCGGCGTCAGCGACCGCCAGAACATCCGCGAGCGCGATCTGGCCAAAGAGGCCGACAAGAACGCCAAGGATGAGAAGGACAAGAAAAACGTCGACCAAGCCGCGCCGGGCAAGGATCAAGCCGACGACCAGGATCAAGCGGCGGTCACCACGCCCGAGCCGGAGCGCGCCAAGAATGTCAACGGCATTATCGAATTTCGCAGCGACAAATGGGCGGAGGTTTACGCGAAACGCATCGACGACACGATTGCTGCGCTCAAGAGCAAGGGCGTGCCGGTGTTCTGGGTCGGCCTGCCGTCGATCCGTGGCACTAAATCCACCGCCGATGCGGTCTATCTCAACGACCTATTCCGTGCGCGCGCCGAACGTGCCGGCGTGAACTATATCGACGTATGGGACGGTTTCGTGGACGAGGCCGGCAAGTACTCGAATTTCGGCCCGGACTATGAAGGCCAGATGCGGCGGCTACGATCGAGCGACGGCGTGTATTTCACCAAGTCCGGCGCCCGCAAGCTAGCGCACTATGTCGAACGTGAAGTGCGCCGCTATATGAGCAATCGGGGGCCCGTGGCGCTCCCCGCCGGGCCGGTTGGCCCCGTGCCGGGCGAAGGAAAATCGACCGCGCGGCCGGTGGCCGGGCCGGTGGTGCCGCTCACCGTGACACCGGGAAATTCCGAGGAATTGATGGGCAGCAGCAGCGCCCAGCCATTGCATAGCGACGCCACAGCCAACCGCGTGTTGGTCAAAGGCGAAGCGGTGCCGGCGCCGCCGGGACGGGCCGACGATTTCGTCTGGCCTCCGGGCAGCGAACGCAAGAGCGGTTCGCCGCCGGGAAGTGCGTCCGCGGCACCCGAAGCTGCGGCGCCGCCCGTGAGTGCGGCCGCGGCGCCCGTCGCTGTGGCGCCGCCGGTCAATGCGGTTGCCCGCACCGAGCCGCCCGCCGCCGCCGGAAAACCGCGGGAAGAGCCCAAGCGCCCCACCGCCGCAAAGACCCCACAGGGCCCGCAGACCTTTGGTGCCAAGCCTCGATTGGAGCAGCAGCAGCAGCGGGTGGAAACCAAGCCGAGGCCGCCGGAAAGCGATGTCCCGCGCCCGCCCGGGTTGATCCCGCAGTCCGGCGGATTCAACAGTTGGTTACGCTGAAATTCGCTTAGCGCGGCAGCGTCGTCGATCCCATCAGGAATTTGTCGACCGCGTGCGCGGCTTGCCGCCCTTCGCGGATCGCCCAAACCACCAGCGATTGGCCGCGGCGCATGTCGCCGGCGGCAAACACCTTGGGCACCGAGGTAACGTAGGCGTTGGTGTCGGCCGAAACGTTGCCGCGCTGGTCGAGCACCACGCCGAGCGCCGTGAGCATGCCTTCGTGCACCGGATGCACGAAGCCCATGGCGAGCAGCACAAGATCGGCCTCGATCTCGAATTCGCTGCCGGCGACCGGCTGGAACTTGGCATCGACATGGATGCAATGCAGCTTTTTGACGTGGCCGTTCTCGCCTGAGAATTTCTGCGTCAGCACGGCGAATTCGCGTTCGACGCCCTCCTGGTGACTGGACGAGATGCGCAACTTGAGCGGCCAGTCCGGCCAGACCAGCATCTTGTTTTCCTGCTCGGGCGGCTGCGGCATGATCTCGAAATTGGTCACCGACACGGCGCCCTGGCGGATCGAGGTGCCGATGCAGTCGGAGCCGGTATCGCCGCCGCCGATGACGATGACTTTCTTGCCCTTGGCGAGGATCGGCTCGACGCCGCCTTGCGGCTCGTTGCTCACGCGCCGGTTCTGCTGCGGCAGGAAATCCATGGCGAAATGGATGCCCTTGAGCTCGCGTCCCGGCACAGGCAGGTCGCGCGATTTCTCGGCGCCGCCGGCGAGCACCACGGCGTCGTGCTCCTTGACGAGTTTCTCGGCCGGCACATTGACGCCGACATCGGCGCCGTAATGGAATTGCACGCCCTCCGCCTGCATCTGCTCGATGCGGCGGTCGACGTGGATTTTTTCCATCTTGAAGTCGGGAATGCCGTAGCGCAGCAGGCCGCCGGCCTTGGCCCAGCGCTCGTAGACATGCACCTCGTGCCCGGCGCGCGCCAGTTGTTGCGCGCAAGCCAAGCCGGCCGGGCCGGAGCCGACGATCGCCACCTTCTTGCCGGTCTTGTGCGCCGGCAACTCGGGTTTGAGCCCGAGCGCGATGGCGCGGTCGGCGATCTCGCATTCGATGGTTTTGATTGTGACCGGGTTGTTGTTGATGTTGAGCGTGCAGGACGCCTCGCACGGCGCCGGGCAGACGCGGCCGGTGAAGTCGGGGAAGTTGTTGGTCGAGTGCAGATTGCGCGCAGCCTCGTCCCAACGGCCGCGGTAGACCAGATCGTTCCAGTCCGGAATCTGGTTGTTGACCGGGCAGCCGGTGGGCGCGCCGGTGATGCGGCTGGTGCCGTGGCAATAGGGCACGCCGCAATCCATGCAGCGCGCGGCCTGCTTGCGCAGCTCGTCCTCCGGCAGAGGCAGGACGAACTCGTTCCAGTGCTTGATGCGCTCGGCGACCGGCTGATAGTCGCGGTCCTCGCGCTCGAATTCCAGAAACCCGGTGACCTTACCCATACTACTCCGCGGCCTGCATCGTGGCGGCCTTCTCCTTTGCCATCTCGGCGAGCGCGCGGCGGTATTCGACCGGCATCACTTTGCGGAATAACGGGCGATAGCGTTGCCAATCGGCGAGAATCTCGGCCGCGCGCTTGGAATTGGTATAGCGCGCATGGCTGGCGATCAGCATATGCAGACGCTCGGCATCCTTGGCGGTCAAGTCCGACATCACGTCGACGCGGCCGTGCGATTCGAGATCCTCGTAGTGGCCGTATTCCTTTTCCGCGATCTGCTCTTCTTCCGGCACCGGTTCGAGCTCAACCATCGCCATGTTGCAGCGGGATTTGAAAGTGCCGTCCTCGTCGAGAACGTAAGCGATGCCGCCCGACATGCCGGCGGCGAAATTGCGCCCGGTGACGCCGAGCACCACGACGACGCCGCCGGTCATGTATTCGCAGCAGTGGTCGCCGGCGCCCTCGATCACGACGATGGCACCGGAATTGCGCACGGCGAAACGCTCGCCCGCCACGCCGCGGAAGTAGCATTCGCCTTCGGTCGCGCCGTACAGCACCGTGTTGCCGACGATGATCGATTCCTCCGGCACGATGCCGGAATCCGCCGGCGGCCGGATGATGATGCGCCCGCCCGACAGACCCTTGCCGACATAGTCGTTGGCGTCGCCGTCCAGTTCGAAGGTGATGCCGCGCGCGAGCCAGGCGCCGAAGCTCTGACCGGCGGTGCCGGTAAAGCGCACATGGATGGTGTCGTCGGGCAGGCCGGTATGGCCGTAACGCTTGGCCACCTCGCCGGACAGCATGCCGCCGCAGGTGCGGTCGATGTTGCGGATCGCGCTTTGCAGCCGCACCGGCGCGCCGCGGTCGAGCGCCGATTGCGACTCGGCGATCAGCTTGCGGTCCACGATATCGTGGATCTTGTGATCCTGCTCCTCGCACTTGTAGATGGCGGTGCCTGCCGCTGCCGGCGGCTTTTGGAATAGCTTGGAGAAATCGAGGCCCTTGGCCTTCCAGTGCTCCACCAGCCGGCGCTGGTCGAGCATCTGCATCTGGCCGATCATCTCGTTGAAGGTGCGGTAGCCGAGCGCGGCCATCAGCTCGCGCACTTCCTCGGCCACGAAGAAGAAATAATTGATCACGTGCTCGGGCTGGCCCTTGAAACGCTTGCGCAGCACCGGGTCCTGGGTGGCGACGCCGACCGGACAAGTGTTGAGATGGCACTTGCGCATCATGATGCAGCCGGCCGCGATCAAGGGAGCGGTCGCAAAGCCGAATTCGTCGGCGCCGAGTAGCGCGCCCACTACCACGTCGCGGCCGGTGCGCACGCCGCCGTCGACCTGCACCGAAATGCGCCCGCGCAGCCGGTTGATCACCAGCGTCTGGTGGGTCTCGGCGAGGCCGATCTCCCAAGGGCTGCCGGCGTGCTTGATCGAGGTGAGCGGGCTCGCGCCGGTGCCGCCCTCGAAACCGGCGATGGTGACGTGATCGGCGCGCGCCTTGGAGACGCCGGCGGCAACCGTGCCGACACCGACCTCGGACACCAGCTTCACCGACACGTCGCCGGTCGGATTGGCGTTCTTCAGGTCGAAGATGAGCTGCGCCAGGTCTTCGATCGAATAGATGTCATGATGCGGCGGCGGCGAAATCAAACCCACGCCGGGTGTCGAGTGGCGCACCTTGGCGATAATCTTGTCGACCTTGTGGCCCGGCAACTGGCCGCCTTCGCCGGGCTTGGCGCCCTGCGCCATCTTGATCTGCATCACGTCCGAATTGACCAGATACTCGGCGGTGACGCCGAAACGTCCCGAGGCCACCTGCTTGATGGCCGAGCGCATGCTGTCGCCGTTCGGCAGCGGCTTGAAGCGGTCGCTCTCCTCGCCGCCTTCGCCGGTATTCGACTTGCCGCCGATCCGGTTCATGGCGATGGCGAGCGTGGTATGGGCTTCGCGCGAAATCGAGCCGAATGACATGGCGCCGGTGGAGAAGCGCCGCACGATGTTCTTGGCCGGCTCGACCTCCTCGAGGGCGACCGGCTTGCGGCCGTCGTCTTCCGCCGACTTGACGCGGAACAGGCCGCGGATGGTGAGCAGCCGCTCGCTCTGCTCGTTCACGATTTGAGCGAACTCGCGATAGTGCTCCTGCGAATTGCCGCGCACCGCGTGTTGCAGGCGGGAAACCGTTTCGGCGGTCCAGACGTGGTCCTCGCCGCGCATGCGCACGGCATAGTCGCCGCCGACGTCTAGCATCGACGAATAGATCGGCGAATCGCCGAAGGCGTCGCGATGGCGGCGCACCGCCTCTTCCGCGATCTCGGCAAGGCCGACGCCCTCGATGCGCGTATGGGTGCCGGTGAAATATTTGTCGACGAAGTCCTGGCGCAGGCCGACAGCGTCGAAAATCTGCGCGCCGCAATAGGACTGATAGGTCGAGATGCCCATCTTGGACATCACCTTGAGCAGGCCCTTGTCGATCGACTTGATGTAGCGCTTGAGGACTTCCTTCTCGTCGAGCTTCTGCGGCAGATCGTCCTTCATGGCGATCAGCGTTTCGAAGGCGAGATAGGGGTTGATCGCTTCCGCGCCGTAGCCGGCCAGACAGGCGAAATGATGCACTTCGCGCGGCTCGCCAGTCTCCACCACCAGGCCGACCGAGGTGCGCAAGCCGTTGCGGATGAGATGATGGTGCACCGCCGCGCAGGCGAGCAGCACGGGGATCGAAATACGGTCGGCGCCGGCCTTGCGGTCGGACAGGATGATGATGTTGCAGCCGGCGCGCACCTCTTCCTCGGCGCGCTCGCACAAGGCGTCGAGCGCCCAGCCCATGCCGTCGGTGCCATGCTCGGCCGGGAAGGTGATGTCGAAAGTGTGCGACTTGAAATGATCGCCGCTCATCTGCGAGATCGAGCGAATCTTTTCCAGGTCGGCATTGGTGAGGATTGGCTGGCGCACCTCCAGCCGCTTCTTGTTCGACATGCCTTCCAGATCGAACAGATTAGGCCGCGGCCCGATGATGGAGACCAGGCTCATCACCAGTTCTTCGCGGATCGGATCGATCGGCGGGTTGGTCACCTGCGCGAAGTTCTGCTTGAAATAGGTGAACAGCGGCTTCGGCTTGTCTGACAGCGCCGAGATCGGCGTGTCGTTGCCCATGGAGCCGACCGCTTCCTCGCCGGTCGAGGCCATCGGCGTCATCAGGAATTTCAGGTCTTCCTGGGTGTAACCGAATGCCTGTTGGCGATCGAGCAGCGACAGGTTCGAGATCGGCGCCTCGTTGGCGGTGTCGGGCAATTCCTCCAGCACGATCTGGGTACGTGCGAGCCATTCCTTGTAAGGATGACTCTTCGCCAAGGTCGCCTTCAATTCCTCGTCCGGAATGAGCCGGCCTTCGTCCAGATCGACCAGCAGCATCTTGCCCGGCTGCAGCCGCCACTTCTTGACGATGTCCTTTTCCGGGATCGGCAACACGCCCATCTCGGACGCCATCACGATGCGGTCGTCGCTAGTGAGCAGATAGCGCGCCGGGCGCAGGCCGTTGCGGTCGAGCGTGGCGCCGATCTGGCGGCCATTGGTGAAGGCGATGGCCGCGGGGCCGTCCCACGGCTCCATCAGCGCGGCGTTATATTCGTAGAAAGCGCGCCGCTCCTCGTTCATGAGCGGATTGCCCGCCCACGCCTCGGGGATCATCATCATCACGGCATGCGCGAGCGGGTAGCCGCCCTGGGTCAGGAACTCGAGCGCATTGTCGAAGCAAGCGGTGTCGGACTGGCCCTCATACGAAATGGGCCACAGCTTGTTGATGTCGGCGCCGAACAGCGGCGAGGATACCGAAGCTTGGCGCGCCGCCATCCAATTGTTGTTGCCGCGCAGCGTGTTGATCTCGCCGTTGTGCGCGATGTAGCGGTACGGATGCGCCAGCGACCAGGTCGGGAATGTGTTGGTCGAGAAACGCTGGTGCACCAGCGCGAGCGCACTCTCGAAATCCGGATCGTGCAGATCCGGATAATAGGCGCCGAGCTGATCGGCCAGGAACATGCCTTTGTAGATCACCGTGCGGCAGGAGATCGACACCGGATAATAGCCGGCCGTGCGCCGCGCGCGGCGGCGGTAGATCGCGTCGGAAATCGACTTGCGCAGAATATAGAGGCGGCGCTCGAACTCGTCTTCGGAGATTTTTTTCTTGCCGCGACCGATGAACACTTGCAGGTGCATCGGCTCGGTCGGCTTGACCGATTCGCCGAGCGTCGAGTTGTCGGTCGGTACCTCGCGCCAGCCGAGCAGGGAGAGTCCTTCGCGCGCGATCACCTCCGCATAGATGTCGCGGATGATCTGCCGCCAGTTAGGATCCTTCGGCATGAACAGATAGCCGACCGCGTATTCGCCCGGCTTCGGCAGCTTGAAGCCGAGTTCGCCGGTTTTCTTGACGAAAAACTTGTGCGGAATCTGCACCAGGATGCCGGCGCCGTCGCCCATGCGCGGATCGGCGCCCACCGCGCCGCGGTGTTCCAGGTTACAGAGGATGCGCAGGCCGTCTTCGACGGTCTGATGCGACTTGCGGCCCTTGATGTCGGCGATGAAGCCGACGCCGCAGGCGTCCTTGTCGAGCGAGGGATCGTACAGGCCGTGTGGTTCGGGCGAGCCGGGATCGGCGCTGTCGAAACGCGACAGCGCAGCGTCGTGGGAATGCGCCGCAATCCCGCGTTCGACAAATCCTGCGTTGCGCCTGTCCTCGCTCATCTCATCCTGCCTCGCCAGCGCATGTCGCGCTCGGCGCACCCGCTTTGTCCGCCGGCCCTTCAGGCGCCGCGGCCTACGCGTAACCGATCTCGAGAAGGGCAGCTTACTCGGCCGTTGCCGCCGCGGCTGCTCCCATTGGGCGCCACCGATGTCAGCCCCGCCTTCAAAGGCCGGCACCGGGCCACCAGCTATTAGGACAGCATTGCTGTCCTAATAGACCATGCCAAATTTTGCCTCGCCACACAAGGCTGGTCCACGCCGGATTTGCTCGAACCTTTAGCTTTGTTGCGGCGGCGCCTTCCTGGCAAGCAAGAAGAGGACCACGCGCAGGCCGCGGGCGCAATCCCGTTGCGCCGGTCATGCCCGGGGCAAAGTGCCTGCCGGGTTAACCGTTTAGCCGCAGTGGCGGCAAAAGTCCCGGAATACAGGCGCCTGGCTGGCTGCCAAAAAATAGGACAATTGGCCAGTTTCTGACGCCGCCGGGAACTTTCGAACGGCACGGACGCAACCCGTAAAGCGAAAGCGCCCCGGAAGTCCGGGGCGCTGCCGTGTTCGAAAGACGCGGGGTGTTAGGCCGCGGCCTTGGTGCCGACCACCTGCGGCTTGGCGTTGCCATTGCCGATCGGGATCTGGCGCGGCTTCTTCGCCTCGGGGATTTCACGCACGAGATCGACGTGCAGCAATCCGTTCTCGAAGCTCGCGTTCTTGACCTGGACGTGGTCGGCGAGCTGGAAGACGCGCTCGAAAGCGCGCGCGGCGATGCCTTGATAGAGCACTTCGCCGTCCTGCTCTTCCTTGGCCTGCTTGGCGCCTCTGATCGTCAGCGTGTTTTCTTTCGCTTCGATCGAAAGATCTTTCTCGCCGAAGCCGGCGACCGCGACAGTGACGCGGTAGTCGTTTTCGCCGGTGCGCTCGATGTTGTAAGGCGGGTAGCCCGGAGCGGATTCAAATCCGTCCAGCATTGAGAACAGCCGGTCGAAGCCGACGGTGGAACGATAAAGGGGAGCAAGATCGAATGTACGCATGGCATATCCTCCTTGAGTAGAGCGACATGCGGGTGGTCCGCCGAATGGCCGAACCAAAACCCGAGCGCAGCCGGAATGGCCTGCGCAACGCTGATATGGGAGTGGCTTTTCGGGCTCGCAAGAGGGTGTGACGCTAGGACTAAATTACTGAAAATAAAGGTGTTTTTTCATCATTTTGCGCTATGATTGAGCCGAGCTTCTGCCCTGCTATAAGGCGCCGGCCGGCGCGCGCCGCCTGTCATTTCGGTCTCCATGAAACTCATTTCCATTCCCGCCAATCCGGTGCCCGACAATGTGGTGACCGGAAGCGTCAAGACCTCTGATGGGGTTAATCTGCGCTTTGCGCGCTGGGCTCCGCCGCCGGGGCGCAAGGGCACGGTTGTCGTGCTGCAAGGGCGTGCCGAATATATCGAAAAATATTTCGAGACCGTCCGCGATCTGCGTGCACGCGGATTTGCGGTGGCCGCATTCGATTGGCGCGGGCAGGGCCTGTCGGATCGCGCACTCTCCGACCGCCACAAGGGTCATGTGCGGAAATTTTCCGAATACGCCACCGATCTTGATGCCGTCATGGAGCAGGTGGTGCTGCCCGATTGCCCGCCGCCGATCTTCGCGCTCGGCCATTCCATGGGCGCCGCCATCGGGATCCAGGTCGCTCATGAGGGCAGCCGCTGGTTCGAACGCATGGTGCTCTCGGCGCCGATGGTCGCGTTGCGGCCGGGCCGTCTCACCACCGTGGCGGGGCCGCTGGCGCGCTTCATGCGCCTGATAGGACGCGGCTCGGGCTACGTGCCGACCGGCGACAGCGGTGCCATGGGAGCCGAGGATTTCATCGGCAATGTGCTCACCTCCGATCCGGTGCGCTACGCGCGCAACACGGCGGTGCTGGAGCAAGCGCCCGAGCTCGGCATTGGCGCACCAACGGTCGCCTGGGTCGATGCCGCGCTGCGCCTGATGACGCAATTCGCCGTGCCGGCCTACGCCGGCCACATCCGCCAGCCGATCCTGCTGGTCGCAGCCGGTCGCGACGAAGTGGTCTCGACCCCCGCTATCGAGGCATTCGGGATGAAACTATTGGCCGGTCGGCATCTCATCCTTCCCGGCAGCAAGCACGAGATTTTGCAGGAGCAGGATCTCTACCGCGGCCAGTTCTGGGCGGCATTCGACGCCTTCGTGCCGGGCACGCCAAGGTATTAGAACGCGCTTGGCAATCGATCGGCGGGCGAAACCGGACGGCCCGCTCTGGCTGTTTCCCGTTACCCGTGCCGATGATATGACTCTGCCGTCTGTGGGGGCACCGGCTTATGGCTGGCATATTCATCAATTACCGCCGCGACGATTCACGGGGCTTAGCCGGGCGGCTCTCCGATCACCTGCGCCACACGTTTGGACAGGACGCCGTCTTTATGGACGTCGACGCCATGAAGCCCGGGTTCGATTTCGTCAAACAACTCGACGCACAAGTCGCGCAATGCGACGTGGTGCTGGCCATCATCGGCGCGAATTGGTTCGACGCCCACGATAGCAAAGGCCAGCGCCGACTCGACGGCGCAAATGACTATGTCCGTATCGAATTGGCGGCGGCGCTCGCGCGCGACATTCCCGTGATCCCTGTGCTGCTCGACGGCGCGGTCATGCCGTCGGAGGAAACATTGCCGGACGATCTAAAATCACTCGCGCGCCGGCATGCAATGGAACTGCGCTATACTCGTTTCAACGCCGACGCCCAGGGGCTCGAAGCTGCGCTGCGCGAAATACTCCCGCACCGGAGGCCGAGATGGTTTTTTCCGGCGCTCGGCGGCGGGGCGGCAGTCGTGTGTATCGCTGCCTTCGTCGCGTGGCGTGTGTTGTTGCCGCACGACGGCGGCCTGGGCGGCCTGGGCGGTCAGGGCGTCGGCAGTTCGGCTCCGACGGTTCAGCCCGCAATCAAACCGGAACCCGTTGTCAAACCAGTAACGCCGCCGGTGCAGCCGGCGCGGCGCGCACTAGAGTCGGCCGGCACGTCATCCGGCTTGCAGGTTGCCCTCGGCGATTCGATGGATCACGTGAAATCGGTGTACCACATCGTCTCGGAACCGTTCACGATGGGCAAATCGCTGGGCTTTCGCCTTCCTTTGTCCGGCATTTATTTCTTTTTCAGCGAGTCAGATAAGACGCTGGAAAATATCCGGGTGGACGCGCCATTCGAGGGCAGCGTGGAGGGCGTGCGTATCGGGGACCCGGTCGCAGGTATCGTGTCGCGATTTGGCGAGCCTTACACCACGCCCTGGGATTTCGGCGACAACAAAGCTTATGCCTACCGCATCGGCGGCCGCGTCGTCCGCTTCGATATTGATAAGGCGGGCAAGGTCGCGACGGTTTTCCAATTCACCAGCAAATAAGCGCGCCGCCCGGCTGCGAGATATTCCGTTCTAGCCGTTGAGCCTCTCCAGCGCCGCCTGGTGCACACGCTCGTCGCCGGCGACCACGATGCGGCCGCCGGCCTGCGCCGGTCCGTTCTCCCAGGTGGTGACGATGCCGCCGGCGCCGGTGATGATGGGGATAACCGCGACAATGTCGTAGGGCTTGATCTCGGTTTCGATCACGAGGTCGATCAGTCCCGCTGCCAGCATGCAATAGGCGTAGCAGTCGCCGCCATAGCGCGAGAGCTTGACCGTATTTTCCACCCGGCCGAAGGCGGCGCGGTCGATTTCGTTCATCAGTAGAGGACTGGTGGTGGACAAGATCGCGTCCTCAAGCGATGCGCAGGCGCGCACGTGCAGATCGCGGTTGCCCGTTGGTCCTTGGTACCGCGCCGCGCCGCCGTCGCCGGAAAATTTCTCGCGCGTGAACGGCTGGTTCATCATGCCGAACACCGGCTCGCCCAAGCGCATCAAGCCGATCAGCGTGCCCCAAGCCACCATGCCCGTGATGAAGGATTTGGTGCCGTCGATCGGGTCGAGCACCCAGACATATTCGGCGTCGGTGTGCTCGGCGCCGTATTCCTCGCCGATGACGCCATGACCTGGAAAGTTCCGCCGGATGAGCGCGCGCATGGCCTGTTCGGCGGCGCGGTCGGCCGCGGTGACCGGATCAAAACCGCCGGCCTTTTTGTTGTCGATCGCTAGCGCCGTACGGAAAAACGGCAGGATGGTTTCGCCCGATACGCCGGCGAGTTGATCGACAAAACTGCTGAAATCGATGGCCGTCATTGCGGACTGCTTATCGCACGATCATTGCGTCACCGTATCGATCGAGTGCGGCAGGGAGCCACTTGTCTTTAAGCAATGCAAATCTCACTGGGTGTTTTCCCCGTTGCCCCTTTGAAATTGTGATGTTTTTGTCACCCGGTCGCGAAAACGGATAAATTTGTGCCCAAAATGTGATATCCAGTCATGCAAAAAAACATGGGATTTTCGTTGCGGGGTCTTGATTTTTGTGCGTCGCGGTGTAAATTATTGCAATGCGGTAGCGAGAGCTATCGCTGCCCTCCTTGGGCGTTTCCTCCCTAGACTTGGGCCGCTCTTCGTGAGCGGCCCTTTTTTTATTCTGCTGCAGCCCGGTAGGGGCGCAGCTCTTCCAGCGGAATCTCGCCCAGACGCCGCGCCAGCGTTTCCAGGTCGGCCGCCAGCTGGCCGAACGTGCTGGAACGCGCATAGCCGCGCTCATCCATGTAAAGCGCGCGATTGATCTCAAGCTGGATGGAGTGCAACCCGGCAGCCGGGTTGCCGTAGTGCTCAGTGATAAAGCCGCCGGCATAGGGTTTGTTGCGGCTCACGGTGTAGCCGAGCGTGCGCAGGGTCCTTTCCACGGTTTCGGACACGACGCTGACGCAACTGGTGCCGTAGCGGTCGCCGAGCACGAATTCCGGCCGTGGCCGCTCATCCTTGTGGCCGGCGGTGGAGGGCATGGAATGGCAATCAATCAGCACAGCGGCGCCAAAGTCCCGATGCAGCCTTGAAAACAGCCGGCGCAACGCACGGTGATAGGGCTTGTACAGGCTTTCGATCCGCCGCAACGCATCATCCACCGGGATGCGCTGGTCGTAGATTTCCTGGGCGTCGCCGACCACCCGCGCCACGGTGCCCAGGCCTCCCGCCACCCGCATGGAGCGGGTATTGGCGAACGAGGGCAGGCGGCCCTCGAACATGCGCGGATCGAGCTCGTAAGGCTCGCGGTTGACGTCCACGAAGCAGCGCGGGAAATGCGCGCGCATCAGCGGAAAGCCGTGCTTGACCACACCGGCGATCAATTCGTCGACAAAGCTATCCTCCGACCGGCGCAAGGCGGCTATGTCAAGGCGCGAGACGGCCAGAAATTCGCGCGGATAAGTCGAGCCGCTGTGCGGCGAATTGAACAGCACCGGGCCCCTACCCTCGGCCGGATCGAGGACCTCGAATGGCGGGTCAAGTTCGTCGCGGATTTCACTCATTGAACGTATTGGCCATTTCAAGCCTAGGTAGTATCGCAGTGGGAAGGGCCTAACCAGCCCATAATAACGTTCTATTCTCTATGCGCCGGGGGCCAATGCCAAGCCATGCTTTTGGTTCACCCGATATTTACCTGGCATAAGTCTTATGGGGGTGGTGGGGTCCCCCAAGGCGGTCGGGACGGGGCATTCAGGTACTATGTCGAAAATCCTCCTGGCAGAAGACGACACCGATATGCGGCGCTTTCTGGTGAAAGCGCTGCAAAATGCCGGATTCGAAGTGACCTCCTACGACAACGGTCTGTCGGCCTATCAACGGCTGCGCGAGGAACCGTTCGAGCTGCTGCTCACCGATATCGTGATGCCCGAGATGGACGGCATCGAGCTTGCCCGGCGGGCGGCCGAACTCGACCCCGATATCAAGATCATGTTCATCACCGGCTTCGCCGCGGTCGCGCTCAACGCCGATTCAACCGCGCCCAAGCACGCCAAAGTGCTTTCCAAGCCGATCCATCTGCGTGATCTGGTCAACGAAGTGCAGAAGATGCTGGCGGCTTAAGCCGCAAAGGGCCGCCTCAAGGCGGCTTGCCTCGCCAGATTGGAGCCGATAAGACCAACCGCGAATGGGTGCGTAGCTCAGCGGAAGAGCACTACCTTGACATGGTAGGGGTCACAGGTTCGATCCCTGTCGCACCCACCATTCCCGATCAAAGCGCCGCGATCAGCGCGCCGATCAACCACGACAGCCAGATTGCCGGCGCGAAAAACAAGCCGAAAGGCAGCCGGGACATCGGACCAATCGGGCGGCTGCCGAAGACCCGCCACGCGCCATAGGTCACGAGCGCGGCCAGCGCAGCGATTTCGATCGCCAGCGGGATCATCAGCCAATCGAGCCACGCGCCGGCGACGAAGGCGAGCTTGACGTCGCCGAGCCCGAGACCCTCGCGCTGGCGCAGCCACCGATAGGCCGTGCGGATCGCCAGGAAGACCAGCATCGTGACCAGTCCGCGCAGCGCCGCGCTGGCCAAGCCGTCCACGACCGCGGCCGGGTCAGCGACCACGGCGTTGATGACGGCAAGCGCCAACGCGGCGGCGTTGAGTTCGTTGGGAATGATCAGATAGCGATAGTCGAGGGCCGCGATCGCCAGCATCAGCAGCGCCAGGCCGGCTCCCAGGTACCCGCTCGTTCCGGATACCGCGCCGATGCTTGCGGCAGCGGCGGTAAGGCCGATCAAGCCGACGGCCACGGCGGCCGGGCGAATTTGTTTCATCGCAGCAGGCGAGTTTGCGCTCGCCCGTCGTGGCGCCATCGGTAGTCGCGTTCGTGCACCCGAATTCACATTATCGCGCGCTGAGGGGAACGGTGCCCAATGGGGACCTCGGAGAAACCTCGCCGATGCGGCTCTTCAGTTTTGCGCGCAGTTCCTCCGCAACCAGATGGGCATCGATGGGATCGCGGATGATCTGCGGCCGAATGAAAATGATGAGTTCGGTACGTGTCGTCGTCTTGTTCTGATGGGAAAACGCGTCACCCAGATAACTGGGTAGTTGATCAAACCACGGGATGCCGTTGCGCGACTTGTTCTGGTTTTCGCTGATAAGGCCGGCCAGCAAAACGGTCTGGCCATCGGTGACCGTCAGCGAACTCTTGACCCTTCGCTGAGAAATTGTCGGTGTCAACGTGCCCGTCGGGTTGGTCGTAGAGACGTTGCTGATCTCCTGCTCGATGTCGAGCCGCACCGTACTGTTGGAGCTGACGCGGGGAACGACGCG
The DNA here is from genome assembly GCA_036491675.1 of Pseudolabrys sp. Classification (GTDB taxonomy): domain Bacteria; phylum Pseudomonadota; class Alphaproteobacteria; order Rhizobiales; family Xanthobacteraceae; genus Pseudolabrys. The sequence continues at coordinate 32,256 of DASXBN010000099.1, read as the reverse complement.
CAAGATAATGCCGGTGTTCTGGTAGTTGATGGTGTTGACGACGGCATTGTTCGCGCTGAGCACGGTCGCCGTGCCGGTGGTGATCGGAACCTGGTCGCCGACTTGCAGGGTCGCCACACCGTTGTCCACCACGACGAGGGACGGATTTGAGAGAATTTTGACGTCGGTGACGCCATGCAGGGCATCGATAACCACCTGCGGCGTCTGCTCCGACCCTACCAGGAGGTTGAAGCCGGGCAGAACGCGACTGAGCACAGTGTTAGTTGTAATCGTATTGAGCGCCGAGCCGGTGTCCGGCGGCGCGCCGACATTGCTGCTCTTCAGGAAAAACTGAACGCCGTAAGTCAGGCTGTCGTTGAGCGTAACCTCGGCGATCGTCGCATCAAAGGCGACTTGCATCTGAGGGCGGTCAATCTGGCGCAGCGCGCCCTCGATGATCTTGAAATTGTCCTCGCTCGCGTAGATCAACAGTGAATTATTCGTGACGTCGGCGGTGATGCGGATTCCCGGCAAGATCGCGCCGCCTGCTGGCGCACCCGCATGCGGGTTGGTGAGCGCAGCCGAACCGCCGGGCGCTGGAGGAGTGATGGCGCTGAGCTGTTTGCTCAACGGCGGACCGCCGGTGAGCCGCTCAGCCGGGCTCATTGGCGCCGGTTCGGAGCTGCTCGAGGTGGTCGTCACGCCGCCGCCCGGGGCAATCTGGCTCGACGCCGAGTCGATCGAACTGCCTGCACCGCCGCTGAACATTTCATTCAGGATTTGCGCGAGATACTTCGCATCGCCGTAACGGACGCGATAAACTTTTACGCCGGTGCTGGAAATTTCTGAATTGTCGAGCCGCTGAATCCAACTCTGCGCGGTCTTCAGCAATGCCGGCTTGCTGGCGGCCACGAGGATGGCATTCAGCCTGGCGATGGGCTGCAATTTGATGAGGTCGTGGTTGAGGCCGCCGTCGCCGGTATCCATGATCTTTTCGATCTCCGAAATGATCGGTTCCGGCGTGCTGTGACGTATCGGGAAAATGCCGACCGTTTGGCCGCGCATCCAATCGGTGTCGAAATTAAGCACGGTCTCGACCGCTGTGCGGCGCTCCGGTCCAGTGCCCTGGATAAGAATCATATTGCGCGTCGCATCGATCCGGGTCGCGCCCTGCTTGGTCGCGAAGTTCTCGAGCAGTTTGGTGATGGTCGCCGCGGAGACATAGCGCAGCGGGACGACGCTCACACCGTAGCCCGGCTGCGGCGGGCGCCCGTCCGCCGCGACGTCGAGGCGCCCATTGGCGATCGCCTCATTCAAGGGAACGAGCCGATAGGTGTTGGCATTGCGAACCAGCGCGATATTGCTCACCCGCAATGCGTTTTCGAGCACGTAGATGACGTCGCTCTTGGCGACGGGCCGTCCCGACGAAAGGGTGACGGTTCCCTGCGCGCGCGGATCGATAACGTAACCGACGCCGAGAATGTCTCCGAGAACGACCTTGGCGACCGTCGCGACCGGCGCGTTTTCGAAGCTGAGGTCGTAACCATCCCCGCTCGCCGCCGGATCCACGCCTTCAATTTTCACAGGCGTGCTGCCGTCGGCGTTTTCCGCCGATGCTTCATAGATCGCGGCGCGGGGACCTGCCGCGCGATTGACCGTAGCGGGTTCCGACGACTGCGGAAGACGGGGCAGCAGATCAAGCGACTGCACGTGATCGTGGATGTTGGGCGTTTGTGTTCTCGGACTATCCGGAATGAGATTGTTGCAAGCGGCCAACAGCAGCGTGCCCGCGAAGGCAAATATGGTTACCGCTGGTCCAAGGTGAACCGGCCGACATCTACGAACTAAACGACCGATGTTCTGCACTGAGTCCCAACCCGCATACGCAACTGCACGCGCCGGCTTCGATTGGCGACGCCGCTTGGTAAGCGCTTATTATTTGACAATTTTTTCGAATAATCGATACTTATATCGGTGCGTGTCAAGCATAATTTGAGATGGTTAACGACGAGGTCCAGCCAATAGTTGTGGGCTATTCGATGTCGGTAAACATGTCGGAAGATTTCGCCAAGTATTTGGTCAGCAAAAACTATATTGCTGGCGATTTGATATCGAAACTTGATTTGCCGAACGCCCAAAACTCGGGGCAAACGTTGCGACGATTATGGGAACTCACAGATCTATCGGCCAATGACTTTGCCGACGAAGTCGCACGGTTTCACGACATCCCGCGCCTGAATCTCGCGCAACTCATGGAAGCCTCGGCGCTGGTCGGACGGTTTTCCCGCCGCTTCCTGCGCGAGATGGTGGTTTTTCCCTACGAGACGGAGGGCGGGCAATTCCAGCTCGCGGTCGCCGATCCCAATGACGCTGCGCCGGTGCGCGCCGCCGAGATCGTGCTCGGCGGCCGCGTGAGCGTCACGATCGCGTCATTCGAAGATATTACCACCGTTTTGAGCGCGCGCATCGGCGACGACGATTCCGCGCTGCCTGAGCTTTCCGACGCCGGATCCGCGCATGCCGACGATGACGTCGAGAACCTGCGCGATCTTGCGAGCGGCGCGCCTATTGTGCGCGCGGTCAACGATTTGCTCGAAAAGGCGATGGAGTTGCGGGCGAGCGACATTCACATCGAACCGTTCCGCAACGGTCTGGTCGTGCGCATGCGCGTCGACGGCTTGTTGCGCGCCGTCGCCGCTCCGGCCGGAGCGTTGCCGCAGGCGCTGATCTCGCGCATCAAAATTCTGTCCGGACTGAATATCGCCGAACGGCGCCTGCCGCAGGACGGCGCCGCGCGTCTGCGCGTGGCGCGTTCGGAGATCGACATCCGCGTCGCGACCATGCCGACCCAGCACGGCGAGTCGGCGGTGGTCAGGCTATTGCCGCGGGATCGCGGATTGCTCGAGTTCGCCAAGCTCGGACTTTCCGACAAAGACGAGGGGAGAATGAAGCGCCTTCTCTCGTTGCCGCACGGGATGATCATCATCACCGGGCCGACCGGTAGTGGCAAGACGACAACGCTGGCGACCATGCTGTCGATGCTCAATCAGCCGACCCGCAAGATCCTGACCATCGAGGACCCGGTCGAATACGAACTCAGCGGCGTCAATCAATCGCAGGTGAAGCCGTCGATCGGTCTCACCTTCGCCAGCGCGCTGCGCGCCTTCGTGCGCCAGGACCCCGACGTGATCATGGTCGGCGAGATCCGCGACGCCGAAACCGCCAATATCGCGATCCATGCCGCGTTGACCGGCCATCTTGTGTTGACGACGCTGCATACCGAGACGGCTGCGGCGGCGCTGCCGCGCCTGTTGGACCTCGGCGTCGAAGGTTTTCTGCTCAAATCGACCTTGCGTGCGACGATCGCGCAGCGCCTCGTGCGCATCCTCTGCGACCGCTGCAAGACCCGCAAGAAACTCACGGCTGACGACCTTGCCGAGGATCCGCGTTTCGCCGCGCTCGGCTTCCAGCCGGGCGACACGGTTTATGAACCGCATGGTTGCGATCGCTGCGCCGGCACCGGCTATCGTGGCCGCAGCGGGATCTTCGAAATCATCGAGATGACCGGATCGGTGCGCGATCTGATCACGGAACACACCGACTCGGAAGTCGTTCATCGCGCGGCGGTCGATGCCGGCATGATGACCATGGTCGAGGACGCGATCATCAAATGCCGAACCGGGGTGACATCGGCAGCGGAAGTACTCCGCGTGACGACGGTCGGAGCCTGACGTGCCAAGCTTCCGGTACCGCGCCCTGACCCAAAGCGGCGAGTTGGTGAGCGGTTCGATCACGGCGCCGACCGCCGCGGAAGTTGCCAACCGTATCGAATTTCTCGGCCTGGTTCCGATTGAAACCATTACGGAAGCACGCCAAAACTACAAAGAACGGCTGAATTTTTCGCTGTTCTCGCAGCCCAAGCCCGAAGACATCACGGTTTTCACCCGCGATCTGGCGCTGCTGCTCAAAGCCGGCGCCCGCATCGACGACGCGCTCGATTTGCTGGCGGACGACATCGACATCGGGCGACTGCGGCCGGTGGTCGCGCAAATCCGCGGCCGCGTGCTGGCCGGCGAAAGCTTTTCGGAAGCGCTCATGCACCATCCGACATTGTTTCCGCCGATGTATGTCGCGCTGGTTCGCGTCGGCGAGACTTCCGGCGCGCTCGACCATGTTCTCGACGTACTCGGCAGCGAACGCAACCGCGGCGAGGCGATGCGCCGCAAGGTAGTGGATGCCTTGCGCTATCCGGCCTTCGTACTGTTCGCCGCATGCTGTGTGCTGACGTTTTTCCTGCTGTTCGTTCTGCCGCAATTTGCCGTCGTGCTGCAGGACTTTAACGCCAAGCTTGATCCAATCGTCGCATCGCTGTTCCGCCTGTCGACATTCGCGCGCGCGCATCTCGACGTCATCGAAATCGTGATCGTCATATTAATCGTTTGCCTTTGGCTTCTGTTCCGCCGCGCGACGGTGCGCGCAAGGATCATGGGCTTGGTCACGCGGCTGCCATTATTGCGTTCGGTGATGCAGTTGCATCGCACCGCCTTGTTTTGCAGGAACCTAGGAATTCTGCTGGGCAGCGGAGTGCCGCTGACCATGACACTTCGCATCCTTGTTGATATGATCGGAGCGGGCGACAGTGGAAGCGTTTGGGGTAAGGCCGTGGACCGGGTTCGACACGGTGGAAAATTATCGGACGCGCTCGCCGATACGACTTTGCTTCCGGCAATGGCTATTCGGATGTTGCGCATCGGAGAGGAAACCGGACAATTACCGGTGCTCTCCGGCAATATCGCCGAGTTCTACGAGGCCAAACTGCAGCGCAGCCTCGACCGGGTGGTCGGCATCACGGGTCCGGCCGCGATCGTCATCATCAGCACGATTGTCGGTGGCTTGATCATATCTGTGATGACCGCGCTTCTCTCGGTCACCCAGATCATTGAATAGAAGGCGGAGACGATGCTTATCGATCGAGCGAAATTCCGCCGGCGCTTGCGCGGCGAGGGCGGCTTCACGCTGATCGAGATTCTCGTGGTCATCACGATCATTGCGCTGATCATGAGCCTGGTCGGACCGCGCGTGCTGAACTATCTCGGAGAGTCGAAGGTCAAGGCCGCCAAGATTCAAATCCAGAGCTTCGGCAGCGCGCTCGATCTGTTCAATCTCGATACCGGGCGCTATCCGACCACATCCGAAGGGCTGACGGCGCTGGTGCAATCGCCCGGTACGATCCCGGCATGGAACGGGCCGTACCTAAAAGGCGGCGTGGTGCCGAACGATCCGTGGGGCAAGCCTTATGTTTATCGTTCGCCAGGAGAACACGGCCCCTATGATATCATGTCATATGGTTCCGATGGTCAGGAGGGCGGCACAGGAACGGCCGCCGATATCGTCAGCTGGGGTCGCTGAGCGCGGTGCCGGCGAGGGCGGCTTCACCCTGATCGAAATCGTTTGCGTTCTTGCCATCATCGGATTGCTTGCCGCCATTCTGCTGCCGGAAATTCCGCGCGGCACTTCGCGTTCGCGGCTGCAGGCTTACGCGCTCGAGGTTGCCACCGTGCTTACGGCCGACCGCAACGCGGCCATCCATTTTCGCAGGGCGGTCGCCACTGAAATCAACGCGGCCGGACGGTCGGTAAGCTCGGGAGCCTCGCCGCGCACTATTCGGGTGCCGGCCGACGTTCAATTCGATGCGGCCTTGGCTAGCCGCTGCAATCAGCGCGAGTCCGGATCGATGATCGTATTTTTTGCTTCCGGCATGTCCTGCGGCGGCGTTATTGCGCTGACCCGGCTCGGCGTCGGTTACCAAATTCGCGTCAATTGGCTCACCGGAGGCGTTGAAATTGTCCCGCTTAACGTCCTTTAACCCCGCGCGCGGTGCCGCCGGCTTCACGCTGATCGAGGTGGTCGTCACTATGGCGGTGATTGCAGCGATATTGTTGTCGATCGGGTCGTTGGTCAGCGTTGCCGTTCGCGGCACTCATGCGCTCGACGATCATTTGGTTCTGGTCGAGACGACGCGCGCGGTCGAGGCCGGCTTGCCCGACCGCGATACGCTCACCGTCGGCACGTTGAACGGCCAACGGGATGGCCAGAACTGGCGCGTGGATGTCTCACCGTTTGGCGGCCAGCTCGATGCGCAGGCAAAGACGCAATGGGTGCCGCTGACGGCGGCGATTACGGTGCAAACGCCGGGCGGCACCAGCCTCAGCATCACCACCGTCCGGCTCACCCGAAAGCCAGCGGGATGAGAATGCGCAAGCACCGGCGTGCGGACGGCGAGGCGGGCTTTACGCTGATCGAAATGCTGATCGCGATGGCGCTGATGGTCGGCATCCTCGCGGCGCTCGCCACCGTGACCGCGCAATGGCTTCCGAACTGGAACCGCGGCTTTATCCATGTGCAACGGACGCAACTTTTCGGTCAGGGTCTCGAACGCTTGGTCGCCGACCTTTCGTCGGCGGAATTTGTGACCGCGAACGGCAAGGCCGACCGGAACGGAATGCCCAAGGGCCCGCTTTTCGACGGCGACGAACTCAGCGTGCGTTTCGTGCGGCCGGCGCTTGGGCCCAATACGCGGCCCGGTCTTGAAGTCGTGCGCATCGCGACCGTGTCGGACGATCGCGGGACGGCCTTGGTGCGGACGCGCACGCCGTTCGTCGGGATTCCGCAGAACGCCAAAATCCGCGATTTGGCTAATTTCTCGGATCCTGTGGTGCTGATGCGGACCCCGTACCGCGCGGTTTTTTCCTACGCCGGGCCCAACCACCTCTGGCAGGACTCCTGGCACGATGCGGATCAATTGCCGGTCAATATTCGCGTTTTGATTCGCGACGCCGCAACGCAAAGAACGCTTGCGGTCTCGACCGCGACGGTCCTGCGCGTCAATGCATCGGCGGAATGCGCCAGCGCCAAAGAACCTAAGAAGTGTCTCTACCCGACACCAGTTTCGAGCAATCTCGACCGATGAACAAGCGCGCGACAAACGACATGATGCCGGCGCCAGCCGAGATCGGCGAAAAATCCGGCGACGGATTCATATTGGTCGCAGTGCTTTGGATTCTCGGCGGGCTGGCGGTGCTCGCTGCGATTTACACACTGTTTGTCGTCAATGCTGCGACCAGTCTCGAAGTAAACAACGATCGGTTACAGGCGAACGCGTCGGTTTCGGCCGCGCTCGAGCTGACGGCGTACTATTTGGGCGCAGTAAAGGAGCAGGAACGGCCGACCAGCGGCCACTTCGATTTCCGCGCCGGCAATTCAAATGTCGCGGTCAATTTCCAATCTGAATCGGCGAGGATCGATCTCAATGCGGCGCCGGCGCCGCTGCTGGCCGGCTTGTTCAGAGTGCTGGGCGCGGATATCGAATCGGCGAATTTTTATGCCGAACGCATCATTGGTTGGCGCACGGAAGTCAATGCGCCGAATTCCGATCGGGACAAGGAAATAACCGCCTATCGAAACGCCGGCCTGACCTATAATCCGCGCCAGTCACCCTTCGCCAACATGCACGAGCTCTGGCTGGTGCTCGGGCTGCCCCCGGCCATGGTCGAGCGTGCGCTGAATTTCGTCACGATTTTTAGCGGTCTCGGCACCGTCAATGTCATGGATGCCGCGCCGGAAGTCATCGCGGCGCTGCCGTCGATGACCCCGGACCGCCTCAATTCCGTTCTCGATCAACGTGCGGCGCTCGCCACCGATGCGAGGCCGGTCTTGCAATTGCTCGGTCCGGCGCAATCCAGCGCGACCGCGACCGGCAGTAAAGCAATCCGCGTTATGGTTCGCGTCGGGTTGCCCAAGGGTCGGCGTATTTACGCCGAAGCTGTCATTTTGCTGCTGGAAGACGCCGACGACCCCTATCGCGTATTATCCTGGACAGACGACTTCGACGGCTGAATGGCGTATCAGGGGGTCGACAGAGAGATTGCGATGAATTTCCTTCGTCAAATCGCCGATGGTTTTTCGCGCTGGATCGACTGCGTCGCGTCGACCATCGTTGCGGCCTTTGGCCGCCTGGCGGCGCCGCGCCTGGTTCGGCTCGCCGAACAGACGAATGGAACTTTCAGGCTCGAGGCGCCTGAGGGCAAGTCGATGCCGTCCTTCGCGCCTGTGCAGATCGCGAACGGTATTGCCGACTGCTCCAGTGAGACGGCGGCGGCCTTGAAAGGCACCCGGGTCGAGTTGGCGCTGCGGCCGGATCGATTTTTCTTCCGGGCCCTCGAATTTCCGCGGCGGGCGTCGGAATTTCTCGACGGCATCGTTCGCGAGCAAATCGACCGCATCACGCCGTGGGCCGCGAGCGACGCGGTGTTCGGCTGGAGCAAGCCGACCGAGCTCGCCAGCGACAAGATCTCCGTCTCCATCGCGGCGGCCGCGCGGGCGCAAATCATCCCGCTCACCCAGGCTGTGGGCGAGCTTGGCGTAAAGTCGGTCGTCGTGTCGACCCTGCTGCCGAATGCCGGCAATGGCGCGATCAAGGTGTTCGAGCAATCGGCGGCGGGCGTCTTAGAAGTCCGTAAGGTGCGCCGCAAACTGCTCGCCGGCTTTGCAATCGCGGCCATTCTCGCGACCCTCGCTATTGCCGCCGATGTCGTTATCGGCGGCGACCTGCAAAACCGCCAAAACGACGTGGCGCGCCGTATCGCCGAACGCCGCGGCATTATTCGCGCCGGCAGCGACGAGGCCGCCAACTCCGCGCTTGCCAAATTGGCGCGCCGGAAGAACCAGACGCCGGCAAGCGTCATCGTGCTCGAGGCGCTGTCGAACGTGCTGCCGGACAATACCTATGTCACCGAGCTTCGCATCGAGGGCGACAAAGTGCAGCTCGTCGGCATTACCAGCGACGCTCCCTCGCTGATCCGGCTGATCGAGCAGTCGCCGCATTTCAGCCATGCGACATTCTTCGCGCCGACGACTCGGGCGCCGTCCGATCCCGGGGACCGCTATCACATCGAAGCTCGTATCAAACCGGTATTCGCGCCGCCGTCATGACCGCCGATATTGCATTGAACCGCTACGTCTCCCGTTATCCTTCCGTGGCGGTTGCGACCTATGCCGTGCTCATCGTCGCATTCATCGTGGCGATCTGGCTGTCGCTTGCGAGCCTTCTCGAACAGCGCGCCAGTCTTGCGGATTCGCTCGATATCCTCAATCGTCTCGAAGCGCGTCCGCAAGGTCTGAATGCCGCGAGCGGCGGCTCCGGTGCGGTTCCGGCCGGCTCTCCGTTTCTCGGCGGAGAGACGATCACGGTCGCCGGGGCGACGCTATTGCAACGGGTCGCCAGCGCCATCACGCAGTTCGGCGGCAGCGTGCAGTCTTCGCAAGTGGACCTGGCCGGGCCACAAGCCAAGGACGGATTCGTAACGTTGACCATCAGTTGCGAGATAGAGCAGCCGAATTTGCAGAAACTGCTGTATGATCTGGAAGCCGGAATGCCGTTTTTGTTTATCGATCAGCTGGTCGTTCAAGGATCGCAAACGTCCACCACAACGAGCGGCGAGCGCATGCGGATATTGATCGCGGTATCGGGCCAGTGGAAGGGCGCGAAATGATAATTCGGCGCACGCTTATGCAGGTTGTTTGCGGGCTTGGCGTTGCCGCTGCCGCGGGCGTCTCGGCATTGGCAGCGACATCGCCCGACGGTGCGGCGCCAATTGACGTCGATCGCGGCAGCATCAATCTGGATCAATCGCCGGCCAAAGCCGCGCCCGAACGCGCGCAGATCGGCAATCCGCTGTGGGCTATTCCGCTCGGCACGCTCCCGACAACGCGCGACCGCCCGATCTTTACGCCGTCGCGGCGCCCGCCGGCGCCGGCCGTCGTCGTGGTGCCGCCCGCCGTTCGGCCTACGGTGGTTACGCGACCGGCGGAACCGGACAAATTGAAGCTTACGCTGATTGGGACCGTGGTCGGCGAAACCGAGGGCATCGGCGTTTTTTTCGACCAGGCAACGAATAACTTTGTCCGCATGAAAACCGGCGAAGGCCATGCCGGCTGGATTCTTCGCTCGATCAAGGCGCGAGAAGTCACGCTCGAAAAAGGACAGCAATCGGAAACGCTTCGGCTTCCGGCTCGCAAGGATGCCGGTTCATCCGGTCCAGCCTCCGCTAGCGATCCGCTATAGCGACGATCCGAGACCGGTCACCGTTCGAGACATTGCGCGTCGCCCGCGCAGGGCTCTGCCATCAGGGCTGCGCCGTGCAACTCCGGCACCGGCCGCCACGCAGTCGACAGCGCTTGCGCCTTGGCGACCTGGGCGGGGGACATTTTTGTCGCGACCGCATCCCTGATCCTATAGGAGAAGTCGCGTTTCGGTCCTGTTGCATTGGCCGCCGCCAAATTCAGCCATTTGTAGGCTTGCACGTAATTTTCCGGAACGCCGTGGCCCACGTTGTACAAGAGCCCGAGCAAATATTGCCCCTGCGGGTTGCCCTGATCGGCGGAGCGATGACACCAGCTTGCCGCTGTCCGATAGTTTTGCGGCACGCCGCGACCGTGGGTGTGCAGGAAGCAGAGGATGGCCTGCGCACCGGCATTGCCTTGTTCGGCCGGTGAACGCAGCAACTGGCCGGCTGCCGTATAATCGTGCCGGTTGAATGCGGCCATGCCCTTCTTGAACTGAAGGGCAAGCTGCGCGTCGGGCGCGCTACGGGCATCCGCCGGAAACTGCGCGGCGAAGATTGCGACCAGCGAGCCGAGCGCCAATAGGATCGCCTTTTTCATCGTGCCGTCTCTCGCCGTTCTTTCTGCGACCGGGCGGCCTTTGGTGGCGTCTGCGCCGCCGCCGCCGAATAGTCCTAGCAACCGTGAAATATGTCCAGTCTCGTATTAAGATTTTGATCTATCTAGTATTTTTGGCCGGCCCTGCCGGGACCACGAACGGCGCCCGCCCGTCTCGTCCGGGCCAGGTTGCGTTGACAGCGGCGGGCAGGCTGCTATTAACCCGGCAACCAAAGAACCCAGAGATTGTCATGAAAGTCCGTAATTCCCTGAAATCCCTGCGCGGCCGCCACCGCAACAACCGTATCGTGCGGCGCAAGGGCCGGGTCTATATCATCAACAAGACCAACCGCCGCTTCAAGGCGCGCCAAGGCTGAATCGAGCCATGTGCCGGTCTCGGCCGGCGCTTCTTTCATCGCCGCATATTTGCCTTGAGAGGCGGAGATATTAGGCTCCGCCCATGCGCGCTCGATTCCTCGCAAGCTTATTGGCGCTCGCCCTGGTCGCGGTCTTTGCCGCGGCTGCCGGCGCGGCGCCGGGCGATTGGGTGGAGCCGCCGAAGAAGCTGCCGCATGTCCAGCACGGCAATCCCAAGCACAATCTCGATTTCCTGTTCGGCGCGCTCAAGGTCGCGCCCGACGATGTCACTGCCAAGGCGATCGAAGGACGCATCTGGGCGCTGTGGAGCACCTCGCGCAGCGACACCACAACGCTGCTGATGTCGCGCGTGCAAACCGCGATCGAGCAGCACGATCTCGATCTCGCGATCAAGCTGCTCGACGCCGTCATCAAGATCAAACCGAAATACGTGGAAGCCTGGAACCGGCGCGCCACCATCTACTACATGAAAAAGGACTACGGCCGTGCGCTCGCCGATATCCGCGAGGTGCTGCGCCGCGAGCCGCGCCATTTCGGCGCGCTGTCCGGCCTCGGCTTGATCATGCAGGACCTCGGCGACGACAAGCAGGCGCTGGAGGTCTATCGCCGCGCGCTCGCGGTCTATCCGCGCTTGCAGCGCATCCCCGACCTGGTGAAGACGCTGCAGGAAAAGGTCGAGGGCCGGGATATCTGACGCAGGCTCTGGCGCGATCGACTGTGGCGGCATGTCAGGCCGCACAGTCCGTTTTTTCACAATTCACTAAACCGTAACAAAACCGATACGCGGCGTTTCTACCGTCCCAACGCGTCGAGTTGATGGGGCGGGCGCGGATTTACATTTCTCGAATGCATTTTGCATCGGGTCGATGCCTCACCAGACAGCTCGATGAAATTGATCGCTCCGCGTTCCCGGCGCCGAGCGACTTTTGCATCCGTGGGGCACAGAGGAGGATCTTATGAGAAGTCTAATGCTAGGGGCGGGCCTGCTTGCGGCGGCACTCATCGCCGACCGATCGGCGATCGCCGACGATCGCGACCACGATAATGACGACAAATTGACGATCGCCGTATTCGGCGACTGGCCTTACAGCCAGAACCTGCTCGACAAGGCAAAGCTGCTTACGGACTCAGTCAATGGCGACCGCGATGTCAGCCTGGTGATCCATGTCGGCGACATTCATTCCGGCAGCATGCCGTGTACCAGCGCCGGCATCCTGCCGCCGATCCCGAAGTCGAATCCGGGCTGGAACCAGTCGGTCTTTTATGTGTTCCAGCAGTTCAAGGCCCCGGTCGTCTACACGCCCGGCGACAACGAATGGTCTGACTGCCACAAGACCAAACAATTGAGCGCCGGCGATCCGCTCAAGGAATTGGCGAGCGTCCGCCAATTGTTTTTCTCCCAACCGGGCAAGACCTTAGGCGTGTCCGAGAAGACCGTTTACAGCCAGGCGCAGTATTTCGACCCGGCCTATCCCGATGACGCGCAATTCGTCGAAAACGTGATGTGGTCGGACAAGAAAGTGGTGTTCGCGACCTTCAACATGCCGGGCGGCTCGAACAACGACCAGTCGCCGTGGACAGCTCCGTTCAGCAATCCAACCGCGCAAACGCAAGAGATGAGCACCCGCAGCGCCGCCAACATCCGCTGGCTACAGGCGGCCTTCCAATATGCGGATAAAATCAACGCCAAGGCGGTGGTGATCGCACTGCAAGCCGATATGTGGGACCCGGCGGCGACGATCGCTGCTGGCGGCGCTGGCCTGGACCAATACACGCCCTTCGTTAAGCAACTGGCCACGCTCAGCAACTTGTTCTTCCGGCCGGTGCTGCTGCTGAACGGCGACACGCATCTCTACCAAGTCGATCATCCGCTTGCGAATCCCACCAGCAGCACCGGCCTGATCCACAACACGCCACCGGTCAAGAATCTACTCCGCATCGTTGTGCAGGGTTCTACAAATCCTCCGGCCGAATGGCTGCGGCTGACGATCGATCCTCGAAGCTTCAACGTCTTTGACTGGTCGAACGTGAAATACTGCGACCATCCGGACATCGCTTGCTAGCGTTGATGGTTGGTGCGGATTTGCGTGACCTCCTGCCCAGCGGCCGGAATTGGCCGCTGGGACTAGGGTTCGACGAATGGAATTTATGCTATGGACTTACAGGCGATTGATCTTGGCAATGCGCCGGGTCACCTCGACGGGCGTCTCATCGTCGGCCTTACTCTTGAGCGCGAGCGCCGCACGCGCGGCCGGCCGCTCGAGGCAGCGTGTGAGCCAAGCCTTGAGATTAGGCACCGCTGAAAGGTCCATGTCGATGGCGCGGCTGATGACGGCGGCGACGTTGAGATCGGCGACCGTAAAGTCGTCGCCGAGCAGATAAGGTTGCTTTGTCAGCGCAGCGTCGAGCACCTTGAACGGTGGTGCCAGGACCTTCAGCGCCTCATCGCGCTTGGCGACGTCACGGTCACCCGGTGGCAGGCGGACGGCATGCAGCGACCAGATGTTGACGCCGCGGTCGACCTCGGAGAGCGCCCACGAGGTCCATTGCCAGGCCTTGGCCTCGCCTTCGAGCGAGCCGGGATAGAGTTTCCCGTTGGAATGCTTCTTGGCGAGGTAGAGCGTGATCGCCAGCGACTCGAACAGCACGAAGCCGCCGTCGTCGATGAATGGCAGCCGCCCGTTCGGATTGAGGGAGAGAAACTGCGGCGAGCGTGCGCCGGCGTCGCCGATTTCGATCGGCAGATGCTCGTAGTCGAGCCCGAGTTCCTTTGCGATCCAGAGCGCGCGGAACGCGCGGGTGCGGGCGATGCCGTAAATGCGCAGGCCGGACACTGACTAATCTCCCGCCGCCTCGCTTCCCACGTAAGCGATGCGCAGCATGTTGGTCGCGCCCGGCGTGCCGAGCGGAACGCCGGCGGCGATGATGACGCGCTGGCCCGCCTTGGCGAAGCCTTCCTTGAAGGCGATGCGGCAGGCACGCTCGACCATGTCGTCCTGATCGTGCGCGTCCTCGGTAATCACGCAATGTACGCCCCACACCACCGACAGCCGGCGCCCGGTGGCGATATTGGGCGACAGCGCCACGATCGGCGGGCGCGGCCGCTCGCGCGCCACCCTTAAGCCCGTCGAGCCGGACGAGGTCCAGCACACCACGGCGGCGAGATCGAGCGTGTCGGCGATGTGGCGGGCGGCGTCGGCGATGGCGTCGGCGCCGGTCGCCTCCGGCACTGCGCGCTGCGCGTCGATGATGGTGCGATAGATCGGATCGCTTTCGATTTCCTCGGCGATGCGGTTCATGGTGGCGACCGCTTCCACCGGATATTTTCCGGCCGCCGATTCCGCCGACAGCATGACCGCGTCGGCGCCCTCGAAGATCGCGGTGGCGACGTCGGAGACTTCGGCGCGCGTGGGCACCGGCGACGAGATCATGGATTCGAGCATTTGCGTGGCGACCACCACCGGCTTGCCGGTGGCGCGGCCCATGCGCGTCATCTGCTTCTGCACGCCGGGCACTTTCTCCAGCGGCATCTCGACCCCAAGATCGCCGCGCGCCACCATCAGCGCGTCGGCGAGATCCATGATTTCCGACAGCCGGGTTACCGCCTGCGGCTTTTCGATCTTGGCCATCACTGCGGCGCGGCCGCGGGTGATTTTCTTCGCTTCCGCGATGTCCTCCGGCCGCTGGATAAACGACAGCGCCACCCAGTCGATGCCGGCGTTGAGCGCGGCTTCCAGATCCGAGCGGTCCTTCTCGGCCAAGGCGGAGAACGGGATGGTCGAATCCGGCAGGCTGACGCCCTTGCGGTCGGACAGTTTGCCGGCCACCTCGACACGCGTCACCATGCGCTTGGGCTCGGCCGCGGTGACGGTGAGCCGCATCTTGCCGTCGTCGATCAGCAACGTGCGCCCGGGCGCGACCGCCGCGAAGATCTCCGGATGCGGTAGATATGCGCGCGTGGCATCGCCGGGGGCCGGATCGCTATCGAGCACGAAACTGTCGCCACTCGCCACCATCGCTGAGCCGCCGGCGAAGGTGCCAAGCCGCAGCTTGGGTCCCTGCAAGTCGACCAGGATGCCGATCGGCCGGCCGCTATCTTTCTCCACGCCGCGGATCATGGCGACCAGTTCGCGCATGCGATCCTGGCTGGTGTGGCTCATGTTG
Organism: Pseudolabrys sp.; assembly: GCA_036491675.1. Lineage (GTDB taxonomy): Bacteria > Pseudomonadota > Alphaproteobacteria > Rhizobiales > Xanthobacteraceae > Pseudolabrys. The sequence goes on along the minus strand of DASXBN010000099.1, from coordinate 17,016 downwards.
ATGCGGAACAGGTCGGCGCCGGCCTTGAACAGCTTCGCAATCATGGCGGCGTCGGACGAGGCCGGTCCGAGCGTGGCGACGATCTTGGCGCGGCGCAATCGTCTCATTTCAAGTGTCTCATCGTTTGCCGCCTTCGGCCGGAGCGGACGGCGCGGCGGACGGCGGCCGCTGCGTTGCGGGCGGGGTGCGCGGCGGCAAGGGGCGGGCCGGTTTTTGTTCGGCGCTGTCGGTCAACTGCACGGTCCAGGAGCGCTGCTCGGTGGTATCGACTTCGAAAAATCCGGTGCGGTCATACCCGCGCGCCAGGCAATCCTCGGTGCCGCGGATGGTGAATTCCTTCTCGCGCGAACACATGAAAGCGTGACCGGACCATTCGCCGCCACGGTCGTAGTCGACCGCGTAGATATAATAGTAACGCGCCACCAGTGCGCCGCGCAGCAGGGTTTCGCAAGATCGCGCCGTCACGTTCCACCAGCCTTCGGTGGTCCAGCCTTCGGCGTCCTTATAGCCCAGCGCGACGCCGACCCGGCTGCCGGTGTTGTTGCAAAGCCGGAAATCGGCCAGCGCCGGAGGTGCCGACGCGCTCAGCAGCGCCGCTGCGAGCGCAACCGTGCCGGTGATACAGCGCGTGGCGGGATGGCGGGGCAATGCGGTCAAGCTGTCGTTGCTTATGATTCGTCGCGGTTGTCGCGTGATCGGTCACACCCTGTCAACGACGATGGCGCGTAAGTCGTTCACGTTGGTGTAAGTGGCTCCGGTCATGAGCAAATCCCCGAGGGCGGCGAAGAAAGCCGTTGAATTATTGTCGGCGAGAAACGCGGCGGGATCGAGGCCAAGGGCGGCCGCCCGCGCCACGGTTCCCCCGTCAAGCAGCGCGCCGGCGGGGTCGCTGGGGTCGCCGATACCGCCGTCGGTACCGTCGGTGTCGCCCGCCAAGGCAGCGACCGCCGGCATGTCGGCCAAGCCCATCGCCAGCGCCAAGGCGTATTCCTGGTTGGGCCCGCCGCGGCCCTGGCCGCGGATGGTGACCGTCAGTTCGCCGCCCGAGAGGATTACGGCGCGCTTGCCTTGTGCGCGCAGTTCGCGCGCGAGCTTGGCGTGGGCCGCCGCCACCTCGCGCGCCTCGCCTTCGACATTTGCGCCGAGCGAGACGCAGTCGTAACCGGCAGCGCGCACGGCGGCCTCGACCGCGCGCAGCGAGTCGGCCGGCCGCGCCGCCAGCGTGAACTGGCTGCCGGCGAACGCCGGGTCGCCCGGCTTCGGCGATTCATTGTTAGTGTCGGCGAGCGCGGCGGTCACACTGGCCGGAAGGTCGAGCCGGTACTTGGCGACGATGGCGCGCGCATCCGCGAGTGTCGTCGGATCGGGCACCGTCGGGCCGGAGCCGATGGCCGAAGGATCGTCGCCCGGCACGTCGGAAATCGCGATGGTCACAAGCTTGGCCGGAAAAGCTGTGCGCGCCAGCCGTCCGCCCTTGATGCGCGAGAGATGTTTGCGCACCGAATTGATCTCACCGATGGTCGCGCCCGAACGCAGCAGCGCGCGCGTCACCGCTTGTTTGTCGGCGAAGGTTAGGCCGGCTGCCGGCGCAATCCAGTTGGCCGAGGCGCCGCCCGACATCAACACCAGCACCAGGTCGTCCGCATCCGCGCCGTCGGCGAATTCGATCGCGCGCGCGGCGGCTTGCAAGCCCGCGCCATCCGGCACCGGATGCCCGGCTTCGATCATGGTCACGATCCTCAACGGCCTGCCGTAGCCATGGCGCGCCACTGCGATTCCACAGAGGCGGTCTGCAGTAAGCTTCAACCGGTTGAGATAAAAACCTTCCGCCGCTTCGGCCATGGAGCCCGCTGCCTTGCCGGCGGCTAGCACGATAAGCCGGCCCGCGGGCGGCGGCGGCAGTAGCGGCGGCAGGCAAGTCGAGGGATGTGCGGCGGCTACCGCAGTGCGAAACAGGTCTGCGAGAAAAGCGCGCAGGTGGGCGTCCATCATGCGATCCTAGCTGCCCAGGGGCCCAAAAATCTGGTTATAATTCCTGCAACAAAATCAAACCGGTCTCGGCGCACTGCTAGACTTTCGTTTGATCGATAAGCGCCCGAACCGCGCTGGCGGCCGAGGCGCCAAGACATGCGGAAATTTCCGCGAAACACAATGGCTATCCCTGGGGAGGGACGAATGGCAGCGATAACAATAACAGTAAATGGCAAGGCAGCGACGGTCGAGGCAGAGCCCGACACGCCGTTGCTCTGGATCGTGCGCGAGCACCTCGCGCTCACCGGCACGAAATTCGGTTGTGGCTCCGGCCTGTGCGGCGCCTGCACCGTGCACATCGACGGCAAGGCGATGCGCTCGTGCCAGATTTCCGCTTCCCAAGTGGTGGGCAAGAAAGTCACCACCATCGAGGGCCTGTCGGCCAACGCCAGTCATCCGCTACAGAAAGCCTTCATCGCCGAGCAGGTGCCGCAATGCGGCTACTGCCAGTCCGGCCAGATCATGCAGGCGGCGGCGCTGCTCGCCAAAACCAAGAAACCGACGCGCGAGCAGATCGTCGAGCATATGGACGGCAATCTCTGCCGCTGCGGCACCTATCCGCGCATCGTGCGCGCCATTCAACGCGCCGCCCGGGAGGCCTGAGCCATGACCATTCATATCAAGAACGGATCGATCGATACCAGCATCAGCCGGCGCGGGTTCGTTGCCGGCGCCGCCGGCATAACCTTCGCCTTCACGCTCGGCGGCCTCGGCCGCGGCGGTGAGGCGCTCGGCGCAACGCAGCCAACCCAGTTCAATGCCTTCGTCAGCATCGCTGGCGACAACACGATCAGCATCGTCTGCCCGGCCGCCGAAATGGGGCAGGGCGTCTATACCTCGCTGCCTTTGATCTTGGCGGAAGAGCTCGACGCCGATTGGTCCAAGGTCAAGACCGAGTTTGCGCCTGCCAATCCCAAGGTCTACGGCAGCTCGCACAAGGTTTGGGGTGGTCAGACTGTGCAGATCACCGCCGCCTCCGTTTCGGTGCCCGGCTATTTCATGCCGCTGCGCATGGCCGGCGCGCAGGCGCGTAAAGTTTTGCTCGATGCCACGGCCGACAAATGGAAAGTGCCGCTGAGCGAGCTCGCCACCGACAAAAGCACGATCTTCCACAAGAAGTCCGGACGCAAAATCAGCTACGGCGAAGTCGTTGCTTTCGCCGCCGTACCGGCTGAGCCGCCGAAGATCGGCGAAGCCGATCTCAAGCAGCCGTCGCAGTTCAAGCTGATCGGCCGCAAGGACATCGGCCGCAGCGACGTGCCGCTGAAGGTGAACGGCTCGGCGCAATACGGCATCGACGTGCGCGTGCCGGGCATGGTCTACGCCTCGGTGCTGCAGTCGCCGATGGAAGGCGCCAAGCCGAAGGACGGCGGGGTCAACATCCCCGACATCATGAAGATCAAGGGCATCGCCAAGGTCATCCCGCTGCCGTTCGGCGTCGCCGTGCTCGGCGACAGCGTCGAGGCGACCCGCAAGGGCGTCGAGGCGCTGAAGGTGACTTGGGACACCAGCACTGCCGTTGCCGCCAGCTTCGACTCGGAAAAGGCCAAAGCGGATTATGCCGCCAAGGGCAAAGACCCCAACGCCGAGACCAAGGTCGAATACCAGGTCGGTGATGCCAAGGCGGGCTTAAGCGGCGCGGCCAAGACGGTGGAAGCGGCCTATTGGACCGAATACACCTACCACGCCCAGATGGAGCCGATGAACGCGGTCGCGCAGGTCTCGGAGGACGGCAAATCGGCCGATATCTGGATCGGCACCCAGTTCGGCGCGCTCGCCGCCCAGATCATCTCCGGCATTCTCAAGACCACGCCGGACCAGATCCGGATCCACAATCAATTCCTCGGCGGCGGGTATGGCCGGCGCCTTTATCCGGATGCGGCGATCCAAGCCACCATCCTGTCCAACATCATCAAGAAGCCGGTGAAGCTGATCCTCACGCGCGAGGAGGACCTCGCCGCCGCGCGTCCGCGGCCGATGACCCACCACGTGATGAGGGCCGGCCTCGACGCCAAGGGTAACGTGATCGCCTGGCACCACCGGCTGGTGTCGGAGAATGTCGACGCGGTGGCGGCCCCCCCCGCGCTTCCAGGCCACCGGCGGCAAGGACTATATCGGCGCGCGCGGCCTCGATCAGGCCTACTACGCCATCCCCAACGCGCTCGGCGACTACGTGCGCGAGACTCGCGGCATGCGCGTGCACGCCTGGCGCGGCATCGGCTCCGGCTACAACAAGTTCGCCGCCGAAGCCTTCCTCGACGAGGTGGCGCAGGCGGCCGGCAAGGACCCGGTTGCGCTGCGGCTCGAACTCACCAAGGACAAGCCGCGTGCCACCGCGGTGATCAAGGCCGCGCTTGAAATGTCCGACTTCGGCAAAAAGCGGCCGGGCCGCGGCATGGGGCTGGCCTTCTCCGACTATCACGACACACTGTCGGCGGGCGTGGCCGAGATCTCGCTCGACGCCAAGACCGGCAAGATCAAGGTCCACAACTACTGGATCGCGGTCGATCCCGGCCTCGTCGTGCAGCCCGATAATGTCGTCGCGCAAGCTGAAAGCGCGGTGATCTACGGCCTCTCTGCGGCGCTGATCGAGCAGTTCGCGGTCAAGGACGGCGCCGTGCAGGCGACCAACTTCGACAGCTATCCGATCATGCGCATGAGCGAAGTGCCAGAGATCCATACCAAGGTGATGGTCAGCAACAGTGCGCCGAGCGGCATGGGCGAGATCGGTGTGGTCGCTGTGGCGCCGGCGATCGCTAGCGCATTGTTCCAACTCACCGGCAAGCGCATCCGCCACCTGCCGATGACGCCGGAGCGGGTGAAGAAGGCGCTGGCTTAGCGTTTCACGTGAAACTGAAGCCCGCCGCGTTCCCGGTTGGAGCGCGGCGGGTTTCTCATTACGGCGCGTATGGGCGCAACGGGCTCAATGGCCGCTTCTATCCCGATAGCAACCGTTGTGCGGACATTCCAAGAGCGTCGCGATGGGCCACAAGCGACACTTTGCGCCGCAGCAAAAAGGATTGTTATTCGATCACCTCATCAGCGATGGCGAGCATGGCAGGAGGGACGTTCAACCCAAGCGCTTTTGCGGTTTTGACGTTAATGGCTAGCTCGAACTTGATTGGCTGCTGGACCGGAAGGTCGGCGGGCTTTTCGCCGCGCAATATGCGGTCAACGTAAGTAGCCGTCCGCCGATATTGATCGACATTGTCTACGCCGTACGACACCAAACCGCCGCTGCTAGCAAAAAATCGATACGGATACACAGCGGGCAATCGGTGACGGGCTGCCGCCGACACTATCGCGTCACGATGAACCAAGGTGCTTATATCCGGCATTACAAGCAAACCGGCGTTTGGCTCACTAGCCAATTTTGCGAACATGCTTTCAATAGTGGCCGCGTCAGAGAATGGAGCTTCCAACGGCTTTATCCCGACTGAAGCGGCGGCCAATTCAACTTGATACCAGAACGTAGAAAAATACGGAGCCGTCCTAGGATTATAAATTCCTGCAACTCGGGTGACGCGGGGCGATATTTCCTTGAGAATTTCCAGCCATTTGCCGCACAACGAAAACTCGAAGTTGGTAAATCCTGTTACGTTACCGCCCGGTCGAGCGAGGCTCTCTACAAAACCGGGGCCTATGGGATCAGTTACATTCAGGAAGACGATCGGGATAGACGAGGTCGCTGCGCGAAATGCGCCAGTCGCCGTGGTGGCATTAGCGACGAGCACGTCCGGCTTTAGCTCCACCAACTCCTTAGCCAAGATTTGCAACGCTTCCTGACCGCCCGAAGTCCAGCGGTAATTGATGCGAATGTTGCGATCAGGTGTCCAGCCTAGCTCCTTAAGACGCTGCTCAAATGCCGTCACTCGGGGTGCGGCCTCCTTGTCATCTGCGGCAATCGGATTAAGTACACCGATCTGCTTCATTGGCTCGGCTTGTATTGCCCGAACACCAAACGGCCATGCTGCCACCGTACCGCCGAGAAGCGTGATGAACTCGCGCCGTCGCATTGCCGCCCCCCAAGGCTCGGGACGAGGCATCGTACAGGCTCAAACTAGCGCAATGGAAGGGGCTGTCTCGTTGCGATGCCAATGTCTGTTGTGGGTCATTCGCGTCGTTGCCCCAGTTCACCCATGTCCGGTCTGCTCCAATAGCGACGTTACTCGGCAACAACCGATTATCTCGCATTTTCTAGCTTGCATCAATCAGGCTATGGCTGCGCGTTAGTGTGTCCACGCCCTTGCTATGGAACTCATGGCCGCGCGCGCCTATCTTTGTGGTCGAGAAAGGCAGGGACACGCCATGGACGACAATTTGGACGACAAGACCCGCACCGAGCTGGAGGCCGCCGTCTACCGGCGGCTAGTGGACCATCTGCGCCAGCGCACCGACGTGCAGAACATCGACATGATGAATCTCGCCGGATTCTGCCGCAATTGCCTGTCGAACTGGATGAAAGACGCCGCCGACGCCAAGGGCCTCGCCATGTCCAAGGACGAGAGCCGCCAGATCGTCTACGGCGAGCCCTACGAGCAATGGCGCCAGAAGCACCAGAAAGAGGCCTCGTCCGAGCAGAAGGCGGCCTTCGAAAAGTCCAGCCAAAAGCACTAAAGCGCGCGTGATCCCGAAAAGTGGGCACCGGTTTCCCGCCTTCGCGAAGCCCGCTTCCACGGGCGAAGGAAGGTCGGACAAGATCATGCGCAAAAAATAGATATACACAGGTGTGAATGTCGGGGGCTTTGCGTCGATAGTCGCGCCCTGCTGCCGGAATCCTCCTAAAACGACGGCGGACAAGCCTGCTTATCGTCATTCAGGAGACCTCGATGCCAGCAACCGCAGCGGCCGAAAAAGAACAAACTGCACACCGCTTCGCCAAGGATCAGCTCAAGGCGATCGTCGAGCGCATCGAGCGGCTCGAGGAGGAGAAGAAGGCGACCTCCGACGACATCCGCGACGTCTATGCCGAGGCCAAGGGCAACGGCTTCGACGTCAAGGCGCTGCGCACCATCATATCCTTGCGCAAGCAGGACGCCGACGAACGCCGCGAGCAAGAAGCGGTGCTTGAGACTTACATGCACGCGCTGGGGATGTTGCAGTAGGAGCTAACGTAAGAGCGGCATAACAAACTCGGCGTCATGCGCGGGCTTGACCCGCGCATCCATGAGGCTTCGCCGAGTGTGAGAGCCTTACTAAAGTTCTTTTTTGTTGGAAGTCATCATTGATTGCCGGGTCAAGCCCGGCAATGACAGGCCTGCTTACCGCAGCGAAGCTGTCGTTCGCGTATTGAACGTAGTGGTGGCCATGAACACCACCGCGGTGCCGGTGAAGCGGTCGGCCACCATGCCGAGATGCGGATCGGCCGAGAACGTCATCATCACCGATTGCGCCGGCTTATGCAGCAGATATTGCTGCCAATGCTGATCGACCGCGCCCACCCGCGTCGTCGTCATATAACTGCGCACGCTTGGCGTCAGCATGGCGGCGCGCAGCCACGGCCGGTCCGAGCGCTCGGCACCCATTGCGATGGCGGGCGCCAGCGTTGGCTTCATCACAATGCTGGTATTGGGCGAAACCGGGATCACCTGGGCTTCCGCCGGCATGCTGGGCAGGCGCGAACCCATCGGGCGGGTGCGCGCGGCGAGCGGCGAATTCGATTCCGCGGCATAAGCCAGCGCATCGCCGCCCGCGCTGCCTATGCTGACCGGTGCAAGCGAAGCCGTCTGATATGGCGTACCGGCTGCGATCGGCGCCGGCAGCTCCGGCCCCGTTTCGACGGTGCCGCGCCAATAGCCGCGGTTGTCGAATAAATTGTTACCCAGCGACGCCGTCATGGTTCTCTGCTCGGTCGGCCTCGGGCGCGGCAGCATCGCAGCGACCGCGACCGGCTTCGGCCGCACGGTCGGCAACGGCACGACGCGCTCAACGGCCACGGTCTTGGGCGGGCTCAGGCTGGCGACCACTGTGGGGGTGCGCGCTGGCAAGTTAGGCGATTTAGCCGCCGGCTGCTTGCTTTGTTCATCCTGCGCCTTGCCGGTGCCGAAAATTCTGGCCAGCAGGCTGCGCTTGGGCGGTGCGGCGGCATGCTCCTCGCCCGCGGTGATCGCGCCCGCGACGCGCGCGGCTTGCAACGAGGTTTCGGAAGGTGCCGCACCATGGCTTTCGACGTCGGCCAGCGCCAGCGCGTAACCGGACAGCGGATGCCCGTCGGCGGGAATATGCACGGTGCGCCCGTCGGGGAAGATCTTGGCCAATTCCTGGCGCGCAATGCGCGGCCAGTGCCGGATGCTGCCGGTATCCATGTGTACGAACGGCGAGCCGGATGTCGGATAGAAACCGACGCCGCCGCGCTGCAGGCGCAGGCCCTCGGCCCTGACCGACGCGAGCGGCACGCCGGGAATATAGAAATCGATGGCGTTGCCGTTGATGTGCTGGCTGAATTGAGCGACCCCGTTCGAGCGTGCGCGCAGCATGCGGTTGGTGCCCGGAGAACGGTAGCCGCAGATGACCTGGATCGGCTCGGTGGCGCCGAGTTCGCGATAGGTCTCCCACAGCAGATCGAACAGATGCGGATCCATGTGGGTTTCTTGTTCCTTGCGCCAGTCGCGCATGAACCAGTCGAGCTTCTTGAGCGCGGCCTCGTCATAGCTGCCGTCGCGCTTGAAAGTGATTGTGATGGTTTCGCCGGTATGGACGTGATGGAAGGAGAGGGTGCGGGTGTCGCCTTCGGCAACGGCATTTTGCAAGGAATTACTGGCGCCCAGTAGCAGCAGACCGGCGACGCTAAAGCGCACACCAGCGCGTGCTAAGGACAATACGAGTCTGCGCTTGCGACGCGCGCGAACGGACACCGCGATCTTGTGTGACTTGCCCCGTCCCAAAACCGCTCCCCCCGGAGCGTTCTGCCCCGGCTGCGATGATCATACACTGTTATCGGGAAGGGTTAACGTGTGATTATGGCCGCCCCCCGACCCTCGCTTCCTAACGACCGAAAATGGCCAAAAATGGCCGAGGAGGGGACGACTGTGGGGTTTCGGGGTGGAATCCGGGGGCGGCGGCCACCGGCTGGGGTCGGATTCGGCCGGTGGGGCGCCTTTGTTCGCCCCGGGGCGTCTCGCTGGGCAGCTGGTCGAAGAACTCGGAGGCATTGGGGGCCTCGCCGCGTTCGACCCGGCGCAGGGTGTCTTGGTTGGCCTGCACGGCCTGCTGCCGGAACTTGGTGTCCTCCGCCGGGGCTATATCGGCGACCAGGCGCTCGTCGCTGTTCAGGATGGTCCTGATGCGATCATCCAAGCCGTAGATGTCCTCGCGCAGTTGTAGCTTGCCGAAATCGTCGAGGAACGCCGTCTGGTAGGTGAGGTGCACCATCGGCCGGTCGGTGAGTTTGAAGGCATGCTCCTCGCGGCCAAATAGGGCGCTGAGCTGCTGCGCATTCGGCGTCGGGCCGTTCATCGCGAGATGCAGCATGACTTCGCCGAACATGGTCGGATTTTCCACCCGCATGCAGCCGTGGCTGAAGGCGCGCGTCTCGGAGGCGAACAGGTGCTTCTGAGGCGTGTCGTGCAGGTAGACCGAAAACTTGTTGGTGAAGTTGAACTTGATGCGGCCGAGCGCATTGCCGGCGCCGGGCGGCTGCGTCACGCTCAAGGTGCCGTCCGGGCTGCGTTTCACCGAGAGGCCCATGCGCGCGAAGATGTTGGGATCGCGGCCATAGCGCGGCATCAACTCGTGCTTGATGATCGATTGCGGCACATGCCATGACGGATTGACCAAAATGGTGTCCATTGGCGCGGTCAGCAGCGGCGTCGGGGTCTGCGGCTTGCCGGCGACGATCTTGGTGCGCCACTGCTCCTGATCGTCGTGCATGACCCTGAGCGTGAAATCCGGAACGTTGACCATCACGTAGGTGCGGCCGAGGTCGCGCGGCAGCCAGCGCCAGCGCTCCATATTGGCAAGCACGCGGTTGACCTCCTGGCTCGGCTTGCCAGTACCGACGGCGGAAAATCTCCGTCCGCGCGCGCTCTTGCCGCGCAATTCGGCGAGCTTGGCCTTCAACGCCTGGAAGCCGTGATGCGGCGGATTGAAACTTTCGAGCGCGGCGCCGGAATCGGCGGTGTTGGCGATCTTGCTCAGGATATCGGCCGGCGCCGGCATGTGATCGCCGTAATCGACTTCCGCCACCGCCCGGCTCGGTGCGATGCGGCCGGTCGCGAGATGCCGGGCATAAGTGAGCGCCGAATAGCTGAGTGTGATGTCGGCGTCGGCCAGTTCTTCGGCGCCGGCGGCGGCGCCGAAAGACGGAACCGGATAATCGGCCGGGTCGAGCCCGTCGGCGGCGGCGTCCTGCAGCCGCGCGATCACCGATTTGGCCCGCGCATCGAACTGGCCGTCGGCGATCCACAGCGGGGCATAATTGCGTGCGGCATAAAACGCTGCCATCGCTTCACGTTCGGGCGCGCGGTCGATGCGCTTGTCGAACTGCCCGGATGTGATGACGGCGCGCAGCTTGTCGGCAACAGGCGAGGCGATAGCCGGCGGCGGCGCTTCGACCTCGCTCCCGCTGCCGCCGGTGTCGGGCGCGGTGGCTGCGGGCGTCACCGACGGCGGCTGCGCTGCGGGCGCGATTTGCTCGGGAGTCACCGACGGCGACTGGGAAGCAGATTCGGTCGGGTCGGGCGTCGTAGCGGCGTAGATTGGCGTGATGACGGCCAACGCCAGCACGGTGCCGCAAAGCAGGTGGCCGAACTGTTTGTTACGCATACGGATGAACCTACTGAACCCGACACGTCACCGCGATTATGCCGCCAAACCGCCGCCGTGACGAATGAATTTCGAGCCTCGTTTACCTGTACCTTCGAACAGAGCTAACGCGGCGCGCGCGTGACTTCGGCGCGCCGTTTACCAATTCACATATTCGCATTTTGCTATTCCGCCGTCTCGTGCGGGAGCCCGTCCAGACCGAGGCCTTCGAGCTTGCGATACAGCGTCGAGCGCCCGATTTTCAGGCGGCGCGCGACCTCGGACATCTGCTCGTGGTAATGCTCGATCGCGAAGCGGATCACCTCGCGTTCGATCTCTTCGAGCGGCCGCACCTCGCCTCGGGCATCGGTCAGCCGCAGCGATGGCGCGTTTGATGCAGCGGCATATTGGGTGGCCAGATCGGCGGCCTCGTGCGAGTCCGGCAAGGCCGCGGCGATGGCCGGCGAAAAATCGATCATCGGCTGCCTGGCAACGGCGTCGGCGCCGACCTGCGCGGATATTTGCGGAAATTCATGGATGCCGATCTGTTCGCCGTCGGTGAGCACAACCGCGCGGAAGATGGCATTCTCTAGCTGGCGCACATTGCCCGGCCAGCGATAGGCCGTGAGCAACCGCAGCGCCTCGGGCTCGATCGCGCGCACGCGCTTGCCTTCCTCGGCCGCGAGGCGGGCGAGGAAATGGCGGGCGAGTTCGGGAATGTCCTCGACGCGTTGCCGCAGCGGCGGAACCGAAATCGGAAACACGTGCAGGCGATAGAACAGGTCCTCGCGGAACCGTCCCGCCTTCACGTCGGCGATCAGGTCGCGGTTGGTGGCGGAGATGATGCGTACATCGACTTTGACGTTTCGGCGCCCGCCGACCGGTTCGACTTCGCCCTCCTGCAGCGCGCGCAGCAATTTGACCTGCGCGGCTGGCGGCAACTCGCCGACCTCGTCGAGGAACAGCGTGCCGCCGTCGGCCTCAATGAATTTGCCGGTATGTTTTTCGGTGGCGCCGGTGAAGGCGCCTTTCTCATGGCCGAACAAGATCGACTCGACCAGATTTTCCGGCATGGCACCGCAATTGACCGCCACGAATGGTTTGGCGCGGCGCGCGCCGCTGCCGTGTATAGCGCGCGCGATCAGTTCCTTGCCGACGCCGGATTCGCCACCGATCAGCACCGGGATGGCAGAGGCCGCCGCCTTCTCGGCCGCGCGCAGCACCGGCCGCATGGCGTCCGAGCGGGTGATCACGTCGGCGATGCTCAGCGTGCCGTCGCGGCTGCGCTTGATGCGCTGCAGTTCGCCCGCCAATGCTTTGGTGGCGAGCGCATTGCGCAGCGAGACCTGTAGCCGTTCCGGGCTCGCCGGCTTGACCACGAAATCGGTGGCGCCCGCCCGCATCACCGACACCACATTGTCGATGCCGCCATGGGCGGTCTGCACGATGACGGGGATGTCGAGGCCGGCTTCGCGCATGCGCGCCAGCACGCCGAGGCCGTCGAGATCGGGCATCACCAGGTCGAGCACCGCGGCGTCGATGCGTTGCGTCCCGCCGAGCAGCGCCAGGGCGGCGTCGCCGCCCTCGGCGACCAGGGCCTGGTAGCCGAAACGCTGGACCATGGCCTCGAGCAGGCGGCGCTGGACGGGGTCGTCGTCGACGATGAGCACGGTTTCGGACATTGGACCCTCGCAACGCTCGGCACTGTGCCGATTTGGTGCAATGTCGCCGGTCTGGCTTAATGGGCTGTTAAATACGCCGGCGGCGGCCTAGATGATGTCCGAATCCTCCAATTATCCTCCCGACAATCATCCCCACCATGGTCAAGAACGCGAAAAAATTGAAGAAGACCCCCAAGCTCGGTGTGCTGCCGGAATGGAATCTCGCCGACCTCTATCCCGGCCCCGATAGTCCCGAACTCAAATGGGACCTGGAGAACGCCGAAACCCGCTGCGTGGTCTTTGAGGCCGACTTCAAGGGCAAGCTTGCCGAACTGGCGACAGGTCCGAATGCCGGCGAGGCACTGGCTGCGGCGGTCAGACGCTTTGAAGCGCTCGACGACACGCTCGGCCGCATCGGCTCGTTCGCCCAGCTGGTCTATGCCGGCAACACCATCGATCCGGCCGGCGCCAAGTTTTATGGCGACATGCAGGAGCGCATCACCGCCGCCTCGCTGCACCTCTTGTTCTTCACCCTCGAGCTCAACCGCATCGACGATGCCTTGCTCGACGCCGCCATGGCCGATCCGGCGCTCGGCCATTACCGGCCCTGGATCGAGGACCTCCGCAAGGAAAAGCCCTATCAGCTCGAGGATCGGGTCGAGGAACTGTTCCACGAGAAATCGATCACCGGGGCTTCGGCCTGGAACCGCAATTACGACGAGACCATCGCATCCTTGCGTTTCAAGATCGGCGGCAAGCCGCTGTCGATCGAGCTCGCGCTCAACATGCTGCAGGACGCCGACGGCAAAAAGCGCAAGGCGGCGGCGCGGGCCCTGACGACGACCTTCAAAAAAAACCTGCGGTCGTTCGCGCTGATCACCAACACGCTTGCCAAGGACAAGGAAATTTCCGATCGCTGGCGCGGTTTCAAGGACGTGGCCGACGCCCGTCACCTATCCAATCGTGTCGAGCCCGAAGTGGTGGAGGCGCTGGTCTCGGCCGTGCGCGCGGCCTACCCGAAGCTGTCGCACCGCTACTATGCCTTGAAGGCGAAATGGTTCGGCAAGAAACGGCTGCCTTATTGGGACCGCAACGCGCCGCTGCCCAAGGTCGCTCAGCGCACCATCCCCTGGTCCGACGCGCGGACGACCGTACTCACAGCCTATGGCGCTTTCGCGCCCGAGATGGCGGAAGTCGCCGACCGCTTCTTCAAGGAGCGCTGGATCGACGCGGCCGTGCGGGACGGCAAACAGCCGGGCGCCTTTTCGCATCCGACCGTGCCGTCGGCACATCCTTATGTGCTGCTCAATTACCAAGGCAAGCCGCGCGACGTGATGACGCTGGCGCACGAACTCGGTCACGGCGTGCATCAGGTGCTGGCCGCGCCGAACGGCGCGCTGATGGCGCCGACGCCGCTCACGCTCGCCGAAACCGCGAGCGTGTTCGGCGAGATGCTTACCTTCAAGAAGCTGCTGGCGCAGACCACCGACAAAAAGCAGCGCAAGGCCATGCTCGCCGCCAAGGTCGAGGACATGATTAACACCGTGGTGCGGCAGATTGCGTTCTATGTCTTCGAGCGCAAGGTGCATATGGAACGGCGCAACGGCGAGCTCACGGCGGACAAGATCTGCGAACTCTGGATGTCGGTGCAGAGCGAGAGCCTGGGGCCCGCGATCGAACTCAAAGCCGGCTACGAGACGTTCTGGAGCTACATCCCGCACTTCATCCATTCGCCGTTCTACGTCTACGCTTATGCGTTCGGCGACTGTCTGGTGAACTCGCTCTACGCCGTCTACGAGAAATCCTCCGCCGGTTTTGCCGAGCGCTATCTCGACATGCTCGCGGCCGGCGGCACCAAGCACCACGGCGAACTGTTGGCGCCCTTCGGGCTCGACGCGCACGATCCGAAATTCTGGGACGGCGGATTGAGCGTGATTGCCGGCTTGATCGACGAGCTGGAAGCGCTCGAACGCTAATCCGTCTTGCAGCGGCCCGCGCAGGTCGAGAGGTATGATTCCCTGCACTGCATCGTGATGTTGCGTGGTGGCTCGCCATCGCGCGTCATGCGAAAGATCTTGACGAAAATACCGATGTAGGAGTCGCGTCCGGCGGGGTGGTGCCGCTCGACGTGTATCTTGCGTGACGATTTCTCCGTCAACAGCAGTTTCTTCTTGTCCTCGCCGCGGCTGAACTCGAACTCTTTCACCAGGCCACTATCGTCCGTCTTGTTGTCGTAGACCGCCACGGCCTTTCCTGATTTCTCTGCGGCCTCGGCGGCGCCGATGATATCCTCGATCTCGAGCTTGCGCACGTCGCCGAAGGGCGTCTTGTCGTTGACGATTAAGAGCTTCTCGTCGGTAAAGATCATCTGTTGCTCGCCGAGTTGCCCGCGGCAGCCCCATTTCCAGTACGCGGCGGAGGCGCCGTTCGTTGCCGTAAACAAGACGGAAAGGCAGATGACAATTCGCGCCAGCATGGCTCGTTTCTCGCTTCGCCGCTCCCTATATTCGTAGCACATCAGCGCCATCAGGTTCATGCCCACCGACCGCGAGAAAAACCGCTTCACCGCCCGCGCCAAGCGCTACGCCAAGGTCGGCAGCAAGGTCGGCGGCGTGGCCGCGCGCATGGCGGGCGCGCGCCTGCTTGGCGTCAAGCAGGATCGCGCCGCTAATGCGATCGGGCTGGCCGCTGCGCTCGGCGGCTTGAAGGGCCCGATCATGAAGGTGGCGCAGCTGCTCGCCACCATTCCCGACGCGCTGCCGGCGGAATACGCCGCCGAATTGACCAAGCTGCAGAGCCAGGCGCCGCCGATGGGCTGGGCCTTCGTCAAGCGCCGCATGAGCGCGGAACTGGGCGCGGGCTGGGAAAACAAATTCAAGAGTTTCGAACATCATCCGGCGGCGGCCGCCTCGCTCGGCCAAGTGCATCGCGCCCGCGCGCTCGACGGCAGCGAATTGGCCTGCAAGCTGCAATATCCCGACATGCAGTCGGCGGTGGAAGCCGACGTGCGTCAATTGAATTTGCTGTTCGCGATCCGTAAGCGTTTCGATCCGGCGCTCGATACCACCGAGATCGCGAAAGAAATTGCCGCACGCTTGCGCGAGGAACTCGACTATATCCGCGAGGCCAGGCACGTCGCGCTCTATCGCAATATGCTCAAAGTCCATGAGGCCATCCGTGTGCCGCAAGTCTGGCCGGAACTTTCCACCGGCCGCCTTCTCACCATGGATTGGCTCACCGGCCGCAAGCTGCTCGAGCATAAGAACGATGGGCTCGGCGTGCGCAACCGGCTCGCCACCGCCATGTTCACCGCCTGGTGGTTTCCGTTCAGCCGCTTCGGCGTCATCCATGGCGACCCGCATCTCGGCAATTACACCGTCTTTGACAACGCCAAGGGTAAGCCGGGCGGCATCAACCTGTTGGACTACGGTTGCATCCGCATCTTCCCGCCCAGTTTCGTCGGCGGCGTGGTGGATCTCTATCGCGGCCTGCTCAGCAGCGATGACGATCTGGTGGTGCATGCCTACGAGACCTGGGGCTTCAAGCGGCTCAACCGCGATCTGATCGAGGCGCTCAATATCTGGGCCCGCTTCATCTACGGTCCCTTGCTTGACGACCGGGTGCGCAGCGTGGCCGACGGGGTGAAGCCGTCGGAATACGGCCGCAAGCAGGCGTTCCAGGTGCATCAGGCGTTGAAGAAGCGCGGGCCGGTGATGGTGCCGCGCGAGTTCGTGTTCATGGACCGCGCGGCCATCGGCCTCGGCGCGGTATTTCTGCACTTGGCGGCGGAACTCAATTTCTATCGATTGTTCAACGAGGCGATCGAGCGTTTCTCGATTCGCGAGGTGGCCGCCAGGCAGACCGCCGCGCTGGCCGAGGTGGGGCTCAAGCCTTCCGCCGGCTGAAGATGCCTTGCGCGGACTTGATCCGTATCAAAATTATGTCGGCCCGGGATGTTATGGCAGCGCGCGAATTCGATACGACTTGTTCAACCGTCCGAGGACCGCAACCGTTGCCCTGGGTAGCCAATTGCGCTACCTGACTACTCCCCACCCTTGCGATCCCTGGAGAATCTCATCATGGCCGATCACGGCAACGTCGAATATGCCACCGCGACCGGGAACGACTATCCCGCGCATGAGAGCAGCTATCAGCACTTCGTGCATTTCGCGGTTGTTGGCATCCTTTATGTAATCACGATCCTGTTCGGCCTGGCGACCGGCGGCGTGATAGGCGACTGGCTGTTGGCAGCCGCCATCTTCCTCATCGGCCTGGCGGGCGCTGTTCCAAGTGCATTCAGCGGCTCGAAGACGCCGAGTTTCGTGGCTTTCGCGATCTGTTTCCTGATCTTCGCGTTCGCCGGAATTTCACCGCACTGACATAGACCGGGCGCAACGCGGAGGGGCGAATGCGAATTGCCGTAGCACGTGAATCGGACTCTGCGGAACCGCGGGTATCCGGGACACCGGAGACCGTAAAGAAGTTGAAGGCGCTGGGGGCGGAGGTCGCGGTTGCGCGCGGCGCCGGGCTTGCGTCGGGGATCCTGGATGCGGATTACGAGGCGGCGGGCGCGAGCGTCGGC
>DASXBN010000098.1:0-79829 GCA_036491675.1 Pseudolabrys sp. | reverse complement strand
TTCGGCAGGCCGACGATGCCGCATTTGAATCCCATGAAATTGTCCGCGTCGTTAGGTTGTCATTCGGTGTCGGGCTCGTCCGCGCCGCCGAAGCCTTTGGCGCTCATGGCGAGATGCACCTTGTTCTGGAACGTCGAATCCTTGCCTTCGATCAGCAGCGCGACATTGTCGGCGACGACATCGCACAGCGCCTCCACCCACGGCCGTTCGCTCTTGGCGAAATCCTGCAGCACGTAGGCTTCCATCAAATCCTTGTTGCCGGGATGGCCGACGCCCATGCGAACGCGGCGATAGTCGTTGCCGATGTGCTCGGAGATCGAGCGCAGACCGTTGTGTCCGGCATTGCCGCCGCCGATCTTCAACCGCACCTTGCCGGGCGTCAGTTCGGCTTCGTCGTGGAACACCACGACGCTGCCGGCCTCGAGCTTGTAGAAATGCACGGCTTCCGCCACCGCGCGGCCCGATTCGTTCATATAGGTGCCGGGCAACAGCAGCAGAACTTTTTCGGCCCCGATCGTGCCTTCCACCGCCACGCCTTGGAAACGCCGGCGCCAAGGCGCGACGCCGTGGCGCTTGGCGATCGCCTGCACCGCCATGAAGCCGATATTGTGCCGATTGCCGGCGTAGCGTTCGCCCGGATTGCCGAGGCCGACGAAAAGCAGCATGGCGTCGCCGCCTCAGTGAGTAGAGCGAGCGAAAGTGAGGAGGCGCGAAACGCGCCGCCTCACTTCTTGTCGGACTTCGCCGGCGCGCCGGCAGCGGCGGGCGCTGCGCCCGCGGCCGGAGCGGCACCGGGCGTTGCGCCGGGCGCAGCACCAGGGGCTGCACCGGGAGCCGCACCTTCGGCGCCGGGCACCACACCCGCGGCCGCGGCGGCAGCCGCAGCGGCGGCGGCGGCGGCGGCCGCTTCGGCGGCGGCCTTCATTTCTTCCGCGTAGCCGGACGGCGGCACCACCGTGACCAGCGTGATGTCGCCATGGGCGATCACCCGCACATTCGGCGGCAGCGTGATTTCGCTCAGATGCTTGGAATGGTTGATGTCGAGTTCGGTAATATCGACGTCGATCGATTCCGGAATCGTCTCGACCGGACACATGACTTCAATCGTGTGGGTCACGATGTTGACCGCACCGCCGCGCTTGACGCCGGGCGACTGGTCGGAGTTGAGCACCTTGACCGCGACGTTGACGCGGATGACGGCGCCTGCCGCGACGCGCAGGAAATCCACGTGCACCGGCTGCTCTTTCACCGGATCGAGCTGGAAGTCGCGCGGGATCACGCGGTGCTTGATGCCGTCCACGTCGATGTGGAAGAGCGTGGTGAGGAAGCGCCCGGCATAGATGCGCCGGGAGAGTTCGGTATGGTCGAGCGTGACCATCTGCGGGGGCTTGTTCTCGCCGTAAATCACGCCCGGCACTCGGCCGGAGCGACGTGCAGCCCGGGCGGTCCCCTTGCCGCCTTTCGGACGCACCGTCGCCTTCAATTCCTGGACGGTCGCCATGTTGAAACCCTCATCTAACCCAATGGAAAAGGCGGCATTTTCGGCCGCCCCTGACCGCGGCAAGCCTCCAGGGGTGCCGGGGGCCGCGGGTCGCGCGGGGTTATAGCGGCGTGTTCCGGAAAGGGCAAGAAAGCGAAAAGAAAGGCCCGGATTGACTAATCGGCGGCCGGCGGCGCACTTTTCTTGGCCGGCTTTTCGGCGCCCTTGCCTTCCAGCGCCCCAATGCGCGCCTTGAGCGCCTCGTTTTCCTCGCGCGCCAGGCGGGCCATTTCCTTGACCGCCTCGAATTCCTCGCGCTGGACCACGTCGAGATCGCGCAGGATTCGTTCGGCCTGGGCGCGGAACAAAGTGTCGAATTCCTTGCGCACCCCTTGCGCGACCCCCGCGGCATCATTCATCAGGCGCGCCATCTCGTCGAAAATACGGTTGCTGGTCTGAGTCATGCCTCGCCTCCGGTCTGCTTAAGGTATGGCGATCCAGTCATCCCGCTGCAAGTGGCGGCATGCTACCACTTGACGCACCTGAACCCGGAATCCGCAATGCCTTTGTTCGTCATTCCCTTCCCTGCCTTCGATCCGGTGCTGGTGCACCTCGGCCCGCTCGCCATCCGCTGGTATGCTCTCGCCTATATTGTCGGCATCCTGCTCGGCTGGGTCTATGCCCGCGGGCTGATCCGCTCGGAAAAACTGTGGGGCGGGCGAGCGCCGATGACCGTGCTCGATTTCGACGATTTCGTCCTCTGGGTGACGCTCGGCATCATCCTCGGCGGCCGCACCGGCTACGTGCTGTTCTATAACTTCCCGCACTTCGCCGCCCACCCGATCGAGATCCTCCAATTGTGGAACGGCGGCATGTCGTTCCACGGCGGCTTCACCGGCTGCGTGGTCGCGGTGGTGCTGTTCGCGCGCAAACGCGGCATTTCAATCCTGTCGCTCGGCGACATTACCTGCGGGGTCGGGCCGATCGGCCTGTTCCTCGGCCGGCTCGCCAATTTCATCAATGGCGAATTATGGGGCCGCCCGGCGGATGTCCCCTGGGCCATGGTGTTCCCCGGCGGCGGCCCGCTGCCGCGGCATCCGAGCCAGCTCTATGAGGCGGCGCTCGAGGGCGTGGTGCTGTTCGCCGTGCTGGCGCTATTGATGCGCGCCGGCGCCCTCAAGCGGCCGGGCCTGATTATCGGCAGCTTCGCCTGCGTTTACGCCATCGCGCGCAGCATCTGCGAGTTCTTCCGCGAGCCCGATGCCCAGCTCGGCTTCTTGTGGGGCGGAGCGACCATGGGCCAGCTGCTGTCGATACCATTGTTCATCGCCGGCCTGGGCTTCATATTATATGCGCTGAAGCATCCGTTGCTGCGAGCTGAATCATGAGCGACATCGAGCCGCTGGAAGCCGAAATTCGCCGGCGCATCGTCGCGGGCGGCCCGATGCCGGTCGCCGAATACATGGCGCTATGCCTTTCCGACCCCGAGCACGGCTACTACACCACGCGTGATCCGCTCGGCGCCCGCGGGGACTTCATCACCGCGCCGGAAGTCAGCCAGATGTTCGGCGAGATGATCGGGCTTTGGATGGCGGCACTCTGGAAACAGATGGGCGCGCCGGAGAACCTGCGCATCGTCGAACTGGGGCCCGGCCGCGGCACCATGCTGAAGGATGCGCTGCGCGCGGCCAAGGTGATGCCGGGTTTCCGCGAAGCCATTGTTATTCACTTGGTCGAAATCAGCCCGGCGCTCGAGGCGCAGCAACAGCAAACGCTGGAGCCATTGGCGACGCCGATCTTTTGGCATCCCGCGCTCGCCGACGTGCCGCCCGGGCCTGCCGTTGTGGTCGCCAACGAATTCTTCGATGCGCTGCCGATCACCCAGGCGGTAAAGGCCGAACATGGCTGGCACGAGCGGCAGATTGAAATCGATTCCGCCGGCCGCCTCGCATTCACGCTCGCGCCCGAGCCGATCTCGCATTTCGACCTTCTGCTGCCGCCGCCGCTGCGCAGTGCGCCGGATGGGTCGATTTTCGAATGGCGCACAGACAATGTCGCGCTGGAGCTGGGCAAGCGCGTGGCGCGCGACGGCGGCGCTGCGCTGGTCATCGACTACGGCCACGCTCAAAGCGCGGTCGGGGACACCTTGCAGGCGGTCGGCCGGCACAGTTATGCCGATGCGTTGAACGCGCCCGGCAGCGTTGATCTCACCGCGCATGTCGACTTTCAGGCGCTGGCAACCGCGGTGGAGAGTATGGGCACGAATGGTTACGGACCGCTCACGCAGTCGCAATTCCTGCGCCGGCTCGGCATTGTCACGCGCGCGGCGTCGCTCAAGACCAAAGTGCCCGACGCCGCCGCCGACATCGACGCCGCGTTAAAGCGCCTGATCAGCGAGGGCGAAGCCGGCATGGGCAACCTGTTCAAGGCCGCCGCCTTCGCCCATCCTTCGCTCGGCGCCCCTCCCGGATTCGCAGGCTAACCCCGTGCTGCAAGCGTCCGCCCTGAGCTCGCTCGCCGGCATCCGTCACGGCTTCTTCACCCGCGGCGGCGGCGTCTCGCACGGCGTCTATGCGACGCTCAACGGCGGCGTCGGCTCGAACGACGCGCCCGACAAGGTCGCCGAAAACCGCGCGCGTATGGCGGCGGCCTTGGGCGTGGCGCCGGACCACCTGCTCACCGCCTACCAGATTCATTCGCCCGATGTGGTGGTCGCCGAGGAGCCCTGGACGCAAGAAAACCGCCCGCGCGCCGACGCCATCGTCACCCGCACGCCAAGGCTCGCCATCGGCGTGTCGACTGCCGACTGCGGGCCGCTGCTGTTGGCCGATGCGCAGGCGCGCGTGATCGGCGCGGCGCATGCCGGCTGGCGCGGCGCGCTCACCGGCGTGATCGAGGCGACGGTCGCCGCCATGGAAAAGCTCGGCGCCGAGCGCGCGCGTATCGCGGTGGCACTCGGGCCCACCATCAGGCAGCCGAACTACGAGGTCGGACCGGAATTCGTCGCGCGCTTCCAGGCCGCCGGTGCGGATAATGAGCGCTTCTTCGCGCCCTCAGCGCGCGCCGGGCACGCCATGTTCGACCTTGCCGGTTACATCGCCGACCGGGTCGGGCGCGCCGGGGTTGCAAAATTCGAGGACCTCGCGCTGTGCACCTTTGCCGAGCCCGAGCGCTTCTTCAGCTACCGCCGCACCACCAAGCAGAGCGAGCCCGATTACGGCCGT
This sequence comes from Pseudolabrys sp., assembly GCA_036491675.1. GTDB lineage: Bacteria > Pseudomonadota > Alphaproteobacteria > Rhizobiales > Xanthobacteraceae > Pseudolabrys. The sequence goes on along the minus strand of DASXBN010000098.1, from coordinate 75,125 downwards.
CATATCAACGCCATCGCGCTCTCCGATTGATACTTTGTGCGGTAATGGGCCGCACATCTGGACTCCGCCGTGCTCCAGCCGCTACGTTCGACCTTGGCCGAGGGATCCGAATACAAGAACAAGGCCCCGGCAGAGGTGTCGATGCAGCGGAGTTTGGGCGGGCACGTGTCTCGGGCGAGCGGGCTGTTGGCCGCTGTGTGCGCGATGGCGCTCTCCGCCTGCAGCCCGAACGACCGTCCAGGCACGTTGGCAGGCCAGCCACGCGGCGCCACGGTCGCCTTCGAATCGATCGATGGCCTGCCGCCCGGCCAATTCCGCCAGTTGGTAGAGAATCTCAATAACGAGGCGCAGTCGCGCCAGCTCGCGGTGATGTCGCGCGAAACCCCGTCGGCCTTTCGCGTGCGCGGTTATCTCGCCGCCAAGTACACCAAGCGGGAAACCACGATCTCATGGGTCTGGGACGTATTCGACGGCGACGATCGGCGTGCGATACGCATTGCCGGCGAGGAGACCGCCAAACAAACCGGCAAGGGCCGCCATCGCGACGCCTGGTCGGTCGCCGACGATGCCATGCTGCGCCGGATCGCCCGCAGCAGCATGGATCAGCTCGGCGCCTTCCTGACCTCGTCTCAGACCGCGCCCGGCACGCCCAACAGAGAGCCGCAGATCGCGCTGGCTGGACCGCAAGACTCCTCGCCGGAGGCGGCCGGCATCTACCGGCCCAACGCCGATCCGGTCCGGGAATCGCTAACGCTGGCGGCCTCAAACCACTGAGCCGGAATTTCGTTCACCCTTTGCAAAAGCTTCGGGACAAGGCTTCGGACTCGTATTGCGAGCCCCTCCCCGCCTTGTTATGACCACGCCGCCGACAGCGCCGGGGTAGGTGAGGATTTGTAGATGGCGGGCAAGAACGGTGCGATCAAGCTCGTCGCCGGCAACTCGAATCCTGCATTGGCGCAGGCGATTTCCGACTATCTCAAGACCCCGCTGACCAAGGCGGTGGTGCGGCGTTTCGCCGATATGGAGGTATTCGTCGAAATCCAGGAAAACGTCCGCGGCGCGGACTGTTTTGTCATCCAGTCCACCTCCTATCCCGCCAACGACCACCTGATGGAATTGCTTATCATCATGGACGCGCTGCGCCGCTCGTCCGCGCGCCGCATCACCGCGGTTATTCCCTATTATGGCTATGCCCGGCAGGACCGCAAACCGGGGCCGCGCACGCCGATCTCGGCCAAGCTGGTGGCTAACCTGATCACTCGGGCCGGCGCCGACCGCGTGATGACGCTCGACCTGCATGCCGGACAGATCCAGGGCTTCTTCGACATCCCGACCGACAATCTCTACGCCTCGCCGGTAATGGTGCGCGACATCCGCGAGCGCTTCCAGCTCGACAACATCATGGTGGTGTCGCCCGACGTCGGCGGCGTGGTGCGCGCGCGTGGCCTCGCCAAGCGCATCAACGCGCCGCTCGCGATCATCGACAAACGGCGCGAGCGCGCCGGAGAATCCGAAGTTATGAACGTGATCGGCGACGTCGCCGGCTACACCTGCATCCTGGTGGACGACATCGTCGATAGCGGCGGCACGCTGATCAACGCCGCCGACGCCCTGCTCGAGCAGAAGGCCAAGGCGGTCTACGCCTATATCAGCCACGGCGTGCTGTCGGGCGGCGCCGTCGCGCGCATCGCCAAATCGCGGCTCAAGGAGTTGGCGATCACCGACTCGATTCAGCCGACCAAGGAAGTGCTCGCCTCCGGCAATATCCGCGTGCTGCCGATTGCGACTTTGATTGGCGAGGCGATAGGGCGCACCGCGACCGAGGAGTCGGTCTCGAGTCTGTTCGACTAGGGCGCGGAACCGCTCTCTAGCAGCGTGTGATCGTAATCTCGCGGGTTCCGCCCTCTTCTGAGGGGACCGTCACGGTTTGCCGGCTGAATTGGCAAGTGAGCGCAAGCGGCTGTTCCAGCACATACACCACGGTCTCAGGCGCGGCGTAAGTGACGCCATTGCCGGTGTCGTAAGGCGACACCGCGCCGTAACCTCCATACATCAGCCCCCGGTCAAAATTCCGGTTATGGCGCGCTGAATTGAAGTGGCGTGGAAAATGGAATGCGTGCGCGCTGAAGCCACGGCCATGAGCGTTCGCGACCGTCGCTGACGGCGAAAGCAGCAGCGTCAGCAAAGCGAATGCGACGCCAATGATGGCAGCACGGATCATCGTCATCGTAGCCCCCTTGTCACGTTCCCATAGTTAAGGCTGCCATCTTAGCGCAAAAACCGGCGCTGTCATTGCAGTCTGCGAGCTTTGGCGAGCGAATTTTCGATCGAGGACTCGACCTCAAATGGCTGAATCGTGCCAGCGAGTTTTCCACAAAAAGATTCATCGCATCGCAGGATTGGCTGTGGAGATTCCAGTTTGCGCGGTTGCCTATGACGGGCAAATCACGGCCCATTGGCCATCGATGATGCCTCTGGCGGGCTGAATCGCGTCGGTTATAGTCGGTTGGCCAAGTGATTCGCTTCCGCCGTCAAGGCGTCCCGGTACCCCTGCGTCAAAACCCGGTCGGCAGCTGCCGTACGCGTGTGCGTGCGCTCCCTGATCGATTCGGCAAAGCGGAGACGTCATGCCCCAGATCGCCTACGCGGACGACCCCCGGATCAACCCGCTCGACGTGGTGGAACGTCTGGCGGCGGGCAATGACTGGTCGTTCGAGCGCGCCAGCGACGACGAGATCACCATTCTGGTCACCGGCAAGTGGACCGACTACCAGGTCTCCTACACCTGGATGGGCGATATCGAGGCGTTGCATCTGGCCTGCGCCTTCGACCTGCGGGTTCCCGAGCGCCGGCGCGCCGAAGTGCAGACGCTGATCTCGCTGATCAACGAGCGGCTGTGGGTCGGCCATTTCGATCTCTGGCTCACCGAAGGTATCTTGATGTTCCGCCACGCGCTGGTGCTGGCCGGCGGCACGGAAGCGTCCGGCAAGCAGTGCGAGGCGCTGCTCGGCAATGCGCTCGACGCCTGCGAGCGCTATTTCACCGCCTTTCAATTCGTGGTCTGGGCGGGAAAAAGCGCGCGCGAGGCGCTCGACGCCGCCATGTTCGACACCTCGGGCGAGGCGTGAGCGTCCCGCAAAAAACGTTGAGCAAATTTTCCGGCCACCTGCTGCTGGTCGGCGCCGGCAAGATGGGCTGCGCCATGCTCGATGGTTGGATCGCGCGCGGGCTGGCGCCCAAGCGTATCGTGGTGATCGAGCCGCAGCCAGGCAAGGCGGTAAAGGCGCTGACGCGGCGCGGGCTCAGGCTCAATCCGAAAGGCAAGATCGTCGCGGCCACGGCCGTCGTGATCGCGGTGAAGCCGCAGACCGCGCCCGCGGCCGTGCCGCCGCTGGCGCCTTACGTCGGCAAGGCCACGCTGGTGCTCTCGATCATGGCCGGCCGCACGCTTCGGTTTCTGGAAATATCGCTGCCGGCCGGTAGCGCGATCGTGCGCGCCATGCCGAACACGCCGGCCGCCATCGGCCGCGGCATCAGCGTCGCTTGCCCGAACGCCAAAGTCTCCGCGCGCCAGCGCAAGCTCGCCTCCGACCTGCTCGCCGCCATCGGCAAGGTCGAATGGGCGGGCGACGAGACGCTGATGGACGCGGTCACCGCGCTGTCGGGTTCCGGGCCGGCCTATGTCTTCTTGCTTTCGGAAGCGATGACCAAAGCCGGCATCGCCGCCGGCCTGCCGGCGGAGCTGGCGGCGCGGCTCGCGCGCGAAACCGTCGCCGGCTCCGGCGAGTTGCTGCATCGTTCGGAACTCGACGCCGCCACATTGCGGCAGAACGTCACCTCGCCCGGCGGCACGACTGCCGCCGCTCTCGAGGTGTTGATGGGGCCGGGCGGCTTCGAGGAGCTGCTGACCAAGGCCATCGCCGCCGCCGCCAGGCGCTCCAAGGAACTTGCGGGCTAATTATTTTCTGTCGTCCCCGCGAAGGCGGGTCCCCATACACCGTGCACTATCGATGGGCCGCGGAGTATGGGTTCCGGCCCTCGCTTTGCTCGGCCGGGACGACCATGGCTGCCCTAGAACTGGCGCCTTTGCCGGCCTAGATTAAGTCGATCGGAACAGCTCGCAGGAGGCCGCCATGGCCCGCAAATCGAAAAAGCAGCGTCGCGCGCAAGTCCACGCCGCCGCGCCGTGCGGTACCACCGACCGCGACAAGGCGATCGGCGCACTGATGGCCCTGCTCGCCGAGCAATCCTTCGAACGGATCGGCCTCGCCGAAGTCGCCGGCCGCGCCGGGCTCAAGCTGTCGCAACTGCGGACCGAATTCGGCTCGACGCTCGCCATTGTCGGCGCCCAGATCAAGGACATCGACCGCGCGGTATTGGCCGGCGGCAGCGCCGACATGACGGAGGAGCCGGCGCGCGAGCGGCTGTTCGACGTGCTGATGCGCCGGCTGGAAGCGCTGGCGCCTTACAAAGTAGCGGTGCGGTCGCTGCTGTGCTCGACGCGGCGCAGTCCGGGTCTCGCGCTGGCGCTCAATGCCATGGCGGTGCGCTCACAACGTTGGATGCTGGAGGCCGCCGGCATCGGCGCCTCGGGGCCACGCGGCGCGTTGCGCGCGCAAGGCGCCGCGCTGATGTTCGCGCGCGTGCTGTCGGTCTGGGTCGATGACGACGAACCGGGCCTCGACCGCACCATGGCCGCGCTCGGCCGCGGCCTCGCCAGCGCCGAACGCTGGGATGGTTTTGTCGGCGACTTCTGCGCGCTTCCGGCCTGCATCCTGCGTGGCCCGCGCCGCCGCCGCGCGCGCGACGAGGAAAAAGCGGAAGCGGCGTAACTAGACCGGCACTCGCACCGTCGCCCTTAATCCCCCGAGCGGACTGTCGCCGAGCGTGATGTCGCCGCCGTGCGAGCGCGCGATGTCGCGCGCGATGGCGAGGCCCAAGCCGGTGCCGCCCTCGTCCTGATTGCGCGCATCGTCGAGCCGCAGGAACGGCTTGAATACCTCCTCGCGCATGTCGGGCGCGATGCCCGGCCCATCGTCGTCCACGGTAACCGTGAGGTAGCGATGGTCGCGGTGGCCGGCGATAGCAATCGAGGGCGCGTGGCGCGCGGCGTTCGACACCAGATTGCCGAGGCAACGCTTGAATGCGGCCGGCCGCACGGTGACGATCGGCGGCCCGTGGAACACCACGGTCGCCTTGTGGCCGTTGCGCTCGGCGTCGTCCTTGAGCTCCTCGAGGAAGGCCGCCATGTCGGTCGGCGCCGCGCTCTCACCGAGATCGCCGCGCGCGAAGGCGAGATAGGCCTCCAGCATGCGCGCCATCTCGTCGACGTCTTTCTTCATCGCCTCGACTTCCGGCGTCTTTTTCTTGATCAGCGCCAGTTCGAGCTTGAAGCGCGTGAGTACGGTGCGCAGGTCGTGCGAGACGCCGGCCAGCATCGCCGTGCGCTGCTCGATGGCGCGTTCGACACGCGTCTTCATCTCGATGAAAGCCTGCGCCGCGCGCCGCACTTCGCGCGCGCCGCGTGGACGATAGTTCGGCACCTCGCGGCCTTTGCCGAAGCTTTCGGCGGCGTCGGCCAGCTTCAGGATCGGCTTGATCTGGTTGCGCAGGAAGATGATGGCGACGCCGATCAGCACCAGCGAGGTGCCGACCATCCAGAGCAGGAAGATTTCCGAATTCGACGCGTAGGCCGCGCCGCGCCGCGCGAATACCCGCATCACCGTATTGTCGAGTTGGACCCTGATCTCGACCAGCGCCGACTTGCCGACCGTGTCAATCCAAAAGGGTCGGCCGATCTGCTTGCGCAATTCCTCCGACAGCGTCTGATCGAGCAGCGAAAAGAACGGTTTCGGCCCCGGCGGCGGCATGTCGCTCAGCGGCAGGAAATCGACCACGAGGCCGAGCCGGTCCTGCGCGATCCGGCGGATCTTCTGCAGGTCGGCGTCCTGCGGATAACCTTTGTAGGTGTCGATCAGCGCGGCGATGTCCTGCACCACGCCGGCCGACAGCCGCTGGGTGACGACGTTCCAATGCCGCTCCATGAATACGAAGGCGATTACCGATTGCAGGATCACCATCGGCAGGATGATGATGAGCAGCGCGCGCGCGTACAGACCTTTCGGCATCACGCTGTTGAGCCAGCGGCTGAACCGCCGCCAGGCGTCCGGGATCTTGCCGAGCTCGGCATGGATGCGGCGGATCGGCGGAATTGAGTCGTACCATCGCCAAGCGTCGCCAAGCCGCTCGAACGCGGTGCGGATGGTGCGGATACCGGTATCGATGCTGGTCATGTGCTGGTCACCAGCCGGTAGCCGATGCCGCGCACGGTCTGCACGAACAGCGGATTGGCGGGGTCGCGCTCGATCTTGCGGCGCAGTCGGTTGACCTGCACATCCACCGCCCGCTCGCTGACCGCGCCGCCGCTACCGGCGAGCGCCAGCCGCGACACGGTCTCTCCCGGCGTCGCCGCCAAAATGCGCAGCATTTCGCGCTCGCGGTCGGTCAGCCGGATGGCCTCCTCGCCGCGCCGCAATTCGCCGCGCGCGAGGTGATAGACGAACGGCCCGAAGCGAACCGACTCCGCCGGCGGCGCGGCAGCAGGCTTGGCGCGCTTGAGAATGCTGGCGATGCGCAGCGACAATTCGCGCGGTTCGAACGGTTTTGACAAATAATCGTCGGCGCCCATTTCGAAGCCCTTGATGCGGCTCTCGGCGGCGTCGCGCGCGGTCAGCATCAGGATCGGCACGCCGGAGGAGCCACGCAGCGATTTAGCGAAATCGAAGCCATTTTCGCCCGGCATCATGACGTCGAGGATGAGCAGATCGAAGCTCAGGCCGTTGAGCTTGGCGCGCGCGTCGGCCGCATTCTCGGCCGTGGTCACGCGGTAGCCCTCGCCTGACAGGAAGCGCGACAGCAGGTTGCGGATGCGGTTGTCGTCGTCGACCACCAGCAAATGCGGCGCGTCGTCAGAGAGCGTGGCGGGCAGCATCATCGCTTGTGCTCTTTTCGCTTGCGCATGATCTTATCCGAAAACCCGGTGCCCACTTTTCGGGATCATGCGCCCGCTAGCTCCGGGCCTTGGCACGCTCGGCGCGCGCGATCAGACGCAGCACGCCCTCGCGATTGTCGGCGTCGATCATGGCGGTGAGGAAACGCCGCGCCGCCTCATGCGCGCCGGGACCGAGCTCGGCGAAGGCGCGGTTGATGCGTTGCGTTTGCAGGCCGGCAAGCTTGAGCGCCAGCGCTTCGCCCTTCGGCGTCACGAACAAGAGCCGTTGCCGGCGGTCCTGCGCGCCTTCCTTCTGTACCACGTAGCCCTGATCAACCAGTTGCTTGAGCACGCGCCCGAGCGACTGCTTGGTGATGTTGAGGATCTCCAGGAGGTCGGCGACCTTCATGCCGGGATTGCGGTTGACGAAATGCAGCACCCGGTGATGCGCACGGCCGAAGGCAAGCTTGGAAAGCACCTCGTCGGGATCGCCGACGAAATCGCGATAGGCGAAGAACAACAGTTCGATGATATCCCAGATCGGCTCGCCCGGCGCGGCCGCCAGAGCGGCGCCTGGACGCTCGGCTAGGCCACTCGACGCGGCGGCAATTTTGGCTCTCACATTTATGTCAGCCATGTTGACATATTTCGGTTTTATGTTACAAAAATACGTCCAAGGACGAAAGGATCGTACCAAAACGGCCCTTTTTTCCGGCAGTGCGCCATTGGGCCACCGATAGGTCCGCTCCGGTCCCATTCATACCGGGTGTTGCCCCCCGACGCAAAGCATTGGAATGGGCGCGAAAATGCGCCATGACCGGAACAAAGGACGGTGGCAACAGAAGCCGACAAGTCCGGACGCATGATCCCCAAAAAAGTGGGAACCGGTTTTCGGAAAAGATCATGCGCCAAGCGAAAACTGAGAGTTGAAGGAGAAAGCAATGGCGGCGCAGTCCTATGACCGGCTCGAAGGGGTCATCTGGTACGACGGCAAGCTGGTGCCCTGGCAAGATGCCAATCTGCATGTGCTCAGCCATGGCCTGCATTATGCGAGCTGCGTGTTCGAGGGCGAGCGCGCTTATGGCGGCCAGATCTTCAAGTCGACCGAACACTCCGAGCGGCTGAAGCGCTCCGCCGCCATCCTCGATTTCGAAGTCCCCTACTCGGTCGCCGAGATCGACGCCGCCAAGAAACTGGTGCTGGAGAAGAACGGCAAGCAGGAAGCCTATGTGCGCCCGGTCGCCTGGCGCGGCTCCGAAATGATGGGCGTCTCGGCGCAGACGAATACCATCCACCTCGCCATCGCCAGTTGGGAATGGCCGAGCTATTTCGATCCCGAGCAGCGGCTCAAGGGCATCCGGCTCGATCTCGCCGAATATCGCCGGCCCGATCCGAAGACCGCGCCCTGCCGCGCCAAGGCCGCCGGCCTTTATATGATCTGCACCATCTCCAAGCACCGGGCCGAACGCAAAGGCTACGCCGACGCCATGATGCTGGATTGGGAAGGCCGCGTCGCCGAATGCACCGGCGCCAATATCTTTTTCGTCAAGGACGGCAAGATCCACACGCCGCTGGCCGACTGCTTCCTCGACGGTCTCACCCGGCAAACGGTGATCGGCCTAGCGCGCAAGCGCGGCTTCGAGGTGATCGAGCGCCGCATCCTGCCCGACGAGCTGACAAGCTTTTCGGAATGCTTCATCACCGGCTCGGCGGCGGAAGTCACCGCGGTGTCGGAGATCGCCCACTGGAATTTCAATCCGGGCGGTATCACCAGGCAGTTGATGGACGACTACACCGCCGAAGTGAAGCCGAAGGGCAAGGCCGCCGCGGCGTGAGCGCGCGCGACTCTCAGCTTTGTCGTTGCCGGGCTTGACCCGGCAATCCATGATGAATTGCCGCAACGATAAGCGAACGTAAGGCCGTTCACGGCGGCGAAGCGCCATGGATGCGCGCGTCATGCCACGCATGCCGCTGAAATTAGCGCGCCCTACTTCCGGTGAAACAGCAACCCGGAATTCTGCATGTAGATCGCCCGCTCCACGCCGGCGAGATGGCGAATGCGATGGGTGTCCTCGTGCAGCAAGTTGTAGCCGCGGGCGCCGATGCGTTCGACCCAATAGTCCATCGGCTTGAGATTGACGTGATGATGCCCGCTCTGCCCCGGCAGGGCGTGTGTCATCAGGATCACGCGGCCGCAGGCCAGGCTGGAAATCAGATGGTCGACATGTTCTTCCGCGATGTGCTCGGCCACTTCCTGGCAGTGCACTAGATCGACACTGGTGATGACAGGCCCCTTGCTCAGATCATGGCAAACGGTCGGATAGTGCGCGTTCTCCACATTTTCGAGCAGCCCTTCGATCGCAATCGTTTTCAACCCCTTACCAAAAAAATAGCTGGCCGTGTTGCCGATGCCCGAGCCTAGATCCATGACGGACTTGATGCAGCAGCGGTCGATCACGTAGTTCCAGACCATCGGGCAATAGGTATAGGGATCGCCTTCCTTGATATTGCCGCCGAGATGCGGCTTGTCCTTGTTTCCGACAAAACTCAGTCCCGCATACGTCGTCTCGTTCATTTCAACCCCCTCGCCAGCGTGCCGTCGGTTTCCTGCGGCCGCAGCAGCGTGACGTAGCGCACGCGATTTTGCGCGACAAAGCGGTCCATGTGCTCATCCAGCACACGATACCGGCTCTCGGAGGCGTGCCGCAGCAACAGCGTATGGTCGCGCGCGAAGGCAATGAGGCCGGTATGGAAATAATCCAGATTCGGCCGCCGGCTCACGAAACCGACGATGTCGCCGCTTTGCAGCCCTGCCTTGGGCGCGAGGAAGGCGGCGCTCGGGATCACGCGCATCGAAAATCGCCGCCTGGAAAGCCCCTTTTGCGAATCTACCGTCTTTTCGATGTCGAGCGCGCCGTCCAGGCTGATCCAGCGGCAAGTCTTGTTCTCGACATTATGCTGGCACCATTCGAAGAAATAATGATTGCGCTCGAACCAGTTCACGAAGCCGTTGCGGTAGCGGATCGACTGCAGCGTCGTCTCGAACCCCGTAATGTCGCGCGCGCGCGCGGCTGCCAGCACCGTTTCGCAGAACGTGACGCAATCGAAGGCGTCGTCGCGCAGCACGAAGCGCTCCGGCCGCTTCGGTCCGCCGATCAGGGTGTAGCTTTGATAGCGCGTGCCGCGCAGCGCGGCGGAAATGAAATCCATGCGCTGCGAAATCGGCGCAAGCCCGCGCGTCTCGGCGATCAGGCGCTCGACGCGCGCTTCGCCGGCCGCGCTTGGCCCGGCACTCGCCGCCCATACCGCGCCGCCTGCGAGCCATCGCAACATATCCCGGCGGCTGGCGGCTCCATCGAACGGCATAAGGTCATCTCATTCCCGCACCGCCACCAGGCGGTCGCTACCGGATTCAGCGCCCCAGACTTCGCCCGGCCGGCCAAGCAACTGGCGCACCAGGGCGCCACGTTTGCTGCTTGGAAAACTCTCGAACTTCTCGGTGACCGGGTCGAAGCGCAGAACGGCGTTAGCGATCCAGTCGCTGAGCCAGACCTTGTCCTTGTCATCGACATAGACCGCGTAGCAGCCGGACCCGCTCTTCGGCAGCCGCCATACCTTCCAGGTCTTGGCGATCGGATCGAAGCGGGCGACCTCGCCGGTGTGCCAGAAGCTCACCCACAGCAGGCCCTTGGAATCCGACCAGATACGGCGCGGCCCGACGCCCGACTTGGGCGGCGGCACCACCAGCGCGTCCCCGCTCACCGTGTCGATCTTCGCAATATGATCGCCGGCAAGCGAAGCATACCAGACATCGCCGTTCGGCGTGGTGGTAATGCCGTAGGGTCCGGGGCCCTTGGGCGCCTTCCAGGCATCGACTTTGCCGGTCGCCGGATCGACGCGGCCATAGATGCCGTTCTGGCCGGTGAACCAGAGGATGCCTTTGCGGTCGAAAGTCGCGGTGTTGAGATTGGCGTCGGGGAAATTCGGCGGTAGCGGGAACAGCTTCACCGCTTTGCTGTCCGGATCGACGCGCGCGATGGCATTCTGCCCGCCCTCGGTGATCCAGGCCGCGCGGTCCGGCCCGACGATCACGCCGTGCGGCGCCGCGCCGGGCCCGAGCGGGATTTGCGTCACCTTGCCGGTCTTCGGATCGAGCAGGCCGAGCGCGCCTTGCGCTTGTGCGGTGTACCAGACTTTGCCATCGGGCGCCGGCGCCACGTCATGCGGATGCGCGCCGCGCGTCACGTCGTAATAGGTCACCTGCTCGGCCGCCGCCGGTTGGACGCCGAGCACAAGCACCGCCACCGCCGCGACAATGATCGGAACCATCTCAGCCCCACGTATTACGTTGGCGCGCGATCTAATCCGAAAACCGGTACCCACTTTTCGGGATCACGCGCCCCGCCTTTTTGGCGCGCTTACTCAGCAGCTACACTTCCGCCGGCGGTCCAGCGCCCCGCCGCGGCATCATCAATCGCTTTGGCCTCCACCCAGGTTTTTTCGCCCGCCTTCTCGACCTGTTTCCAGAACGGTGCGCGCGTCTTCAGGTAGTCCATCAGGAATTCGGCCGCCGCGAAAGCCGCCGCGCGATGCGAGGACGCGGTCACCACCAGCACGATGTCCTCGCCCGGCACGATGCGACCGTAGCGATGGATGACGGTGACGCCGGCGAGCGGCCAGCGCGCGAGTGCCTCCGCGACGTGGCGTTCGATCTCGGCCTCCGCCATGCCGGGATAATGCTCGAGCGTCAGCGCGGCGATCGGCTCGCCCGCCTCGTCGCCGCGGCAAATCCCCGTAAAGGTGACGAGTGCCCCGACATCGGTGCGCCCGCGCGTCAGCTTGCCCGCTTCGACGGCGGCGTCGAACGGCTCGCGCTGCAGGCGCACGGTCGATGGGACGGTCATGCCATTAATCTACCTCGCCTGCGCGGGCGAGGCTATCCGCCGGTCATCGGCGGGAAAAAGGCGATTTCCGCGGCCCCGGCGATCGCGGCCTGCGGTTTGACATGGCTGCGGTCGATGGCGGCGCGGATCACCTGGGGGTTTGCGAAGGCATGGGCATATTCCTCGCCGCGCGAGGCCAGCCACACCATCAGCTCGCCAACGGTCGCGATGCCGGCGGGAACCTCGACGTCTTCCTCGGGTTTGCCGACACGTTCCCGCACCCAGGCGAAATAACGCAATTTGACGGTCATTTTTTCCTGCGCTTGATCTTGGCCGAAAACCGGTTCCCACTTTTCGGGACCATGCGCTAGTCCATCATATAGCGCAGGCCGGCGCGCATATAGTCCCAGCCGGTGTAGAGCGTGAGGATCGCCGACAGCCACAACAGCGTGATGCCGATGTGGGTTGTCGCCGGCAGAATCTTGTCGCCGGCGTCGCCCGCGATCAGAAATCCGATCGCCACCATCTGCCCGAGCGTCTTCCACTTGGCGAGTCGCGTCACCGGCACGCTGACCCGCAGCTCGGCGAGATATTCGCGCAAACCCGATACCAGGATTTCACGGCATAAGATGATCACCGCGGCGAACAGCGACCAGCCGCGGATGGTTTCCTCGGCCGCCAGCATCAGCAGGCAGGATGACACCAGAAGCTTGTCCGCGATCGGATCGAGCATGCGCCCGAGCGAGGAATGCTGGCCCCAGATACGGGCGAAATAACCGTCCAGAATGTCGCTAATGCCGGCGGCTATGAAGATCGCCAGCGCCAGCCAGCGCGACCACAGCCCGCCCTCCAGAATGCTCTGCCAATACATCAGCCCCACCACCACCGGTACGGCGGCGATGCGCCCATAGGTCAACAGGTTCGGCAGCGAGAGCGGACGCGCCGGCAGCGGTCTGGAACTGAAGGCATTCATCGGGGCACAAGGAACACCCGCGCCGCCGCGAGGTCAACGCCCGCAAAAGGCGTATCCCCCTCTCATTACTGTATAGGTGGCTTGGGCAGCCGGCTTTTGCCGAGCTCCATCACGAAAGTCTGATCGAGCGAGTACCATTCGCCGGTCACGTCAGGCGCCGGCGCGCCCCCGTCGTGGCGGACAAAGTCGCCGATCAGCGCGCGCGTGACGCCGAACTGCACGTCAGTTTCCAGCCGCTCGTCGTCATTGACGTAGATCTGCGAGATCAGCGTCTTGAAGCCGGGCTTGAAGATCAGGAAATGCAGATGGGCAGGCCGAAAGTGGTGCCGCCCGGTGGCGCGCACCAGCGCCCCGACCGGGCCGTCGATCGGGATCGGATAGCCGGCCGGTTTCACGCTGCGGAAACCGAAATGCCCCTGGGCGTCGGTAGTGAACTTGCCGCGCAGGTTCATGTCGGCCTGCTTCTCGTCCTGCTGCTCGTAGAATCCCTCCGGCGAGGAATGCCAGACGTCGACCTCGGCGCCCCCGATCGGCTTGCCGCCAGTGTCGCGCAGCGTGCAATTGACGAACAGCGCCGGCCCCGGCGTGACTGAGCGCACGATCGAGCCGCCGTTTTCGGTGCGCGGCGAGTTCAGGCGCCAGAACGGCCCGAGCAGATTGGCGGTCGTTTCGGTCTGCCCGTTGTTGCCGTTATTGAGCAGGCAGATCAGCGTCGAGAAGCCGAGCGAGCCGGACATCAGCACCGTCTCGTTGTGGGTATCGGTGGTCTTCTGGCCGAGCGCGGTGATGAAGCCCACCGCCTTCTCGAACTCCTCCTCGGTCAAATGCACGTCGCGCGCGAAGGCGTGCAGATGCTTGACCATGGCGGCGAGGATTTCGCGCACCCGTGGGTCCGCCGTGTTCTTGAATGCGTCAACCACCACGTCGGTGACGTCTTCCTGCCGCTTGATGAGCATCGCCTGTCCTGTCTATTGCGCCGCCTGTTCGTGGAAGAACTCATATATCTTTCGCGCCGTCTCCGCATTAATTCCTGGCACCTGGGCGAGATCGGGCAGGCTGGCGCGTTCGATCGCCTTCAGGGTGCCGAAATGGCGCAGTAGCGCGCGCTTGCGGGTGGGCCCGATGCCCGGAATCTCCTGCAAACCGGCCTCGCGAATATCCTTCTTGCGGCGTGTGCGGTGCGAGCCGACGGCGAAGCGGTGCGCCTCGTCGCGCAGCCGCTCGATGAAATAGAGCAACGGATCGCGCGCCGGCAGCTTGAACGGCGTGCGGCCCGCCATGAAGAAGGTCTCGCGCCCGGCGTCGCGGTCCGGCCCCTTTGCGATGGCGACCAGCGGCACGTCGGTCACGCCCATGGCGGCGAGCGTCTCGGTCGCCGCGCTGAGCTGCCCCTGCCCGCCGTCGATCAGGAGCAGATCGGGCCAGGGTTGCTCGTCACCCTCGTCCGCCTCGCCGGTCAGCACTGCGGCGAGCGTGGCATCGGCCGTCAGCCGCGGGTTCTCTTCCAATAATCTCTTGAACCGCCGCTGCAATACCTCGCGCAGCATGCCGTAGTCGTCGCCGGGTTTGAGATCCTGCGAGCGGATATTGAACTTGCGGTACTGGTTCTTGCGGAAGCCTTCCGGTCCCGCCACCACCATGGCGCCGACCGGATTGCTGCCGGCGATGTGGCTGTTGTCATAGACCTCGATACGGCGGGGCTCACGCGGCAGCGCAAAGGTTTCGGTCAGCGCCTTGAGCAGTTTCTGCTGCGAGGACGTGTCGGCGAGCTTGCGCGCCAGCGCCTCGCGCGCATTGGCAAGCGCGTGCTGCACCAACTCCTTGCGCTCGCCCCGCTGCGGCACGCTCACTTCGACCTTGCGCTCGCTCTTGGTGCCGAGCGCCGCGGCCAAAAGCGCGCGTTCCTCGAAGCCGTGCGACACCAGCACCAGCCGCGGCGGCGGCTTGTCGTCGTAGAACTGCGCCAGGAAGGCGCTCAGCACCTCGCCCGCCCCGAGCGCGCGGTCGGCTTTCGGGAAATAGGCGCGGTTGCCCCAGTTCTGTCCGGTGCGGAAGAAGAACACCTCGACGCAGGTGTAGCCGCCGGCCTGATGCACGGCGAACACGTCAGCTTCCTCGAGCGTGCGCGGATTGATGCCCTGATGCGAGGTGATTGCCGACAGCGCCGCCAGGCGGTCGCGATAGACCGCCGCGCGCTCGAAATCGAGTGCCAGCGACGCGGTGTCCATTTCCGCCGCCATCTCCTGTTGCACCAGCCGGCTGCGGCCGGAGAGAAACTCGTTGGCCTCGCGCACCAGCTCGCTGTAGCCGGCAAAGTCGATCTCCTGTGTGCAGGGAGCCGAACACCGCTTGATTTGATAGAGGAGGCACGGCCGCGTGCGCGCCTCGAAAAACGAATCCGAGCAGGAGCGCAGCAGGAACGCGCGCTGCAGCGCGTTGATGGTGCGGTTGACCGCCCCGGCATTGGCGAACGGCCCGTAATAATGGCCCGGCCGTGTACGCGCACCGCGATGCTTGAGGATCTGCGGCGCCCAGTGGTCGGACGTGATGAGGATGAAGGGGAATGACTTGTCGTCGCGCAGGAGTACGTTGAAACGCGGACGCAGCCGCTTGATCAGGTTGGCTTCCAAGAGCAGCGCTTCGGTCTCGGTCTTGGTGGTGACGAATTCCATCGCCACCGTGCCGGAGATCATGCGCGCGATGCGGTTGTCGTGCCCGGTCGACCGCGTATAAGCGGTCGCCCGCTTCTTGATGTTTTTCGCCTTGCCGACGTAGAGCACCTCGCCCTGGCCATCGACCATGCGATAGACGCCGGGCTTTGCCGGTGCATGCTTGACCGCGCGCGCAATCGCCGCGCGGCCGGCGGCGAGCGTGCCGGCCCGCGCCTCGGCCGGCTCCAACTCGGGCAGCGCCTGCTCGTCGTCTTCCTCGCGCAGGTCGCTTTCCGGGTCGATGTCTTTGGGCGTGCCGTTCATGAGAACCAGGACGTATACTTAAATACACCGGCATTGCCGACCGGCGTGACGTTTTGGGCCATAAGCAGCCTCATTCGCAGCAGCAGGCACCATCGCTAATAGGCTACCATCGATCGGGCGAGCGCGACCAACGGGGCCGGCAGCGCGCGGCCGGGCGCCTTGGCGGATTTGCGGTCGATCACCAGAATGTGGTTGGCGATTACCAGGGAAATTCTTGCTAATAGATCAACGGGCGAATCCTACTTAGACGGCGAGAGACGTGCATTTTAGCCCGCACGGAGGCAATTTTGCCAACGCGTGAAGAATTGAGCGCGTCGCAGATATCGCTGACAAATTTGACGCCGACACCCCGGCAGCGCCGGCTGGCGCTGCTCGTTGCCGTGATTTTGTTCTTCGCATTCGGGGTGACGGCTCCGTTCTCGGCCACACCGCTGCCGCGCCTTGACGCATTTATTCCAGCCTTAGAGTCCACGATATTCGTTACCGGCCTCATTACCGCAGTGCTGTTGTTTGCCCAATTTGCGATCTACCCTTCGCGCGGACTCTTGGCGATCGCCAGCGGCTATCTCTTTACGGCGCTCATTGTCATTCCGCACATGCTCACCTTTCCCGGCGCATTTTCGCCGACCGGACTTCTAGGCGCCGGGCTGCAGAGCACCGTATGGCTGTACTTGTTCTGGCATATCGGTTTTCCCGCGGCCTTGTTCTTCTATGTATTGCTCAACGACATTGATCGCACGAAACATATGACGCACCGTTTGACCCAGTCGGCAATTCTCTGGAGCATGGCGATTGTCTTAATAGTGGTGTGCGGACTTGCATGGGTCGCGACGGCCGGAGAGGCGTATCTCCCGCAGCTTTTTCTCGACACGCGCAGATCTACTCCTTTGTTGAACTACGTTTTTACAATGAATGTCTTGGTCGGCGCTCTCGTGCTGGTGATGTTGTGGTTTCGCCAACATTCGGTGCTCGATCAATGGCTGTTGATTGCGGGCTGCACGCTTATCGCAGAGCAGTTATTCGGCGGCCTGCTCAGCGGCGAGCGCTTCAGTCTGGGGTTCTATGCCGGCCGTATTTTTTCGCTCGTCACCGCAACCGTCGTACTGATAGTGCTGCTCGCGGAGACCGCGCGACTCTACACGCGCCTCGCTCGCTCAAATACGATGCTGCAACGCGAGCAGAATAATAAGCTGATGAACTTGGAAGCAATGGTCGCCACGATTTCACATGAGGTGCGGCAGCCGCTGGCGGCCATCATGATGAACGGCGACGCGGCACTGCAATTCCTTAAGGATGCACCGCCCAATATTGAAGAGGCGCGGTCCGCCCTGAACGACATTGTTGGCGACGGTCATCGTGCCAACGACGTATTCGCCAGCATCCGCGCCTTATTCAGGAGCCGTCATCAGGAACGGCAGGCGATCGACTTGAACCAGGTTGCGATTGGCGTGCTCAACCTATTGCGCGCGGAGTTGAAGGAACATCGCGTCACAACGCGCACCGAACTGATGACCGATCTGCCGCTTGTCATGGGCCATAAAGGTCAATTGCAGGAGGTCATCCTTAACTTGGTGCACAACGCGATCGAAGCCATGGACACCATCAAAGACGGCCGCCGGGTGCTGCGGCTGAGAACCGAGTATGACGGCGGCGAAACGATCACCGTTGCCGTCGAAGATTCGGGGCCCGGCATCGATCCAAAGACTTTGGACGGCATGTTTGACGCGTTCGTTACGACCAAGACCCACGGTTTGGGATTGGGACTGGCGATTTGCCGCATGATTATTGAACGTCACGAAGGCAAACTCGAAGCGTCGTCGGACAACCTAAACGGCGCACTGTTCCAGTTCACCCTGCCAATCAAACCGGTGGAAGACGCCGAAGCGGCCCAGTTGTAAGTATTGTCGCGCCGTTGTGCCGGCATTACGTCGCAAGCGAACATTCCGCGGCGCCGGCGGGCGGCATTGCTGACGCAAAGACCCTGGCATAAATTTCTTGGTCTGGGACACCGCTCAAAGGCGGACCAGGAACGGACGAAGAGAAAAACGCGATGCAGCGAACGATCAAGCGAACCGCGTTATGGGTGAGCGCGGCCCTGGCCGTCGTCGTGCTGTCGTTCATCGGCCTCATCGCATGGCCCGACCCGCTCTTTGCCTACTCGTTCGGCGCGGGGAAGATCGTCATCGCGTCCGACCGTTCGATTCCGGCGGCGGGCGGCGAACGGCTTCTGCGCGACTGCGAGAAATTGCTGGAGCGCTCGCCGCTCAAAGCCGAAGGGCGCCGATACCATCTCTATATAGCCAACGAGGACTGGCGGCATCGTTTGTTCCTGCTGCCTCATCTCGACGCCGGCGGCATCGAATATTATTTCGGTTTCTGGGGCACGGCGTTCCTGAGCGGCGCCGACTTTGACAACGGCCGCCACATCAAATGGGGTTACGTCGCCGCGCCGCCGCGCACGCTCGCTTACTTTTGCGCCCATGAACTCACCCATATCGTCGTCGATGAACATATCGGCGTGATCGGCAAACTTCGGCTGGCCGAATGGGTGCACGAAGGATTTCCCGACTATGTGGCGATCGAGAACCGGCAGTCGTTCGAGCAATTGCGCGACGCCCTCGGCGAAAGTCCGGTCGATGTCCGCATGACGCAGACCTATGGGTCCTATCCGAGGTATCGCCTGCTGGTGAGCTACTTTCTCGAGAAGAAGGGATGGTCGGTCGAGCAGCTCTTGGCAACGCGGTTGAGCATCGACGAGGCGCTGGCGATCATGCGCGCCAACGAGAAGAGATAGGCCGATTAGCCCGGAAACATCAGCGTGGTTCGATCAGCTCGATCCGGTTGCCGAACGGGTCCTCGACATGCCGCCGGTCGCAGTCGACGATCGGCTCGTCTTCGGTCACCTTGTAGCCGGCCTGCTTTAATTTCGTCTCGAGATCTGCAAGGCCATCGACAATGAAGGCGGGATGCGCCTTGCGCGCCGCAATGAAATTCTTGTCGACACCGAGATGCACCGTCACCGCGCCGCTTTCAAACCAGCAGCCGCCGCGCGCGGCCAGCCGCGGCGGCTTGGTTTTCTCGGCAAAACCCAACATGCCGTGATAAAACGCGCGCGCCTCCTCCTCCCGCCCGGCCGGCATGGCAATCAAGACATGGTCGATCCGACGAACCGGCATGAGCCCCCTCGTCTTTGCTTCGCCCGGCGGCATTATCCCATGACGGAATATCCACCGTCGATAGGGTTTGCCGCGCGGTTTCCTTCGCCGCAGAGGCCCGATAAGGTCTAGCCAGCATGTCCCTATCGACACAATGCGAGGCCCGGAAAGCGCGCGAGCCGCAGGGCTTTACCGGCGGCATCGCATCGCTCGCCGACGGCCGGCTCTACGCCTTGCAGAATCCCATCCGGCTCGACGGCCGGGTCAGCTCCTATCCGGCGAGCGCGCGGGGCTTTTCGGTGACCAACAGCTATTTGCTGACGATGCCCGACGCCGCCATGCTGATCGACACCGGCTTTGGCAAGGACGAGCCGGTGATCCGCGCGCAGATCGAGCAGCTGATCGCGCCCGGACTGCCGCTGTCGATGTTCCCGCTGCGGCTTAACGAGTTCATGTCGATCAATAACGTCGAGAGCTTCGCCGGGCACTTCAACATCGACCAATGCTACACCAGCAATCCCGACGCGGCGCTGTGGTTCGATTTCGGCGCCAAGGCGGAAGGCCGCGACATCCTGAAGTCGATGAAGGTCACCGCCGTGACCCGGGCGGACACCATCCAGCTCGGCAAAGGCGGCCGGGCGATCGACGTCATGCAGGCGCCGATCCGCCTGATCGCCACGCGCTGGCTGTACGACCGCTTAACCCGCACCCTGTTCTCGTCCGATCTGTTCACCCACGTCTGGCGCGACAGCGCGACCGGACCCTGGATCGTGACCGAGGCGGATAACGACGCCACGTCAATGCGCGACATTCGATCGTTCATGCTGAACACGCGCTATTGGTGGCTGGAAGGCGTCGCGACCGACTCGATACGGCGCGGCATCGGCGACATTTTCGACAGATACGACGTCGAGACCATCGCGCCCGGCTATGGCTGCATTCTACGCGGCCACGCCGTGGTCGCCCGCCACTACCAAATGCTGGATGAGTTTCTGAAAGGTTGCGACAAAAGCGTGGCGGTGTCGCGCTATGTAGGCCGCGACGAGGAGCATTGAAACATGCTCGACAAGGCGGACATGCTGGCCAGGAAGCCGGCCGACCGGATGCCGCGCGAAATCGCGTCCGGCGTGTTCTGGATCGGCGACTGCCTGGCGCAGCGCCACAAGGGCAAGATCTATCACGGCTACAACGCCGCCTTCCTGGTCGCCGGCAAGACCGCCTCGTGCCTGGTCGAGACCGGCCATCCCAAGGACTTCCCGGTGATCGAGCGGCACCTGAACGCGCTGTTCGCGCGCGGCGTGCCGCCGCTGAAGTATCTGTTCGTCACACACCAGGAGACGCCGCACTGCGGCGGCCTCGGCCGCGTGCTCAAGAACTATCCCGACGCCATCCTGTGCGGCGACGTCAGCGACTATCACCTGGCGTTCCCGCAATTCGAACACCGCATGCGCTGGATGAAGGAAGGCGACGAGATCGACCTCGGCGGCCGCACGTTGATGGCGGTCGAGCCGGTGATCCGCGACCTGCGCACCACCTGGTGGGGCTTTGACACAGGCGAGCGCGTGCTGTTTCCGGGCGACGGCTTCGCCTACAGCCACTACCACGAGGACGGCCACTGCGGCCTGGTCGCCGAAGAGGCGGTCTCGCTCGACCTGCCGGATGTGTCGGCGGTGTTCGCGGACCTGGCGCTGTTCTGGACCAAGTTCGCCGACATGAACGTGTATTGTGATCGGCTCGATCAGCTCATCGAACGGCTCGGCGTCAGAACCATCGCGCCGACCCATGGCCTGCCGATCACCGACGTCAAGGCCACGGTGCCCAAGGTGCAGCAAGGGCTCAAAGCGGCCGCGTTGATGCCGGAGTCGGGAACGAACGAGAAGGTCGTTTTGACTGGCGCTACCGCAGGCTGACAATCTGGCTTGTGCCGGCCATGCAAGAGTGCACGGCCTGGTTCAGCGCAGTTCTGTGCTAATTTCTCTTTGCGACTGTGCCATCTGTAATGCATTCATCGCAGAATTAGCCGCCGCACGAACTGCGATCATCTGCGCGTCGAAATCCTTTGGCATTGTCTCACCGAGAACGAACTTCGGCTCGCTCCTCAATAACGATCCGGGCGACACCAGAAATGCCAGTATTGGCAGGATGAGAACCGCAACAAATGCTCGCCAAAACATAAAAGCCTCCCAGCCTCTTCTGATTTAGCCGAAGATTAAAACTTACGCCGGTGCCCGCTATTGCCCCTGGGTACAAACTTCCTGCCCTTTGGTGCTATTCGGGGTGAGGCCCCGCCGTTTTGGATCAAAAGCTGCGTCGCGCCACGGCGGCGCAATATCCGCTCTACCCCCCAATGCCGACATCAGGCGCCGGCGGCTTAAGCCGCCGGCCCAATTCCTCGTCGACGAACGCTGCCCCTACTGCGCCGCCGCGATCTGGTTGGCGCGGATCACCTCGCCCCACAGCTTGATCTCGCGCTTGAGCAAGGCGCTCGCGGCCTCCGGCGTTTGCTCGCCGGACCCGAATTCATCCATGCCGCCGTCGGCAAAAGACTTCTTGACCTTCTCGTCGGCGAGCGCCACGCGTAGCGCGGCGTTCAGTTTGTCGACGATCGGACGCGGCGTGCCGGCCGGCGCCAGCAGCATGTGCCAGAAATCGATGTCGAGCTTCTTGTAGCCGAGCTCTCCCAGTGTCGGCAGGTCGGGCAAGCCGGCAAATCTTTTACGCCCAATGATGGCGTAGGCTTTCAGTTTGCCGGATTTGACCAAAGCTCCTGAAACGATGGCCGATTGCGACTCCAGATCCACTTGACCCGACAACAGGTCAACAAGCGCGGGACCCGCGCCACGATAGGGAACCTGGGTGGCTTTGATGCCGAGTTCCTGGACGATCAGGACGCCGGCTAAATGGGCGTAGGAGCCCACGCCGGCATGCCCGATCTTGACCGTGTGTCCGGAGGTTTTCATCCAAGCCAGCAGTTCCTTGAAATTGTTCGGCGGCAGGCTCGCAGGCGCGGCCAGCGTCGAAGCCGCGGTGTTGATCAGCCCGATGGTGGCGAAATCCTTTGCTGCATCGAAATTGAGATTCGGATAAAGCGACATGCCCGCGGCCAGCGCCACCTGATGGATCATGATCGTGTAGCCGTCGGGCTCTGCGCGGGCGCCGCGTGCGGCGCAGATCATGCCGCCGGCGCCGCCGACGTTTTCAATCACGATGGTTTGCCCCAGCGTTTTCTGCATACTGTCCTGGATGATGCGCGCGATCGTGTCGGTCGCGCCGCCGGGCGGGAACGGCACCAGCAGCGTGATCGAACGATTGGGATAGTTTTGCGCCGAAGCGGCGCCGGTCGCCAAAAGACAGGCGGCAAAAAACGCCGCCGCGAGCGCGCGTGCGAAAACCATGATCCCTCCCTGGAGCCGCCTGTCGTTTTTGTTCTTGAGCGGCGCTTATATATTCGCCCTAATCCGGGCCGTTCTGCAAGATGCTCGCGGCTCAGTTCAGCCGCAGTTCCGTGATGTGCCGCGGATCGGGCTTGAGCTCGCCGCGCTCGACCCGCTTGACGATGTCGGTCAGCGCGGCATTGGCACGGCACGCGAGCCCGGCCTTCTCGCCCTCGCGCACAATCAGGCCGTTGAGGAATTCGATTTCCGTGCGCCGGCCCTTCTGCATGTCCTGGCCCATCGAGGGGCGCTGCCCGGCCGCGGTGCGTCCGGCGTCCTTGAAGCGCTGCTCGTCGCAGGCGCGGACCGCCGCCTCGTCGCCTTCGCCGGCGCGTGCGATGGTTTCCGCCGGCAGGTGCAGGATTTCCTCCAGTTGGTAGCCGTGCGCCTGGCCGACGCGGATCGCTTCGCTGCCGAGCCGCGTGGCAAAGCGGCGGATCGGATCGTTCTTCAGCATGTCGCCGCCGGCGAGGCCGGTGCAGGCGGACAGCCCGTTCTGCATGGCGTTGGCGACCAGCTTCGACCAGCGCTCGCCCCAAAGATTATTGGTCACCTTGGCGCTGTCGGCATGGGCGACCAGGCGGCAGACTTCCTCCGCGCGTTGCGAGCTGCGGCCATGCACCTCGCCGGTGCGAAACACGATGTGCGCAGCGCCGTGCTTGGCGGCACCGCGATGGATCAGGCCCGGCTCCGGCAGATTGACCGTGATGCTACTGGCGATGCAGCCGAGCGTCTTGCCCCAACCGACGATGCCGGCGATGGTTTCTTCGTTCATGCAATTCTGCAGCGAGACCACGTAGCCGTCGGGCGCCAGATATTGCCGGATCAGCATCGTCGCCCAGGCCGTGTCGTACGACTTCATGCACACGAAGGCGATGTCGACCGGCTTCTCCTTGGCAAGTTGCTGCGCGTCGGTCACGTGCAGCGCGCGCACCGGCACGGTGAATTCCGGCTCGGTCATGGCGTGCGTCACGCGCAGTCCGTGCTTGCGCATGTGCTCGACATGCGCGGGCCATGGGTCGATGAACGTCACGTCCTCGCCGGCCTGCACCATATGGGCGCCGGTATAGCCACCGACCGCGCCGGCTCCGACAATGGCAATCTTGCGGCCCATAACTTTCTCCCGGCGTTGACGGCTGGCGGCGCTTCCCGCGCTACTCGATCAGCCGTGCGGCGCGGCTTTGATGGTTTTGGCTGTGGCGCCGGGAACGTGCGCGGCGGCGATGGCGCCATTAGCATTTTCCAGGCCCTGCGGCTTGTCAACGGAGCTTCGGGCGGGTGTTTGCCTCCACCACCGGAAGCTTTCCGGTCGGGCTTTTGATCCAGATCATGGCAGCCGGCCGCTAAATCGGTATTTAAAATATCAAATTCTGTCCGGCTTCCCCGTTCGCAGGGGGTTTCAATGTTCAGCCGCACGCATGGAAATCTATTCGAATTCCCTTCGCGACGCTTCGCGCCAAGTGCCGGCTACGTGTTAGTTGGCATCGTCGTGGTTATTCTCCTGATCGCCCTGTTCACCAACCCGGCGCTTCCCGCCGGCTGAGCGATCGGACCCATCGCGCAAATGGATTTGCCCTCGATTCCCCAGAGGGCAAGTGTTTTGGTATTAACCGCTGACGCAGCGGATGCTAGGCTTACGATGAGTTGGCAAGATCGCGGGCCTTATCGCGGGCCTTGGGA
The DNA here is from genome assembly GCA_036491675.1 of Pseudolabrys sp. GTDB lineage: Bacteria > Pseudomonadota > Alphaproteobacteria > Rhizobiales > Xanthobacteraceae > Pseudolabrys. Next base: position 51,034 of record DASXBN010000098.1, on the reverse strand, counting down.
GCCGACAATGAAAACACGGCATGTTGTTGCGTTGGCCATGCTGGCCGGGGCCGCGATCGCAGTCTCTGCGCTTGAGGGCGCGCATGCGGAAGATACCTACATACGCAACTTGCCCTTGGACCCATTTGTTGTCCCAGTCCCGGTCCCGGTTATTCCGCCCGGCTCAACGCTCGATCTGCGACCGGCGCGGGCTCCCGATGCTGCCGGCCAGATGATGGGCGATCGGCCAGGCTTGCGCGACCAGACGACCCCCGGCATCGGTCTTTCGATCAAATCGCCGTTCGAAGAACGAAGATAGCGCCACGTTCTAATTCGGGCGTGGAATCTTTGCCGAAACGCGGCATCGAGCATCTATGTCCGGCGCGATTGGGATATCCGCTTTTTGGGCCAACAGCGGACTCATGCAACGCAACAAAAGGGATCGCGAGGTCAGTGAATTCGGCGTCTTACGATCATCGGCAAGCCGCCTTTGGGCCGTAGCGTCACCTTCAGCACTGGCCAAACGTCATGGCCGGGCGCAAGCTCGAGATTGAAATTCCGCATAATCGTCGCCAAAACGATCACGGCTTCCTGGATGGCGAAAGTTGCGCCAATGCAAATGCGCGGCCCCGCGCCGAACGGCAGATACGCGTAACGGTCAATCTTTTCACGCGCACCATTGAGGAAGCGGTTCGGATCGAAAATTTCAGGGTTCGGCCATAACGCTCGGTGGCGATGCAGCACATACGGCGCAATAACCACCATTGTGCCGCGGCGGATCTTCTGACCGGCGAGTTCATCAGCTTCAAGCGCCACGCGGCTTATGGCAGCGAGCGGCGGATAGAGCCTGTTCGTCTCGTCGACCAAGGCATGTGTTTCGACGAGGCGTTCGGCTATGCCGTTTCTGACATCGCCAAATTCTCGGTCGGCTTCTGCTTGAATCCGCTGCCGCCACTCGGGCGATCGCGACAGCAGAAATAACGACCAGGTAATACAGTTTGCCGTGGTTTCTTGACCGGCAGCGATGAAGGTGAGGACATTCGCGCGAATCTCGACCTCGCTCAGCGCCTCGCCAGTATCTGGATCGCGCGCTTCGAGGAGTAACGTCAAAATATCGCGTGGAACGTCGGCCTTGTCCTCGGCGATTTTCTGCCGTCGTGTGGAAATGATTGTGTCGATCGCCTCCTCGAATAAACGCATCATGGGCCGCAAGCGCCAGCGACTTGGCCGGGGTACCACAGCCGGCAAGCCGAGCAGGTCGAGCGGGTCTATCCGGCCGATCGTGTCGAAATAGCCTTTCATCGCCACGCGGATTTCCTCTGCCCCCCGGCCGAACCCATCGGAAAAGATGGTCCGCTCCAATACGTCGAGCGTGGTCCGCGTCGCCTCGACCGCAATATCGACGACTTGATCTTGATGCCGGGCAAGCCGCTCGACCAACGCCTGCGCCGAATCGGCCATCGCTTTGGAGAATGCCAACACTGCCTTGCGCGAAAACAGCGGCGCCAGCGCGCGACGCTGGACCTTCCATTGGTTCCCTTCGGCACTCAGGAGCCCGTTAGCCAGGCCCGCCGAGAGGATGCGCCGTTGCATCCAGTCCTTCGGATAGTTGGCGCTATTTTCAAGCAGTACGCGCCGGATCGCAGCCGGATCGCTGACCACCGCGACCCGCCCGATGGATAAACCGCCCATGACGATCGGCTTTTCGAAATGCGTCGACGTCCAGGCTTCGAGCGGATTGTTTTTAAGCGTGCGGAGCAGTCCAAATAGCCCCAGAGGCTCTAACAGCGGCGTCGGAACCGGCGGAATAAATGCCGTCGTATCAGACACGTCAGGCTCCCGTTCCCAATTCCTATTGCATTACAATATTTGTTGTAATGTTCGAGTTCCATAAATTTGGCTTGTACGGAGCTTAAATAAGCGCCGTGTAGGCACTACTCTTCGCCGGCGCTGTCGACGGTGCGCCAGGCCAGATGCTGGCCGCCGTCGACCGCGATCACCGTGCCGGTGGTGCTGCGTGCGCCGGCGAGATAAAGCACCGCCGCCGCGACGTCTTCCGGCGTCGGCCCGCGCTTGAGCGGCACCGAAGCCGCCTGGGCGGCGAATTGCGCGTCCGACTGGCGCGGGCTCGGCAACGTCGGGCCGGGCGCCACCGCATTGACGCGCACCCTCGGCGCCAGCGCCTGCGCCAGCATGACGGTCGCGTCCGCGAGCGCGCTCTTGCTCACGGCGTAGGAGAAAAAGCGCGGCGTCGGCTTGAGCACGCGCTGATCGACGATATTGACGATCGAGGCGTCGGCCTTTTCGGGAGCCTGCGCGGCGAAGGCCTGCGCCAACAACACCGGCGCCGTCAGGTTGACGGCAAGACTGCGCTCGAAGCGCGCGCGCTCGAGGCTGCCGATCTCGTCTTCGTCGAATTGACTGGCGTTGTTGACCAGGAGCGTGAGCGGCCCGAAGACCGCCGCCGCCGGCACCAGCTTGCTTAACCCCTCGCCGTCGGCGAGATCGGCGAGCACCACACTGGCGCGTCCGCCAGCGCCCACGATTTCGCTTGCGAGTTTTTCGGCCTCGGCGCGCGACTGGTTGGCGTGCAGCACGACCGCATAGCTGGCCTGCGCCAGCGCGCGCGCGATTGCCGCGCCGATGCGGCGGCCCGCCCCGGTAATCAGCGCCGCGCGCGGCTGTGTCGTGTCGTGCGCCATCACGCCTCGTTTCCGCGTTTCGTCATACGTCAGAGCAATCTCCGCCGCCACCGATGTTCTGCCACAAGAGCATCCCGTGTACCGGCCCGGACAAGCAATGTTCGCTGAACGAGCATCGTAAGTCGGTCGGACGAACAGCGCTTTTCTAACAGTTCTTTAGGGTTAACGGCTGCTCACTGCTGAACGATTCATGACCGCTTAACTTAAAATGATCGATAAATCCTCCGCGATAATCTCGTACGCCGCGACCCGCGAAACGCGCGACTGATGCGAGAACGAGTGGAGGGTGTGATGAAAAAAACGCTTTTCGCGGCAGCACTTGCGGCCAGTCCGGTAGCCGCTGGCGCAGCGGTCGCAGCCGATCTCCCGCCCAGCCAGGCCCCCTATTACAATCCGGTGCCCGCCAGCCTGTACAATTGGAGCGGCGTCTATGCCGGCCTCAATGTCGGCTACGGCTGGGGCAAAGTCACCAACACCGGCGCCGATCCAAGCGGCGTGCTGGGCGGCGGTCAGGTCGGCATCAATTGGCAGAGCGGCCAGTTCGTGTACGGCGCCGAAGCCGATTTCCAGGGCAGCGGCGCCAGCGACACTTTTGCCGCCTACAAATTCTCCAATCCCTGGTTCGGAACTGTGCGCGGACGCGTCGGCTACGCCTTCAATAACATCCTGGTCTACGGCACGGTCGGTCTCGCCTTTGGTGACCTCAAGGGCCAGCTCGGCGGCGCGGTCGAGAGCCGCACGCTCGCGGGATGGGCCGGCGGCCTCGGCGCGGAGGTCGGCTTGACTCAAGCTTGGTCCGTGAAAGCCGAGTACCTGTACATGGATCTGGCGGACCGCGGGTTCGCGATCACCGGCATGGACAACGGCTATCGCTCCAATATCGTGCGGTTTGGCGTGAATTATCATTTCTGAGCGGCGCGGCGCCGCTCGCGTGGCGGAAAACCCCGGGCCGAACGGCTCGGGGTTTTTCATGACGGCAACCGAGCGCGATGAAGTTTCGGCACCGACTTAGGTCTTAAGTAATAATTCACCACGTTGATCGCCGTACCAAGCTTTGATCGAGGCAATAACGCGGCAATTCATCGGCATAATTTAGACTATACTTTCAGCAACTTGGGTCTACAGTGTGTCTTTTATACACTAGACGTTACATCAATTTTGAATACTTATGCAGCCTCAATTGTGGGGGCTCCACAGTAACGGAGGTTTGGTGATGAAGCGTTTGGTTTTGGCGGCACTTGGTGCGCTCGCCGTCGTGACGATGATGGGTTCGGCGAATGCCGCGGACTTGCCGCGCCGGCAAGCCATGCCGTCCAAGGCGCCGGTGTATATGCCGCCGGTCTGGAGCTGGACCGGCTTCTATGTCGGCATCAACGGCGGCGGCGCCTTTGGCCATTCGGATTTCTCCGCGCCCTTCCCCACCGGTTCGTTCAACCTGTCGGGCGGGCTGGTCGGCGGCACGCTCGGTTACAACTATCAGATGGACAACGTGGTGCTTGGCGCCGAAGGCGATATCGACTGGAGCAATATTCGCGGCAGCTCCGCTTGTGTCGCCACCACCTGCGAAACCCGCAACAACTGGCTGGGCACCGCGCGCGGACGCATCGGCTATGCGTTCGGCAATTTCATGCCTTATGTGACCGGCGGTCTCGCGGTCGGCGACATCAAATCCTCGATCGCCGGCATCGGCAGCACGGATCAAACCAAAGCCGGTTGGACCGCGGGCGCTGGCGTCGAGGCGCGTATCAATGGCCCGTGGTCGCTCAAGGCCGAATATCTCTATGTCGATCTCGGCCGCGGCGGCTCGATGCTCGGATCGGATTCCAAATTCCAGACCCACCTCGTGCGCGGCGGTGTGAACTACAAGTTCTGACCGAAACGGCACGCGACAAAAAAAGCCCCGGAGTTCGCTCCGGGGCTTTTGCTTGTGCGCGGCTGCGCGCTTAAGCCGTGACCTTGGTCGCCGCAAAAGCCGGCACTTGGGCAGCGAACTTGTCGTGCCAGGCAAGCAGCCGCGGATGATCCTGGCGCCAGCTGCCGTCGAAACGCAGATCTCGATAGCCAAGCACGCAGGCGAGCGCGATCTGCCCGACGTCGGGAATCGCATCGAGAGCCGGCGGCGCGGCTTCCAGCGCCGCCAGGCCGCGTGCGACCTTGCCGGCCTGGCGGTCGACCCAAGTCTGCACGACCTTGTCGGCCGGCCGGAAGCGGTTCTCGTAGACCAGCAGGATCGAGGCGTCGAGAATGCCGTCGCACAATGCCTGCAGCCGCACCGCCGCAAAGCGCGCTTGCGGCTCGCGTGGAATGATACGGCCGCCGCCGGCGAGATGATCGAGCACGTCCAGGATCACGCGCGAATCGTAATAGACGGTGCCGTCGTCGAGGATGAGCGCCGGAATTTTCCCGAGCGGATTCTGCACCCGGATCGAGTCGGCCGGATCGTTGAGATCGGTTTCGCGTACTTCGATCTTGTCGGCGAGGCCGAGCACAGCGGCCGCAATGCGGACCTTGCGGCCGAACGGTGAGGCCGGTGAGGACTTGAGGATCATTTCGAAAAATACCCCGCTGCGACAGGCGCGGGGATTCCCGCAACTGATGACATTCGGAAACAAGTGGACGAGCGACGGTTGCCGGCGCAGCCCGCTTCGCGATCAGCCAGTGACGACCAAGTTCACGGCCTTCGGACCTTTGCCCTTTTTATCTGGTTCGACGTCAAAGCTGATCTTCTGCCCCTCGTTCAGGCCCTTGAGTCCGGCAGCTTCCACGGCGGTGATGTGCACAAACACATCGCGCCCGCCGTCATCCGGCTTCACGAAGCCGTAGCCTCGCTCGCTGTTGAAGAACTTCACAACACCGGTCTGCGCCATCGGGAAAACTCCTCTCCCCGCACTGCTCCGCCGCCGGCCCCACGCGCGGCGGCTCGGCCGGACATTCACATTCGGGGAAAGCTTCAGCCGCGCGCGGCCTCTGTCACTCCGCCGGCCCCCCAACCCGGAGGCGGAACGTACCTGCCAATGTCAGAACTACACACCAACTGGGGCCCTGTGGAAAGGGGCACGGTGTCACCGGGGGGCCGGCGCCCCCTCGCGGATGAGCCAATCGAGCCTGAATCCACCCTTGCCGTCGCGCCCAAGGAGGCCTGCCAGCGCCGGCAGCAGGACCGAAAGCTCGCTTTCCAGGGTCCAAGGCGGGTTGACCAGGATTAGGCCGCAACCGTTGAGGCGGCTCGGATCGCTGAGCGGGCCGACCGTCAGTTCCGCGCGCAACATTTTTTGAATTCCCAGCCGGCGCAGGCGTTTGGCCAGGGCGTCGGGTTCGCCGCGATCCTTGATCGGATACCAGAGCGCGTAGATGCCGGTCGCCCATTTGCGATGGGCCTCCGCCAGGCCGTGCGACAGGCGATGGAAATCGCCGTCCTGCTCGAAGGGCGGATCGACCAGCACCAGGCCGCGGCGCTCCTTCGGCGGCACATAGGCCCCGAGCGCGGTCCAGCCGTCGATTTCAAGCGTCTTGATGCGGATATCGCCCTGCAGGTTTTGCCTGAGCGCGACGGCGGCCTGCGGCTCGATCTCGCAGGCGATCAGGCGATCCTGCGCACGCAGCCAGGCGCGCGCCAGCGCCGGCGAGCCGGGATAGGTCTTGAGCCGGCTACGCTCGTTGAGCGCGCCGACCACCTCGAAATAGGGCGCAAGCAGCGCAGCCACCGGCGCCGCGAGCGGCGCGGCCATCAGTCGCTCGATGCCCTCATGCCATTCGCCGCCGCGGCTGGCTTCCGCGCCGGCGAGATCGTAGAGGCCGGCGCCGGCGTGGCTGTCGATCACGCGGAATGCCGCCGGCTTGGCGCGCAAATACTCCAGGATGCGGCAAAGCACCGCATGCTTGAACACATCGGCGAAATTTCCGGCATGGAATGCGTGACGATAGTTCACGTGATTGCTCGAGGGCTCGCGCAGGACCGGCGTTTATCGCCGGCACCGGCGAGCTTATGCCACAACCTTCTTAGTGCGGCACGCCGCGCAGGCCAAAATGGCTGCGCGCTTTGACCAAGCGTATCGGATATGACGATTTTCGCCGTGGCGGCCGCAGAATGGCGGCAGCCTTGCGCAGTTGAGCGGCCGCCGCGCCACGCCACCGGCTGACGGCACGCAAGAGCAAGCGCACGGGAACAAGCGTCGCCGAAGCCACGCCGACCGCGTGCAAGCCCGGTGGCAATACCAAATGACCGGGCGAGCCGAGCAGCCATAGGACGATATAGCCAAGCCCGGCAAACCAAACCGCAAAGCCGATATAGTCCCACACACGAATCATAGGCGCGCACTCCCCCGCGCTGATCGCACGCGCAAGATTGCGGATTTCCCTTACGAGAATCTTGCGTCAATTCTCGACGCGCGGGGGTTATCCACGCAACGCCTATGGCCATCGTTAGTGGCGGCTTAACGCGATCGTCGATACAAGGTCAGTCTTTAGGCGTCGATGTTTAGACGCTGTTTATCCGCCGCGCACCGCCGGCATGGAGACGCTGTCGCGCTTGCAAGCGCGGCGCGCAACCTCGGCGCAGGTGCGGAACGAGAAATCCCTATTCAGGCACACGCGCACTTCACTCAAGCGCTTGCTGTCGCACGCGACCGCGAAACTTGCGCGCGACAATCCCGCGTTGGCCTTCACGAAGGCCTCCGCCACGTCGTCGGGTTTGACCGCGATCGGCTTGTCCAGCTCGACGAATTCCGCGGGGATCTTGACCGCGGCGCGCGCCTTGCGCACCGCCTCGAAATAGGCGTGCGCTGAAAGCCCCGAGCAGGTGCCGTGGCGATCCCATTCATGGAAAATCAGCCGCGGGCTCGGCATCAGGTCGAGCATGCTGGCGACGATGTTACGGTCGAGCCGCGGCGCCGGCACCTGGCAATACGACGGGAACCCCTGCTCGTATTGCGGCCAAAGTCCGTGCACGACAAAGGAAAACGACCGCCCCGCGCATTGCTGGTCGGGTGCCCGGTCGGGCGTGCGCTCGTGCGCCGCCTCGCAAAAAGACGGCGACCAGGACAGCGCCAGCACATAGAAATCGAATTGGCCGGGCGCATTCTGCCGGCGGTCTGGCGCTGCGGCGTCTTGCGCCAGCGCAACGATGGCGAAAATGAACAGGAAACTCAGGGCAACGGCGGCGGCCTGCACCGCCCGGTTCACGCGACGGCGAAGCAAACCACGAAGCATTGGACGCCCCCATCACTCGACGCCAGAACAAACCGGAAATTGATAATTCGCAACAGTTCCGGCAAACCATAGCCGATTGTATAGAACAATTCAAGAACAAAATAGAACGAAGGAGGACTATCTATCGGCCCGCGCTTAAGGGCGCGCCATCTTGCAGGCCGGATTATACGCCCAGTTGCGGTCGAGACCGACCACACACCATTCGACGCCCCAGCTCATACCGATCATCTCGGTATCCTCGCCGATCGAGTAATTCACCCGGTGTCTGTGCCCGTCGCTCACCTGGGCGACCGCGCTGCAGTAGCGGCGCGGAATGGTGCCTTCAGCCCAGGGCCGGAACGCGGTTTCGCGCACCTCCTCGAAGCTGAGGATTTGCAGGTTGGAGTTCCAGAAGCGGCTTTCCTTCTGGGCGAAACGCCAGGCGATCTTGTCGAGCGCGGCCTCACAGGCCGGCAATACCCCGTCGTATTTGGGCCCGCTCAGGTAGAAGTTCATCTCCAGCCAGTTCGCCGCCTGGGCCGGAGCCAAGGTGCCAAGGCCAGTCAAAGCCGCCACCGCAAGCACGCGAATGCAACGAAGCGCCACAGCCATGGTCAAAACTCCCCCTCGGCTAGCGGCACTATATTCCACTCTCACTGCCGCGCCAATCGCCCAACACCGCCTGCACCAGCGCGAGCGCTGCCACCGCCGCGGTATCGGCGCGCAGGATGCGCGGCCCGAGCGCGATTCGCACCACATTCGGGCGCCTCGTCAGCGCCTCCCGCTCCTCTTCGGCGAAGCCACCCTCCGGGCCGATCAGCACCGCGAGCGGCCGGCCGGTACGCGCGGCAGCCCCGAGCGCCGCCACCGGGTCTCTCACCTCTGCGTCCTCGTCGCAAAACACCAGCAACCGGTCGGTCTGTCCTACCGCCGTCTCGAACGCCGCCGGCTCGGCCACCTCGGGCAACGTCAAGATGCCGCACTGTTGCGCCGCTTCGATCACATTGGCGCGCATGCGTTCGAGGTTGACCCGCGCCACCTGGGTGTGCCGGGTGATCACCGGCTGCAGCCGCGCGGCGCCCATTTCGACCGCCTTCTGCACCAGATAATCGAGCCGGGCATGCTTGAGCGGGGCAAATAGAAAATGCAGGTCGGATGGACGCGGCTGCTCACGCAGGCGTTCGCCGATAACGGCCGTCAGAGCCCGTTTGCCGGAACTGGCGAGCCGGGCCTGCCATTCGCCGTCGCGGCCATTGAACAGCAGCAAGCCGTCCCCCTGCTTGAGGCGGAGCACGTTTTGCAGGTAATTCGCCTGGGCGCGGTCGAACGATACCGTTTGCCCGGCCGCCAGCGGGCAAGCGAGATAGATGCGCGGGGTGCGGAAATCGTAGTGCGGCATGCGTTAATCGTTGCGGCGGCGGAACGGCCCGGAAGGGTTTACGCCACCGGGCGGACCCTTGGCGAGGGGCGCCGATTTTGCGTGGATTGCCGTGATCCCGACGCATTCGGCCGGTTGGTATATTCGGCCCGTTCGCGCCCCAACCTGCTATGATGCGTCCAAGATCGAGAGAGGACTAGCTCATGAACTTGCGCCGCGCACTGTTGTTCGCCGCGTGCCTGACGCTGGGCACCGTCGCGACGGCCAACGCGCAGTTCCAGCCGGCGGCGCCGCCGCAACAGGAACCGCCCTGCATCAAGGAATTCATGCGGCTGCGCGACGATGCCGCCAAGAAGGCAGAAGCAATCCGCGCGGCGAACGAGCGCAAGGCCACGGCGCCCGAGGCCTGCGGGCTGTTCAACGCATTCTCGGCTGCCGAGGCCAAATTGGCGAAATATGCCGAGGACAACTCGGTCTGGTGCGGCATCCCGGCGCAAATTATCAGCAACATGAAGCAAGCGCACACCAAGACGGTCGAAATTCGCGCCAGGGTCTGCCAAGCCGCCGCCGCGCCGCAGCGACCGGCAGGACCGAGCCTGAGCGACGCGCTCACCGCTCCCATTACCGATTCCAAAAACATCAAAACGGGCCGCGGCACCTTCGACACCCTGACCGGTAGCCCGCTCGGCAACAAATGAGCGAGCATGCCGGACGCGTCGCCGATGCGACCGGAAACTGGGTTGACGGTTTCGCGCCGCCATTCGCCCGCCCCTATCTGCGGCTCGCCCGCCTCGACCGGCCGATCGGATCCTGGCTGCTGTTGATGCCGTGCTGGTGGTCGGTGGGTCTCGCCGGCATGCGGGTCGAACAATTCCCCAGCCTCTGGCACATCGCGCTGTTCTTCATCGGCGCCTTCGCCATGCGCGGCGCCGGCTGCACCTGGAACGATCTGGTCGATCGCAATCTCGACGCCAAAGTCGAGCGCACTCGCTCGCGTCCGATCCCCTCGGGCCAAGTGAGCGTCGCCGAAGCGACCGCCTTCATGCTGCTGCAGGCGATGGTCGGTTTGCTGGTGCTGATCCAGTTCAACCGCTTTACGGTTTACACCGGCCTCTGCTCGCTGCTGGTGGTCGCGATCTATCCGTTCATGAAGCGGATCACCTATTGGCCGCAGATCGTGCTGGGCCTGGCGTTCTCCTATGGCGCGCTGATGGGCTGGCCGGCGGCGTTCGGCCGGCTCGATTGGCCGCCGATCGTGCTGTACGCCGGATCGATCTCCTGGGTGATCGCCTACGACACCATCTACGCGCACCAGGACCGCGAAGACGATCTGCTGATCGGCATCAAGTCGACCGCGCTGCTGTTCGGCGAGAACACGCGGCCGATGCTGGCCGCCTTCTATACCGGCGCCGTCGTGCTGATCGGGATCGCCGGGCTGATGGCCGGCGGCGGGCTCATCTTCATGCTCGGGCTGATCGCATTCGCCGTGCATCTGGCCTGGCAAGTGATGCGCCTCGACATCAACGATTCCGCGCATTGCTTGATGCTGTTCAAATCGAACCGCGACGCCGGGCTGATCCTGTTCGGCGCGATGCTGCTGGAAGCGGTGTTCTAGGCGCGACGGTCCGGCGAAGCGCTAATAGGGCTTGGAGCGGAGTTCTTCGAGACGAATGGCGGCATCGCCCGCCGCGCTAGACGAATCGAACGCCGGCCGCGCGGGCGCGCCGATCGAGCCGGTGACCGCATCGTCATCGTCACCCGCGACATAGCCGTCCTGACCGGGCAGCGCGACCGGCAATTTACCCGCCGGCACCGCCAGCGAGCCGGTATAGGCCGGCGTGCCGTGCTTGCTGGCGTAAAGCGAGCGCGCTTTGGCCGCCGCCACTTCGCCCGGGATGGCATCCGGCCGGCACGGTCGATAGCCGGGGCGGCGGCGCATCAAATCCACGTGGATGTGGTCGTAGTGATAGACGTTGTAGCCGGGCGCCAGCACCGTGGTGAAGGTCTCGCAGGCGTAAAGCTGCACGTCGTGCAAAAAGCCCTGCTCCTCCGGCGTGCCGCGCCAGCCGTTCTTGACCGTGATCTTGCGTCCGTCGGCGAGCGTGAAGCCGGCGATGTCGAGCGCGTCGCCGAAGGCGTGCTCGGACATGTGCGACGTTCCCGAGCCGACCATCTCGCGGCAGGAATAGGATCCGATCTGCCTGATCTCGGTGACCTGGCTGCCGAACCAGCGCAAGGCGGCCGGCTGCACGCCTTCGCTCACCCAGCGGTCGAGCGCGGAGACCATCGGACAGGCGAGCGTCGCAGGCGGCGTCACCGCCGCCGGCGTGGCGACGGCGGTCGCGTTCGGGCCGCGCATCGGACCGAGTGCGGGCAGCGTGCGCTGAGGCGGCGGCTGATAAACCGGCGCGTTATAGGTCGACTGCGAGCGCGGGGAGGACGGCACGCGACGGCCGGGCGGCAGCACGGCGTCGTCGGGAATATCGTCGGGTTGCGCGACGCCCGGCGCATAGATCGACATGGGCTGGCCGGGCGGCGCCTCGGTCGGCGCACTTGACGGCGTATACCGATCGCTTGAGGGCACATAGCGATCGGCCGGCGGCTCGTAGTGTGTCGGCGCGGTTGTCTCGGGTCGCGCGATGCCTGGCGGCCCCGGCACCCAGCGCATGTTTCCGTTTTGAATCGGTTCGCTCTGCACCGGCGCCGGCGGCGCGTAGCTCTGCTCGGTCGGCGGCCAGCGCGGCTGCGCGGGCGATGCATTGGGAATTCCCGCCGGCGGGCGCAGGTCATCAGCATAGCTCATGGCCGTGCCCTCGCCGAGCAGCGCGACCTTGAGCGGGAAATCGGCGCCGCACATGCCGGGGCCTGCGATCGGCTGCATCTGCTCGACCCCGACCCCGATCTTGACCGTGCCCGATTTAAGGCATGCGACCTCGGCGTCGTGCCGCCAGGCCGCGCGCTCGCCTTGCAGGAAGCTGCGCCCGCAGCCGGCAAGCGCCAGCAGCACCGCCCCGCCGGCAATATAGAAATAGACGCGGACGCCACGCTTCATACTCGCGAAAATGCGAGCAGTATCTTTAACGGGGCTTCAACGCTGCCGTCCACGGAATTCGTTAAGGATAAGGAATCGTTGCCAGCGCATGATCCCGAAAAGTGGGGCCCGGTTTTCGGACCAGATCATGCGCCCTGAAAAAGCATGTCTACTGCGCCGGCTTGATCTCCAGAATCTTGCCGATCTCCGCGACGGTCGCGCGCTGCTGGTCGAGCGCGGCGGCGAATTCGGCCGGCGATCCCGGATTGACGACCTGTCCGGTGGCGCTGAGCCGCGCCACGACCTCCGGTTCGGCGGCGACGGTGCGGATATCGGCCGCGATGCGCTCGCGAACCGCAAGCGGCATGTCGCGCGGTCCGAGCAAGCCGACCAGCCCATCGAATTCCAGCGATTTGTAGCCCGCCTCCTTGCCGGTCGGAATGTCCGGCAGCGCCGCCGCGTGCTGAAGGTTGGTCAAGGCAATGGCTTTGACCTTTCCGGCCAGTATCCGTGGCCGCATGATGGCATAGGCGCCGACAAAGGCCTGGATGCGTCCCTCGGAAAGATCGTTGATGGCCGTCACCGGGTCCTTGTACGGCACCTTCGCCATTTCCAGTTTCTCGGTCTTCAGGAACGCCGCCCACATCAGATCGTTGGCGCCCGTCACCGAGGCATAGTTCAGCTTGCCCGGCGTCGCTTTGATCTTGGCCGCCAGTTCCTTCACGCTGCCGACTTCCAGCGCCGTCGGCACGCCGAGCGCGATCAACGTGTTGGTCACGCGCGCGATCGGCAACAAGTCGTTGATGTCGTAAGGCAGCTTCTCGTGCAGCAGCGGGTGCGCGGTGAACGTCGAGGCGGGCGCGAACAGCAGCACATGGTCGTCATGGGCGCCGATGACCGCCGTAATCGCGACGAAGGCATCGCCGCCCGGCTTGTTCTCGACCACCACCGGCTGACCCCATTTCGCCGCTAGCTTGTCGGCAAACACGCGCGCGGTGATGTCGACGCCGGAACCGGGCCCGAGCGGAATGATGAACCTCACCGGCCGCTGCGGCCAGCTTTGCGCCGACGCTGGCGCCGCGGTCGACACCAGCGCGACAAAGCCGCAAAGAATTAAAGTCAGGATCGAACGCCGCAGGCTGCGCATGGATTTTTCCCGTAATGACGAATTCTTGAAACGGCTGCGCACGATGTTTATCCAGCGGAACCGCAATGTGCAACGCATGCATATTTGCGCGACGGGTAATTCGCTGGCTTGGGGATGAGTCGAGCTTCCTTCACTTGTCTGGGAATTCGCGGCAAATCACAGCAATCCGAAATTATTGCACTGCCGCATTCGTTCGCTCGGCGATCTTTTGTCGCACATGATCAAGCAGTTGCTTCCGGCATTCCCGCCGCGCATGACATGCTATGCAAATTTCGCTTCCCAAGGGCGCAACCCACTTCGGGGTACGCGCGTTTTCTGCTACGGTTCCCGCACCTTAACAAGGGAGGCACTGCCGTGGACCTTGCCTTGCGACTGAATGTGCTCGCCGTATGCACCGTGTTCGCTTTCGTCGGCGCGATCTTGCTGGGAGCATTTTGAGTTCAAGAGGGCAACGACGACGCCGAGCCAAAAATCAAGGGCCTAACGCCCAGGCGACAATTACAACACCGGAGAGCACCACTCTCCGGTGTTTTGTTTTGGCGCTTGCCGCGTCTTACGCCGCCACGATGCTCGGCGTGGCGCGCTGATCGTAATTGAGGATCGGCGCCAGCCACCGCTCGGCTTCCGCCACGCTCCAGCCCTTGCGCTTGGCGTAATCCTCGACCTGGTCGCGCTCGATCTTGCCGACGCCGAAGTAATGGCTCTGCGGATGGCTGAAATAGAGCCCGCAAACGGCGGCGCCCGGCCACATGGCGAAACTCTCGGTCAGCTTGACGCCGATGCGCTCGGCCTGCAGCAGATTGAACAGCGTGCCCTTCTCGGTGTGGTCGGGCTGCGCCGGATAACCGGGCGCCGGACGGATGCCGCGATATTTCTCGCCGATCAAATCTTCGCCGCCAAAGTTTTCATCCGCCGCATAGCCCCAGAATTCCTTGCGCACACGCTGGTGCAGTCGTTCGGCAAAGGCTTCGGCGAGACGGTCGGCCAGTGCCTTGACCAGAATGGCGGAATAGTCGTCGTTCGCCCGTTTGAAGCGATCGGCCACCTCGTCCTCGCCGATGCCGGCAGTGACCGTGAAAGCGCCGACGTAATCCTTGAGCCCGCTGTCGCGCGGCGCGATGAAATCGCTGAGCGCCTCGTTGAAGCGGCCCTCGCGCTTGGACAGCTGCTGGCGCAGCGAATGTAGCGTCGCGATTGGTTTATCGCGCGCCTCGTCGGCGAACACCAGAATGTCGTCGCCCTGCGCCTGCGCCGGCCAGAAGCCGAACGCGGCGCTGGCCGTGAACCAGCGTTCGGCCACGATCTTGTCAAGCATGGCGCGGGCGTCGCTATAGAGCGAGCGCGCGATTGTTCCCAATTTCGCGTCGTCGAGAATGGCCGGAAACTTGCCGGTGAGCTCCCAGGTCGAAAAGAACGGCGTCCAATCGATAAAATCGATCAGCTCGGCGATCGGATAATCGGTCAACGTCTTGCTGCCGAGGAACTTCGGCTGCGGCGGCACGTAAGCGCCCGACCAGTCGAACTTGGGCGCGTTGCCGCGTGCCGCCGCGAGCGGCAGGCGCACTTTGTCGGCCTGCGCGCGCGCATGCGCCGTGGCCAATTTGCTGTATTCGCCACGCAGTTCGGCGACATAATTTCCCTTGGCTTGCGCCGACATGAGCGCCTGCGCCACGCCGACCGCGCGGCTGGCGTCGTTCACATAGACCGCCTGGCCGCGCTTGTAGTTCGGATGGATCTTCACCGCCGTGTGCACGCGGCTGGTGGTGGCGCCGCCGATCAGCAGCGGCAATTCGAAGCCCTGCCGCTCCATCTCGGCCGCCACATGACACATCTCGTCGAGCGAGGGCGTGATCAGCCCGGACAGTCCGATGATGTCGGCCTTCTCGGCGCGCGCGGTGTCGAGGATTTTCGCCGCCGGCACCATGACGCCAAGATCGACGACTTCGTAATTGTTGCACTGGAGCACGACGCCGACGATGTTCTTGCCGATGTCGTGCACGTCGCCCTTCACCGTCGCCATCACGATCTTGCCGTTGGATGAGCGCTCGGCCGCGCCGCCCGCCTTCCGCCGCTCTTCTTTTTCCTTCTCCATGAACGGCATCAGGTAGGCCACCGCCTGCTTCATCACGCGCGCGGATTTTACCACCTGTGGCAGGAACATCTTGCCGGAACCGAACAAGTCGCCGACGATGTTCATGCCGTCCATCAGCGGACCTTCGATCACGTCGAGCGGACGCTTGGATTCGCGGCGGGCTTCCTCGACGTCGGGCTCGATGAAGTCCGTAATTCCATGCACCAGCGCATGCGCCAGCCGCTTCTCTACGCGCTGCTCGCGCCAAGCGAGATCGGCCTCCTTCGCGTCCTGTCCTTTGCCCTGGAATTTCTTCGCGAGATCAAGCAGCCGCTCGGGGGCGTCCGGCCGGCGGTTGAGCACGACATCCTCGCAGGCCTCGCGCAGTTCCGGATCGAGGTCGTCATAGACCGCGATCTGCCCGGCATTGACGATGCCGAGATCCATGCCGGCCTTGATGGCGTGGAACAGGAACACCGAATGCATGGCCTCGCGCACACGCTCGTTGCCGCGGAACGAGAACGAGAGGTTGGAGACGCCGCCCGACACATGCCCGTGCGGCAGGTTCGCCTTGATCCAGCGCGCCGCCTCGACGAAGGCGATGCCATAGGCGTTGTGCTCCTCCATGCCGGTGGCGATGGCGAAGATGTTCGGATCGAAGATGATGTCCTCGGGCGGGAAGCCGACCTGGTTGACCAAGATGTCGTAGGCGCGCTGGCAGATCTTGGTCTTGCGCTCGAGCGTGTCGGCCTGGCCCTTTTCGTCGAACGCCATCACCACCACCGCGGCGCCGTAGCGGCGCACGGTTCTGGCGTGCTCGATGAAAGCGGCCTCGCCCTCCTTCATGGAGATCGAATTGACCACCGCCTTGCCCTGCAGGCATTTCAAGCCGGCTTCGATCACCGAGAATTTCGATGAATCGACCATCACCGGCACGCGCGCGATATCCGGCTCGGCGGCTATCAGGTTGAGGAAGGTCACCATCGCGGCTTCCGAGTCGAGCAGGCCTTCGTCCATGTTGACATCGATCACCTGCGCGCCGTTCTCGACCTGCTCGCGCGCGATCGAGAGCGCGCTGGCATAGTCGCCGGCGGTGATCAGCTTGCGGAACTTGGCCGAGCCGGTGACGTTGGTGCGCTCGCCGATATTCACGAACGGGATTTCCGGCGTGAGCGTGAACGATTCCAGGCCCGACAGCCGCAATAGCCGCGGCACGTCCGGAATCGGACGCGGCGCCTTGCCGGCGACCGCCTTCGCGATCGCCGCGATGTGCTCGGGCGTGGTGCCGCAGCAGCCGCCGACCACGTTGACGAGGCCGGCCTCCGCGAACTCACCCAAGAGTTCGGCCATGTATTCCGGGCTCTCGTCGTAATAGCCGAATTCGTTCGGCAGCCCGGCATTCGGATAGGCGCACACGAAAGTATCGGCGAGGCGTCCCAGTTCGACGATGTGAGCGCGCATCTCGCGCGCCCCGAGCGCGCAATTGAGGCCGATGGTGACCGGATTGGCGTGCCGCACCGAATTCCAGAACGCCGCCGGCGTCTGGCCCGACAGCAGACGGCCGGAGCGGTCGGTGATGGTGCCGGAAATCATCACCGGAATATCGATCCCGCGCTCGGCGGTAATTTCCGCGATGGCGTAGATCGCGGCCTTGGCGTTGAGGGTGTCGAAGATGGTCTCGATCAGCAGCAGGTCGGCGCCGCCGTCGAGCAGGCCCATAACCTGCTCGCCGTAAGCCTCGCGCAGCTGGTCGAAACTGATGGCGCGGAAGCCGGGATTGCTCACATCCGGCGAGATCGACGCAGTACGATTGGTCGGCCCCAAGGCGCCCGCGACAAAGCGGCGGCGGCCATCTTCCTTTTCCGCCGCCGCTGCCGCCTCGCGCGCCAGCGTCGCGCCGGCGTGGTTGAGTTCGTAGGCGATATCCTCAAGGCCGTAATCGGCCTGCGCGATCTTGGTCGAGGAAAACGTGTTGGTGGAGACGATGTCGGCGCCAGCGCGGAAATACTTGAGATGGATGTCGCGCACCGAATCCGGCCGGCTCAGATTGAGCAGGTCGTTATTGCCGCGCACCTCGCGGTTCCAGGCGTCGAAGCGCGCGCCGCGATAGCCCTCTTCGTCCAATTTGAGCGCCTGGATCATGGTGCCCATGGCGCCGTCGAGCACCAGGATGCGCTGGCGCAGCAAGTCCCGGAAAGCAGCGCGGGCGGTGGAAGACGCTGTCACTTAACGTAACTCCAAATTCACGAGGCCTGCTCGACCGCCGGCCGCAAACCCAGCAGGTGGCAGATCGCGTAGACCAGGTCGGCGCGGTTCATGGTGTAGAAGTGAAAGTTGGTAACGCCGCGGTCGAACAGATCGATCACCTGTTCGGCGGCGACCGCAGCCGCGATCAGCTTGCGGGTGGTTGGATCGTTGTCGAGCCCCTGGAATCGTTCGGCCAGCCACACCGGCACCGAAGCGCCCGCGCGCGCGGCGAAATTCGTCGCCGCCTTGAAATTCTGCACCGGCAGGATGCCCGGCACGATCGGGATATCGATGCCGCGCGCGCGCACACGGTCGAGATAGCGGAAATAAAGATCGTTCTCGAAAAAGAACTGCGTGATGGCGCGCGTGGCCCCGGCATCGACCTTGGCCTTCAGCATGTCGACGTCGGCCTCCGCCGTCGGGCTATCGGGATGCTTCTCCGGATAGGCCGACACCGAAACCTCGAAATCGTCGTAGATACGCTTGATGCCGCCGGCCAAATCGGCGGCGTTCTGATAGCCGCCCGGATGCGGCGTATATTTGGTGCCGGGCCCGCCGACGGAATCGCCGCGCAGCGCCACGATATGACGCACGCCGGCGTCGTGGTAGTTGCGCACGATGGCGTCGATGTCCGCGCGCGTCGCGGCGACGCAGGTGAGATGCGCGGCCGGCGTCAGCGGCGTCTCCGCCAGGATGCGCTTGACGGTTGCGTGCGTGCGCTCACGCGTGTTGCCGCCGGCGCCATAGGTGACGGAGACGAAATTCGGCGCCAACGGCTTCAGCCGTTCGACCGACTCCCACAGAGTCTTCTCCATCTCCTCGGTGTTCGGCGGAAAGAACTCGAACGACACCGCGATGCGGCGATGGCCGGCCGGCATGAAGCGGCTGAGGCGTGGACTGACGCTCATCACGCCACCTCCCGCTGCGCCGGCACCGCCAGCAGCGCGCGGGCGTCGCGCGCCAGCCACAGCGACACCGCGATCTTGCCGTCGGAGCCGGGTTCCGGCGTCAGGCTCTTGTGCAGCACCGGCTCAAGCCCCGACGCCGTCAGCCATTGCGTCACGGTTTCGGGCGCAAAGCCGAGGCGGCGATGGGCGAACTGCTCGCGCAGGAATTCCTGCTCGTGCGGCGCGAAGTCCACCACCAGCAGCCGCCCGCCCGGACGCAACACCCGCGCCGCCTCTTTGATGGCGCGCGCGCCGTCGTCGAGGAAGTGCAGCACCTGGTGCACGATGACGACGTCGTAGGAATCGTTCGACAGCGGCAGATCGTAGATGTCGCCTTGCCGCACGCTGCAATGTTTCAGACCCGCGCGCTCCAGCCGGTCGCGCGCCAAGAGCAGCATATCGAGCGAAAGATCGAGGCCGAGCCCGCGCTCGATCTCGGGACCGAACAGTTCAAGCATGCGCCCGGTGCCGGTGCCGAGATCCAAGAGCGAGCGGAACGGCTTGTCGGCGAGCGCGGCGCGGATCGCGCCTTCGACCGCGTCGTCGGCGATGTGCAGCTTGCGGATACGGTCCCATTCGGCGGCGTGCGCGCGAAAGTAAGCCTGCGCCGCGGCCGCGCGCGCCTGCCGCACCGAGGCGAGCCGCGCGCGGTCGCGCGCAATCGTCTGGTCGGCCGGATCGAGCCGCTCGAGCAGCGCGCGCGCCACCTCGGCGCCACCGCCGCGCTCGGCCAGCCGAAAGAACGCCCAGGTGCCTTCGCGGAAGCGCTCGATCAAGCCGGCTTCTGCCAGCAGCTTAAGGTGGCGTGAGATGCGCGGCTGCGACTGGCGCAGGATGTCGGTCAAGTCGGAGACGGTCAGCTCGGCCTCGGCCAAGAGCGCCAGCACGCGCAGGCGCGTCTCCTCGCCCGCGGCCTTGAGGGCGGCATTGAGGGCATCGAAACGGAGCCGGGCGCTGCTGCTCATGCGGGCCTAACGATTGAGGATATGGGCCTGTTCCCACTATATAAAGATATCTTTATACGTTGAAACGATCTTCGGCAAGCCCACCAGCTATGGCTTTCGCCGGACTGGTTAGGGAATCCTGCTAATGGCATCGTCGTTTCGCGCAGTGTGGAAAGGACCGCCATGACCACAAAGGATTTCGGCGTTTGGGAAGGCGAGGTCACCACCGAGCTGCCAGGACAGACCGACGCCGGCGTCTACTTCATCGGCCGCATCCGCACGCCCTGGAAGGAGCGTAAGGACTGCCCGAAGAACGCCCGCGAATCCGACGCGGTCTGCACCGTCGAGCTCGATGCGCGCTGGGCCGCCGGTCTTAAGGATCTGGCGACGTGCAGCCACATCATCCTGCTGTACTGGATGGACAAATCGCCGAGAAACATCGTCCTGCAAGTGCCCCGGCATTACGGCATCCAGCGCGGCACGTTTGCTCTACGCTCGCCGGCCCGTCCCAACCCGATCGCCATGAGCGTGGTGCAGCTCAAGCGCATCGAGGGCAATACACTCTCGGTGGTCGGACTCGATTGCCTGGACGGCACACCACTGCTCGACATCAAGCCTTATTTCGCCTCCACCGACAGCGTGCCCGAGGCGGTGGTGGGCTGGCACAAGCGGCAAGATTGACCGCGGCCATCGTGGCGGCGCCGGCTGGCGCATCACTGCAGTTTGACGTTCGCCGCCTTGATGACATTGCCCCATCGATCGATCTCCTCGCGCATGTACTGCGAGGTCCGCTCGGGCGTGCCGCCGAAAATATCCGCCGAGAGTTTCTTGAGGCGGTCCTGGATCTCGGGCTGGCGCAGCGCCTCGTTCACGTCGGCATTGATCTTGTCGAGGATGCTTTTGGGAGTTTGCGGCGGGGCTACGATGCCGTACCAGGCGACCGCTTCGAAACCGGGCAGCGTTTCGGCGATCGTCGGCATCGTCGGCAGGCTCGGCATGCGCCGCGGCGAAGCCACCGCCAGCAACTTAAGCTTGCCGGCTTCCACCAGCGGCAGCGAGACACCGAGATTGTCGAACATCAAATCGACGTCGCCGGCGAGCAGGCCTTGCAGCGCGGGCGCCGAACCGCGATAGGGAATATTGCGCAGCTTCACCTTTGCCATCATCTGAAAAAGCTCGGCCGTGAGATGCGAGGTCGTGCCGTTGCCTTGCGTGGCGGCAGTGACCTTGTCGGGATTCTTTTTCAGGTATTCGATCAACTCAGGCACGCTCGACGCTTTGATTTTGTCCGGATTGACCAGCAGCGCGTTCGGCACCTGGGCCGTCACGATAATCGGCTCGAACTTTGTCGGATCGAACGCGAGATTCGGATAGAGATTTTGATTGATCACCAGCGGCGGCGGCGGCGCCGACAGCAGGGTGTATCCGTCGGCGGCCGCGCGATAAACCAGCTCGGCGCCGATATTGCCGGCCGCGCCCGCATGATTTTCGATGACCACCGGCTGGCCCCACTTGCGCGACAGCCATTCGCCCAGAATCCGCGGAATCACGTCGGCGGTTCCGCCGGCCGGGAACGGCACGACGATCTTGACCGTGCGATCCGGATAGCCGTCGGCGCGCGCCGGGGCCTCGAAACCGGTCGATACGGCAAGGCAAAGCAGCAAGCCGATCGCCATCCGGCCGACAAAAACGCGCCTCCTCCCGGCCAGGCCGTGCATTCGAAATCCTCCCTGACGTCGCTGCGGCGCTTGATCCGCGCCTTTGTGACGGCAAAACTGCTACAGCTTGCGTGCGGATACAACACCGCATGATCGGCAGACTCCGCGCCTAGAGGGTGAAGATGGTGGCGTCGCGGCCCAATATTGTGATCGTCGGCGGCGGAATCGGCGGCCTGTTTGCCGCCAACGCGTTGCTCGCGCACGGGCTTACGGTGTCGGTCTATGAGCAGGCCCCGGCGCTGGGCGAGGTTGGGGCCGGCGTGTTCCTGACGCCGAACAGCGTGCGCCAATTGCAGCGGGTGGGGCTGGGACCGGCGGTCGAGAAGCACGGCGCGCTCGTTGGCCGCGCTTCGCAATACTTCCGGCACGACGGGGCGCCCATCGCCCCGGTGCAAGTGGCGGATTCCTCAGGCTGGAACGCCACCTTCGGAATGCATCGTGCCGATCTCGTCGATTTCCTGGCCAAGGTCCTGCCCGCCGGCGTGGTGCACACCGGCCACCGCGGCATCGCCTTTGAGCAGAGCGGCGACGTGGCCAAAGTATCGTTCGCCAACGGCGCCGTCGCCGAAGCCGATGTCGTCGTCGCCGCCGACGGCATCCACTCCGAGCTGCGGCCTTATGTATTTCCGCCGTCGCGTCCGGTCTTCCACGGCTCGGTCGCCTACCGCGGCGTGCTCGCGCGCGAACGCATTCCGGACTGGCCGTCCGACGCCTGGCTGATGTGGCTCGGCAAAGGCAAACACTTCCTCACGTTTCCCGTGCGCGCCGGACTGCTCATCAACTACGTCGGCTTCGTGCCGGCGGATCAGGAAATGAAGGAATCGTGGTCGGCGCCGGGCGATCCCGACGTGCTGCGCAGCGAGTTCGCCGGCTGGGAGCCGCGCATCGAGCGGCTATTGAGGCAGGTGCAGGCGACCTTCCGCTGGGCGCTCTATGACCGCGAGCCGCTGCCGGGCTGGAGCAAGGGCCGGCTGACGCTGCTCGGCGACGCCGCGCACCCGATGCTTCCCCATCTCGGACAGGGCGCCAACCAATCGATCGAGGACGGCATGGCGCTGGCCACGATCCTGGCGCGCGCCGATCGCACGACGGCCCCCGCTGCGCTTCTTGCCTATGAGCGTCTGCGTCGCGAACGCGTCGCGGCGGTGCAACGCGGCGCACGAGAGAACGGTTTGCGTTACGATTCCGCCTATTCCGATCTCGGCGTGCGTGACGCCGAGATCAAGGCGCACGCCGCGTTCCGCAAGCGGCTCTACGACCACGACGTCGTCCCCGAGGCGCAAGCCGCGGCGACAACCTTGGTGTAATCGCGCCCCTCACGTCGGAGCGCGATTACCCGTCTGTCGATTTACGAGGCCTTCGCGATCGGCAAAGGCTCGACGCCGACCACCGGCACGATCTGCCCGCTTTCGGCCGATTTGCCGATCGCTTCGAACGCGGCGATGTTGTCGATCATGTCCTGGGTTGTGACCGGGTAAGGTGCGCGGCCCGCGACGGCGTCGGCAAACGCTTCCAGGTTGGCGCGGACCAGCGATACCGCCGGATATTCCACGGTTTGCGGCTTGCCGCCGTGCAGGGCTCTGGTGAGGACCCAACCTTCCGGCGCTTGCGGGTGGGCCTTGTCCACCACCTCTACCCAACCTTTGTTGCCGAACACCGAGAAGCGGATCGAGAACGGCGGGCCCATCATCGAGGAGATCACGGCGGCCGCGCCGCTCTTGAAGTTGACCAGCACGGCCGTGGTGTCCTGCGTCTTGCTCGCTACCGACCGCGTCGCGGCCAATACGCTCGTGGCGGGGCCACTCACGGCGACGCAGAGATCCAACCCGTGGATGCCTAACGCCGTCATCGATCCGGCCGGCGTTTCGGTTTTCTGCAGCCGCCAATTGTCGGCAGCCAAGGGCCTTAGCTCGAAGGTCAGGGTGGCTTCCATCATCTGCACGGTCCCGAGTTCGCCCGCGCGCACCATGCGCAGGACGTCCTGCATGGCCGGCTTGAACCTGTGCTCGTGGCCGACGGCGAGCACGACGCCATTCGCCTCGCAGGCTTCGATCTCGGTCACCGCATCGCGGCGGGTAAGGGCGAGCGGCTTTTCACAGAAAACGTGCTTCTTCGCCTTGGCGGCCGCGACGACCTGGTTGGTGTGCATGCTGTGCGGCGTGCACAGAACCACGCCGCCGACATTCGGGTCGGCGAGAGCGGCATCGAAATCGGTCGAGAAATCGAGGCCCTGCGTCTTGGCCCATTCCCCGGCAGCGGGGATTGCATCGATGGTCTTGAGGACGCGAACCTTGGGGCTGTCTTTCAGCGCGCCGATGACGGCCTTACCCCACCAGCCCAGGCCGACGACCGCAACATTGAGCTGACCGTTCTCCGAAAAACCAAGTTTATTTGCCACGATTAAATCCTCCGATCTTACGACGTTCTCCATCAAAGCGAGTCCGGCCGCCGTTGCTGGGTGCGACGGCCCAGCAATGGCGACCGGCCAATGGCTCAGGCCTTCTTGGCGACCTGGATCAGTTGCTTCGGGTTAACCAGAACCATGGCGATGATCCCGATGACGGGGAACAGCGTCAGTTCGATCAGCGCAGCACCGCCCCAGCCGAATTGGCCGACCAGGATGCCCATCAGGTAGCCGGCGGTGGAAGCAGCGCCGAACAGGGAGGTGGTGAAGATGCCCGACGCGCGACCGACCATTTGCGGGCGGACACTGCGTTGCAGCAGCGACAGCAGGTTGACGAACACAAAGCCGCTTCCGAACACGCCGGTCAGGAAGCACAACAGCGATTGCACTTCCTGCGATGTCGCCAGGTTGTACATCGAATAGCCGACCGCCGCGAGGAAGCCGAAGGCAACCGCGGTGACCCAACGCTGCGAGAAACGATCGCCGAACCAGCCGCCCACGAAGGACAGCAGCCCACCCAGTCCGAAGAAGCTCAGCGCCGCGCCGGCGTTCATCGGTGAGAAGTGCAGCGCGTCCCGCAGGAACGTCGTGTACAGGCCGACGAAGCCGTAGAGCGAGTAGCCGATGATGACGGATCCGATGAACCCCATGATGACGTTGCGGTTCCAAAGCTTCGTCGGCATGTGGGCGAGCGCAGCCTGGTCAACCTGCGAGGAAGCCGCCGGTCCCTTGCTCTCGCTGAAGCCCTTGGGCAGGAAGACAAGTACGATGGCCGCGATCGCCAGACCGGCAACCGTGAACCACACGAACGGTGTTTGCCAGCTGTTGGCCTGGTGCGACAGCAGGACGCCGAAGCGCGGGCCGAGGAAGGCGCCGACGCCGTAGGCCACGATCAGCCAGCCGATGAAGAACGATCGCCGGCGGTGGAAGAAGCTGCCGACGACGGCAAACAAGGCCACCATCTGCATGCCTTCGCCGACACCGGTTAAGGCGCGATAGACCAGCATGTCCCAGAAGCCGAACGCATAGATGGTCGCCAGCGTGAACACCGAATAGATCACCATGGCGATCAGGATGATGGTCTTGCGCGAAGCAACGTCGAGCAAGTAGCCCGTGGGAATGCCCGCGACAGCCAGGCCGAGCGTGAAGATGGTCGACAGCAATCCGGCGACCTTGAGGTCGTAGCCGTATGTTTCGCGAATGGCGGGCAGCAAGGTCGGGAAAAGTTGCCGGTCGGCAGCGTTTATCGAGTACGCCAAACACAGCAGCGCCAGGAAAACAAAAGAGAGTGCGACAGAATATCGCACTGCCCCGGCAGCGGGCGCTTGCTCTTTCGTGATTACAGGTGTGCCAACAGATGCTCCAAGTAAACTCATTGCAGCCTCCCTGAATTGACCCAATTCGCGGTTATCTCAGCCGCGATATTTTTGCATTGATGTGCGTCAACGAGCGTCACGACACCGCCGTGCACGCCGCTTAGCGGCGTGCACAAAGTAGTATCGGCGTCTAGCTGTAGCGCTGGTCGGTCGCCTTGCCGTCGAACCAATCGAACGGATCCGCGGTGGTCTTCACGATGACGTTCTTGAGGCGTGAATAATCCTTGTAGCAATCGATCCCGTTCTCGCGCCCGACCCCGCTCTCCTTGAAGCCGCCCCATGGAGACGCCGGACCGATGCGGTGATGGTCGTTGATCCAGATGATGCCGGCCTCGAGCTGTTCCGCCACGTGGTGCGCGCGGCGAATATCGTTTGTCCAGATAGCCATACCGAGGCCGAAGCGGGTGCTGTTGGCGAGCTCGATGGCTTCCTTCTCGGATCGGTAGCGCAGGATGCACACGACCGGGCCAAAGATCTCCTCTTGCGCGACCGTCATGTCGTTGGTGACGTCGGTGAAGACGGTTGGACTGACGTACCACCCGGTGTCCGGAACCGGCGCCTTGCCGTAAGCGAGCGTGGCTCCCTCACGGATGCCGGTCTCGATCAATTTCACGACGCGGTCGAGCTGACGCTTGGCGACCAGCGGTCCGACGTCGGTGCGATTGTCGAGCGGCGGGCCGACGCGCAGCTTGCTGACCTTCTCGACGAAGGCGGCGCAGAAACGGTCGTACATCTTGTCGGAGACCAGGATGCGCGCGCCTTGCACGCAGGTTTGTCCGCTCGCGATGTAGCCGGCGAACACAGTGCCGTTGACCACGGCGGTCAAGTCCGCATCATCGAACACGATCGAGGTCGCCTTGCCTCCCAGTTCGGCCGCGACCTTGATCAGATTGCGCCCGGCCGCCGCGGCGACTTCCCGGCCGGTCGGCGTGCCGCCGGTCAGGTCGACCTTGGACAGCGCCTTGTTCTGCGCCAGGGCCTTGCCGGCGACGGAGCCCAATCCGTGAACCACGTTGACGATGCCCTCCGGCATACCGCTTTCGTGGATCAGTTCCGCAAGCATATTGATCGTCACCGGCGCCAGTTCGGACGGCTTGATCACCACCGCGTTGCCCGCCGCCAGCGCCGGGGCGAGTTTCTTGGTGAGGATCAGCAACGGATGATTCCAGGGCGTGAGCAATCCGACGACGCCGAGCGGCTCCCGCCGGGTGTAGTTCAGATAGCCGCGTCCAAACGGCGGCAGCGTGTCTTCCAGCGTTTCCGCCACGCTCGCGAAATAGTCGTACCACTCGGGCAGCCTGCCCAACTGCGCGCGCATCTCGCGAATCGGACGTCCGGTCACGCGCGCTTCGGCTTCCACGATGGCCGGCATGTTCTCGCGCAGCTTGGCGGCAAGCTTGCGCAAGGTGACGATGCGCAGCTCCGGGCTTAAGCGCCAGTTGGAATGCTTGAAGGCATGCAGCGCGGCCTGCACGGCTGCCTCCACATCCTCGGCCGTGCTGTTGGCCACTTCGGCGGTCGCCTCTTCGGTTTCCGGGCTGATCAATGGAAAGTATTCGCCCGATACGCTGGGGACGAATTTGCCGCCGATGAACTGCTCGCAGCTTGGCAGGTCGCGCTTCGTCAACATGTGAAACTCCTGTGACGATGAAAAAGGATTGGCGTGCGCAAGGCACCGCTTCGTGGGTCCGCAACGCTAAAAACCTGGCGTTTCGGCCGCGTTGATGCACGTCAAATGCCGGCGGAAAAACTAAACGGCGTCGAAATAGTCCTAATTGGCCGCACTCAAGGCGCTGTTCCACCATCGCGCCCGGTCATTCTTTTATCCGCTTGTGCGCGCCTATTGAGTCAACCAATAATCCGCCCCTTCGCGCGCCAACGGCAACCCATCCCGGGTCTGCGGTTGCGCGGGCAGGAATGGCGAACGGGAGCGGCGCGATGCGACTAGCGGCAATGGCGGCAGGGGCGGTCGGCGGCTATTTCGGCGCGCGCATGCAGGCGGCGGGCCATGACGTGTTCTTCATCGCGCGCGGCGCCAATCTCGATGCGATGAAGAAAAACGGCCTCAGGATCGAGAGCGTGCACGGCGACCTGCAGCTGCCGAAAGTCAACGTCACCGACGACCCGAAAAGCGTCGGCCCGGTCGACATCGTGCTGTTCGCGGTCAAGCTATGGGACACCGAGCAAGCCGCCGAGGCGGCGCGAGCGCTGGTCGGCCCCAACACCCGCGTCATCACCCTGCAGAACGGCATCGACAACGTCGAGCGCATCGCGCCGATTCTTGGGCAGCCGCACACCATCGGCGGCGCCGCCTATATTGCGACCGTGATCGAGAAGCCCGGCGTCATCAAGCACACCAGCAATTTCGCGCGCATGCGTTTCGGCCGTGCCGACAAGCAGCCGGACGCCGCGCTGCAGGCCTTCGCCGACGCCGCCAAGGCGGCCAAGCTCGACGTCGATCTCTCCGCCGACATCAATGTCGAGCTATGGGAGAAATTCATTTTCCTGACCGCGATGTCCGGTTCGACCACGGCGTTGCGTTCCCCCATCGGCCCGATCCGCGCGGATCCCGAGCTGCGCGGCTTCTTCCGCGCGCTGATGGAAGAAGCCTACGCAATGGGCAAAGCCAGAGGCGTCGCGCTCGATCCCGGCTATGTCGACGGCCGCATGGATTTCCTGATGAACCAGGTCGAGCCTGGCATGGTCGCCTCGATGGCGCACGACCGCGAGCGCGGCAACCGCATCGAGCTCGACTGGCTGTCCGGCAAGGTGCGTGCGCTCGGCCGCGAACTCAATATCCCGACGCCGGCGAGCGACACGGTCTACACCGTGCTCAAGCTGCACCGCTTAGGAACGCGGCCCTGACGCCGGCCCGTTGCAACCGGAAGGACAGGCAAACTGGCGCCTGGCAACCCTTCCCCTGCGGCAATGCGTAACAGACCGGCCGACAGCGGCCGCCGGGCCCGAAACGCTGGCCCGGCAAGGCCCAGAAAAGGCCCGGCAACCAGTGAAGCTCGATCAAAATACCGAATTGGACGCAAACGATTGCCCTAGAACCGATCGAGAACGCTAACATTGACCACAGTCTGGAATTGGCAGGCCATAACGTTCGTGCGACAAGTAGCGTGGAAGATCAGCCAATGGCTGCGGCCCGGTTATCAGGCGCCCAAGAGGGATAGAAAAGAGCCCCGCACTAGAATAAAGGTATTTGACGGAAGCCGCGCCATTTGGTGGGGTTAATCAAACAAGAAAAGACCGTGGAGGATAGGCCGTGTTCGGCACGCTACTGAAGAAACGGGATTTCTACGCCGGCGGGCTCATGACCCTGCTTGGCGCGGCGGTGACCCTCGATTCCATGACCTATGCCCTGGGCACGCTCACCCATATGGGGCCGGGCATGTTCCCACTGATGCTCGGATGCACGCTCACTTTCATCGGCGTGCTAATCCTGGGCACCGCGATCGTGACGCCGCTCGGCGAAGACGAAAGCATCCTGCCGAAAGAGCGGGAGTGGTACGCCTGGGGCTGCATCCTGGCCGGACCGATCCTGTTCATCATCCTCGGCGAATTCTTCGGCCTGGTGCCTGCGACCTTCGCCTGCGTGTTCGTCCCCGCGCTCGGCGATCGCACGGCGACCTTGAAAGGCTCAGCGATCCTCGCTGCGGGCGTGACGGTCGTCGGCACGCTGCTATTCACCTACGTCCTGAAGATCCCCTTCCCCATGTTCAGGTTTGGCCTCTAATGTTTGCCACCGCCCTGCAAGATCTCTGGTACGGATTCGGCGTCGCCTTCGAACCCCACAATATAATGTGGTGTTTTATCGGCGTGTTCGTCGGCAACATGGTCGGCGTGCTGCCGGGCATGGGCCCACTGGCGACCATCTCGATCCTGCTGCCGCTCACCTTCGGCATCAAGCCGGTCGGCGCCATCCTGATGCTGGCCGGCGTCTTCTATGGCGCGCAATACGGCGGCGCGATCTGTTCGATCCTGCTCAACCTGCCATGTCATCCACCGCACGCTGTCACGTGTCTTGACGGCTTCCCGCTCACGAAAAAAGGGCGGGGCGGGGCGGCGCTCGGCATCACGGTCATCTCGTCGTTCGTCGGCGCCTCGTGGGGCATCACGGAGATGATCTTCCTGTCGCCGATCCTGGTGGTGGTGGCGCTTAAATTCGGTCCGGCGGAAATATGCTCGCTGATGCTGCTCGGCCTGCTGGCCGGCTCGACGCTGGCGCGCGGCTCGCCGCTCAAGGGCGTCGCCATGACCGTATGCGGGCTGCTGATCGGCATTGTCGGCAGCGACATCGAAACCGGCACGCCGCGATTCACCTTCGGCATCCCTAACTTGTTCGACGGCGTCGAAATCGTCGCCTTGGCGCTCGGGCTGTTCGGCATCGCCGAGTTCATGAAGAGCGTCAATCAGCTCTCCGAAGTCGACACCAAGTATACGAACGTCAAATTCAAGGATCTGCGGCCGACGCGCGACGAATTCCGCCGCTCAATTCCGGCCATGTTCCGCGGCACCTTGATCGGCAGCCTGTGCGCGCTCATCCCGGGCACCGGGCCGACCATCGCCTCGTTCATTTCCTACGCGACCGAGAAGAAGATCTCGAAGACGCCGGACAAGTTCGGCACCGGCATGATCGAAGGCGTCGCCTGCCCGGAAGCCTCGACCCACTCCTCGGTGCAGGGCGACTTCATCCCGACCATGAGCCTCGGCATCCCGGGCGACGCGGTGATGGCGCTAATCCTGGGCGCACTGATGATCCAGGGCGTGGTGCCCGGTCCGCAGCTCATCAGCGAACATCCGGATATCTTCTGGGGCCTGATCGCGAGCTTCTGGATCGGCAACATCATGCTGGTGGTGCTCAACGTGCCGATGATCGGCCTGTGGGTGAAGCTGCTGACGATCCCCTACAAGTATCTCTATCCGGCCGCGATGTTCTTCGTGGCGATCGGCGTCTACAGCACCAACAACGACATGTTCCAGGTCGGCGAAGTCGTCATCATCGGCATCGTCGGTTATCTGCTGCTGCTGCTCGACTTCCATCCGGCGCCGATCCTGCTCGGCTTCGTGCTGGGGCCGCGCTTCGAGGAGAATTTCCGCCGCGCCATGCTGATTTCGCGCGGCGACATCTTTGTGTTCGTCAAGCACCCGATCAGCGCCGTGTTCATCGGCCTGTGCGCGCTGCTGATCGTCATGCAGGTTTACGTGCGGCTGCGCGCGCCGAAATCGCTGCCGACCGAGATGGCACTGCCAACTGACCACCACAAGGCGGCTGAAGCCGCCGAGTAAGGCGCCAACCGCGGATAAGACCGAACGCCGGCAGACCTTCTGCCGGCGTTCGCGTTATACGAAATGCGGGATCGGGCCGCGATGCGGCGTGCTATCCGGCAACTCGACGAAGGTTTCGTCGACATAGCACCAGCCCCAGCCTTCCGGCGGGTCGTAGCCCTCGATGATCGGATGGCCGGTCGCGTGGAAATGCTTGGTGGCGTGTCTGTTGGGCGAGGAATCGCAGCAGCCGACGTGGCCGCAGGTTCGGCACAGCCGTAGATGCACCCAGGGCGAGCCGATCTTGAGGCACTCCTCGCAGCCGAGCGCGCTCGGCGTCACCTCGCGGGTGTCGTCGGTGTGCTCGCAAGCCCTGCTCATCGCGCTTTTCCCTTGGTGGCGCGGTGCGGCACCGTCGCCGCCATGACCGCGGCACCCGCCGCCGTCAGCACCGCGGCGGCGATCATGCTCGCGGCAAAACCGGACGCATAAGACGCCAGCCCGGCGGCAAGCGCAATGCCCGCCAGTTGCGCGATGCGGCTCATCGCATTGTTGATGCCGGAAGCGAGCCCTTCGTCGGCGTCGCCGACGCAAGACAAAACCGCCTCGGTGAGCGGCGGCACCAGCGCCGCGAAGCCAAGACCGAGTAGCGCCAAAGGCAGCAAGACCCCGAGCGTCAGCATTGCATCGCGGCCAACCGCCAGCAGCAGAAAGGCGAGCGCGGCGGCGAGCGGGCCGGCGATCAGCATGACGCGTGCACCGATTTTGTCGGCGGCGGCGCCGAAAGGCTGCGACAGAAAGCCGACGCCGAGCGTGAACGGCAGGAATACCAGCCCGGCGTCGGTCGGCGTCAGATGCCGGCGGTCGATCAGGTCAAACGACAGCACGAAGAACATAATGGCGAGGCCGGAATAAATGAGCAGCGTCGCCACATTGAGGCCGACGAAGGGGTGGTTGGCGAGAAGCCGCGGTGGTGTCATCGGATCGGCGGCAACGCGTTCCCAAAACCCGTACCCGGCGAGCGCGGCAAGGCCCAGTGCAGCGGCACCCGTTAGCCAAAACTCCCCGGCGCCGCCGCCTTTGCCCGGCCCGATCTGGCTCAGCGCCCAGGCGATCAGCGTCAGCGCCGCCGCGAGGATCGCCGCGCCGGCGAGATCGAAGCGGCGCTCCTCGTGCGCGTCGGCCGGCGCGTGCCGCGCCAGCAGCGCAATCACTGCCAGTGCAATCGGCGGATTAATCAGGAAGACGAAAGGCCAGCCGAAGCTTTCGGTGAGCCAGCCGCCGAGGACCGGCCCGCCCGCGGTGGTGAGCGCCGAAGCCGCGGCCCACACGCCGATGGCGGCGCCGCGCTCGACCTTCGGATAGGTGGCGCCGATTAGCGCCAGGCTTGCCGGCGTGACAATCGCCGCCGACGCGCCCTGCGCCACCCGCAGCGCGATCAGCCACTCCACGCTTGGTGCGAAGGCGCAGGCAGCGGAGGCGAGCGCGAAACCGGCGCAGCCGACCGCCAGCATCCGCGCTTTGCCGTAGACGTCGGCGAGCGCGCCGCCGATCAACGTCAGCGCGGCAAGCGTCAGCACATAGCCGTTGAGTACCCATTGCACCGCAGCAAGATCGGCGCCGAATGCCGCGCGCAGCTTGGGCAGTGCCACCGTCAGCGCCGAGCCGTCGATGAAAGCCATCGACGAGGCGAGCACACAGCCAGCCAGCACCCAGCGCCGTTGCCGTGGCGCAATTTCGCGGCCGAGCGTGCGCGGACAGGACGCTGCCGCGATGATTCCGCTGTCGCAGGGCTCCACAAACGGCTGCGCCATGGCGTCGCATCCTTCGCACTTTTTACCGCCGCGCGCTAGAATTTCGTCGCGGGCGAATCAGCGGGGCCGGCGATGCGGCGCGCGCTCGACGCGACGATCAATTTCCTGACGGCGCCGATCCGCCTGTTCGGGCGCTCGCGCGGATTTCGGCTGACGCTGGCCGCGGCCCGCGTCGGCGCCGCCTGCTTTGCGGCAACGCTCTCGGCCCTCGACCGTTTCATGCCCGCCGACACTGGCCGGGAAACGGCGATCGCGACCCTGCAACCGCCGCCACCGCTGCAAGACGTTACCCGCTCCTCCTACGTGATCGCGCCGGTCGCGGTCGCGCTTAGCGCCATCCGGCGCAGTATGGATGCCGCCGCGCCGCGCGATCTCGTCGGCAAGAACGACAACCCGGTGAGCGGCCGGCTGTCCAAGGCCGATATCGGCATCACCGTTGCACGCGGTGTCGTGACGGTGAGCGAACAGCCCAACGAGCTGGCGATCAGCACCCCGCTCAACGGCACCCCGGGCGATCCAGTATGCTGTTTCCTTGCGGTTTCATCATAAACGTCGGTGGCTTACAGGATGCCCCGCCTGCGCGGGGCATGACAGCTTTGCATTGACAGCCCTGCCCGGCTGCCTACATTAGTTGCTGTTCCGAGGGGTGCCCGGACGGGCTGAGAAAAACCCTTTGAACCTGATCCGGGTCATGCCGGCGAAGGGACGGAAAGATGAATCAGCCGCAAAGTCGCGTTCTCAATCCCGCATCCGTCAGCGTTATCGGTGCCGGTATCGCCGGCACCTGGCAGGCGCTGCTATTCGCCAAGGCCGGCTGCAAGGTCGCACTTTACGAACGCAGCGACCCCTCGCTGACGCAAGGAACCGGCTATTGGGCGGGCGGGATGCTGGCGCCCTATTGCGAGGGCGAGACCGCCGAATACCTGATCACCCGCCTCGGCCTGCGCTCGCTCGATCTGTGGCGTGAGGCGCTGCCGCAGGCCAAATTCAACGGCTCGCTGGTGGTGGCGCATCCGCGCGACCGCGCCGACATGGTGCGGTTCGACCGGCTGGCCGGCCCGCACCGGCGCGTCGGCGGCGACGAGATCGCGGAGCTGGAACCGGTGCTGGCCGGGCGCTTCCCGGACGGCCTCTACTTCGAGCGCGAGGGCCACCTCGATCCGCGCCGGGCACTGCCGGCCTTGCATGAAACCTTGCGCGCTTCCGGCGTACCGATCGAATTCAAGTCGTCCGCCACGCCTGACGATCTCGACGGCGTGGTGATCGATTGCCGCGGCATCGCCGCGCGCGACACGTGCCCCGATCTGCGCGGCGTCAAGGGCGAGATCATCATCGTGGAAA
The DNA here is from genome assembly GCA_036491675.1 of Pseudolabrys sp. Taxonomy (GTDB): domain Bacteria; phylum Pseudomonadota; class Alphaproteobacteria; order Rhizobiales; family Xanthobacteraceae; genus Pseudolabrys. The sequence continues at coordinate 17,474 of DASXBN010000098.1, read as the reverse complement.
CGGCGGAGATTGCGCTGTCGCGCCCAATCCGCCTGGTGCATCCGCGCTGGCCGCTCTATATCGTGCCGCGCGCGGACAACCGCTTTCTGATCGGCGCCACCTCGATCGAAGCCGGCGATGACCATGTAAGCGTGCGTTCCGCGCTCGAACTGCTGACCGGCGCCTATGCGATCCATCCCGCCTTTGCCGAAGCGCGCATCGTCGATATCGGCGCCGCACTGCGCCCGGCCTTCCCGGACAACCTGCCGCGCGTGACGATTGACGAGCGCCGCATCACCGTGAACGGGCTTTACCGCCACGGCTTCCTGCTCGCACCGGCGCTGGCGGAAATCACCGTCGCGCACGTCATGAGCGGGCAGACCGACGATGAGGTGGTGCAATGCTCGTGATCCTCAACGGCGAGCGTACCGAAATCGCGGCGGCCGACCTCGCCGGCTTGCTGAGCGAGATGGACTACGAACATACGCACGTCGCCATCGCGGTGAACTTTCAGGTGGTGCCGCGCGTTCGCTGGGCGCAGACCGCGCTCAACAGCGGCGACCAGATCGAGATCATCACGCCGCGGCAAGGTGGATAAAGATGGCTGACAAGATTGCGTTCTACGGCAAGGAATTCGCCTCGCGCCTGCTGGTCGGCACCGCGCTCTATCCCTCGCCCGCGATCATGCAGCAGGCGATCCGCGGCTCGGGCGCACAGATCGTCACGGTCTCGCTGCGCCGCGAAACCTCCGGCGGCCGCATCGGCAACGCCTTCTGGGACCTGATCCGCGAACTCGGCGTCACCGTGCTGCCCAACACCGCCGGCTGCCGCAGCGTGCGCGAGGCGGTAACCACCGCGCAGCTGGCGCGCGAACTGTTCGGCACGTCCTGGATCAAGCTCGAAGTCATCGGCGACGACGAGACCTTGCAGCCCGATCCGGTCGGCCTGGTGGAGGCCGCCGGCGTGCTGAGCAAGGACGGCTTTGAGGTGTTTCCCTATTGCACCGAGGATCTGACGGTGGCGCTGCGGCTGCGCGATGCCGGCTGCACGGTGATCATGCCGTGGGCGGCGCCGATCGGCAGCGCGCGCGGCATCGTCAATCGCGAGGCGCTCAAGTTGTTGCGCGCGCGTCTGCCCGACATCACGCTGGTGGTCGATGCCGGGCTGGGCGCGCCCTCGCACGCCGCCGACGCGCTCGAACTCGGCTACGACGCGGTGCTGCTCAACACTGCCATCGCCAAGGCCGGCGATCCGGTCGCCATGGCAAATGCCTTCCGCCTCGCGGTCGAGGCCGGTCGCGCCGCTTATGAAGCCGGGCTGATGGGCCCGCGCGATTTCGCGTCTCCGTCAACGCCTGTGGTCGGGACACCGTTCTGGCATGCCGTATCCTGATCGTTTCTATCCGGTCGTCGACAGCGTCGCCTGGGTGAGGCGGCTTGCCGCGCTAGGCGTCGGCACTATCCAGTTGCGCGCCAAGGATCTGCCGCATGAAGAGGCCGTCGCTATGGTGCGCGAGGCGCTGGCCGCGAGCGGGGGCGCCAGGCTGGTGGTGAACGATCATTGGCGCGCGGCCATCGAAGCCGGCGCCAAGCACCTGCATCTCGGGCAGGAGGATCTCGCCGAGGCCGACGTGGCGGCGGTCCGCCGCGCCCGACTGACGCTCGGGCTGTCGACGCACGACGACGCCGAGCTAGAAAACGCCCTGCGTCATGCGCCCGACTACATCGCGCTCGGCCCGGTCTATCCGACCACGCTGAAGGTCATGCGCTTTGCCCCGCAAGGGCTTGCGCGCGTGACCGAATGGAAGCGGCGCGTCGGCGCGATCCCGCTGGTCGCCATCGGCGGCATCACGCTCGAACTCAGCGCCGCGGTCTATGCCGCCGGCGCCGATTCCATCGCCGTCGTCAGCGACGTCACCCGGAACCAAACCCCCGACGCGCGCGTGCGCGCCTGGCTCGGACAGACGGTGGAGGCCGCGTGATGCGCTTGCCGCCTCGCATTGACACCCCTACCCCCGTGCCTACATTAAGTGCATTCCGAGGGGTGCCCGAACGGGCTGAGAAAAACCCTTAGAACCTGATCCGGGTCATGCCGGCGAAGGGACAGGACATTTCGATGGAACCAGCACTGACCATTGCGAGGCTGATCGGCCCGGTGCTCGCCATCATCGGCATCGGCATGCTGACCAACGGGGTCGTCTATCGCGAAATGGCCGGCCAGTTCCTCACCCTCTATCCCTTCATCTACCTGTCCGGCGTCCTGGGCTTGCTCGCCGGCCTCACCATCCTCAACAAGCACAATGCCTGGACGCGCGACTGGCGCAGCCTGGTCACCGCTATCGGCTGGATCGTCACTTGCATCGGCACCTTCCGCATCCTGGCGCCGCAATTCGTCACCTTCGTCGTCGGCGGTATCATCACGCACAGCGGTTTCTTCGTCGGCGCCGGCATCGTCCTGCTCGCGCTCGGCGGATTCCTGACTTTCAAAAGCTATACGGCGTGAACGCCGACTCTATCGCACTGGAGACAAGACAATGAACAAGCCCGTCACATCCGCCGATCTGGTCACACCGAAAGTGACGACCGGTTCGCTGCCCGCCTCGCGCAAGGTCTATGCACGGCCCGAGGCTGCGCCCGACCTGCGCGTGCCGGTGCGCGAGATCACGCTGAGCGAAGGCTCCAACGAGCCGCCGCTGCCGGTCTACGACACCACTGGCGTCTATACCGACAACGACGTCGCCATCGACGTCGAGAAGGGCCTCAAGCGCACGCGCATCGAGTGGGTGAAGGAACGCGGCGGCGTCGAGCAATACGAAGGCCGGCCGATCCAGCCGGTCGACAACGGCAATGTCAGCGGCAAGCATCTGGCGCGCAATTTCCCCAATACGCCGAAGCCGTATCGCGCGCTCGACGGCAAGCCGGTCACCCAATACGAATGGGCCAAGGCCGGCGTCGTCACCAAGGAAATGATCTACGTCGCCGAGCGTGAGAATCTCGGACGCAAGAAACAATTGGAACGCGCGGAAGCAGCCCTTGCCGACGGCGAACAGTTCGGCGGCGCGGTGCCGGCGTTCGTCACGCCGGAATTCGTGCGCTCGGAAGTCGCGCGCGGCCGCGCCATCATCCCGTCCAACATCAACCACGCCGAACTCGAGCCGATGATCATCGGCCGCAACTTCCTCACCAAGATCAACGCCAATATCGGCAATTCCGCCGTCACGTCGTCGGTTGAGGAAGAAGTCGAGAAGATGGTGTGGGCGATCCGCTGGGGCGCCGACACGGTGATGGACCTCTCCACCGGGCGCAACATCCACAACACACGCGAATGGATCCTGCGCAATTCGCCGGTTCCGATCGGCACCGTTCCCATTTATCAGGCGCTGGAAAAGGTCGACGGCGATCCGGTCAAACTCGACTGGGAATGCTACAAGGACACGCTGATCGAGCAGTGCGAACAGGGCGTCGATTATTTCACCATCCACGCCGGCGTGCGGCTCGCCTACGTGCCGCTCACCGCCAACCGCGTCACCGGCATCGTCTCGCGCGGCGGCTCGATCATGGCGAAGTGGTGCCTGTCGCGGCACAAGGAATCGTTCCTCTACGAGCGCTTCGACGAGATTTGCGACATCATGCGCAAGTATGACGTGTCGTTCTCGCTCGGCGACGGCCTGCGCCCCGGCTCGCAGGCGGACGCCAACGACCGCGCGCAGTTCGCCGAACTGGAGACGCTCGGCGAGCTCACACAGATCGCCTGGAAGAAAGGCTGCCAGGTGATGATCGAAGGCCCCGGCCACGTGCCGATGCACAAGATCAAGATCAACATGGACAAGCAGCTCAAGGAGTGCGGCGAGGCGCCGTTCTACACGCTCGGGCCGCTCACCACCGACATCGCGCCCGGCTACGACCACATCACGTCGGGCATCGGCGCCGCCATGATCGGCTGGTTCGGCTGCGCCATGCTCTGCTACGTGACGCCGAAGGAGCATCTCGGCCTGCCCGACCGCGACGACGTCAAGGACGGCGTCATCACCTACAAGATCGCGGCGCACGCCGCCGACCTCGCCAAGGGCCACCCGGCAGCGCAACTGCGTGACGACGCGCTCTCGCGCGCGCGCTTCGACTTCCGCTGGCAGGACCAGTTCAACTTGGGGCTCGACCCCGACACCGCGCGCGAATTCCACGACGAGACGCTGCCCAAGGAGGCGCACAAGGTGGCGCATTTCTGCTCCATGTGCGGCCCGAAGTTCTGCTCGATGAAGATCACGCAGGACGTGCGCGATTACGCGGCGGGGCTGAACGATCCCGGCATGCTGACGGCCGAACACGGCATGGCGGCGATGTCGGCGAAGTTCAAGGAAATGGGCGAGCAGGTCTATGTCGATGCGGAGAAGGTGAAGGAGAGCAACAAGGCGCTCTAGGCATGTTCAGCGGGCCTGTCCGCTGTGGCGCGCGCGCCACGAAGGCGATGAAGGAGAGCGACCGAAGTGTCGGGTGACGCCATGGTGACCCTCCTGGACTACATCACCGTCGCACCCGCGAGAGGGGCGCTTGTGTCATCACCAACGGCGAGGAGAATTGGCCAATCGCTGCGCATCCTCGCCGTGATTGGCGTGACCATCGTCCCCGTCGCCGGCCGGGCGCAGTTTGATGCCAACAAGGCGCAAGCAGAATGCGAACTCTCCGCGATCCGCGACACACGTTCGCCGCTTGCCGTCACCTGGATCCGCACCGCCTGCAATCGGCTCGCGATCGACACCGGTCCCCTCCACGAGAGCAATCGCCGGTTCCATCTGTGCTTGGTGCAATCCCTGTCGGGTGCGCAGTCCGACGCGGCGGCCAATCAGATCATCAGCGCGTGCCGGACTAGCAACCCGCCGTAGCAAGTGTAGCGCGGATGAAGTGGGCCGCGCGGCGATAATTCGGCATCTTGGTCGCTTATATCCAGACGGCGGATGACGCTTTGCTAGTCCGCCCTACGGACAGTGGGAAAGTGCTCAGAACAGAGCGTAAGTACGCGTAGGGTGGGCTGAGGCGCGAAGCGCCGAGCCCACACGTATTGCCTTAACGCCGCGCGTGGGCTTCGCCCCGCTCAGCCCACCTACGACTCGGAATTCTCCCCCGCGCCACACCCCCGCCTCACATCGCGACTAAACCTCGCGCCATGCCGCTTGCGTCCATCACACGTCTGCGGGTGCGGTCCATCCGCTACACACCGGGATTCCTCTGGCCCACGTTGGGCAGCGTGCGACACGCGCGCAGCAGTGACGGCTGCCTCTTCGCCGACGTGCGCCGCGAGGCAAAACTCGTGTTCTGGACGCGTACGCTGTGGCACGACGAGCAATCCATGCGCGCGTTCATGATGAGCGGCGCGCATCGCGGCGCGATGCCGAAGCTGCTGGATTGGTGCGACGAAGCGTCCCTCACCCACTGGCAGCAGGACGGTGACACGCCGCCCGACTGGCCGACGGCGGAAAGCAAAATGCGTACGCAAGGCCGCACCTCGCGCGTGCGCCACCCCTCACCCGCCCACGCACGCGGCGAAACCGTTCCCTCACCGGCCTAGGCGGCCCCCCTTAAGCAAACCTCTCGCGCGCGCGAGCCTTCGCTTTCTCCGCTGCCACCGCGCGGTCGCGCGGCGACGCGTGCGTGTGCAGCGACGACAGCAGCTTGTGTGCCGCGGCCGCGACTTCCGCGACAGCGAGATCGAATGCCGCCTCGTTCGCGTGCGACGGCTTGTTGAAGCCGGACAGCTTGCGCACGAATTGCAGCGCCGAGGCGCGGACTTCGTTCTCGGTTGCGGGCGGCTCGAAGTTGAACAGCGTCTTGATGTTACGGCACATGGCAACACCTCCCTAAGCAAAAATATAGTCAGCCGGCTGGCCTTCGGCTACGCTTGGGACGCGAAGTTAAGCGCGGCCCGCCCGCGCCGCCGGCATTGGGGGTCAACGTGAAGTTGTTTCATGCATTCGTCATCGCTGGGGCCACCGTGCTTGCCCCACTCGCCGCCGGCTCGGCCGCCGCCCAGACGCCGCCGGACGTCGCCAAGATCAACGCCTATGTCGGCTGCATCAACCGGCTCTCGGCGCGCGCCTTCGATTCGCGCGCGCGCTATTTCTCATGGGCCGCCAAGAGCGGCCCGACCGGCAAGGAGCGCATCATCTACGGCACCTACACCATCCACGACACGGCCGACTGCAAGAAGAACGTCGAGAAGGCCAATGCGCTGGAGCCGCGCGACGCCGAGCTCGAGGCCGCCGCCTCGGCCTACGCGGAGGCGGTCGCTAAGCTCGAGCCGCTGCTCAAGGAGGCCGACGACTATTACACCCAGCAGGACTACAAGGACGACAAGATGGCCAAGGGCCGCGCCCTGCATCCCCGGCTCGTGGCCGCCTGGGACGCCTTCGCGGCCGCCGACCAGAAGCTGCGCAACGGCGTCGAAGCCATCAACGACAAACGCTCGCTCGAAAAGCTCGCCGCGATCGAGCAGAGCGAAGGCCGCAAGGCGCGCTACCATGTCGAGGCGCTGATGATCCACGCCAAGCGCGTGCTGCGCGCGCAGGACAAGGCGGCGCCCGACCTCGCCGCGATGACGCAGGCGCTCAACGACTACGAGGGCTTGGTCAAGGGCGCCGAACAGGTATCCGGCGCCGACGGCGGCGGCAAGATCGGCTCCATGTTCATCAATAACGCCAAGTCGTTCCTGGTCACGGGTAAGCAACTGATGCGCCGCCTGCGCGATCATGTGCCGTACAGTTCCGGCGACAAGATGATGCTGTCGAACCCCGGCGCCGGCTGGATGGTCGAGGGCTCGCCGGCGCGGCTCATGCGCGACTACAATCAGCTGGTCGACAGCTACAATCAGGGCGCCAAGTTCTAGCGCGCGGAAGGGTTTTGCGCGGCGCAAGCCGGCGCGGCGATGTCGGAGAAGATCAAGGCGCGGAAGAAGGTGAAGGAGAGTAGCAAAGCGCTGTAAGGGAGCCGGACGTCACAAACTTCCCAAAACCAAAAGCCCCGGACTTGCGTCCGGGGCTTCTGCAAACACAAAGATCGCGAACCGCTGCCTAGTGGGCGCCGAATTTGTAACTGATCGCCGCCCGGGCGACATGCGTATCGTGGTCTTCCCAGCCGTAGCGAATATCGAAGCCCGTAAAGGCCGGAGCGCCGCCGCCGTGGTGCTCTGGCCGTTCAGACGGTAAAATAGGTACTCAGCACGCAGGATGAGATTCGGAGTAAGGCCCCACTCGCCTCCACCGCCGACCACAAAACCGATTTCAGTCTGCCGTTGGTCCGCGGCCCATGCGAATGCGGTCACCGGCACGGCGGTCGTGGTGCCGGTGTAATGCGCGCCGCCGGCTGCAAAACCGCCGGTGGCATACAGCAAGAGGTTATTAAAGGGGACGCCGACACGAAGCCGGGCGCTTGCCAACCAATTCAGATCGCGGCCCATCGAGGTCGTGCCGGTCCCAAACGGCACCCCGGCCGGGTTGCGAATGGGCGCCGTCGCCGAAGCGCTCGCATGGGTCCATGACCAGTCGCCTTCGACGCCGATCAGAAAGTTGGAGTAAAGCGGCAAATTGTACCCGGCATGGACACCGACAAGCGCGCTGCTCGCGTTCAGATCGAAAACATCGGCCGAGCGGTTAAATGCAGCAGGCGATGGAAGCGGATCAACGGTGCCGTCGCCGCGGTTCCAGGCGCCGCCGCCATGAACGCCGATGTAGAAGCCAGTCCAGTCATAGACCGGCGCCACGACCGCAGGGGCCGGGGCCGGAGCCTTCACCGGCATATCTGCGGCCTGTACCGGCGCAGCAATCACAACCAAGGCCGCGGCAAGAAATGCCTTCTTCATGGCAATGCCCCCCTCACAGCGCAGTTGAATGAACCATTCTACATCCGGATCGCTTCCAAGGCTGTGGCCCGTTTGCAACAGTGGATAGAAAAACTCGCCGCCACAACCGCGCTGGGCTACCCCGCAAATCGGAAACGACCCAGTTCTCGCGCAGCTTCAGTGAGCGTAGGGCGGCCTAAGGCACGCTAGCGCCGAGCCCACGCACCAGGAATCGGGCCCCCAAATCGGGTGTCTTGCCGCCGCCCGCATCCCCATTGTCCGCATTATCGCTTGAGCATGATCTTTTCCGAAAACCGGTGCCCACTTTTCGGGATCATGCTCTGCCCTACGGAGGACGCCCATGACCTTCCGCATTCGCGGCCTGCCGGCCGAACCGTTCGCGCCCCTGTTCGCGCTCTCCGATGCCGCGCTCGCCGCGCACGGCGCGCGGCGCAAGATCGCCGACGGCCCGCACCCCTGCCGCATCAGCCTGACCGACGCCGCGCCCGGCGACGAGGTCATCCTGACCAACTACGAGCATCACGCCGTCGCCTCGCCCTACCGCATGCGTTTTGCCATCTACGTGCGGCCGGGCGAAGAAACCTTCGACGCCGTCGATGAAGTGCCCGTGCAGTTGCGCCGGCGCACGCTCGCACTGCGCGGCTTCGACGCCGACGGCATGATGACCGGCTGGGAGCTGATCGAAGGAGTCTTCCTCGAAGAAGCAATCGAGCGGCAGTTCGCGCAAGAGCGCGCGGCCTATCTGCACGTCCATTTCGCCGCGCCCGGCTGCTACGCGGCGCGCGCCGAGCGGGCGTGACGCCGCCCTTCGATTGTCATACCCGGGTTAGTCGTCCCCCTGCCCGCGCTTTCTTCTGTCGTCCCCGCGCAGGCGGGGACCCAGCGCCGCAGCCTCTCGGTGGACTGCGGCGTATGGGTCCCGGGCCTCGTGCGGAGCCTGTCATCGGGCCGCGCTTCGCGCGGACCCGTTGGCGCTCGCCCGGGACGACGGGAATGAATGCTACCGCACCGTAATCGCCAGGCCGTTGAGGTCGGCGCTGACGATGGCGCCGGCCGAGCGGCCGGTGAGCGAGAGCACCGCGCCCTTCGGGTTGGCGAGCACGATCGCCTGCGCGCCGCGGCCGACCGCCGCGCCGACGTTGCCCGCGGCATAGACGCCGGAGACGTCGGACGGACGGTTGATGTTGCTCACCGTGCCGTGGAAGCGCGTCTCGGAGGCGCCGAAGGTGAAGCCGTAGCTGAGGCCGCCGATCGAGACCGGATAGCTCTTGCCGTGGAACGTGAGCGTGCCGCTGCCGCCGGAGCCGCCGACCACGAAGCCGGCCTTGAGTACGGTGAAGCTGATGGTGCCGCTGTCGGCGAGCGCTGCGGACGATGCGCCGGCGAGCGCGGTCAGCGCGATCAGGGCGGCACGAGACAGATGTGAAAGGCGCATGGCGGTTCTCCTGGCTGCGGTGTTTTATCGGCGCGCAGCCTAGCACGCCGCGTTCAATCCGCCACCCGCGCGCAAGCGATCTCACCCCTTCGCCGCGTAGATCCGGCACCAGCCGTTGGCGCTGATCTTGCCGGCCACCACCTTGCACGCGGCCGGCGGCTGAAACTGCCGGCAGTTGCCGCAGCGCTGGCCGCCGTTGGGCTGGCCCTGATAACCGGCCGAGGTCTGCGGGCTCTTGGTGAAGCCTTGCGCGGCGGCCGGCGCGGAAAGCACGGATGCGCCGGCGGCCGCCGCCGCGCTCCGCAGGATGGAACGGCGTGACACTTCGTTTTCGCTCATCGGGGAACTCCCTGGACGGCGGTTGCGCGAACCCCAGGAGCAAACCCCACGCCGATGCCGGCTATTCCGGGACCGGCCGCGCGTTGACGCGACGTCATCGGCGCGCTCCGTCCGGCGCCAAGATCAAGGAATTCCTCACCACCTATAAATCGAAGGAAGCCCGCGCGCGCTCGTCGCACCGGATCGCGATCGTCATGCTGGTGATCGCGGTCGTGCTGTTCGCCGGCACCCTGGGCGCGCTCTACGCGGCGGTCAAATATCCGGTGGGCTGAATTTCCTCAGCGCTTGAACAGCCCCATGATTTCCGCCTTCGCCAGCGTGGCGAAGTGCAGATTGAAGCCGACCACCGCGGCGGACGTCTCAGCTTGCACCGGCAGCTTGTCGGCGCCGACCGCGAACACCGTGAACAGATAGCGGTGTGGATGGTCGCCTTCCGGCGGGCACGGGCCGCCATAGCCGGGCGCGCCGAAATCGGTGCGCGTCTGCAGCGCGCCTGCCGGCATCTTGCCATCCGCGCTGCTGGCGCCGAGCGCCAGCTCGCTTACATTGGCCGGGATGTTCACCACCAGCCAGTGCCAGAAGCCCGAGCCGGTCGGCGCGTCGGGATCGTAGCAGGTGACGGCAAAGCTCTTGGTGCCGGCAGGCTGACCCGACCATTTCAAATGCGGCGACTGATTGCCGCCGGCGCAGCCGAAACCGAAATCGGCCGACAGGATGAAATCCTTGGGCAAATAATCGCCATCCTTGAAGCTGTTGCTGGTGACCGTGAACGTCATGCTTTGCTCCCTTTACGGTTTTGCCGGCGCCGCCATTTCCACATAACTGACCTGGTGCCAATCGCCCTGGTAGTCGGCGTTGGGGTGCGCCGGTTTGCCGTCCTGATAGACGGCACAATAGTGATACCCGGCGCAGCGCACCTCGATGCGGCCGCCGACGTTTTGCGCACAAGCCGGCTGCCATCCTTGCGCGAGCGCGGCCAACGCGAGCAGCGCAATGACCCAGATCGGCCGAACGCAGCGAAATCTTATGCCCCGCATCGTGTTGTCCCCATTTCCAAACGCGCCCAGATGCAGCGCCCGGCATCTTACTGTATGTAGTCCCTTGCCGCCCGCATCATGGATTGCCGGTTCACGCCCGGCAATGACCGAATGTCATCCTCCCCGATCAACCTGTTCGACGCCGCGATCTATCTCGCGCTGTTCGCGGCCGTGGTCATGGGTTTCATGTCCGGGCTGCTGCGCAGCCTGGCGACCATTTTCGGCTATCTGGCGGCGGCGCCGATTGCGGTCACGGTGACGCCTATGGTGTCGCGGCTCTTCACCGGGCTGCTGAAGCTGCCGCCGACCCAGCCCTGGGTGGAATTCGTCGCGGTCTTTCTGGTGGCCGGTCTGGTCATGAGCGCGATGTGCCGGATGGCGGTCAGTGAATTGGTCGGCAAGCAAGTGAGCATACCGGACCGTGTGGCCGGCGGACTGCTGGGCGCGGTCCGCGTCGTCCTGCTGGCCGTGGTGCTGGTGCTGGTGTTCGACCGCATCATTCCAGCAGGCCGCGAGCCGGCGTTTCTGCAAGGCTCGAAATGGCGGCCGGCTTTGTCGAGGCTGGGCCAGCAGGGCTTGCAGTCGCTGCCGCCTGACGTCACGGCTTACATCGACCGCCTGAAAAGAGAACGGGGTCTCTGAGCCGCCCCGCCATTCTAACCCAGCGGGTTATTGATTATATTGCCATGGGCAATCGTGCCGGCGGACGGCGGGTACGGTTGATGTCGCCCCGCAACTATTCGCGCAAACGTTCAATATTGCGGGTACGCTAGCGGCGCGAACCGCGCTCCAAGCCCAAAGGTGCCCCTATGTCCGAAGTCACTTACGAGATCGTCGAGCACGACGGCGGCTGGGCCTACAAGGTCGACGGCGTCTTCTCCGAGTCGTTCCCGAGTCACGCCGCGGCGCTCAAGGCTGCGCAAGCGGCCGCCGCCGAACAGAGGGTCCCCGGTCAGACCGAAGAGATCGAATATGAGGACGAGAAGGGCAAATGGCACACCGAAACCGCGCGCGGCAGCGACCGGCCGCAGACCACGATCAAGGACAAGGGCTGAGACGCCGCCTTCCGGCAAGCACGCATGAGGACGTTCGGTAGTCCGGCCGCGATCGGCGGCCTGCTTTCGTTCAACGGCGGTTTCGTCGACACCGCCGGCTTTCTCGGCTTGGCCGGCCTGTTCACCGCGCACGTCACCGGCAACTTCGTGACGCTCGGCGCCGCGCTGGTGCTGGGCAGTCACGGCATCGTCGGCAAAATCCTGGCGCTGCCGGAATTCATCCTGGTGATCGCGCTGGCGCGGCTCGCCGGCACAGCGTTGCGCGCACGCCAGGCGCCGGTGCTGCGGGTGTTCATGGCGGCCGAGATCGCGCTGCTGTTTGCGTTCTTCGTGCTCGCGGTGGCGTTCGGCCCATTCTCCGATCCGGATTCGGCCGTCGCGCTGTTAACCGGTTTTTCCGGTATCGCCGCCATGGCGCTGCAGAACGCATTCCAGCGCGTCCACCTGTCGAGCCTGCCGCCGACCACGCTGATGACCGGCAACACCACGCAGGCCACCATCGACGCCGTCGATCTCATGATGGGCACGAGTCCGGCGGCGGAAACGCGCACGCGCTTTGCCCGCGTGGCGTTGAGCATCTTCTGGTTCGCGCTCGGCTGCGCGGCCTCGGCGCTACTCTATTGGCTGGTCGGGTTCTGGTGCCTCGGCGTGGCGGTGCTGGTCGGCGCCGCCGCAGCGATCATGCGCAGCGAGGCGAAGATCTGATTTTTCGTCACCGCCCTCGCCTCCATCGGCTAGGTCGCGCTGATATTGAGCTCCCGCACCAGCCGCTCGTATTTCACCGAGTCGGCCTTGGCGAGCTGGCCGAGCTTGTCCGGCGCGCCGCCGACCGATTCCAGCGAACCCTTGACGAAGTTCTCCTGCAAATTCTTGTCGGCCATCGATTTCTCGATCGCCGCGTTGAGCGTGGCGACCAGTTCGGGCGGCGCGCCCGGCGGCGCGAAAGCGGCATACCAAGCCTCCAGCACCAGGCCCTTGTAGCCGGTGCTCTCCAGCGTTGGCACATCCTGCAGCGTCGGCGCGCGCTTGGCCGAGGTCTGCGCAAGGAATTTGAGATTGCCGGCCTTCCAGTGCGGGATCATCGAGGTCGGCCCGAGGAAGGCCGACTTCACGTGCCCGGCGAGCAGATCGGTGACCGCCTGCCCGGCGCCGCGATAGGGGACGTGCTCCAACGTGATGCCGGCATCCTTGGCGAACCACGCGCCCACCACGTGCTGGTTCGAGCCGACGCCTGAGGAAGCAAAGCCGAGGCCGGGATTTTTCTTCGCATAAGCGACGTATTCGGCCACCGAGCTCACGCCGAGCGAGGGATGCGCGGCGAAGATCTGCGGCTGCGTGGCGATCAGGATCACCGGCACCAGCATGTTGGTGTAATCGTAGGTCAATTTGAGGATGTGCGGCGCGCTCGCGGCGTTGTCGTTGGTGATGAGGATCGTGTAGCCGTCCGGCGCGCTCTTCATCGCCGTGTCCATGCCGATGGTGCCGCCGGCGCCGGTTTTGTTCTCGACATAGAACTGTTGACCGTAGGTCTGCGACATCACCTGCGCGCATTGCCGGGCCACGAAATCGATGGCGCCGCCGGGCGCCAACGGCACGATAATGCGCACCGGCTTGTCCGGCCATTTTGCCTGCGCCAGCGCCGGCCGCGCCAGCCTCGTGAGCACGCCGCCCGCCAGCGCCAATCCGCCTGCGCCTTTGATGAAATTCCGCCGTCCGATACCTGTCACTGAATCCTCCCTGACCTGTTAGGCATTGTTCTTGCGGGCATAGTTGCATACCCGGATTGCAAGGTCATCGGGGGGATCGCCCGCTTGCGCTGCTGCGCATGCAGCGGGCTCCTCGCGCGAACGGCTTTATACTTTTTCTTTTTTGGCCGCTTTCTTCGTCACTGGCGGCGCCGCCGCGGCGGCCGCAGCCAGCTCGGCGTCGCGGGCGAGCCGCAAGGCGCGCAAGCGCGCGGTCTTGGCGCGGTTGGCGGCGGCGTTGTTCTCGTAGTCGAGCATCGCGCGCTTGCCTTCCTCGGCCTGCCGCAGTTTCCGGAATTGGCTGTTGGCGGCGTTCTTGTTGGAATTATCGGCCACTGCAATCTCCATGACTGGAATGTTTCGGATACGAATAGGAACGGCGTGCACCCCGCGGGCGCAGGCTTATTTGCCGACGGCTTTTCGCAACGCGGCGTTTATGCGCTCTTGCCAGCCCGGGCCGTCTTCCTGGAAGTGATCTAAGACGTCGCGGTCGATGCGCAAGGACACAAGTTCCTTGACGCCCGGCAGCGATGGGCTTTTCGGCAAGGATTCCGGGGGCTTAGTGGTCGCCGCCTTGAACGCCATTTCAGCCGCTTGCCGCGAATCGGTAGTACGCCGTGTCATTGCGGTTGTTCTAGCATGCCCGCCGGCGCCGCGCCCCCTCGCCACCGCGCCAAAGCCCTATCCGCCCGCCAGAACCCTTCGGTTGCACGCATCGCGTGTAAGAGGCAGAATGGCGGTTGTGGGGGTGGGGCGTGACGGCGTTGCGTGCGGATGGGCGGAGGCGTGCGGTGGGCGCTGCAAGCGTAGCGGCCGCACTTTTGCTGCTCGCCGGCTGTGCCTGGGATCCTTACGTGTACGGCGGCAAGAAGTTGACCGTTGGGCGTTGGCTGATCGAGCAACAAACCGACCGCATCACTGGCGCACCGATCTCCAACGCCCAAGTCCGTTCGACAACCGTCTCGAATGGTGGGATCGGACTCCCGCCGCCGGCAAGGATGCAGCTCCTTTGCTTCAAGGAGCAACCGGCGGTGCTGATCGTCTTCGAATTCAAGATCGGCTCCACCCGCAATGCCGAGCTCGGTTACCGCTTCGACGACAAGCCCGGCCACCAGCCGACGGTGCGCATCGTCGAAGGCTACAAATCCGTGGTGATCGAGGACACGGCGGAGGTGACCCGCTTCGTCAACGAAATGGCGACGTCGAACGCCCTCTACGTGCGCATCCGCGCGCTCAACGCCTTGCGCACCAGCGCTGAATTTCCGGTCGACAGCGCGCCAGCGGCAATCGCAGCCGCTTACGCAACTTGCCCGCTCGACGGCGCCAAGCGCACCAGCGCTCTGCCGCCCGACGCTCGTGCGGAAAAAGACGATTGAGCGAGCGCTTTAATCCGACGCACCGTCGGAGACCCATTTGCCTTCCGGAATCTCCGGCCCGATCTTGTAGTTAAACGACACGACCGCCATGTGGTCGGGAGTCGCCTTGCAGGTGAACGCGAGCGCATACCATTTGCCGCGGCTGCGGAAGGCACCGCCCGCGGTATCGATGGTGTCGTTGGTAATCACCGGCTCAGCCGTAGCATTGGCCACAGCCCGGTCGGGCTGGAAATTTCCGGCGTCCTTGCGGATGCGCGCCATGGCGGTGTAATCGCAAAGCTGCTCGAGCCGTTCGGCCGGCGCCAGCATCTGCAATGAGCGTTCGAACCGGTTCTCGGCGGCCGTGGCCTGCGCCGCGACCAGCAGACTCAAGCCGATCGCCCATCCAAACGCACGCATGCAACGAGTTCCCGACTGCACCTTACACCTATTAAGGCTGCCACTGCCGCGCAAGGCAACGCCCGATACGCGCTTGTCCCAAGGCAAATGTAAGGCGCCGCCTAGTTCGCTCGCTGGTAGTAATGGGACGCACTGCCGTGCCCGCCGGCAACGTTATGGTAGTGTTGACGAATTCGTCGGCGGTAAGCTTGTCGATTGAGCGTTCCTGCGCCTCGCCCTGCCAGTTCGGATAAGTGGCCGAGACGATCTTGAAGGTGACCATCTTCTTTTCTTCGTTGACGCTGTAGTCGCCGAACACCGAGATGTTGCGCCGCATGATGGCGGTGTATTGCTCCGGCGTGCCGGTCAGGCGGTTGCCGCTGGCGATCTTCGGTACGTCGCTGGCGACATGGATCTGGGCGAAGTGCCCGTCGGCGGTGAAGATCAAGACGCCTTTCGGCGTCTCGCCGAACGGAAGCGATTTCTTGCCGTCGGGCGCGGCCACCTCGGCGACGACGATATTCCAGGTCCCGATGATCTGATCGCGCAACGTCTTCTGTTGCGCACTTGCTTGCCCGAAAGCCAGCGCGGCCGCCGCACGGCCACGATGCGAAAGATTATCACGTTGTTGTTCCGGTTTGCCGCGCCGCTATCAGGTATATTTCGGATCGCGGTCCAATAGCTCGATCGAAATTCCCTGCGGTCCGCGCAGGAAGCATATCTTGATGCCAGGCCGCGGCGAATGCGGCTCCTTGGTGAACTCGACACCTTTCTTCTTCAAGTCGGCCGCGATCGCGTCGATGCCGGAAACCGCCAGCCCGAAATGGTCGAGCCCCTGATAGGGCGTGGTGGGCGCGGAATTCACGCCGTCGCCGGGAGTGACCGGAGCAAGGAAGATGTTGGCGCCGCCCAGCTTGATGTCGATTCGCGACTTGCCCAATTGCGTCGAGCGGATCACCTGCGCGCCAAACACGCGCTCGAACCATTGTGCGGTCGCTTCCTGATCGGGCGTGCGCAGATGGATGTGGTCCCAGGTGTAGGTCGCCATGGCGTTTCTCCCGTGCGGTTTGTTGACGCAATTTAGGCCACACGCGCGGCCCGGACGCAACGGGGGCGCAGGGCTGCGACAAAATTGCAAGCTCCGGTTGATCCACATCAACGCGAGCTGTTCCACGGCGCTCAAGCTGCCGTGAATCCGTAGGAGCATGCCATGTGGTGGAACGACTATTGGCCGGGGCCGATGATACATTTTGGCCCGGTATTTTTCATCGTCGTGATCTTCGCCTGCGGCGTCATGATGATCTACATGATGCGCGGCCGTCGCGGCGGCCATGGCGGCGCGCTTGAGATCCTCAAGGAACGCTTTGCGCGCGGCGAAATCGACAGGAACGAATTCGAAGAACGCCGGCGCCTGCTGGAGGCCTGACCATGGGCACAGCGCAAGACGGCGAACAGATCTACACCTGTCCGATGCACAAGACCGTGCGCCAGGCCGGCCCCGGCAAATGTCCGCATTGCGGCATGGCGCTGCTGCCAGAGGGCACGCGCTTCGGCATGATGCGGCACATATTTTCGAACCCGCTGCCGATGATGGTGATGGGCGCGATTATGACTGTGCTGATGATAGCCGCGATGACGACGATGCGGTGACCGCGGCGGGCATTGCGCCGAAGCTCATCTGCAAGGCGACGACAAACAGTGGCAGAATGAACAAGGGACCGAACGCCAGCCCGGTCAGATGGGCCAAAGCCGCGGCGACGAGCGGCAGCACCAGCAGCATGCCGGAGCCGATTTGCAGCGCGCGCTCGGCGCGCTCGCTTGCGACCGGCTGCTGCCACAGCCAGGCCACGACGATCGCGCCGAAAACCAAGTCGTAGTCCAAGACGTAAGGCGTCACCAGGCAGGTGCCGAGCAGCAGCACGGCATTCTTCACCGCGGCGGGCGCCTGCTTGAACCACACTGCGGCGACGGCGCAACATGCGATCACGCCAAAAGCGCCCTGCACCCAATAGGCGGTCGCAACCGACGCCCCCAGCGAGCGCGCGGCGATGAACACCGAGACCACGCGCGGCGAGATGTTGCTTTCAACTATGACGTGCCGAAACGCTGTAAGGATGCGCAAGTAATGCCCCCACAGCTCTGGCCCGAACACCAGCCAGCTCAAGCCCAGCAGCACTCCGGCGGTTACCGCCGCGGCCGCGATGGCGCGCCACTGCCGCCCGGCAATCAGCGCGACCGGTAGCAGCAGCGCGAGATGCGGCTTGTAGATCATCATCCCGAAC
>DASXBN010000097.1:0-2792 GCA_036491675.1 Pseudolabrys sp. | reverse complement strand
GCGATGTCGCGGCCCGCGATCTTGGCCATGCGCCTGGCGAGATCGGCGATGCTGACTTCTTCCGCGCTGCCGACGTGGTTAACGCCGAGGTGCTCGCCCTTCTCGCGCATGAGCACCACGCCTTGCACCAGATCGTCGACGTGGCAGAAGCTGCGCGTCTCGGCGCCGCTGCCCTGGATCGGGAATGCAATGGTACCGGTCGCCTGGGCTTCCATCGCCCGTTTCAGCCGCACGGCGAATTGCGGGATGACGTGATCGAAGCCCATGTCGGGCCCGTAGACATTGTGCGGCCGGAAGATCAGCACCCGCTCGAAATGCTTGCGGCCGTGGTTGATGACCATCATCTCACTGATGATTTTGCCGGCGCCATAGGAGAGGCGCGGGTTGTGCGGATCGGGAACCACGAGCGGAGCGCTCTCGTCGGTGGGCACGCGCGGCGGCGACTGGTAAACCTCCGAACTCGAAGCGAGGATCAGGCGTCCGACGCCGTGGTGGCGGCAGCCGTCGATGACGTTGACGATGCCCTTGACGCCGACGTCGAGCACGAGATCGGGCGCGCTGTAGAACGTGGCCGTACCGTTGACGAAGGCAAGGTGATGCACCTCGTCGATGCCGCGCATGGCCGCATCGACCGCGGCCGCGTCGCGGATGTCGCCGCTGACGAACTCGATGTCGCGTTCGACCTCGCGCAGCCGGCGCAAAGCTCCGCGCGAATTGTCGTCGAACACGCGCACAGCCTCGCCCTGGCGCACGAGCGCCTTGACCAGACCCGAACCGAGAAAGCCGCTGCCGCCGGTGACCAGAATGCGCCGCGGGCTCATTCGTCTGCCGCTCCTTCGCTTTCCGCCGCCCGCAGATACCACATCGGGAACGCGGACGGGAAACCGATATCAGGCCCGTACAAGCGCCCGCAAATGCGCTAGGCTTTTCCCCGGCAGACCGCCAGCCACATCAGCGCGGTCTCGACCACCAAGGGAGGACTTCATCATGTCTGTGGCGTCGTATCGGCTGGCCGCGATCGGCCTGGCCTGCGCACTGGTCACCCCCGCGAGCGCGCAGTTGCTCGCACGCAAGGATTTGTCGGCGGCCATGGCGCTCACCATCGCGCAAACCGCCATCGCCACCTGCACCGCGAACGGCTACCGCGTGTCGGCCACCGTCGTCGGCCGCAACGGCGAGGTGCTGGTCCAGATCCGCGGTGACGGCACCGGACCGCACACCATGGAGAACAGCTTCAAGAAAGCCTTCACGGCGCGCACGTTCCGCATTCCCTCGGGCGAGATGGAAGAGCGGTTGAAGAAGAATCCGCAAATGGGCGCGCAGTATCTCACCGGCTTCACTACCGCCCGCGGCGCGCTGCCGATCATGATCGGCGAGGAGGTGATCGGCGCGGCCGGTGTTTCCGGCGCTCCCGGCGGCGACAAGGACGAAGCGTGCGTCAAGGCCGGCATCGAAAAGGTCGCCGATCAGCTCAAGTGAAGGCGTCCGCGGCGTCCAGCGCGCGCGAGGAAGACCGACGCA
This sequence comes from Pseudolabrys sp., assembly GCA_036491675.1. Taxonomy (GTDB): domain Bacteria; phylum Pseudomonadota; class Alphaproteobacteria; order Rhizobiales; family Xanthobacteraceae; genus Pseudolabrys. The sequence continues at coordinate 1,271 of DASXBN010000097.1, read as the reverse complement.
TGACGCGTCCATTGCGCGCCATTGCGGTGGGCGCAATCGCGGCGCTGTCGGCTGTCTGGGCGTTTGCGGTCAACGCTCAGACCTATCCCGAGCGGCCGATTCGGGTGATCGTGCCGATCGCGGCCGGCAGCGTGACCGACGTGATCATGCGCGCCACCGCGAGCGAATTGGCGCCGCGCCTCGGCCAGCCCTTCGTGATCGAGAACAGAGGCGGCGCCAGCGGCATCCCTGGAGCGCAGACCTGCGCGCAAGCGGCGCCCGACGGCTATACGCTTTGTCTGGTCTACCACAACACGCTGTCGATCAATCCGCTGCTGTTCAACCAGCTGCCCTACGACCCGGAGCGGGACTTCACGCTCATCACCAATCTTTATCTGCTGATCGAGGCGCTGTTTGTGAACAGCTCGCTCAACGTCAATACGGCAGCCGAGCTCAAAGCCTATGCGCAGGCGCATCCGTCGACACTCAACTACGGGACACTCGGGCCCGGTTCTAATCCCGAGATGTTCTTGAAGTGGATGAACCAGACCTGGAATGTGAACATCGTCGGTATTCCCTACCGCGGGGGCGGGCCGATCGCGCAAGCTCTCGTCGCCGGCGAACTCCAAGTCGCCAAGATGGGACTCGGAAATTTTCTCGGGCTCTTGGGGACGGGCAAGATCAAGCCCCTCGCGGTCGCGGCCGTCCGCCGCTCGGTTCTCGTGCCCGAAATACCGACCCTCGCCGAGGCGGGCATCGACTTTCCGCCGTTCGGCTGGTGGGGATTGGCCGCCCCCCGCGGAGTGCCGCAGCCAATCGTGGACAGACTCAATACCGAGTTCGTGACGCTCTATCGCGAGGCGAAATTCGTCGAGTATCTCGAGAAGCAAGCCGTGCTGCCGGCGCCAGGAACGCCCGCGGAATTTTTGCAATTCCTCAAGCGCGACCGCGAGGACGCCGAGTTCTTGATCAGAATCTCCAATCAATCGCGCGAGGATTACAAGCCGCAGTAATGAACGAAACACTCGGCCGTTGCGTATCTCGCCTGATCAGCGACCTCCGCCTCGGCCGTGGCGAGCAAAGAGCAGCCGCGCCTCATCCGTGCGCGGCCCGCCGGCAGGTCGCGTGAGCAGCCACAGTGCGATCGAGATGTTCACCAGGTTCCAGATCAGGCCGTTGACGAAAGCCGCCTGATACGAGCCGGTGAGATCGAAGATCACGCCGGACATCCAGCCGCCGAGCGCCATGCCGAACACGGTCGCCATCAGCACGATGCCGAGCCGCGTGCCGGC
>DASXBN010000096.1:0-9607 GCA_036491675.1 Pseudolabrys sp. | reverse complement strand
ATCACGGACCGCCTCTTCCGCTATCTGATCGTCCGCTTCGCCCATCAATATGGGCCGATCGAATAGCCCGTTCGGCTCGCGGGGGGATGCGCCCCTAAGCCTTACGCCATTGTCAGCGCCACTGCGCAGGTGGTGACGATGTCGTCGACGCTGGCGCCGCGCGACAGGTCGCTGATCGGCTTGGCGAAGCCTTGCAGGAAAGGGCCGATGGCCTTGGCCCCGCCGAGCCATTGCGTCAGCTTGTAGCCGATATTTGCCGCGTCGAGATCGGGAAAGATCAGCACGTTCGCATCGCCGGCCACCACGCTCGGCGTCTTCACCTTCTTCTGCGCCACCGCCGGCACGAGCGCGGCGTCGGCCTGCAACTCGCCCTCGACGGCAAGCTCGGGCGCCCGCTCGCGCGTGAGCGCGAGCGCGCGCCGGACCTTGTCGACCTTCGGGTGTTGCGCGCTGCCGTGGGTCGAGAACGACAGCATGGCGATGCGCGCGTTCTCGCGCAGCAGCTTCTCCGCGCTGCGCGCCGATGCGATCGCGATGTCGGCGAGCTCCTCGGCTCCCGGCTCTGCATTGACGGCGCAATCGGCGAAGACGAACGCCTTCGGACCTCGCCCAAGAAAATCCGGCACGACGATGAGGAAGAAACTCGAAGGCAGCGCAATTCCCGCAGCGAGTCCGATCGTCATCAACCCGGCTTCGATAACCCGCCGGGTCGGATTGGCCGCGCCTGCGATCATGGCGTCGGCGTCCCCCTGGCGCACCATCATGCCGGCAAAATAAAGCGGTTTCGCCACCAGCCGGGCGGCCATGCCCGGCGTCATCGTCGCCCGACCGGCGGCGCAGGCGGACGCATAGGAGCCGAGCCTTGCATCGCGCCGCGGATCGATCACTTCGATCCCCGACATATCGAACGCCGCGCGCGCGGCCATTTGCGCGATCGCCGCTTCGTCGCCGAGAACGATCGGAACCGCGATCCTTTCCCGGCGCAGACGGCAGGCGGCCGCGAGCACCCGCTCGTCGTCGCCCTCCGGCAGCACGACCTTGCGCAAATGCTGCCGTGCGCTATCAAAAAGCTCAGCGAGCAGATCCATCTGTCTCACTTTGTGAGAAAACGTCGTGCCAGGCACGAGGAATCAATGACCGAAACAACCGAAGCAATCAAGATTCACCGCGGCTTGAGAGGCGTCTACTTCGATCGCTCGCCGTGCACGTTCATCGACGGCAAGGCGGGCGACCTGCGCTACCGCGGCTATTCCATCCACGATCTCGCTGAACATTCGAGTTTCGAGGAAACCGCGTGGCTGCTGCTCAATGGCGAGTTGCCGAACGCGCGGCAGCTCTCCGCCTTCGACGACGACCTCAAGGCGGCGCGCAGCCTGCCCGAGCCGATCTACGGCATCATCCGCGTGATGAAGTCCGCCCATCCGATGGACGTGTTGCGCACCGCCGTCTCCGCGCTCTCGGCGTTCGATCCGGAGGTCGCCGACATCTCGCGCGAGGCCACGCTGCGTAAGGGCATCCGCCTGACCTCGCAAGTCGCCATGATCGTCGCCGCGCATTCGCGCATCCGCGAGGGACTCGAACCGGTAGCCGCCGACCGCGGGCTTGCGCATGCGGCCAACCTGTTGTGGATGCTTACGGGAACCAAGCCGAGTGGCGACGCCGCGCAGCTCATCGACCGCGACCTCATCCTGCATGCCGAGCATGGATCGAATGCGTCCTCGTTCACGGCGCGCGTTGTGGTCGGCACCGAGGCCAACCTCCACGCCGCGATCACGGCGGCAATTGCCGCTCTCTCGGGCCCCGCGCACGGCGGCGCCGCGGAAGACGTGATGAAGATGGCGGAAGAGATCGGCGATGCCGCGCGCGCTGCCGATTATGTGCGGGCGAAGCGCAAAGCGGGCGAGCCGGTCACCGGTTTCGGTCATCGCGTCTACCGCGCCGAGGACCCGCGCGCGCGGCATATGCGGGCCGGCGTGGAACGGCTATCGAAGCAAATGGGCGAGCCGCAGTGGTACGAAATTTTGCAGGCGGTCGTACAGGCGATGGCGCCCTACGCGCGCCACGGCGTCAACGTGAACGTCGATTTCTATTCCGGCGTCGTCTACCATCTGCTCGGCATCAAACGGGATCTGTTCGTGCCGATCTTCGCGATCGGCCGCGTGCCGGGCTGGGTCGTGCAGGTTTTAGAGCAGATCGAGAACAACATCTTGATCCGTCCGCTGACGCTCTATTGCGGGCCAGAGCCGCGCAGCTATCGGCCGATCAACGCACGGGACGGGGGCCGAAACCTCACGAGCTGAGAAACGGCGTCTCGCCGCCGCGGCATTGCGGGCGCTGGGCTATTCTGCTTACCTTTGAGACCGACAGTCTCACCGGGCGAGAATATGGCTGACCGGGACGGCGATGGCGCTGACCATGCTCGTGCTTGAGTTGGCCTTCGCGCGGAAGTGGCCTGCGAAGCGCGAGCTGCCTACCGCGGCCTAAAGGACGAAGGATGCCCGCCGATATCGCCACGAGCGTACGACGCACCAAGGCGTCCGCTGGCGCGGCGGGCGACGCCGCCGGCACCCTCGCGCGGCGTACGCGCGCCCTCGGCAGGCGCGAAAGACTCGGCGCCATCGCGCGCTCGCTGGCCATCCTCGAACATGTGGCGAAGTCGCCCGCTCCGGTCGGCGTGCTCGACATTATCGACGCGCTGGAACTGCCGAAGGCGACCGCCTACCGGCTGGTCGATTGGTTCGTCAGCCAGGGCTATCTTGCGCGCGAGCCGAGCCGTAAGCGGCTGCTGGTCGGATCGCGGTTTACCACCCTGGCGTTTGGCGCGCTCGCCGCTTCGATGGGCAATTCGGAGCCTCACATCGTGCTGCAGCGCCTCGTGAACAAGGTCAATGAGACCTGCAATATCGGGACGCTGGTCAATGGCGAAGTGATGTATCTCGACCGGATCGAGGCCAAGCACTGGCCGCTGCGCCTGCAGTTCTCCAGCGGCTCGCGCGTGCCGCTGCATTGCAGCGCCATCGGCAAGCTGTTCCTCGCGTTCTCGCCGGCGTCGCGCCGGCGCAGGCTGCTGCAGCATCTTGATCTGCGCCGCTACACCGAGCAAACGATTGTCGATCTGGCCAGCCTCGAAGCCGAGCTGCGGCAAATCCGAAAGCAACAGGTGTCGTACGACCGCGAGGAATTCCTTGATGGCGTGGTCTGCATCGCCGTGCCGGTGCTAGGCCGCAACGGCGAACTGCTCGCCGGCGCCGCCATCCAGGCGCCGCAGGCCCGCATGGGTATCGAAGACGGCCGCGCGCATCTGCCGGCGCTGCGAGCTGCCTCTGACGAGCTCGCCGAGATATTCCAGGCCGTGGATTGAGGGGCGACTTCTCACATGTTCTCGGGAGAACTCGAAACGTGACCCCGGCCAGCGAAGCCGGAGATCGACAAAAGGGACGCAGCCATGAAGATGACGACGGAAGAAGCCTTCGTGAAAGTCTTGCAGATGCATGGCATCGAGCATGCCTTCGGCATCATCGGATCGGCCTTCATGCCGATCTCCGATCTTTTCCCGAAAGCTGGCATTACGTTCTGGGACGTTGCGCACGAGTGCAACGGCGGCATGATGTGCGACGGCTATACGCGGTCGACCGGGAAAATCGCCATGGTCCTGGGCCAGAACGGCCCGGGCATCACCAATTTCGTCACCGCGATCAAGACCGCCTACTGGAACCACACACCGATGCTGCTGGTGACGCCGCAGGCGGCGAACAGGACGATCGGGCAGGGAGGGTTCCAGGAAGTGGAGCAGATGGCGCTGTTCCGCGACATGGTGTGCTATCAGGAGGAGGTGCGCGATCCTGCGCGCGTCGCGGAAGTCCTCAACCGCGTCATTTCGAAGGCGAAGCGCCTCTCGGCGCCTGCACAGATCAATATTCCGCGCGACTTCTGGACTCAGATCATCGACATCAGCCTGCCGGCGATCGTCGAGTTCGAGCGGCCGGCCGGCGGCGCCAGTGCCGTCGCGGAGGCAGCCAAGCTGCTGTCGACGGCGAAATTCCCGGTCATCCTGTCGGGCGCGGGGGTCGTTCTCGGAAATGCAATCCCCGAATGCGCTGCGCTCGCGGAGCGGCTCGATGCGCCGGTGTGCAGCAACTACCAGCACAACGACAGCTTCCCCGGCAGCCATCGGCTTGCCGTCGGCCCGCTCGGCTACAACGGCTCGAAGGCGGCGATGGAGCTGATCGCCCGGGCCGACGTGGTGCTGGCGCTCGGCACCAGGCTCAATCCATTTTCGACCCTTCCGGGATATGGCCTGGATTACTGGCCGAAGAACGCCAAGGTCATCCAGGTCGAGGTCAATCCGGACCGCATCGGCCTGACCAAGCCGGTGGCGGTCGGCATCTGCGGTGACGCCAAGCTCGTCGCCAAAGACCTGCTGGCGCAGCTTTCCCCCATCGCTGGAAATGCCGGCCGCGAGGAGCGCAAGGCGCTGATCCATACCACCAAGTCCCGATGGCTCCAGACCCTCTCCAGCATGGATCATGAGGAGGACGATCCGGGCACCACATGGAACGCCGACGCCCGCAAGCGCGAACCCGACCGAATGTCGGCGCGGCAGGCCTGGCGCGCAATCCAGGCTGGGCTTTCCCCGGACGCCATTATATCCAGCGACATCGGCAACAACTGCGCCATCGGCAATGCGTATCCGACGTTTGAGACCGGCCGGAAGTACTTGGCCCCCGGCCTGTTCGGGCCCTGCGGTTATGGCTTCCCCGCCATCATCGGCGCCAAGGTCGGCAATCCGAATACACCGTGCGTCGGCTTCGCCGGTGACGGCGCGTTCGGAATTTCCATGAACGAGATGAGTTCGATCGGACGCAAGGAGTGGCCCGGCATCACCATGGTCATCTTCCGCAACTACCAGTGGGGCGCCGAGAAGCGCAATTCGATCCTGTGGTTCGACAACAACTTCGTTGGAACCGAGCTCAATTCGCATCTCAGCTATGCCAAGGTCGCCGAAGCCTGCGGCCTCAAGGGCGTGACGGCAAGAACACAGGCCGAGCTGACCGACGCGCTGCGCCAGTCCTGCGAAGCGCAAAAGAAGGGAGTGACCACCTTCATCGAGGTCATCCTCAATCAGGAGCTGGGCGAACCGTTCCGCCGCGACGCCATGAAAAAGCCCACGGTCGTGGCGGGCATCCGGCGCGAGGACATGCGTGCGCAAGAGGTTGCTTGACGGGGTTTGAGATGACTGTCGCAGTGAAGCCGACGGCCGATCCCAAGGCGGTCGCCGTGGTTGACGAGCTGGTGCGGCGTGCGCGTGCGGCCATGGCGGTATTTGCCGGAGCCGATCAGGCGCGCGTCGACGAGGCGGTCACGGCGCTGGCCTGGTCGCTCTACAATCCAACGCATGCCGAGGAACTGGCAGAACTGGCGGTGGCCGACACGGGACTAGGCAATGTGCCGGACAAGATCATCAAGAAGCAGCGCAAGACTTTTGGCACCTTGCGTGATCTGCTGCGCGTAAAGACCGTCGGCATCGTCGAGGAGGACAAGGCGCGGGGCATCGTCAAATACGCCAAGCCGGTGGGCGTGGTCTGTGCCGTCACGCCCTCGACCAATCCGGGCGCAACACCGGTCAACAAGGCGATGATGGCGCTCAAGGGACGCAACGCCATCGTCATTGCCGCGTCGCCAGCCGGCCTCAAGACCACGCAGCGCACGGTCGACCACATGCGCGCCGAGCTCAAGAAGGTCGGCCTGCCTGAAGACCTCGTGCAAATCCTGCCACCGCCCGCGTCGAAGGACATGACACAGGCGCTGATGGAGGCCGCCGATCTGGTGGTCGCCACCGGCTCGCAGGACAACGTGCGGCGCGCCTATTCGAGCGGCACGCCGGCGATCGGGGTGGGCACCGGCAACGTCCCGGTGATCATCGATGAGACCGCCGATCTCGACGAGGCGGCCCAGAAAATCTGCGCGTCGAAAATCTTCGACAATGCGACCTCCTGCTCGTCGGAGAATTCCGTGGTCATTCTCGATGCGGTGTACGATCATGCGATCGCGGCGCTGGAGCGCGCCGGCGGCTACATGGCCTCGCCGATGGAAAAGGAGCGCATCCAGCGCAGGCTGTGGCAGGATGGCAAGCTCAGTCGCACCCTGATCGCGCGCGACGCCGATGTGCTGGGGAGGGCGTTCGGCCTGCCGGTCGCGGCCGAGCAAAAGAAGTTCTTCATGGTCGAGGAGACAGGAGTCGGCCGCAACTTCCCGTTTTCCGGGGAGAAGCTGGCGCTGGTGCTCGCGGTCTATCGCGCGAAGGATTTCGACGCCGCCATTGCGCGCGTCGATGAAATCATCGCCCATCAAGGTCGCGGTCATTCCTGCGGGTTGCACACGAAGGATCTCGCCCGCGCGCGCAAGCTCGCCGAACAGGTTGACGTGGTGCGCGTGCTCGTCAACCAGGCCCACACCTTCGGCAACGGCGGCAGCTTCGACAACGGGCTCAACTTCACGCTCAGCATGGGGTGCGGGACCTGGGGCGGCAACAGCATCAGCGAAAACCTCAACTACAAGCACTTCATCAACATTACCCATCTCGTGACCCCTATTCGCGAAGACAAGCCGTCGGAAGAAGAGCTGTTCGGCGCCTACTGGGACAAATACGGTCGCTGAGGCGCCAGATGAACTTCGACGAACACGCGGCGAAATCGCTGGTGCTCGCGCCCGCCGGCATACCGGTGCCGCGCGGACAAATATGCCGCACGGCGAAGGAAGCGGCCCAAGCGGTTGGCGCGATCGGACCCGCCGTGATCAAGGCACAGGTTGCGGCCGGCAAGCGCGGCAATGCCGGCGGCATCAAGCCCGCCGATACGCCCGAGGAAGCTGAGCGCGTCGCCGCCGCGATCCTGGGCATGAGCATCGGCGAGTACAAGGTCGAGCGCGTGCTAGTCGAGGAACAGGCGAACATCGCGCATGAATTCTATGCGGCCGTCCTGACCGATACGGACGCACGTAAGCCGCTCGTTCTGTTCTCGACGCAAGGTGGCATGGACATTGAGGAGGTCGCGGCCGCCACACCCGATGCGATCCGGCGCCAGCACGTCGATCTGGACGCCGAGCCGGGCGCGGTCGATTTCGTCTCGATGTTAGCCGGCCTGCAACTCGGCGATGCGCAGGCAAGCATCGCAGATATTCTTTCTCGCCTCTATGCGGCCTATCGACGGCGCGACGCCGAGCTTCTTGAGATCAATCCGCTGGCGCAGCTCCGAGATCGGCGCGTGGTAGCGCTCGACTGCAAATTCGTGCTCGACGATGCCGCCACCTATCGGCAGGAGGACATCGTCAGGTTCGCAGCCCCCGCCCCGATGACCGCGTTGGAACAGCGCGGTGCGGAAAACGGTCTGAAGTTCATCCAGCTCGACGGCAATGTCGGCGTGCTGGCGAACGGCGCCGGCCTCACCATGACGACCATGGACGTCATTCGCCACTTCGGCGGCCGGCCGGCCAACTTCCTTGAAATCGGCGGCGAGGCCTACACCAAGTCCGCGGCGGCGCTCGACCTCGTTCTGTCCAATCCCGGCGTCAGGAGTCTCATCATCAATTTCTGCGGGGCGTTCGCCCGCACCGATGTCATGGCCGAGGGGGTGGTGAAGGCCTGGCAGGAACTCAAGCCCGACATCCCCGTGTTCTTCTCGATCCACGGCACTGGCGAGGACGAGGCCATCGCGCTCGTGCGCGCGCGGCTCGGGATCGAGCCCTACGACCTGATGGAAGACGCCATTCAGGCGGCGGTGCAGGCGGCGCAATGATCATGCGCAGGAGCAGCAAGGTCATCGTGCTCGGCATCACCGGACGCCAGGGCACGTTCTGGACCGAGAAAATGCTCGCCTACGGCACGCAGGTCGTGGCCGGCGTCAATCCGAAACGCGCGGGCGGACGGCATTGCGATGTGCCGATCTTCGCCTCGACGGCGCAGGCCGTGCGGGACACCGGCGGCGATGTCGCCGTCATGTTCATTCCGCCTGCAACCGCGCGCGAGGCGGCCGTGTCGGCAATGGAGGCGGGGATCAAGCATCTGGTCGTGTTGACCGAGCACATCCCAGCGCAGGACGTCATGGCGATGCACGCGGCTGCCGCCCGGCATGGCACGCGCATCGTCGGCCCCAACACTGCCGGCCTGGTGACGCCGGGTGAGTGCTTCATCGGGATTATGCCTGCGTTTGTGCCTAGCGTGTTCAAGCCCGGCCATGTCGGGGTGATCTCGCGCAGCGGCAGCCTCGGCACGCTCGTCTGCCTCGAGCTGACGCAATCGGGGCTCGGCCAATCGGCCTTCATCGGCATCGGGGGCGACCCGATGCTCGGCACCACCACGCGCGACGCGCTTGCGGCGCTTGACCACGACCCCCCAACCGAGGCCGTCGTCATCGTCGGCGAAATTGGCGGCACAATGGAAGAAGACGCCGCCGACTACGCCAGGACGATGCGCAAACCGGTTGCCGCCTTCATTGCCGGCGCCGCTTCGCCTCCCGGCAAGAAGATGGGCCACGCCGGCGCCATCGTGACCGGCAATCGCGGAGGCTATGCGTCGAAACGCCGGGCGCTTGAAGCGGCCGGAGTCATCGTCGTCGATACGCCGGCCCAGATTGCGCGCGCGCTATCCGGAAGAAATCCAAGGTCGCGCCGACACGCTGCCGGTGTTTCGTAACAAGCCCATCAATGCTGCCGCGTGTCCTGCAGGATCAGGTCCGAGGCTTTTTCGCCGATCATGATCGCCGGAAGATTGGTGTTGCCGGACACCAGCGTCGGCATGATCGAGCAATCGGCCACCCATAGGCCCTCGACGCCCCGCATGCGCAGTTGGGGATCGACCACCGCCGCGTCGTCGGCGCCCATCCGGCAGGTGCCGGCTGGATGAAAAATCGTCGCGCCGTTCTGGCGCGCAAACGCCAACAGCTCGGTCTCGGAATCAACCGCCGGCCCTGGAGTGACTTCGGCGGCTATATAGTCGGACAGCGGCTTGGTGCGCGCCAGCTCGCGCGCGAATGAAATGGCGCGAACCGCACAGGCGCGGTCGGTTTCGGTTGCGAGATAGTTCGCGTGAATGCGCGGCCGCACCAGCGGATCGGCGCTGGCAAGCTCGATACGCCCGCGGCTTTCCGGACGCAGCTGGCAGACCGAGAGCGTGAAGCCGGAAAAGTCATGGACCTCGCCGCCCGCCATGTCCGCGCTCAGCGTGGCCACATGGAACTGGATATCCGGCGTCCTCGAGCCCGGCATCACGCGTGCAAACAGGCCGCCCTGGTTGATGCCGAGGGCGACCGGTCCGCCGCGGAAGAGCAGCCATTCAAGGCCGATGCGCGCGCGGCCGGTGACGGAGCGTAACTGGTCGTTGGTCGTGATCGGCATTGCGCAGCGATAAATGAGACGAAACTGCAAATGATCCTGCAGATTTTCGCCGACCCCGGCGCGATCGACGACGATCGGGATGCCGTATTGGCGCAGCGCAGCGGCGGGGCCGATTCCCGACACCATGAGCAGGTGCGGTGACTGGATAGACCCGGCGCACAGAATGACACCACGCCGCGCCCGAATGATGCAGTCCTGCGCGCCGACGCGGCATTCG